>JBGPCF010000020.1:0-66233 GCA_041481635.1 Terriglobia bacterium | reverse complement strand
CTTGGTAGTCCGTCGAACCGCGCACCCCGGTGCAGCCAGGATTACGAAACCAAGTAGCAAGCTAAGCCAAGAATGGGATATGAAAACCTGAAGATTTTTGCGCAAAACGATACACTCCAATTTATCAGAAAAATCACGAGGAGTCAATTCCAATCTGTTATCGTAACTGTTTGATACAATTGGGCTTGCTTGCCACCCATCTAGGCTGGTTGCCCCCCTGTGATTGGACGCCTGGAATAGGAAATAGGTTTTCCTTTGCTTGGTGTCACGCCCCACCTCCAATGGCGCCTGATTTTCATGACGCATGGGGGCCTGCATCCTTTCGAAGTGACTCAAACAAAAGGCTCGAATCGGGTGAACTTGCTTTTCCCTGGCCATAACACCCTATGAAGGGGCAAGCAACGGGCCAAAATGGGTAGTAAAGGGCTTGCCGTGGCAGTGGGGCCGAAACTATCGGGAACCAAGCGTAAGTTGCCGGGCTGAACTGCATTATGCCGGACTTGGGCTTCCCGGAATCTTCAAGCTGCCGATAAGCGCGGAGAGGTGCATCTGCTTGCGACAACAGTAATCACGAATCCCTTCAACGACCCGCAAAGAAGTTTCAGGTGCGTAAAAATTGGCAGTCCCCACCTGAACGGCGCGAGCGCCGGCGATGATGTATTCCAAGGCATCCTCGGCGGACGAAATCCCGCCGATACCTATAATGGGAATCTTCACGGTCCGCGCCACTTGGTAAACCATACGCAATGCCACCGGCTTGATAGCAGGGCCGGAGAGTCCCGCCGTAATGTTCGAAACGCGCGGCGTTCGCGTTTCAATGTCAATGGCCATGCCCACAAAAGTGTTCACCAAGGAGAGCGCGTCCGCACCCGCGGATTCCGCGGCTCGAGCAAGAACGGTGATGTCCGTTACGTTGGGAGAAAGCTTTACGAACAGGGGAAAGCGCGCCGCTCGTTTGGACGCGGCCACCACTTCTTCGGTGAGTTTCGGGTCGTTGCCGTAAACCATCCCGCCACAGCGTGTGTTCGGGCAGGAGATATTCAGCTCGTAAGCGTGGATACCTTCTCCCTCGTTTAGGATTTCGATGGCGCGAACATAATCTTCCGTGGAGTACCCGAAAACGTTTACAACGCAGCGAGTCCGCAGAGTGCGGAGGAATGGGAGTTTCTCTTCCACAAATCTTCTGGCCCCCACGTTCTGCAGACCGATGGCGTTGAGCATTCCGGACTCGGTTTCATAGATTCGCGGGGGCGGGTTTCCAGACATCGGCTCGGCGGAGATTCCTTTCACCACAATACCGCCCAGTGAATTCAAGTCGATGAGCTGGGCGAACTCCTGGCCGTATCCAAACGTCCCGCTGGCAGTCAACACGGGGTTCTCAAAATGGACGCCGGCAATCTCAGTCTCGATTTGAGGGATGAAACCATTATCCGCAGATTGAGCGGATTTTGAAGAAACTGCAAGTTGCCCTTTGTCGGCTGTCCGTTGCCTCTTGCTCTTCGACTTTTGACCTTTCACTTTTGCCATTTGACTTTCTTTTCATTTCTGCGATATCTTCGTAATCTGTGGATTAAGTCTTGGCGATGTTTTCTTTCTCCCAAATCACTTTCTCTGACCAAAACACCGGGCCCTCGGTGCAAACCCGCTGGTAGGCGCCGTGCCCCTCGCCCTCCACGCGGATGCAACACCCCAGGCAAACGCCCAAGCCGCAGCCCATCCGGTTTTCCATGGAGAGCAGGCAAGGGTGGCCGAATTTCTTTGCCAGTTTCACCGAGGCGTCCAGCATCGCCCACGGACCACACACCATCAGGAGAAACTTCTTTTTCAGGTTGCGTTCGAGAAACGCTTCCAGGGGCTGTGTCACATAGCCGCGATGGCCGCGTGAGCCGTTTTCAGTGGCGAGCGCCATCGATCTGACCAGAGGTTTGAATGCTTCGAGGGCCACCAAATCGTCTTTTGTCCGGCCACCGAAGAAAATCCGTTGCCCGATTCCCGCGCGCGCCAAGTCGCGCGCCGGCAAGAGCAGCGCAGCAATGCCGATGCCGCCTGCTATGTGCAGAACTTCCTCAGCTTCCCGGGCCTGGGCCAAATACTCCTCAGTGAAGAATCCGTGTCCCAGTGGCGCGAGCAGGCCCACTGAGTCTCCGGGCTTGAGTGAGGCCATCAGTCGCGTGCCGCGGCCCACAATCTTGTAAAGCAATTGGATGATCTGCAGCGGTGATTTACTTCCACCGGCCTTCGATTTCCCCGGCGTCACATCGTAAATGCTCATGGGCCGGCGCAAAAGAACATCCGAGCGTCCCAGCAATTGGACCATGGCAAACTGGCCCGGCCGGGTCGCTCGCGCCTGGCGCGGTGCATGAACACTCAATAGGAAGTGACCGCCGGTAAGGGGTCGATTTTCGACCACGGCCACAGTATCGTCATACATCTTGATCATGATAGCAGAAGAATGCGGGCCAGTCGAAGAGTCCCGCCGTGGGCGAGTTGACGCGGTCCATAGCTGGGGGCATTCCGCAGTTCGGCTTATTTCTTCATGAGTTCCAGGACGGCGGACGTCATGGCCTTCACGCCGGTTCGAATAGTGGGTTCGGGCAGCGGCGCCCACCGGCTGGAATGTAGAGAGGGCAGTGGCGTGCCAGTTTGCTTGTGCTCTTGCATCTTCACCGGGTCCACTGCTCCAAGCGAGAACATACAGATGGGAATCTGATGCCCTTCCAGGCCTAACAAGCCAAAATCCTCGCTGGCCATGATCGGAGGAACTTCCTCCACGTTAGCGGCGCCCAACACGTTTTTGAACACACCTGCCAATCGCTCGGTAAGTCGGGGATCATTGAAAGTGGAAGGCGTAAACTCGCCTTCGTTCACTTTCACGATGGGCGCGCGATCCTCGGGAATTCCTTCGGACAGGGTAACGCTTTTGGCGATGCGGTCGATCGAGGCGAGAATTTTTTGGCGCACCTCTTCCTTGTAGGTTCGAATGGTGAGCTGAAGGTGGACCTCGTCCGGAATAATGTTGTAGCGCGTGCCACCGTGGATGGAGCCGACAGTCACTACGGCGGGGTCAAACGCTGATTTCTCGCGGCTCACGATGGTCTGCAAGGCCATGATGAACCCGGCCGCCGCAACGATCGGGTCTTTGGTGGCCTCGGGCCTTGACCCATGCCCACCCAGACCTCGAATGAACACGTCCACGGACGTGGAACTGGCCAGAGCGTAGCCGGGCGTGTAGCCGACCTTGCCCGCCACCATGTCAGCCGAGTCGTGCAGCGCGAGACAATAGTCCGGCTTGGGAAAGCGCGTGTAAATTCCGTCGGCAATCATGGATTGAGCTCCACTGACTGCTTCCTCCGCTGGTTGTCCAATCAGCATGAGCGTTCCGTGCCACTGGCTCTTCAAGTCAGCGAGCATTTTCGCTGTGCCCAGCAGCGACGTCATATGAATGTCGTGTCCGCAAGCGTGCATCACGCTGACTTCCACGCCCGCGTCATTCTTGGTTTTCACCTGGCTCGCGTAAGGCAGGCCGGTCTCCTCTTCCACCGGCAAGGCGTCGAGTTCAGTACGCACCAGGACTGTGGGCCCGGCGCCGTTTTTCATAATCGCGACAATCCCGTAGCCCTTCCATTCAGGCTGCTGGTACTTGCCCACATGTTCGGTGACGTCATAGCCCATGGATCGGAGTTGGCTCGCGATCAAGGCCGAAGTCTTGGCTTCGTAATGGGAAAGTTCCGGCGCGGCATGGAGGGATTTGTAGGTAGCGACCAGGCCAGACATCTCCTGATCGATCATCGCGTCCAAGCTTCGCTCCTGGGCTGAAGCCGAAGCTGCGACGCATAGGGTCTGAAGGATAACCCAATAACAGGCCAGCTTTCTCATGAACCCTCCCAATTAAAGGTGTTTCTCAATCCATTTGCGAATATGAGGAATGGCCGCGCGGGGAAAGCGGTGCGGCGATTTATAGAATCGGAAATCAAGGGATCCTGCCCGTTGAGCCAGCTTGCGGCGAAACTCCAGATTCTTTTCGCGGGAGTACCAAATGTCATCCGACGCTGCGATGTGCAGGACGTGGGTGCGAGCTTTACGGTAGTGCGGGTTCTCGTTCCAGTCATTCGGCACGCCCCCGCACACTCCAATATCGCCGCGGATGGCCGTGGGGTGGGCAAAGACAAAGCGATAATTGAAAGAGCAGGCCTGCGAAAAAGCCAACAAAAAGACGCGTGACCGTGCCACGCGATATTTTTGGACCGCCAAATCGATCAGGGCGCGGATATTGTGATGGTGCAACTCGATCGATTCTTCCATCTTGTAACTGGTGCCCCAGCCAAATCCCACGCGAAAGGTCTTGGGGTCAATCATGTCGTTGGACCCGTAATTGATGAAGAATTGGTTTTGCCCTTGCAGGGAAATCACCACCATGTTGCCGTTGGCAATGCGCCGCGCCACCCTTATCATGGAGTCCTTGTCGCCCTGGTATCCGTGCAAGGCGATCAGGAGAGGCCAGCGTTTTTTGGACTTGTGAAGGGGGGGAAGCTCCAATTCGTAGTAGCAGCGGATCGGGCTGGTTAGGAAATTTTCCATTGAGTCGACGTAAGTAGCGCCGCTGATTTTAGCACAGGACTTGTCTTGAGTTGGGATATCCCATGGTGCCCGTGATTTATTTTCCGCGGGCAATAACGCTTGAATGGGCTGATGAGGATGTTAAGATGGGGTCACCGGCCCCGGATCGGTCGCATGAAATACGAACCCAAAACTACAATTCCATCCATAGACGAGGCTCGCGCCAAAATGATGACGCAATTCAGAGCCTCGGGAGACCGGACGGCGGGCATTGTGGGCGGGGTTTTTTTCGTAGTGGGCTTGGGTTTGCTAACGGGCGGAGGATTTAGCGCCCGCAGTCAATACAACATCCTGAAGAATTGGCCCAAAGTGGATGCCTGGGTGACCAAAAGCGAAGTAACCACCGGTCGTGACCAGGACACCACGATGTATGGGACGCAGTTTGAATTCCGCTATACGGTGAATGGCAGGGAGTATCTGACCCCCGCGTCTTCTTCGTACAAATCTTCGAGCTACGTGGAGATGAAGCGCAAGGCTGACCTCTTCGCCCCGGGGACCCAGCACACTCTGCTTTACGATCCTGTCGAGCCAAGTGATATCCGTTATGACGCCGGCTACAATTTCAGCTTCTTTCTCGTGTCGACTATACTGGGAGGCATGGGGATCGTCTTTACCGGAGTTGGTGCCCTTGTTTGGTTTTTATTTCGTTCGGCGGGAGTGGCACTTCTGTGCCCATCGTGTAGCCGGCCAATCGAAGTGGGGCAGGAATTCTGCCCACATTGTGCAAACCCCCTCACTTCCAGGTAGCCCCAAACCTTTATCGCCTTTTGAACTTCCCACCACCTTCAGGCTAGAATAGTCCTTTCAGGCGTCCAACCATGACTGTCTTACTGCGCGGGTTCATTATTCTGGGTCTTATTGCGTTCAACGCCTTTTTTGCCGCGGCGGAATATGCCCTATTGAGTGTGCGCCGCACGCGCGTGGAGCAACTGGCGCGAGAGGGGAATACCGGCGCGCGGTGTGTTCAATCCTTGCTCGCCGATGTGGGCCTGCTGATTTCGGGAACCCAGTTGGGCATGACGGTTATCTCCCTGCTGATGGGTTGGTTGGGCGAAGGCATGATGGCCGAGGCCATCGCCAGCGTGCTGGAGGGCCGCCTCGAACGCGTTACAACCCTCGTTGTGGCCCATTCGATTTCTGTGGGGATCTCTTTCCTTCTGATCACTGTCCTGCTGATGGTCCTCGGCGAGCTGGTTCCCAAAGCGCTGGCCTACGAACGGTCCGAATTTACCGCACTCCTTTTGGCAAGGCCTGTCCTTGTATACCTGCAGTTGACCCGGCCGTTGGTTCGGGCGGTGGACGGTCTGGCGGATATCGTCCTGCGTGGGCTCCGGCAGTCGCCCGGACAGGCTCACGGCGGCCAGCACACCCCCGAGGAGGCAAAGCTGATTGTCACGGCGATCCGCAAGCGTGGGATGTTGAGAGAAGAGCAGGAGGAAATGATCCACAGCGTCTTTGACCTGGACCGCGTCCAAGTGCGCGAGATCATGGTCCCGCGGTCCAAGATCACCTGCATCGCCCTTACCAAAGACCTCCCCTCACTCCTGGAGCGGATAGTGGAAGACCAGCACTCACGCATTCCCATTTATACGGCTTCTCCGGATCACATCATTGGGATCCTCAACACCAAAGACCTTTTGCGCGTGGCTCTCGAGCGCCGGCAAAGCGGCGTCGCTCTCGATTCGCCCTTTGATATGCGAGCGATCCTGCATACCCCCATGATCGTGCCGGAAACCATGTCGCTGAACCAAACGCTCAAGGAAGCGCGGCGCAAACATTCCCAAATGGCGCTGGTTGTGGATGAGTTCGGGACATTTGTGGGGTTGGTGACCATCGAAGATGTCCTGGAACAAATCGTCGGAGATATCCAGGACGAATATGACAAGGAAGAGAATGTGGTCTACAAGATCGGTGTAGGCGTGTTTGAGGTGGATGCCTCGACCAACCTACGTGATCTTGCCGAAGAATACGAAGTGGAATTGCCCCGAGATGCAGGGTACGCGACACTGGCGGGATTTGTCCTGGCTCGACTGGGCCTGATTCCATTGGGGGGTGAGACTTTTGTTTATGAGGGGCGCCGCTACACGGTAACCGAAACGGATGGGCGAAGGGTGGCGAAGGTCAAAGTCGAGAAGCTTCCCAGCAAAAGCGCTTCCCCCGTGGTGATTGGCGCACCATCCAAGGTGCCGCAGCCTTCCCGGGGAAAGCCGGGGGAAAGCTGAACAAGGTAAAGGCGCACGAAAAGACTTGAAACCGCCTTGGTCACTTCCTGAAGAGTTTTAGAGGGACTTCTGTGAAAAGGCTAAGCGGCGGGGGGCGTTCCACCCATCATCACGCCAATCTCGGCCCCGCGCGCCACGTTCAACGCTTTGGCAGCGGAACCTCGGTTGGTGCAGATTTCCAGGAATCCCGAACTCCCCACAATCGCGAAAATCTCCGAGGCTTTGCCCATCGAGTAGGAAAGATTTAGCCGGGTAATCTCCTGTTGGTTAACGATAATTTTGAAGGCGGGAGGATTCTCCGCAAAGAGTTGCGGCACGTCCTGGGGAGTGAGGTTGGTAATGACGTTGCCAAACTTGTCGACTTTCAACACCACGCCCTTCAATAATTGTTCGCTGACTTGTTTGGGCTTGGGCGGCGAGAATTTGGCAAAATCTGTGATGGGGTCGCCAAATTTGTCGATCTCCACGCCCTTCGACAGCCATCCCACCACGGGAGCAAATATGTCGCGGCCGTGGAAAGTGTTGCTGACGGGGTTCAGGAAATAATGGTCCGCTGTGACGTGACGCACCTCCAGAGCTTCCTCCCTTTCGTATATGAGCGAAAGTACCCCATTGTCAGGCGCCACAAATTTATATTCCATGGTACGGGCCAGGATGGGACGGCGGGCCGACCCGACTCCGGGATCGACGACGATCAGGTGAATGGTGTTGGAGGGGAAGAAGCGGTAGCTTTGCGCGAGCGTGAAGGCCCCGTCAAAAATATCATACGAGTTGACGTTGTGATTGATGTCCACAATCTCGACGTCGGGATTGATGTTCAGGATGACGCCCTTGATGACCCCTACAAAGTGCTCATTGAGGCCAAAATCGGATGTGAGCGTTACTATCTGTCGGCGCGCCAAAATTCCCTCCTGTCAGGCAGAACCCTACCAAGTAATTCGCAAGCTATCGGAAAGGCTGGCCTTTGTCAAGGTGCGAAAAGACTATGTGCGAAAAGACTAGTGCGAAAAGACTAGGATGGTTGCAAGTGTCGACAATTTGAAGACCTCTTGCTTTTAGTTGACCTTCGGGGCTATACTCTTATTGGCGAACACACACAGTGGGCGAAAGCCCACTTTTTTGTTGGCGCGCTCGAATTGGTGTCCGCGTGCGCGCGAGAGCGGAACGTGTGCGCGCTGAGGGATGATGTCTGTTGATTTGGAAAGAATTCGGGATATCGCTGAACGGGTTGCGACTTCGGAAGGGTTGGCGCTGATCGATGTCGAATTGAAAGGCGGGCGTTCAAATCCCCTGTTAAGGATTTACATCGACAAGCCCCAGGGTGTCACCCACGCCGATTGCGCGCTTGTCAGTGAGCAAGTCAGCGCGATCCTGGATGTGGAAGACCCCTTCCCGTCCAGCTACACGTTGGAAGTATCGTCACCCGGCCTGGATCGCGCACTCACCAAGCCGAGCCATTACGAGCACTTTGCCGGCCGGCGGGCGCGCATTGCGGTGAAGGAACCGGTGGGCGCGCAACGCGTTTTTGAAGGGCGCTTGGCAGGGGTCGAAGCCGGCAAGGTCCGGATGGATCTGGGTGAGGGCAAGCTGGTGGAATTGGAACTATCCAGCATTACGAAAGCCAAGCTGGTGGTGGAATTGTAGGTTTGCGGTAGGAAGGCAGGGATTTGCCGGTCCGGGGACATACAGCACCAACCCCGGCTGAACGCGGAACCGGTAGGAACCCTGCGAGGCTATTTATGACAACGAGTTTGCTCTATCAAACAATCGACCAGTTGAGCCGCGAAAAGGGCATCGATGCCCAGATCATCATTTCGGCCGTCGAGGATGCCATTCTTGTCGCCACGCGGAAGTACTACAAGTCCGTTGAAGACTTGCAAGCGCATTTCAACAAGGATTCCGGGATTGTTGAGGTGTTCGCGGTGAAGAAGGTGGTTGACCAGGTGGCCGACCCCACACGCGAGATGACGGTGGAGGAAGCCCGGAAAATTAATCCGGAAGCCGCGGTGGAGACCGAAATCAAGATCCGCAAAGCTACCGACGGACTGGGAAGGATCGCCGCTCAGACAGCGAAACAAGTGATCTTCCAGAAAGTGCGCGAGGCGGAGCGGGACACCGTCTACGCGGAATACAGCCAGCGGGTGGGCGAACTGGTGAATTGCACTGTGAAGCGCTTGGAAGGTCCTGACATCATTGTTGATTTGGGGCGGACTGAAGCGCGAATGCCGCGCAAAGAGCAGTCACGCCTGGAGAATTACCAGATCGGCGAACGCTTGCGTGCCGTCATCACCATGGTAGACCGTGCTGCGCGAGGGCCCCAGGTGGTGGTCTCCCGTGCCGATTCCATGCTCGTGCAAAAGCTGTTTCAGATGGAAGTTCCCGAAATTTACGACAACACGGTGGTGATCCGCGCCATCGCGCGTGAGGCGGGCGAGCGCACTAAAGTGGCGGTCTTTTCCAAGGATCCGGACGTGGACTGCGTGGGCGCCTGCGTCGGCATGAAGGGCATGCGCGTGCAATCGATCATTCGCGAACTGCGTGGAGAGAAGATTGACATTATCGAGTTCAGCGAAGACACCGTGACTTTTGCTGCCAACGCCCTGAGCCCCGCCAAGATCAATCACGTTTCGGTGGTGGATGCCGAGCAAAAGCACCTGGAAGTGATCGTCGATGACTCTCAATTGTCGCTGGCCATCGGCAAGAAAGGTCAAAACGTCCGGCTGGCGGCCAAGCTCCTGGGCTGGCGGATCGACATCAAGAGCGAAGAGGAAAAGCGCCAGGAAATCGAATCCCAGATGGCCGCCATGGCATTGCGTGGCGCGTCCATTACGGAGCTCAAAGGCCTAGGCGACAAAACCATGCAGCGGTTGCGCGACCATGGCATCGAGACTGTGGAGCAACTCGCGCAAATGACTCCCGATGAGTTGACCCAGATCCAAGGCATCGGTGAGAAAACGGTGGATAAAATCCGCAAGGTGGTCACCGACTACTTTGAAGCGGACCGCCAATCGGCGGAAGACGAGGCAGCGGCTGAGAAGGCCGTGGCGGATGCTGAGCTTGAAGCGCCAGCAGTTGAATTGGCCCCGGCCGAAGCTGGCGCCGCTACCGAGGAAGTGCCAGCGGAGAGCGAATCCGCAGCCGGCGAATCAGTAGAAGCCGCTACGGAAGAAAAGACAGAATCTGAGGACACCAGCGCCAGTAAGACAGAGGACGGCACTGGCGATCCCACCTCAGGAGGCAAAGAATGAAATAAGTTCTCGGGGCCCTGGAGCCCCCATCCACACGGTCAGGCCCCGGGCCTGAGGTAGAGAGAGGTCAAGGTCAGAAATGAGTAAGATTCGGATTAACGATTTAGCGCGGGAACTCGAAGTGAAAAGCAAGTCGATTGTCGATTATCTTCCCGAGGTTGGGATCACCGATAAGAGGTCGCACTCGAGTGCGCTCGATGACGACCAGGCAGAGCAGGTCCGCGCCCATTTTCGCATTCTAGCCGATCAACCCGAGACGCCACAGACAGAGCCAGACAAAGCGGCGTCCGTGGCACCCAAGGTAACTCCTGCTCCGGCCAAGCCTGCGCCCATAGCGCATGCCGTCCCGCATTTGCACGAACACGCTGAAGCAATCAAGGCGCCTGAAATTCGACCGATGACGCGGACCATCGCCGAGATCAAAGCTGAAGCGCGTAGAGCCGTGATGGGGCCAATATCCCCCAAGGTTGTAGCGCCTGCCATTGCTTCCCCAAAGCCTGTCGGGTCCGGCGCGATTGCGCCGCCAACCACCACTCCTTCGGCTCTGAAACGGCCCGGTTCATTGCCGCTCGTACCCTTGAGCAAGCCCTCACCGGCGACCTCTCTCCCGCCACTCAGTTCCGGCAAGGGCGGGGAAGTCATTCTGAAGGGGAGTAGTCTGGCGAGTCTGGCTTCAGTCGCAAGATCAGGGGAAGGGCAAGGGGCGCCTCCTGTCAAAGCCGCACACGGAGTGCGTGCTCACAAGTCTCCTGCGTCTAACCAGCCGATTTACGCGCCGGTTGTCGGCGCCAAGGGCGCCCCGCCGCGTCCAATTGTCCACCGAAGGGCTGGCGAGCCTCGCGCTATGCATCCGACCGCCTCGCGCCCTGCACCCACCATGCCGGGAGCAGTGGCTACTGGAGGAGTGCCCGGCGTGCGCCCACCCGGCACACGGCCTGCCGCCCCTCCTCCACGTTGGGCTCCACCTGCTCAGCGCATGGCTCCGCCCAAGCCCGTGGTCCCGGAAGAAGTCCCGATCACGCGCAAGATCACCATTACCGAGGGCATCAGCATCAAGGAGCTTTCTGAGAAACTTGAAGCTCGTGCCAAAGACGTAATCAAGCGGCTTCTCGACAAGGGCATCTTCGCGACCATCAATCAAACCCTCGACAGCCAAACGGCCACCGAGATCGCCCGGGGATTTGGCGCGGAAACATCGGTGATCACTTTTGAGGAAGAAGTGATTCATGAGGTCGAGGAAGCGGATCGCCCGGAGGATTTGGTCCCGCGAGCCCCTGTGGTGACCGTGATGGGTCACGTCGACCACGGTAAGACCTCCGTGCTCGATGCCATCCGCGAGACAAACGTCACAGCGCACGAGGCCGGAGGAATTACCCAACACATTGGCGCTTACCATGTAGAGGCGCAGGGCCGCAAAATTGTGTTTCTCGATACGCCCGGCCACGAAGCCTTCACATTGATGCGCGCCCGCGGGGCCAAAGTGACGGACATCGTGGTTCTGGTTGTGGCGGCGGATGACGGCGTGATGCCGCAGACGATTGAAGCCATAAACCACGCACGCGCCGCCAAGGTCCCCATCGTGGTGGCCATCAACAAGATTGATAAGCCCGAGGCCCAACCCGAGCGCGTGAAAAAGCAGTTAGCCGATCACAACCTCATGTCTGAAGCGTGGGGCGGTGACACCGTGACTGTAGAAGTGTCGGCGAAACAAAAGAAGAATCTGGATCTGCTTTTGGAGATGATTCTTCTGGTGGCTGACATTCAGGCGTTGAAGGCCAATCCCAAGCGCCTGGCGACTGGCACCGTCCTTGAAGGCAAACTGGATCGCGGCCGCGGGCCGGTGGCAACCATTCTGGTTCAGAATGGGACGTTGCACGTGGGCGATTCGTTCATCGTCGGAGCGATTTACGGAAAAGTGCGCGCTATGTTGGACGATCGAGGACGTCCCGCGCTGTCGGCTCCGCCTTCGACTCCCGTCGAGGTCCTGGGGCTGGAAGACGTGCCCCAAGCGGGCGACGCTTTGCAAGTGATTGATGACATCCTTAAGGCCCGGCAGATATCCATTCACCGCCTGGCCAAACTCCGCGAAACCGCCCTGGCCAAGTCGGCGCGCCTGACCCTCGAGCAATTGCACGAGCAGATGGCGGCGGGGGATGTGAAAGAATTGCCCCTGATCATCAAGGCGGACGTGCAAGGTTCGGTGGAAGTCCTGGCCGACTCGCTCAATAAGCTGAGCAATGAAAAAGTCAAAGTGAAGGTGATCCACGCCGGCGTGGGTGCCATTACGGAGACAGACGTCCTGCTGGCCTCGGCTTCCAATGCGGTGATCATCGGCTTCAGCGTTCGCCCGGAACGCAAAGCTTCCGAACTGGCACAGCTCGAAAAAGTCGACATCCGCCTCCACACCATCATTTATACCGTTACCGATGAGATTCGCAAGGCGATGAAAGGGCTCCTTGCGGTTACATTCAAGGAGACGCAGCTGGGTCATGCCGAAGTGCGCGACACGTTCCGGACTCCCAAGGTCGGCACCGTGGCGGGATGTCACGTGGTGGATGGCAAGGTGACGCGCGAAGCCCGCGTCCGCTTGCTAAGAGATAACGCCGTGGTGCACGACGGCAAAGTTCGCTCGCTGCGCCGATTTAAAGAGGACGTTCCGGAAGTCAAGTCTGGCGCCGAGTGCGGATTGGCCATTGAAAATTTCAATGATGTCAAAATCGGGGATGTCATCGAGTCCTATATCACTGAAAAAGTGATTGAGTCTGCCACGGCTTGATTCTACGGCTCGCCGGGAGCTCGGGTGAAATGCCAGTCGGTGTAATGACCCTGGAAATCCATCTGCCCTACGCGCACTCCCTCAAGGAAAAGCGTGCGGTGGTGAGGAAGATTCGGGACCGGCTGCGCGCCCGGTTCAATGTCGCAGTGGCCGAGCTTGACCACCAGGATGTTTGGCAGCAAGCGACCCTCGGCGTGGTTTCCATTTCCAACAGCCGGCCTTTACTCGAGTCGGTTTTCCAGAAAGTTCTGGCGGAATCCGAAAATGTCCTCGGGGAGGACGTTGCCTATCATACCCTTGACTTTTTCTGAGCCGGACCGCCTGGCGTAGTTGTGAATTAGATCGCTCAGTTCTTGACTATGGCTCCTCCCGAGTGGCGTGCCGCTAGGTTGACTGAACAGATTCGCCTCGAAGTGGAAGAATTGGTCACCGGCGAGTTGAAAGACCCACGCATCGGATCGGTGACCGTGACGCAATTAACGCTTAGCCCGGACTTGCGCCACGCGCGTGTTCTGGTTTCTGTGCTCGGCGATCACAAGGAGCAACAGGACACATTCGCGGGTCTGGCTTCTGCGGCCGGATACGTCAGCCACGAAGTAGCCCGTCGGCTGCATTTGCGGCGCGCCCCGGAAATTGTCTTTGTACCTGATCGGGGCGCGGCCAACGAGCAGAGAGTGGAAGAGCTGCTGAACAGATTGAATCCGGAAGAGTAACTGAGGGGCTTGGGCCACAGTTTGAAGTTTGCTTTCTGGCATTTCGTTGCGGCCCCTAACCCAGCCGTACGGATGAGTCATGCTACAGAGAGCTGAATTCCTCAATGAAAACATGCCAATTCGTGGTCCTGAAGCAGCGGTGCTCGCGGAGCTTGCCACCGCTCTGCGCGCCGTGGGACACCTCAAGAATGGCCAACCGATTCCGCCCGCCTCTATAGACAACCTCAGCGAGCGCGACAGCCGATTGACTGAGACCCCAAGCTTCTATTCCAAGAACGGTTCTGTTCTCGTCCTTTCACTGCGCTATTGCAATCTCGCATCTCTTCCGGAATCGCTCGGGATCTTGACGAAGTTGCTACATCTGGATCTAGCTGGAAATCAACTCGTCACCATCCCGGAATCGATCCGTGACAATCGTGAGCTTCAGAACCTCTACCTTGATGAGAATAATTTGGAAGCGCTTCCCCCCTCCGTTGTGAGTCTGAACAACCTGCGCGAATTGCATCTGGATAAGAACCAACTGATTTCTCTTCCCGCCTCCATTGGGCGGCTAGCGCGCCTCAAAACCCTGAACGCGCGTGCCAACCGGCTGAATTCTATTCCTGACATACTCGGGGACATGCGCAACCTGGAAGACTTGAGATTGGGTGGCAATTTGCTGGCCTCTGTGCCGGATTCGCTTTGGCGCCTGACCAATTTGAAAACGCTGGATCTTTCGGAGAATCGTCTGTCGGCCATTTCTCCGCGCGTGGGCGACTTGACCAACCTTCAGATGTTGGACTTCGGGCACAACGAGCTGACTTCCGTTCCGGAAGAACTGGGTAAGCTGACCGGCCTGACGGGCTATCTTTACCTTAGCAACAACAAGTTGACGTCCATCCCCGATTCGTTGGGGAATCTGGTAAATCTGCGTTATCTGAATGTGACGGACAACCAACTGGCGGTGATCCCTGAGACGATTGGAAATCTGGCGAGCCTTAAAGAATTGCGCCTGTATAACAATCGACTGGAAGAACTTCCGGGATCGATTGGCCAACTCGGAAACCTGCTCGAACTCCATTTGCAAGGGAATGGGTTGGCGGCTGCACCGGAATCGCTCGGCCAGTTGAGGAACTTGAAGGAACTGCGATTGCAGGACAATCGGCTGGCGTCGATCCCAGAAGCCATAGGAAATATGGCTCGTCTCAACACCCTTGACTTGAGAAGGAACAGCCTGACCGTACTGCCGGAATCCATCGGTAAACTGTCCAACCTTGCTCATCTGGACTTGCGCTCCAATCGCTTAGTCTCACTCCCCGCCAGAATCGGGTCGTTGCCGAATCTGGAGAAGCTTGATCTGCGATGGAATAAGTTGTCCACTTTGCCGGAGTGGATTCGCCAACTCGAGGCGCGCGGATGTGTGGTGCTTCGATGAGGAAGTTGCGTGTAATGCTGAGAAAGCGCGCACACAATTTTATGTCATCTGAGGTGTGAGTTTGGAAGGCAAGGAAATTTCAGGAGTCCTGATTATCGACAAGCCCGCGGGCATGACCTCGCACGACGTAGTGGACGTGGTGCGGCGCACCTTGCGCACACGCCAGGTGGGCCACTTCGGGACGCTTGACCCGTTTGCGACGGGCGTCTTGCCGCTATCCCTGGGCAAGGCCACGCGCTTCGCGCAGTTCTACCTGAAATCCCGCAAGGCATACGACGGGACCGTCCGCTTCGGCTTCTCAACGGACACTTACGATTCCACGGGTAAACCCACCTCGGAGCCCGTCGCGGCGCACCTCGATCAAAAGATCTTGGAAGATGCCTTGCGTGGGTTTACAGGGCGCATCATGCAGACGCCTCCACCTTTCTCCGCCAAACGTGTTGGTGGAACGCGCGCGTACAAGCTGGCACGCCTCAACTTGCCGGTGAAACTGGAGCCCGTAGAAGTTGAAATCTACGCCCTCGAATTGCTCAACGTGCAAGGGGACTCAGCGCGTTTTTCCGCGGAGTGTTCCGGCGGGACTTACATGCGTTCGCTCGCCCACGACTTGGGGCAGAAGATTGGCTGCCCAGCTCACCTCGCCGGTCTGCGCCGAACAAGCGTGGCGGAGTTTACTGAAAAGCAGTCGGTCACCCTGGAGCAGCTTGATCGGGCGGCACGCGAAAACCAAGCCGAGAACATTTTGGTACCCCTCGAGGGCCTGCTGCCGGGCTGTCCTGAGTTGTTGGTGCGCGGGCGCGAGGAGAAGAGCGTGAGGCATGGCCACTCCTTCCAACTCCCGCAAGTCCTCCGGCCGGGGCGCGGCGATCAGCCCGGTCACGCCCCCGTGGTGAGTTTGCTGAAAATCCTGAATCCCGATCGCCGCCTGATCGCGGTGGCACGGCACGTTTCCGGGAGCATTTACCACCCCGACCTTGTCCTCGCCTAACTCTTGTTTCGAGCTAGTTTCAGAATGGCTTCAGCGGCGCTATAAGCCGCGCGCGGACGAGCCAACGCCAGCGCACGCTCGCGCAGATGGGTGCGCTCTTCGGGATAATCCAGCAACCGCTCCAAGGTCGGCGCAAGGTCCTTGGCGTGCTTCACCCACCGGCCGACTTCCCACTTTTCAATCCAGCCGCAAGTCTTCACCTCGTTGCCGGGATGGGGATCAAACGCAAGCAAGGGAAGTCCCATGGCAAACGCTTCTGTCAATGTGGAACCGCCGGGCTTGCTCAGCAAAAGGTCGGCCGCAGCCATCCATTCATGCATGTTGTCCACCCAACCCAGCACGCAGCTGTGGAGCAACCCGCGCCCGAACTTGCGGATTTCCTTGGCCAAGCGTGCGTTGCGCCCAGTGACGAATACCAACTGGACCGGCTTATCAAGTTTCTTGATTTCCTTTAGCAAACGCTTTGGTTTTGCGATGCCTGCTCCGCCGAATAGTACCAATATCATCGGAACTTCGAGATCGATGCCAAGCTTTTTGCGGGCTGACTCGCGGTCGAGTGGCGTGTTGAAGGCCGGATCAATGGGTTGTCCTGTGGTTATCACTTTGGCCTCGGGCACGCCCGCCGCCACCAACTCCGCCGTCAGGTCTTCGTGCGTAGTGAGATACAAATCGATTTCAGGCTGGACCCATGCGGGGTGGAAATCCATCAACTCCAGGCCCACAAGGCGATAGTGCGCCCTGTCCTCGCGCTTGTGCAGGGCTGCCAACTCGGCCATCCCGACTTCGGTGGCGATCACTATATCGGGAGCAAACGCATCAATGAACTGGAACAGCGGCCGCGCCCCTCGCCGATTCAGCCAGGCTGGGCTGGTGGACCCATGTTGATCCTGGAGACTTTCAATCCACCCCCATAGGCTGGGCCAATACTTAAGGGGAATTTCATAGGAATTGTAGTAGGCCCGAAACCAGCGCGTGCTATGGTCCAGAGCATCAATGACTTCAACCGTGAGACCGGGCTGAATTTCAACCAGGGCCTTGCGGAGCGCCTGAGACGCACGTTGGTGCGAGGCGCCGTGGGGAACCGTAAGGATCAGAATCTTCGGACTGGCCGGTTGGGAAGTATCCATGCGTTGCGCGATTCACGTTCGATTCGTTATTGTAAATGAATTGGGCGGGGCACGGGTGGGAATCGAAATATCGCGACATTTGGTTGGCAAAGCCCTCTTCCGGCTCACCTGATGATAAAATGTGGACTGGACCGGGCCCGCGCCTTCGTGCGCACTCCCTGACCTATCTGTTACTTGGACTCTTGATGGAAATGAGCCTCTTTGTAACGGCCTGCGTGTTTGCCCTGGCAGCGATGTTTGGCCTCTACGTGTATGCGTGGAGCGTGCCCACCTGGCAGATATTTGGGCCGGCACTGATTCGCGGCCCCGCCTCCGGGCACTGCGTCGCGCTCACCTTTGACGACGGGCCGACCATTCCCTTTACCGACCAAATCCTCGACATCCTCCGCAGCAAGAAAGTACCCGCGACTTTTTTTGTTTGCGGCATGAACGTGGAGCGTTTCCCCCAAATCGTTCACCGCATCCAAGTGGAGGGGCACATCATCGGGAACCACACTTATGCACATCCTTTCCCGTATTTTCGCGGCCGAAAGCGCTTTGCCTCGGAAATCGACCGGACGCAGGAAGCTATTGAAAGAATCACGCGGCAGCGGCCATCAATTTTCCGGCCGCCTTATGGAGCGCGCTGGATTGGCCTCTATCCCGTCCTGCGCGAACGCGACTTGCACCTGGTGAATTGGTCGAACACCGGGTACGACTGGCTCGAAAATTCGGATATCGTCGGCGAAACCTTGAGAGGCCTGGGGCCGGGCTCGATCATCCTCTTGCACGACTCGCGCAATATTGATTTGCCTGAAAAAGTTGACCGGTCGAGGACCGTCAAGGCATTGCCCGCGATTATTGATGGCGCCCGCGCCGCAGGACTGACCTTTGTGCCCCTCACGGAATTCTTGTCCTTATGAGATATGCCAAGTGCGAAGGACCAATCTGCGCTTATCGCCTTGTCTAAATCGAGCGAATGAAGGTATAAAAGAGGTAGACGCTTTCCGTTGATTCTGCGTTGTGTACTCACGCCGGTTCGTGAGGCGTCCCGGAATAAAGTTAAATCGTAATCATCGAGTGGTCGTCCCGACGTGGAGAAATAATTCCATGAAAATTCTGATTCTGGGCGGGGACGGATATCTGGGCTGGCCGACCGCCATGTATTTGTCCGAGCGGGGCCACGACGTCTCCGTGCTGGACAATTTCGCCAAGCGCCGCTGGGAAATGGAATTGAACGTGGAGCCGTTGATGCCGATTCATACCCTCCATGACCGCGTCAACGCTTGGCGCGAGGTGGCGGGGCGGCCGATGCAGCTCTTCGTTGGGGACCTGCGCAACTATGAAGTGGTGAAAAACGCCCTCGAGGAATTTGAGCCGGAAGCGGTGGTGCATTACGGCGAGCAACCTTCCGCGCCCTATTCTATGATCGATCATACGCGCGCTGTATTTACCCAGACGAATAACATCGCGGGCACGCTCAATCTGTTGTGGGCTTTGCGTGATTACTCCCCGGATTGCCACCTTGTGAAGTTGGGAACGATGGGTGAATACGGCACCCCTAACATCGACATCGAGGAGGGATTTCTCGAAATCGAATACAAGGGGCGCAAGGACGTGCTCCCTTACCCCAAGCAACCGGGGTCCATTTACCACCTTTCCAAGGTCCACGACAGCCACAATATTTTGTTCGCCTGCCGGGCCTGGAATCTGCGTTCCACGGATCTGAACCAAGGGGTTGTTTATGGGATTGAGACCGATGAGATCCTGCGTGACGAACGGCTGGCCACCAGCTTCCACTATGACGAAGTGTTTGGCACCGCGCTAAACCGCTTCTGCGTTCAGGCGGTGGCGGGTATTCCTTTGACGGTATACGGCGGTGGCGGCCAGACCCGCGGATTCCTGAATATCCGAGACACACTGCGCTGCGTGGAGCTTTCCATCGTAAATCCTCCTGCCGCCGGGGAATACCGGGTGTTCAATCAGTTTACGGAGATGTTCAGCATTCTCGGCCTCGCGGAACTGGTGAAACAGCAGGCGGAAAAGTTGGGTTTTTCGGTTGCGATCGATCATCTACCGAATCCCCGGACCGAAGCGGAAATGCACTATTACAATCCGCGACATCAAAAGCTCATCGACCTGGGGTTGGTCCCTCACCTCCTCTCGAATGTCCTGGTCACCAGCATGCTGTTGCACATCAAGGAGCACGCGCTCCGCATCAAGCCCGGCATTATTCAGCCGCATGTGCGGTGGAAACGCACGCCGGGCACTGAGGAGAAGCGCAAATACGTCCGCGCCGGTGTCTCGACGATTGTGGATTGAGCCGCCCCCCTTGATATTCCCATGGACTTGTTCCTGATCGGCGCCACGATGGGGATTGCGGGCGGGCTTATGCCCAGTTCGCTCCACCTCATTGCGCTTTCACAGGTGGCCCTGAACCGGTGGATGCGCGCCATCTTTGTTCTGGTCGGCCTTCCCCTGGTGATTGACGGCACTCTGCTGCTGGTCACATTTTTCTTTTACCAGATCATTCCCCGTACCGTTGCCCACTACGTTGCCTACGTAGGAGGCGTGGCCCTGATATCGTTCGGAATCTACGCGCTGGCGGAGGGCTGGAAAAAGAGCCACGAAGAACTGGCGCGTTCCGCAAATGTCACCCGGGCCAGCGTCTCGGCCGCCCTTTTCGCAGAGGTGGCTGCGCCGGGAACGTGGGTCTTTTGGCTGACCATTGCTGGTCCCGTCCTCCAAGAAGGGCGCACCAAGGGCTACTGGTATGTTGTCCCGTTTTTCGGCGGCTCCTTGGTGAGCTATTACGCTGCGGCAATCCTTTCCGTGTGGCTGATGGCTTGGGGAGCGAGCTTGCACAAGCAATTTAATCAAAGGCTATTCTTGATTTCAAATTGCGTTCTCGTGTTGTTTGGAATCTCTTATTTAGTCCGGGCGTATTTCTGGCGCTGACCGGAAGCGCATTTGAACTGGCTTGATCACGTTCCCAGGAGGCACACAATAATTTCGGATGCCAACAAAATTCGAGTCCTTTGCTGGTCGGACTTGTCCGAGCCGGCAGCGGTGTATCCGGAGGGAATCCACGGCGCTATGGCCAACTACCTTCGCCGATTGCGCAGCCTTGAGGTTCGAACCGCTTCGATCAACGACCCCGAACAGGGCATCAGCCGAAAGGCCCTCGATTCCACGGATGTTTTGATCTGGTGGGCTCATCGAAAGCACGAGGAAGTGCAGGACGCAGGCGTGGCGGAGGTGGTCCGCCAAATCAAGGAGCGCGGGCTTGGCTTCATCGCCATACATTCATCACATTATTCCAAGATCTTCAAAAATGTGCTCGACGCGCCGTGCGACTTGGGCGGCTGGAGGGAAGACGGCAAGCCGGAGTTCGTGAAGTGCGTGGCGCCCTTTCATCCCATCGCCAAAGGGATTGGCGACTTTGTGATCCCCCAAGCGGAGATGTACAACGAGCCGTTTAGGGTCCCACCCCCCGAGATGACGATTTTCTACAGCTATTGGGAATCCGGCGAGCAATTTCGCAGCTGCAATACCTGGACCGTCGGCAAGGGTCGCGTGGTCCATTTTGCCCCTGGGCACGAAACCTATCCAATATATTTCCAGGAAACTCCCCTGAAGGTCATAGCCAACTGCGTTGATTGGTGCGCCCAGCGGACTTAGAAGAGAATGCGGTAAGCGGGAGCAGTGGGCAGAGGCAGTGGGCAGGGTCTCTATTCCAACTGCTTCCGGTTCGATTGCCATCCCCAACAGAAATCTGCATCTAAGTTATACTGAAAGAGGAGGCTGGCTAGCGCCCTTTGAACACGAGGTTTTCCATTATCCGGTTCGTCTCACTTGCCATCCTGGTGCTGGTTTTGGCGACGCCGCTCGTGGGGCAGACTGATCTCCCTGATGACGACGTGGCGCAGGAGAGTGTCCGGTTCGCCGAAGTCTATGCCGCGCTGGAGCGGAATTACATGGACGAGGTCAACCCTGATCAGATCATCCTGGAGGGCGGCATTCGAGGCATGCTTTCCTCGCTCGACCCATTCTCGTCCTTTTTCAATCCCGACCAATTCCAAATGCTCCAGGACCAGGCGCGCGGCAACGCGCTGGGATTTGGTTCCATTCTCTATGTTTCGCCGGGAAAAGTGATGGTCCTGCAGACCGCGCAGAGTTCCCCCTCCTGGCGCGCGGGCCTGGGTCCAGGCGACGAGATTGTGAGTGTGAACGGAGAGCGCATCGCGGGTCTCGAGTTCAATTCCCTCATCGAGCTTCTGCAGCGCTCACGATCACAGCCCGTCACTCTGGGGGTGATTCGTCCGGGCAAACTAGTTCCGGATGATTTCAAATTGGTGCCTGCGGAGGTCGCCTTGCCCACGGTTGACAAGGCATTCACATTTTCCCCCGGCATCGCTTACGTTCATGTCTCAGGATTTGAGGGGAAAACTGCCCAGGAAATTGCGGACGCCCTCACCCGCCTGGGTGGAGCAAGCTTGAAGGGTGTCCTCCTGGACCTGCGCGACAACCATGGCGGCATCGTGGATGCTGCGGTGGCTACAGCGAGCCTGTTCCTTAAGCCCGATCAAGTCATGCTCACCGTGAAAGGCAGAGCCTCGCCCAAAAAAGTCTACCGAACATTCGCCGCACCCGTCCACTTTGACCTGCCGCTGATTGTCCTGGTGAACGAGAACACCGCGAGCGCTGCGGAAATTCTTTCCGCGGCTCTCGAGGAGCACGATCGCGGACTGCTGGTCGGCGAGCCGACGTTTGGCAAGGGTGTGGTGGAAAGTGTGGCGCCGCTCAGCGAAAAGTGCGCTTTGGCATTGCTCACCTCACAGTACTTCACGCCCAGCGGGCGATCGATTCAACGTCCGCTCCCTGGAACGGCCCTGGAGGGTGAAATGCTCTCGGGCCTGGGCCAGGGAACCAGCGCCGCTCTGGGTACCGCGCCAGCCTTCCGGACGGACATCGGCCGCCCCATCTCAGCGGGTGGAGGTATCTCGCCCGACATCATGGTGCCGTCCCGCCAGCTCGATCCGTGGGTCTCTTTTCTGAACCAGCGCGGATTGATTACGAATTTTGCTTCTGCCTACCTGACTCTGCACGGACGAGTGGATCAAGCCTTCCAGCCAGATGAAAGTACATTGGAGGATTTAAGGGGCTTTCTGAGAAGGCAGGGGGTTCGAACGCCCGACGAATTCTGGGCCGCGGATCAGGACTATCTTAAGCTGCGCATCAAAACGGAGGTCTTCAACCTGGTCTTCGGGCTGGCGGCCGGTGACGAAGTGGAAGTGAAAGGCGATCCCCAAGTGCAGAAGGCGGCGACTTACTTCAGCATCTTGCCCGCGCTCCTCAAAGCCCCCGGCATCAAAGTCAGCGCCTCAGGGCCTGGCTCAACGGCTAAATGACCCCCGGCCTGCCTTTCCCGGGTGTTCAACTTACGCCGACTTCTTTGCAAGGTCCCGCACGATTTCCAGCGTGGCATCAATCTCAGCTTCACTGTTATAAATGTGGCACGACTGGCGAACCCCCAGCTGGTCACCCACCGCGCGCGGCCTGAGCCGCCTGCGAGTCCACAAGGCGTCCTCCAGTTTCATGCAAGGCACGCCCGGAATGCCATGCACCACCACTGCTCCGGCCAGGTCCGGATGGACGGGCGAACTGATCTTCGCCCCCGGAATCTCCTTTAACCCTTCGCGCAAGCGGTCGGCGAGCGAGCGCATCCGGGCCCGCACCCGCTCAGGCCCCAGGCGGAAATGAAAATCGAGCACCGCATCGAACCCGACCAAAAGCCCGGGATTTCCCGTTCCATACTGCATAAATCTGAACATCCCGCTTTTGTGATCGTCCCACTCTGAGCTGCACAGAGTGGTCCAGAACAGGTCCTGCTTGTCCTTGCGAATGTAAAACAAACCGTTGCCGGCGGGGGCAAGCAGCCATTTGTGCGGGCTGGAAAAATAGACATCGCACCCGAAGTCGTGCAGGTCCACTTTCACCTGGCCCACCGCCTGCGCGCCGTCCACCACCGCAAGGCATCCGTGGTCGTGAGCCAAGGCGCACAGGCGCTTCACCGGCATTACCACGGCCGTGGAGGAAATAATGTGCGGAAAAGCCAGAACGCGGGTGCGCGGCGTGATCTGTTCCGCGAAGGGCCTCACGAGTTCTTCCGGGTCATTGGCTGGCGTCGGAATCTGCGCCTGCTTCCAGACAATCCCATCGCGTTTCACCCGCCCCTGCCAGCCGCAGCCGCCGCCTGGGTGCTCCATGTTGGTGGTAATCACTTCATCGCCCGCCTTCATCACCAATCCGTTGGCCGTGAAATTCATTCCGAAGGTCGCGTTTTGAGTGAGCGCGATTTCCTCAGCACCCGCATTGACCAGTTTTCCTACTTTCTCACGCAGCGGCAATTCGGGGAAATAGCCGGTGATCCAATTGGGGGTTTGGGGCGTGTAGTCCCACTGGCAAATGGTGATCTGCAGCGTGCGCATGTGGTCAATCATCCGCTCCAGCACGGGCCGTGGCGTGGCGCCCAGTGTTCCGGTGTTAAAGAAAGCCTCGCCCGGCGTAATGTAGAATTGGTCCCGGACGCGATCCCAAAAAGCCGGATCGGATTCCTCCGGCCAGGACGGCGGGGTTACTGCCGCGGCGGCCGGCGCTGCGGGAAGAGGCTTTGCCTTGCTTTCCATCCCGCCCGCCAACAAGGGCGGGGCGAGTAGTGAGGTAAGAAAGTTGCGACGATTTAACACGGCTGTCCTCCGATTTAAAAATGAAGAAAATGAAGGCAAGAATTAATAGTTACGGCTTTCAATTTTTAATTCTCAATTCTTAACTTTTTTCACGCCACTGCCACCGCTTCGATTTCCACGAGCATTTCCGGGTCCACAAAGCGCGTCACCCCGACCATGCTGGTGGCGGGATGGATCTGGCCAAAGAACTCCGCGTGGGCGCGTCCCACTTCCTCCCACCGGCTGATGTCGGTAACGTACATCCGGGTGCGGACCACATTTTCCAGGCCCATGCCCAATCGAGTGAGGGCGCTCTCCACGTTGCGGATGGCTTGCACGGTTTGCGCGTACATATCTCCGGGGCCGATAATTTTCCCCGACGGATCGGTCGCCGTCGTTCCGGAGACGTAAACCGTATCGCCCACAAGCACGGCGCGTGCGTAGCCAACTTTCGGTTCCCACGGTGTTCCTGAAAAAATCTTGGTGCGTTTGGCTTTCATACGGCCTCCTTGAAATGGAGCGGCGATTGCACCCCCGCGTCCAACGGCGTTGTAATCCTTTTACTTTTCGAAATAGCGGCGATGGGCGCGAGCGGCCCAAGCCAATCGCTGGCGGCGCCTTAAAAGAGCTTCGCGGTATCTTCTTTTTTCATCCGCGCTGCGCACAATCAAGGGCGTAACGGCCGTGGGCTTGCCCTCCGCGTCCAAAGCTACAAAAGTGACGAAGGCGGAGCTGGTTTGTAGGCGTTTGCCCGTTACATAATCTTCCAGATAAACTTTCACTTCCACTTCGATGGACGTGCGAAAAACCCGAGTCACGAGCGCGCGGAGGATAATCAGATTGCCCACGCGTATGGGGTGGACGAAATCCAGGTAATCGACGGAGGCCGTCACCACCAGGCTGCGCGAGTGGCGATGCGCCGCCACGGCGCCCGCCATATCGATCAGGTGCATCACCCGGCCGCCCAGGACGTTGCCCAGGGAATTGGTGTCGTTCGGCAAAACCACTTCCACCATTTCCACCTGAGACTCGGCCACCGTCTTGCCCTTGGGCTTCGGCATGCTTCGCGACCTCTCCGCCCTGGTTTGAAATTCGGACACTCGCGCCTATGGGCGAGCGGGCGGATTCAAATTGCTTTGCGTTTCCTTCTCCAGACACCTATACTATTTCACCCACAGCCCCAAAGCAATTTGATTCGGAGCATCTTTCGACAGGATTTCCGGCTATAGTGAAGGTTCAACGGAGATGGAGCGCTTCGTTCGATGGAAAAGACCCGCTTGGAATTCCTGCAAGAAACGCTTGCCGCGGCGCCGGAAAATACTTTCGTGCGTTATGGCCTGGCGATGGAACTGCAAAACGCCGGGAAGCCCGACGAGGCTTGGCAAAATTTTGATTACCTTTTGACCCGTCACCCTGAGTATTCCGCCACCTATTTCCAAGCCGCGATGTTGCTGATCACACTCAAGCGCCGCGAGGAAGCGCGCCAGGTTCTCCAGAAGGGCATTGAGACCACGGCCCGGCAAGGGAATGCCCACGCCCAAAGCGAGCTTCGCGCCGCCCTCGATGACCTGGACCGGGATGTTTAACCTCGGGTGGCGAGGTATAATGGAGCCCGCATGCCTATTCTGCAATCGACTATCGCTGCCAGCGTACCCAGCCATGAAAAACAGTCGGTCGCATTGTCGTCCCTGTTCGCCGCTACAGTCCTTACCGGCATGAAAGTTGTGGTGGGAATCCTCACTGGCAGCCTAGGCATTCTTTCGGAGGCCGCGCACTCCGGGCTCGACATGGTGGCGGCTTTTGTGACTTACCTTTCCGTGCGGGTATCGGACAAGCCCGCCGACCTCGATCATCCCTTTGGTCATGGCAAGATTGAGCATCTCTCGGCATTCATTGAAACCTCGCTCCTTCTGCTCACTTGCGGCTGGATTGGGGTCGAAGCGATCCGCCGGCTCTTCTTCCTCGATGTTCATGTGGATCCCTCTCCGTGGGCGATCGGCGTGATGCTGATTTCGATAACCATCGATACTTTTCGTTCGCGCGCTCTTTTTCGCGTGGCTCGGAAGTTCAACAGCCAGGCACTGGAGGCGGACGCTCTCCACTTCTCCACCGACGTATACAGCTCGAGCGTGGTGATACTTGGGCTCGTCCTGCTTTACGTGGCGGAAGCCAACCACATCGCATGGCTCCGCAACGCCGACCCGGTGGCCGCGCTGGTGGTGGCGGGCATAGTGGTCTACATCAGCATGCGCCTGGGCAAGCGCACGGTTGACGCGCTGGTGGATGCCGCCCCCGAGGGCACCTCCGAGAGAATCGCCGTGGCCGTGGCTGGTATTCCGGGGGTGCTGGATTACGGCCGCATTCGAGTGCGGCAAAGCGGTCACCGCCTTTTTGTGGATTTCCAGGTGACGCTGGAGAGTAATATTCCCTTCGAGCACGCCCAGTCTGTGGTGAAAGTAGTGGAAGCCAAGGTCCATGAGCTTTTCCCCGACGCCGACGTGGCGATTCGAGCCGCTCCGCGCGAGCCTCCCTCGGAAGATCTGGTGGAGCGGATCCGCTCCATCGCCCACCGCGAGAATTTTCCCATCCACGACGTCACGGCGTTCGAGGTGAAAGGCCACGTGAACGTCAACCTGGACCTGGAGCTCCACCCGGGCCTTCGCCTGGATGCGGCCCACGCCGAGGCCTCGCGACTGGAAAGTGAAATCAAAAGGGAGTTGCCGCAAGTAGGTGAAGTGAACATCCACATCGAGCCGCTGTTGAACCGCGTCGAACCCAGTGGCGAAGCCCGCCTGGCTCGCGACGTCATGGAGGCCAAGCTTCTAAAAATCGCCCGCGAAACCCCCGGCGTGCTCGACTGCCATGCCGTGGACGCTCACCAGGTGGGCCAGAACATCCTGGTGAGCCTGCACGCCACCTTCGACCCTGATCTTTCCCTCACTCGCGTCCACGATATCACCGACGAACTTGAATTCAAGTTCCGCAAGGCCTTCCCGAAAATCTTTAAAGTCAGCATTCACGCCGAGCCGAAGGAGCCCGGCGGCAGCACGAGCGTCGCGACCGCCGACAAAAAACCGCGCCAGCAGTAAACTGAAAAATTCCATTTTGGGTGTACACTTGAGATTACCCGTTGCTGCCAGCGTGAATTGCCTCGCCGCCCCCCGCGGAAGTTGGTCATGAGACTGCTGAACATCGTCGCCAAAAATGCCTTTCGCAACAAGCGCCGCAGTGCGCTGACGGTGCTCAGCATCGCCTTTGGCTTGTTGCTGCTCACGGTAATGATGACCATCTGGCGGTCCTTCTATATCGACCGGGGCAGTGTGGAGTCGTCGCACCGGCTGATCACTCGGCACAAAGTCTCGCTCATCTTCTTCCTGCCCGCTTTCTACCGGGAAAAGATTCGCGCCCTTCCGGGAGTCAAAGCTGTGGTAAATGAAACGTGGTTCGGCGGGCAGTACAAGAACGACCGGCCGGAAAACTTCTTTGCCCAGTTTGGCACCGACCCCCAGGAGATTATGCAGGTCTTCCGCGAATTTCAAATGCCGGAGGATCAGTTGATAGCCTGGCAGCACGACCGCGGCGGATGCATTGTGGACCGCGAGCTTGCCGCAAAATATGGGTGGAAAATCGGCGACCGTGTCTACATCAAAGGAACCATTTTCCCGGTGAACCTGGACCTCACCATTCGGGGCATTTTTTCCGGACCTCAGCCCACCGAATCACTCTACTTCGACAATGCCTATTTGGATGAGGGTTATCCCACTCTCAAAGGGCACGTGGGCTTTTTCGGCGTGCTGGCGGATTCGGCGGAAAACGTGCCGCGCGTCGCCGAGGAAATCGACGCCACGTTCCGCAATTCCACCCGCGCCACCAAAACGGAAAGCGATAAGGCTTCCCAGTTGGATTGGATCGCGATGCTGGGCAACGTGAAAGCTTTCCTGATGAGTATTTGTATGGCGGTCGTATTCGCCACGTTGCTGGTCTCCGCCAACACCATGGCCATGTCGATCCGCGAACGGACGCGGGAAGTGGCCGTGCTGAAAGCTCTCGGTTTCACGCGCGGTACCGTCCTCGGGCTTTTCATAAGCGAGGCGATGAGTTTGGCGTTGCTAGGGGGGCTGCTGGGGATTTCGGCGGCTTTCGGCTTGGTCTATGTGATGGCCCATTCCGCTTCTGCGGCTCTGCTCCTGAATGGGATGAAGGTCACATTCCCCACGGTTTTGGTGGCGCTGATGGTGGCCGCAACGCTGGGGTTGGTGAGCTCGTTTGTCCCCTCTTACAACGCCTCGCGCAAAAACATTATTGACGGCCTGCGCTACGTGGGCTGAGCGATAAAGAAAATGGCAGTTCCACTTCGTTACAACGTTCGCAACCTGCGGGTGCGCCTGGGCACCACGGTGATGACCGCCCTCGGCATCGCGCTCACCGTGACCACCGCTATATTCATCATGGCGCTTTTAGCCGGCCTACGTGACGCTTTTGCGACCACCGGCGATACCCAGAATGTTTTGGTGCTGCGCAAGGGCTCAACATCCGAACTGGCCGCAGGAGGGGTGGGACGCGACGCATTGCAGATTTTGAAGGGTCTTCCCCAGGTGGCACGCAACAATCAGGGCGAGCCCCAGGTTTCGGGTGAAGACATTCTGGTGATCGTCCTTCCGCGCAAAAATGGTTCGGGTGAGGTAAATGTCACGGTTCGATTTCTTTCAATGGTGGGGATCGAAAACCGACCTAAGGTGAAGCTAACGGCCGGGCGCTGGTTTACGCCCGGACATCGCGAAATAACGGTGAGCCAGTCCATCAACAAGCGCTTCGCCCACGCAGACATCGGCGACAAGATGACGATCGGCAACGGCATTTGGGATGTGGTGGGCCTCTTCGATGCCGGAGGAACGGCTCACGAGTCCGAAATCTGGGGCGACGTCAATCAATTGGGGATCGATTTTGATCGGACCTGGTTTTCTTCTGTGCTGATCCGTGCCATCGACTCTGCAGCCGCCGAAGCTTTGAGAAACCGCGTGCGCGATGACCAGCAATTGAAGCTCAATGCCATGCTCGAGCCGGACTATTACGCCTCACAAACCAATTCGGGTCAGGCCATCAAGTACGTAGGCGTGATAGTGGCCATCATCATGGCCATCGGCTCCTGCTTTGCCGCCATGAACACCATGTACGCCGCGGTGGTGAACCGCGCCAAGGAAATCGCTGTCCTGCGCGTGATGGGGTTCTCCAGGTTCAGCATCATGATCTCATTCGTGTTGGAATCACTCCTGCTTTCATTGCTGGGCGCCCTCGCCGGCGTCCTGCTTATGATTCCATTCAACGGCATGACCACCGGCACTTCCAATATGGTCACCTTTAGTGAAGTGATATTCAGCCTGCGGATGACCCCGGCTGTGGTGGCCATCGCCGTGATTTTTTCCATGACCATGGGATTGTTCGGAGGCTTCGCCCCGGCCTGGCACGCCGCCCGGCAAAATATTGTCATGGGACTAAGGGATTGAGTTTCACCTTGTCTGCCGAAGACCCCGCGTTACATTGAAGCCCATGGGTGGCGGAGACGTGGCGCATTTTGCCATGTCTGCGAATCACTGAAATTGATAGGAATGCGCCTACTCACGCCGCGCTTTTGGCCGTGGCGCTGCGCCGGGGTCGAAAGCTGCTGATGAGAACCTTGGACATTTCCTCGCGCTGAATTTGGTTGGTTCCTTCATAAATCTGAGTGATTTTGGCGTCGCGCATGTATTTCTCGATGGGGTAGTCGTGCATGTATCCGTACCCGCCAAAGACCTGCACGGCATCGATGGTCACTTGCATGGCGACGTCCGAGGCAAAGCACTTGGACATGGCGGAGTAGAGGGTGGGGCGTTCCTTGGGTTGTTTGTCGATGTGACGTGCCGTGGCATAGACGAGGGCGCGCGCGGCTTCCACGTTCATCGCCATGTCGGCGAGCAGGAAGCGCAGCCCCTGGAAAGAGCCGATGAGCACGTCAAACTGGCGTCGCGTGCACGCATAGTCCAGCGCCAGATCCAGCGCACCCTGGGCGATGCCGAGCGCCTGTGCTCCCACGCCTGGCCGGGAAACGTCAAAAGTCTTCATCGCGGTGATGAACCCCGTGCCTTCGCGACCCAGGCAATTCTCCACCGGCACCCGGCAATCCTGGAAAACCAGCTCACGAGTGGCGGAGGCGCGAATTCCCAACTTGTCTTCCTTCTTACCGAAGGTGAATCCGGGGGTGCCTTTTTCCACCACAATGCAGGAGGCGCCGCGCGGACCCTTGCTGGGATTGGTGAGCGCGATCACGCTGTAAATCTCCGCTTCGCCACCGTTGGTGATCCACTGCTTGGTGCCGTTGAGAATGTAATGATCGCCGTCGCGCCGCGCGGTGGTGCGGACGGCCGCGGCGTCGGAGCCCGCCTGCGGCTCGGTGAGGGCGAAGGCGGCCAGTTTCTTGCCGGCGGCGATGTCGGGCAGCCAGCGCCGCTTTTGCTCTTCGTTACCCGCCAAAAGAATGGGAATGGTTCCGAGCGCCGTGCCGGCAAAACTGAGTGCGATGCCGCCGCACGCTTTGGAGAGTTCCTCGGTCACAATCACCATGTTCATGATTGGCGTGCCCTCGGTCAGCCCGCCGAACGCATCATCGATGAAGACGCGAAACATGTCCGTCTCGCCCAGCACCTTCACGATGGGCCAGGGAAACTTTCCTTCGCGATCGTATTCGGCCGCAATCGGGCGGATTTCTTTCTCGGCAATCTCACTCGCCAGGTGTTGGATAGCGGTCTGGTATTCCGTGAATCCGTAATCCATCATGGGAACGCTCCTGAAAAGAGATGGACCAGGGGTTGGGTGGAGGGAAGCGACAAAACAGTTCCCACCCTTGCGTATTCTTCCCCTGGCCCTTCAAACCTATCTTGTCACCGGCTCGGTGATGCGCGGGCCAACAACCTGACCTGTTTGCACATCGTTCCACAGGGAGGGCCTGAGCAACCAAACATCGGGGCCCTTGAAAACAAACCGGCAGTAATCATCCAGATCGCCGGCGCGAAAAGACGTGACTTCAATGTGGCCTTTCAGAGATCCGGGTTGGGCCAACATGCGCAGCGCGTCCACCAGCGGGACCACGCTGGAGTTAACATCGTGGAGCGTGACCACCACCTCTTCCTTCACTTCCTCAATTTCGAAATCGCCTTGCGGGTATAAGCCTCCCGGGCGCTCAACGACGGCGCGGAGCTTTTCCACTGCATCCGGATCGGCCTTGAATTTGGCCGAACCGTTCAGGCACTGGTAGGGTTCGAAGACCACGGGCACAGTCTGGCCCTCGTAGGGTACTCCCTGGGCTTGAGCATAGTCCGGGTGCGCCCAGGAAACCGTCAAGTTGCCTCCGCCCCAGACTCGGAGGCGAAAGTATTGTCCGCTCTGCTCGTCGAGGTAATAGAGTGCCCCGCCGGGCACGCCTCGGCGCTCCCGGTCGGAAATATGGCTGAGAAATTCCAGCAGTTCGCCCGCAATTTCTCGCGGCGCTGAAATGGCGTCGGGTTGAACGTGCCGGACTACCAGTGAATGTGGCGCGGGCGAAAATTCCAACCACGTTGCTTCAATTTCTTCCAGCCTGGATTGGGTTTCTTTGCTGAGGGGGCCAAGTTCTACACTGCCTGTGCATCCCAGATGAGTACGCATCGTTCCGCTCCTTTGGGTGTTTTGAGTGGCAACAAGTCCCTTTGCTGCCCCGCCATTGGGGATTCCGGCTCGCCGCCCAACGGGGCGCTTTGGCCGCCGGCCTCGGGGCACGCTCCCACCATAGCCAGAGCATTCGCGGAACTCTGTATCTTGCGTCACAGGTGGGTGTGACGTGAGGCACAGGCGGGGAAACCCCTGTAGGACAGAATGATTGCCAGTACCTCCAGAGTCCGCCGGCAGGTCGCTTCATCTTTGCCGAACCTTCTGCGGACGAATCTCCTGGTCGTTGGATCAGACAATTCATGGACTAATTTGAGAGGTGTCCAGAAATGCTTGACAAACCGCCAGGAATATAGTAGTTTAGAAATAATATCTCTATAAATTGTGCGTCGAGGTAGCGCACCCGCAGAGGAGGTTTGTCGCGTGCATCTGCGCTACCATCATTCTCGGATCGCCGCTTCTCTAACGGTCGACCCCTTTAATTCCCTTAGCAGTTTGGCCCGCTCACGCGTCTTACGCGCGTTCACAACGTGGGGCTGCTGTCCTTCTGTGACCTCAGCTTTTTTCTCTTGCTGGGCAACGGGAACACAATGTTATGGTCAGCCAAGACCAAGCGAATGTGGGGGAGATTCGAATGGGCGCGTAAAGTCCTGGGCCGAGAGTCGATAGGAAGGCCGATTTTTGTTTAGGAAAAGTTGAAGATAGGAAAAGGTGGAGGGCAATAAGGACGTCTTTTATATGCAAAGCCAACGAGGTGTATGGGAATTAAAAGATCCGGGAATTGGTGTTCAAGTCGAACCAGATTGACCTATGTCGCCTTAATTCAGTCACTTACGGCCGATTTACCGCGGCGATCTCAGCGGCAAGGGGAGAAGACGGCGGCATCTGCCCATGGGCTGGCGGTGGTGGCGCCACGCTGGGTAATAATGATGCAATCCTTGAGCGTGACAGGAATCTAGAGCATCTTATCCTCAGAGTCCTAATGGGGAAGCTTAGCTGCATTCGCGACCACTGGTGTGAAAGGAAAATTACTGTGGCTGCCCGGCGACTGCATGCCTCAAGGACACCAAATGGGAATTTGTGCGAGAGAGGGTTGGGCCGCTTGTGGAAAATTGGTCGCCTGGGATGAAACCTAAACAAATTTCTTGCATCCATATAATGGTAATCGCGTCGTCGCCCCCAGGGTGGCGAGAACTTTTGAGACCATGCGCAAGGAAAAATTCCGTCCTTAACTGTACAGTTGATACTGACTGCAGGATTGGACGATTTGTGATACGCTACATACGAACATGAAGCAGTGACCGGGGGAGATTCTCACGTCAAGGGATCTCCCAAGCGGCTGGGAGTCTTGTGGACTCCACCGCAAGAACGGATGGGCTTCGGGCTGACCGAATTCGAAGTTTGGACTGCCGCCCTGGGGCGTCCGTGTTGAGCCGAGAGGTTGGTGAGCGTTCGCTATCTCAATCCCCCCATGCCGTTTGCCGGCGGGGGAGAAAACAAAAGGAGCCGTCATGCCAGAAGTTGAGAAGCCACAAACCAGCGACCGACCCGCACAGCCGTTTCGCATGGACGTTCAGATCCACGACCTGCTGATGAAGCCGCAAGCGCGCCCCCAGGTGCACCCGGCGTTACAGCCGAAAGGTCCTGAACTCCTCACCTTGCCTGAGCCCGTCTATCCGCAACGCAAATACGGAGAGGGCGAGGAGATGTCCGAGAAGGCCTACCAACGCCTGAATACCAAGCGTGCCTTCAAGGGCTGGGCCTTTCCCTACGTGACGTCCCTGTTCCACAAAGGCGAACTCCGTCCCATCATCACTTACCTATTCAGCGAATTTAAGTGCAACGTGGATTGCCATTATTGCTGGTCGTTCAACAACAACGTGAAAGGTATGTCGGAAGACACGGCACGGCGCTCGCTGGATTGGATTCACTCCATCGGCGGGCGGGTACTGGCGCTGATGGGCGGGGAGCCTTTGTTGCGGCCCGACTTCATCCACAAGATCACTTACTATGCCTCGAAAAAAGACTATTTCGTCTACATCCCTACGAATGGCCGCTTGATGCGCCCCGAAGTGATAGACCGCATCGGCGACGCGGGAGTGGCCACTTGGAACCTGGCCATCGATTGTGTGAATGAAAAGCCCGGATTGCCCAAGGCGTTGAATCGAATTCAGCCTTACTTCGATTACCTGGTTAAGAACCAGCGCCGTTACGGCTATTCGGTGATGATCAACATCAACATTACGCACATCAATCAGGACGACGTGAAGCAACTCACCGAAATTGCGCACGACAACGGCCTGGCCACCGACTACCACCTGAACGAATCGCCCCTTACGGAGCAGCCGCACTTCAAGCACATGGATCGCAACAGCACCTACTTGACGCCCGAGGATTTTCCCAAGGTGGACGCGCTGCTCGATTGGATTGTGGACAAGCAGGCCCATGGGTACAAAATGCCCAACCCGCGTCAGCACTTCTTCGACATGAAGGAGCTTATGCGCGGCGAAGTAGCACCGTGGTCGTGCCGCGCGGGCCAGAACAATCTGATTATCCGGACAGACGGGACTCTGGCACCCTGCTTCCCCATGTACTCGGCCAACTATGATTGGGGCACAGTGGGCCATCACAAATTTGATGTAAAACAGCTCGACGAAATGAAGAAAGATTGCTCTACTCATTGCCTCTCCACTTGCAACCGCATTCTGGCGCATTGCTACAACAGCCGGCGCGCGGTGGAATGGGTGCTCAAGCAAGCCCTGCGCGGCTTCAAAGGCGTGACGGGCAGTTTTGAGGATTAGGGCAGGGCAACGGCTCAGGGTGCGGTTTTGGGCGGGGGCGCTTGTTCGCTCCGGGCAACGGCTGGCAGTTTGCCCGCGTCAAGTAAGTGGTAGTCCTTATACTCAATTTCCAGCACCGTGTGCCCAAAGATACGCACTTCCGTGATCGACTGGGTGTGGGCGGGCAGCCAGAAATCACCCAGCTTTTGGTAGACCCTTGTAATGTCGTTCTTCTTGGTCCACCAGGAAGGGTTCTTAGCCGGCTCGCACTCGATTCGGGTAACGGCAAAATCCTTCGCGTCCACCCATACTTTCCCTTTGAACAAGAATTTGTTTTTGGTTCGAGGCGTGGCATCCAGTATGTAGGTCCTCGGTTCGGGTGATCCCTCAACGCCCTGCAGCCTGATCTCGTAGTTTTCCTGATTGAAGGCAGAACGATCGCGGTTCTCCTTCAGCATGGACTCTTTCTCGGCCGCGAGAATGGCCTTTAACACGCGGGCCCGCATGATATCCGACCCGCTCTCCGAAACGATGTTGAATTCCTTCTGGTCAGGCCAATGGTAGGTCATCTTCGCCACCATATCGGCGCTTTTGTGGATCATGCCGCTCAACTCCAGGTGGTATACCTGCATCGTAGTGTAATCGTGCAGTGCTTCAGCACGTTCACTATTCATCCTTGTCAATCGCTCCACCACTTGTTCGGCAGTCAATGGAGGCGTGGCGGATTTTTCCTGGGCCTTTGCCCGCCCGCCAGGCCCAGCTAACAAGAGCAGTACGATCCCGAAATGTGCCGCAAGTTTGCGAATCATCGAATTAAGCCTATCAACACGCCATGTCATCTCTCTTAAAATTAACACGCCTGCCCAAATTTTCCGAGCCCTCCAACCCATGTCCCTATTAGGATCGGACCGGGCGCCTGCGCAGCGGATCCTAAGCCTCGAGGAAAACACTTGCCTTCGAGTCGCCTGCTGCCGCTAATTCCAACGCGGCTGGGTTCAACGGCATTGGGGCGCCCGGCAGACCAGGCGTTGAGTTCTTGCGCGCAGTTAAGACCGGAAGGGTGGGTCGAATTCACTTAGGATAGTATGCGTCGGCTTCCGTCTCGGCAGCGACGGGAACTGCGGCGATTGCCGATTTCGGTGTGAGGTATTTGAAGGCCTGGAAAGTGGCGAAGAGGCTTGCGGCGAGCACCAGTGCTCCAAGTGCGGCGTGAGTGGCGTTGATGACGGCCAATCCGGGCATGGGCTGGGAGTTGGCTCTTGCGTTCAACGCCATGCTGTGGGCAACGATTCCAAGGCACAACTGCACCCCAGCCAATTCAGCGAGGAGGATCCCCGGGATCTTCAATGCCGGGACATCAGCGAATCTGTTTAGCGCAATTTCCACCGTCCACAGCGCCGCCAGCGTGACCGCGCAGCCGCTCAGGAGGTGGGGGAACATGCTGGGGTGAGTTTGCGTCCCGAGGACCGATGAGACAAATACCCAGGCCGTGGTGAACACCAACAGTTGGCGGAACGACGGGGCGGCCACATCCACAACTTTCGGCATGTCCCAATGCCAATCAGTCCGGGTGAATAAGGCGAGGCAGACGGAAAGGCCAAAGAATAACTCGCTGACCCCCGCGTGAGCAGCGAGCGCAGAAGAAGGCAGGTCGAGCTTCGCGGGAATGTCGCTGAGCCACACGTTGGCGCTTGCCGCGGATGCGTTGATCACGCCCAGGATCTTCACGTGCCGCGCCGCGTTGCCCGGTAAGAGCCAAAAGGCGACAACGGTGGCCAGCAGGGCGGCCGTCGCCGCCACGATTCGATAGGCCGGTTCATGCTGGACGCCACCCGAGAGTAGCGACCAGGTAAATTCCTCTGCGGCACCTGGTACGGACGAAGCCGGGAGAGCGAGGTTTGACGCGATCAGTGTCCCAAGAACGACCGAGGCGAAGGCCCCGACTGCCACCAAAGTCGCCACCCGGTGCAGCCACGAAACGTGCTTCGGGTTATTGTTCATGCTCGCCACCGGGTTCATCCCTTGACCTCCGAGGGCTTGACGCTTTTCCACGTGATTGTAGCCTAGCGCCCACCAACTTGCTAAACTTTCCTCAAGGCGGAGCCCAGCTGCTCACGAGCCTGGGAAACTGAACATGCGCGGTTACGCGTTGCGACTTACATGTCTGGCCGAAAACTCGGTGAATATCTGGATTCGCGAAGTCCTCTGACTTGGCTCCACTTGCTGCCAGGGGGCACTATGCCCGATTCGGCGTGGTGGCAAGATATGCCAATGGTGTCATCCACTTTGTGGTTTGCCATTGTGGTGGCATTGGTGGCTTTGGCATTCGTGGTACTGATCCGGCGGCCAGGGAGAAAGGCCAGCTTCCTCATCTGGCCGAATCAGGAAGATAGCGCTTTACGCGAGAGTGAAGCGCGCTTCCGGCACTTGGCGGAAAACATGCGCGACATCGCATGGATTGTCTCATTGGATAGGCGGAAAACTCTATTTATCAACTCAGCCTTCGAGAGGATCACTGGGCGCACACGCCAGAGTTTGTTTGACCAGCCCGAATGTCTGGATCTCATTTACGCCGAGGATCGCGCCCAGGCTGTCCTCACGCTCTTCCGGCAGGTCCTGGAAGAGTATGAAGGCGACGCGGAGTTTCGCATCGTTCGCCCTGACGAAGGCTTGCGTTGGTTGCGATGCCGTGCCTTTTCGATTGTGAAGAACGCCGGCAGGAATAGCCAGGTGGGGTGCATCGCGGAAGACATCACGGAATTCAAGCAAGCCCAAGAAGAGTTGCGCGGAGCGAGCGCCCGACTCCTGCGACTGCAGGATGAGGAGCGACGGCGTATCGCCCGGGAACTTCATGACTCGACGGCGCAAATGTTGACGGCCTTGATGCTTAACCTATCCGCCGTCCAAAAGTCTGCGGCGCGGCTGAACAAAAAGGCGCGGCGCGCCTTCAGCGAGAGCATCGCCCTGGCCCGGCAATGTGCGCAAGAAGTGCGGACTCTCTCTTATTTGTTGCATCCGCCCTTGCTGGAAGAACTGGGGTTGGTCTCCGCTATACGGAATTACGTGGACGGTTTTACCAAGCGCTGCGGCATACAGGTGGACTTTGAAGTGGCCCAGGATTTCGGCCGCCTCGCGCAGGAAATCGAGCTGGCGCTTTTTCGAGTGGTTCAGGAAAGCCTCACCAACATTCATCGTCATTCCGGCAGCGCCCGGGCGCGATTGCGGCTGATGCGCGACGAGAACACTTTGATGCTCGAAGTGACCGACGAGGGGCGGGGAATGCCCCCGGAGATGCTGGGCCGGAATAAGCGCGTGCTTCCCGGGCTGGGCGTCGGCATCGCGGGGATGCAGGAGCGCATGGAGCAACTGGGCGGAGTGTTGGAAACCGAATCGAGCCGCCACGGTACTCTGGTTCGGGCGATCTTGCGCTATTCCCCTCGATCTTCCTGAGCTGCGACAAAGGGCGCAAGGGCGATCCGCGAAAACGCGGCTGTCCAAGGCGGCGCGGGGACCCGATCGGGGTGAATCAAATGGGCCAATATTTCAAGGCTGTCCACGATGCGTGGTCCGGGCCGGCTGAAATAAGACGAGCCGTCGGTGGCGTAGACCCGCTCTGCCTTGAAAGCCGGCAATTCGTAGACGCGCTCCAACCGCGCCAGGATTTCTCCTTCCGCTTTGCAGCGCTCGAGGTTGAATCCACAGCACGTAAGGACAATGACCTCGGGAGAAAATTCAAGCACACGGCTCCAATCGATCCGGCGCGAGGGCCGGTGGAGTTGCGCGAGATCATCGCGGCCTCCCGCAATCTCAACCAACTCTTTCATCCAATGGCCGCCGCAGAACGGCGGATTCACCCACTCCATGCAGAAAACGCGCGGTCGTTCTGGAAGGTGGGCAGTCTTTTCCCGGACCGCATCGATGCGGTCCTCGAGGGCCTTCACAACTCGTTGCGCAGAGGCAGTGCACCATGTGGCTTCGCCCACCGTCAGGATGTTTTGAAGGATATCCCGCAAGGAATGCGGTTCGAGGTTGAGCACAATTGGCCGGGAGCGAAGCCCCTTTGCTGCTTCCCGAACGCGGTCGAAAGACACGGCACACACGTCGCAGAGCCTTTGAGTGAGAACAATATCAGGATGCAGTTTGTCGAGAAGCGGCAAATCGAGCTCGTAAAGTGAGCCGGTCGATTCGAGAGTTGACGCGACCGCGACGTTAATTTCGCCGCTCGACAACCCGGCTGGGATGTTGGAGCGTGTCACCTGGAGAATGGAGGACGTCTCGGGTGGGTAGTCACATTCGTGAGTTACGCCTACCAGGGACTTGCCCATTCCAATCGCGAAAACTATTTCAGTAGCGCTGGGCAGCAGGGAACAGATTCGCATCCAACCTCCTTCCTGACAAAGATGAAACAAAACCTTAGTGTGCCCCAATTATATGGCGGCCCCAAGGCCCAGGGCGGTTCCGGATTCAGAACGTGCGCCAGTCCTGGCTCGCTTCAAATACCAATATGCCATGTCCCGTGTGAAGATCCTCTACTCTGAGGCAATAAAGCCGCCCGTTGTTGAACGACGCTTCGAGCTTGTGCTGGGTGCCCGTCCAGATAATGTGCACGCCGCCGCGGATATCACTGGTGTATCCATCGGCTGGCCCCAGCACCTGCTTGGCCTCCTCAATCGAGGGAATATTCTGGAGGCGCTGAGGGTGCGAGTATCCCTCAGCCCTCGCCGCCGGCACGGACAACTCGCGGCCGGAATCTTCCACTATAGTCGACTGAATGAAGTCGTGAATTCTCCCTTCGAGTTCGGCCGTGGCTTCGGCGTTCCGCTCCTTCTGCAATCCGGGTATGCCCAGTTTAAACCAGAGGATCAGCCCGGCGGCGATTGCCACTTGAATCAGAATCGCCTTGGCCACCACTTTTCCGGATTCGCGCGGTGTCGCCATTCATTGTTTGCCTTACATAAATTGTCCAGACAGCGAAATTATAATCTTGCTCAGGCGCAGATTCAATTTCGGTCTTTCGAGTTGGTTGAAGTTCCGGTGGGCGCAAAAGTTGACGTTCGAAGTTCGGAGCGATAAGATTTCGCGTCGCCGCACGTGACATCCGTTATCCAGTGTCTGGAACGCTAAACGCGTACCCGGGTCGAGCCAGGGCCTGAAATGAGATTTCGCAAATGAAGGCCGAGGGGCAGGGCTGAAAGGAATGGTTCAAACAACTAACGGCGGCTGGTCGCGAGCGCGTTCCTTCCTGGTTCTGGTCCTTTCATTGTTCGCCGTTTACAATTCCAACTTCCGCTGGCTTCTCACTCGCGATAGCATCCCCGCCCGCGTTCTCCCCTTCAGCGTTCTGTTGGATGGGCATTTGTATGTCGACGATTGGGTCGAGCCGTACCAGCAGGGCCGTTTTGCCCGCGGCGCTTATTACGTCACGCCGGCTCGCGGTCATTTATATTCGGTCTACCCGATCATCGAACCCCTTGTCATCACTCCGCTCTATATTGCTCCGGCGTGGTGGCTTTCGCATCTGCAGCCTCAGTTGGCCAAAGGGTCTTTCGCATTAACGGTCATCATCGACACCATGGAGAAGTTGAGCGCGGCGCTCATCGCCGCCCTCTCGGCGGGTGTGCTTTACCTCGCGTTGCGCAGATACGTTTCGCAGAGGGCGAGTCTCATCATCACTTTGGCGTATGGGTTGGCGAGCAACACGTGGACCATCTCCAGTCAAACTCTCTGGCGGCATGGATTCACTGAGCTTAGCCTCGCCCTTTTAGTATTGGCGCTTTCGAGGGATTTGGACGAGTCGAGCGGCCTATTCTGGGCGGGCTTGGCTTTGGCTGTGGCAACGGCCAACAAGCCCGCCTACGTGCTTCTTGTTCTGCCCTTTCTGATATACATTGCATTGAATCATCGCAAGAGGTTTGTCCATTTTTGTGTTCCGCTAATCGTGATTGGGGTTGCCGTCCTCGGTTATAACTTTCATTATTTCGGCCGGGTGCTGGGGGCCTACCCGAACCCTATGGGCCCGATGACCGCCCCGGGTAGTCCGTCCAATCCCATCCATATTCCCTGGTGGGACGGACTGGCTGGGCTGCTGGTCAGCCCTAACCGGGGGCTGCTGATTTACACGCCATGGATCCTCTTCGCCATTTGGGGAGCCGCGAGGATTTGGAAAGAAAATTTGTTCGGATGGGGGCGATATCTCCTGCCGGGGATGGTTGCGGTCTACATTGTTCACGCACGACTCGGCTTGTGGTGGGGAGGCGGGTGTTTTGGGCCACGCTATTTGACCGACCTTCTCCCATTGCTGGCCTTTTTCCTTGTCCCCATCTGGCCGCGCATCCGTTCTTCGTATCTTGCCATCGGCGCATTTGTCCTGTGTGCCATCGCGGGCCTCTGGGTTCAGATCGTCGGCGCCTACTATTATCCGAATGGATTTTGGGATTCCACGCCGGCCGCGGTTGAAGCCGACCCAACGCGAGTGTGGGATTGGACGGACACTCAACTCCTGAGAACCTGGAGGGCCGGTCCTGCGAAGGCGGAAATGTTGGAAGAAGCAGGGCTATTTCTCCAATCGGTCTCTTTCGAAAGTAGCATGCCGGCCGTACGCCTTGCGATCGTCGGCCTGGATCACGATCATGTTTGGGGCCTGCTCAGAGACATTGCCCATGAACCTGCCGCGGACCTGGTGGCCATCGCCGAGCCCCAACCGGAACTTGTGACGAAGGCCAGAGCGCAAGTGCCCTCAACGGTGAAAATCTTTTCCGATTACGTTCGGATGCTCGACGAGATGAAACCGGATGCTGTGGTCGTGACTACGTCGACCAATCGGCATTTGGAGATATTGCGGGAGTGCGCCCGGCGGCATATCCATTTCGCTACCGAAAAGCCCATGGCTAACACCGCCGAGGAAGCTCACGAAATGGAGAGCCTGGCGCGCGATGCGAAGATCAAGTTGATGGTGAACTACTGGAACGTCTGGGTTGCTCCCAGCCAGGAAATGCACGGACGTGTCCTGGGCGGGTCGATCGGCCCCATCCAAAGAATTCTGGTAAGGTACGGGCACCAGGGACCGAAGGAAATCGGCGTCTCCAAGTATTTTGCGGATTGGCTTTACGATCCGGTGAAGAATGGAGGCGGGGCGTTAATGGACTTTGGCTCCTACGGCGCGGAGTGGGCTTTGTGGTTGAAAGGGCGTCCGTCCGGCGTCTACGCCTACTCTCTCAGGCTCAATGCCGAACAACCGAGCGACGTGGAGGACGATGCGGTTATCCTGCTCGAGTATCCTGACGCTACAGCCATCATCCAGGCTTCGTGGGATTGGCCGTTCGATCAGGGGCAGGTGCAGGCCTTTGGCCCCAAAGGGAGTTTGCTCGCCACCAGGGACGCACTGTTTTTCCAGGCCGCGCGAACTCCGACGACCATGGAGAATCCGGAGGGACGCGCCCTCGAGATGCCGATAGTTTTGCACGAAACGAGCAGCGCCATCGCCTACTTTGTCTATCACATTCGCCACGGCCAGGCGATTGAAGACCCGGTTTCTGCAAGAATGAACGTGGAAGTCAACGAGATCCTCGACGCGGCAAAGGAGTCAGTTCGGATGGGGGCTGTCGTGAAATTGCCCGCTGAATAGACACGTTTGCCGCCTCATTTTGCACAAGAGGAGAGTACACAAATGAACCGTAGAAATTTTATGAGAAGTTCTCTTGCCGCCGGTCTCGCACTGCGCGGTTTCCCATACATTCTCGGCGAGCATGCTCCACCCTATCGTGTCGCTCTGATCGGCACGGGCTGGTGGGGCATGAACATCCTCCACACCGCCATGGAATCGGGTGAGTGCAGGGTGGTGGCGATGGCGGACGTGGATGAAAACCAGCTGAATCCCGCCGCCGAGAGTGTGGGAAAGCTTTCCGGCGACAAGCCCGCGCGCTACAAAGACTTTCGCGATCTGTTGGAAAAACAAAAGCCTGATATCGCTATCGTGGCTACGCCCGATCATTGGCATCCGCTCATTGCGATCGCCGCAGTGAAAGCAGGCGCGCACGTCTACGTGGAAAAGCCCATCAGTCACACGATTCTGGAAGGTCGCGCAATGGTGAAAGCGGCGCGTGATACCCAGCGCGTGGTGCAGGTCGGACTGCATCGCCGCGTTTCGCCCCACAACATTTCCGGAATGGAGTTCCTGAAATCCGGGAAGGCGGGCAAGATTGGCATGGTGCGCGCGTTTGTGCATTATGGCGGCGGGCCAGGCGAAGTGACGCCCGATTCGCAACCTCCCACCGGCCTTGACTGGGACATGTGGTGCGGCCCCGGCCCGAGGCGGCCGTTTAACAAGAGGATTCACCCCAAGGGTTTTCGAATGTTCCTGGATTACGCCAACGGCCAGTTGGGCGATTGGGGCGTTCATTGGATGGACCAGATCTTATGGTGGACGGAGGAAAAATATCCTAGAAAAGTCTTTTCCACAGGCGGCCGTCACATATTGAGAGACAACACCGACGCACCCGACACTCAGGTGGCGAGCTTTGAATTCGAGTCTTTCACTGCTGTCTGGGAGCATCGGCTGTATGCAGCCAACGAAGCGGAGAAGACGAACATCGGTTGCTACTTTTACGGTACGGAAGGAACCTTCCATATGGGATGGCTGGACGGATGGACATTTTACCCTGCGGACAACAAGAAGCCGACGATTCATCAGGACGCGCAGTTGCATGAGCCGGACCAGCAAAACATTAAGGAGCTCTGGGCCAACTTCCTGCAAAGTATCAAGACGGGCAGCCGTCCCGTAAACGATATTGAGAGCGGGCATCGCTCCACCAACATGGCGTTACTTGGGATGTTGTCCCTGAAACTTGGGCGCAGTGTTCAGTGGGACGGCGAAAAAGAAGTCATAGTCGGCGACCAGGAGGCCAACAAGCTGCTCAGCCGCAGGTATCAAGCGCCGTGGCATTATCCCGCCGCGCGATCGAATCATCGACGGCTTCCGGAATGACTGGAAGATAGTTGGCGGCGCCGGATTGCGCGGCACGCTTCTGTGTATAATACCCATGATTCGGACCTGACACTCCCATGCGAGAACAAAAACTGGAAGAGATTGTAGGGTCGTACAACTCTGGTGCGCCGCTCGAAGAGGCCTCCACTATTTCCGCGGCATGGTATGTGGATCCCAGGATTGCGGAACTCGAGCGCCAAACGGTTTTCAGCCGCACATGGCAGGTGATTGGCCACTCAGATCAACTTCGCGCGAAGGGTGATTTCATCACGGCGACGGTAGCCGGCGAACCTATCGTGGCGGTGCGCGGTGCAGACGGTGTGATGCGCGCCTTCTTCAACGTTTGCAGGCATCACGCCGCGGCGGTGGCCACGCAACCGGCGGGTAATGCCAATGTCCTGCGCTGCCCGTACCATGGCTGGACTTACGGACTCGACGGCAATCTGAAAGGCGTACCCGAGTTCGACGGTGTCTGCCATTTTGATCGTGCCGCGAATGGGCTCGTTCCCATACGCGTGGAGACATGGGAAAACTTCGTTCTTGTGAATCTCGATCCGGCCGCGTCACCGCTCCATGAATTTCTGGGGAGCCTCTCGCAGCGCGTCGCGCCCCTCAACCTTACGCAATTGCATTTCGTCGAGCAGCGGGTTTACACCCTGGAGTGCAATTGGAAGGTGTATGTGGACAACTACCTCGACGGGGGCTATCACGTGCCCCACCTGCATAAAAGCCTGAACAGCGTTCTCGATTACGTGGAATATACTATCGAGAACCAGGAGCGCTTCTGCCTGCAGTCCAGCCCCATCCAGTCCTCGGGCGGGGACGCCACAACGGCCGCGGTGCGGCAGGGGCGCGCCTATTATTACTGGCAATACCCGAATTTCATGTTCAACGTCTACGAAGGAGTGATGGACACCAACCTAGTGCTGCCGCTCGGCGTGGATCGCACCACGGTGATTTTCGATTTTTATTTTCGAGATGTGGAACCATCGAGCAAGGACCGCAACCAGCAAAGCATTAACGTAGGCGAGAGAATTCAGGATGAGGATGTGGCGATTTGCGAAGCTGTCCAGCGCGGCCTGCAGTCGCGCGCCTACGGTGCGGGCCGGCTTTCGGTCCGCCGCGAAGCCGGCGAGCACTTATTTCACCGCCTGCTGCATTCGGACCTGAAGAAAGGTTTGGAAATGGCGAGGACGTAGTGACGGTAGTTCCACTGGCTCGGCGACGCCAGGGGTTTAGATGCTGAGTGCGTAGCGATGAAACTCCACATCCCTTTTGTAGCCCAACTTCTCATAAAGACTCTGCGCTGACAGGTTATCAATCGCTGTCTCGAGGATGAGTTCCTTCGACGCGGTTGAAACAGCCAATTGCCGCGCGCTTTCCATCAAGGCCTTTCCGACTCCCTGTTTTCTCGCTTCCGGGACAACAAAAAGGTCATTCAAAATCCACAGCCTTTTCATCGAGATCGACGAGAAAGCAGGATAGAGTTGAACGAAGCCGACCGCCCTGGAATCCCCTTCACGCTCGAGCGTGGCCAGGAATATGACCGATTCATTTGCCTTCAACCGGTCGGTGATGAAGCGGTGCGCGCCGGAATAATCCGTTGGCTGCTTGTAGAACTGCCGGTACGCGTCAAAGAGTGGAGCGACTAATTCGGCGTGCCAGATTTCGGCGGGTATGATCTTTAGTGAATTCGCTGGTGCATTCATGGCGGCTGCCTCCGGATCCATTTTCAATTTGCGAAACATCATAACCTGAGTTGCCCGACTTTGCGCCATCTTTGGCCACATGCGATTGTCAGTCGAATGATGTCGGGCTGGTTCACAAGTAGGGGGGCTCGGGACCCGTCAGTTATCGCAATGGGAGATTCTTGACGGGGGCGGGAAACACTGCTAAGGTTCAGGACTCGAAAAGGAGGGATTGCCGAACATGCCTAAATATATTATTGAGCGAGACCTGCCGGGCGCGGGCAAACTGTCGCCGCAAGAGTTGCATGCCATCTCACAAAAGTCATGCGGCGTCCTGAACCGCATGGGGCCGCAGATTCAGTGGAGGGAGAGCTACGTCACGGCGGATAAGATTTATTGTGTTTATATTGCGCCCAATGAAGAGATGGTGCGCGAGCACGCCCGCCAGGGCGGCTTTCCCGCCAATCGAGTCTCCGAAATCAAGACAATGATCGATCCCACAACGGCCGAGTGATTAGAAGCGCTTGGGGATCCCGGCCGATGGGACCGCAGGTGCGGCATTTCGTTATGGAGATTACGATTGCGCGGCCAATTTGTGCCGCCCTGGTTTTCAGCGTTTTGGCGTCCCTGGCCTCCGCGTCGGAAGGCGCCAAAATGACCATCGACCTCTCTCCGCTCGGCCAGAAAGGACAACACATCACATTTACCCAGGCGAATGAAGTCAAGTTGTTGCCGAAAGCGGTCCTGGATGAATTTCCGAGCGGTATCGTTGATTCCAAAGCGGACTTTCAGGTGACGGATGTAGTGGTTGGGAAACTACTCCCCACGCGACGGTTTATTGTCGCGGGTATTTCGGAGAAATACTGCCTGGTGCACTACGAGCGCGGGGGGATTGCCCACTCCTGGCTGATTGCACTCTTCATTTTATCAAAGGACAAAGCAAAACTGGTGTGGGTATCGATGGTGCCAGGCGGTGGGAAATTGAGTTTTAGTAAGCTGAAAGCCGCCGTGGAATCGGGTGATCTTCGGGATCAGCCCGGGCACACGTATTGGTGAGCCTCATCGTAGCGCCGGCCGATCACGAGAAGTCCACACCAGTAAATTCATGGGCAACAACCCAGAAATCCTGAAAATGCTGAACGCATGCCGGTTCGATGAAGCGATTCCGGCGGTGGAGAAAACTTTTCGGGCGGCAGCAGCTGAGTCTCCGGAGCGGTTAATTGATGCGGCGCGTGGGATTGTGGGCTGGCGGGGATTCTTCAAGAACATAGATCAAGAGCGGGTCTCGGAAACGTACTTCCGCTCCGTCTACCAACTGCTGCAAGAGTTGGCAGGCCCTGATTCACCAGCAGCCATGGCGGCGGGTGAAAACCTGGCTGGAATTCTGGGCGCGCTCGATCAAAACGAGGAGGCCATCACGCTACGCGAGAAAGTGTTTGATAGTGTCAGCAAGCGCTTCCCCCCTGACGATCCACGCTACATGCAAGTTCGCGACGGTCTGGTGTTTCTCTACCGGCGCGCGGGTCACCAAGAGAAAGTCGCAGCACTCAACCGCAAAGTGCGGTTGTGCGAGCACTTGGCCGGCGCGCTGCAATATATCCTTGACCAGGGCGCGCAGATTTTTTCGTGCGGCCAGGCTTGGACGGAGAACTGCCACATCTGGGCGTATTTCGATACATTGCTTGATTGTGATGGGCTAATGACGGGACTTTCCCTCGACCCGTGCGTACAGATTCACGATCACCGTGGAACTCACGAGGGCAGCGAGCGTGGTCTGGTCTGCTCCGTGCACCACGACGCTCTGATGGGCCCGCATCCCTCGGACGCTGGGCCCCAGACCAGAACTATTACTAAAGTATAATCACAGGATTCCGAGGGGTACTGCCGGCACTAATCGAAAATCCGATAGGAGGATTTACATGGGACTGAACGAAAGACGCAAAATCAAGGAGTTGCAGGAAGTGACCATACCAGGCCGCACCAAGGAGATAGATGAAATCTGTGGCGCGCCCATTCCTTATGAGGTTGATTGGGAAAGCTTGGCCGACGACATGGCAGGGCTGAATTTCGTGGATAACATTTCCTGCCACCGCCTGAACATGGCGCTGCGCATGATTTGCCAGGACGACATGGGCAAGGAGGCGGTGCGTGCAGGACTGAAAAAAGTGAAGTTGGTGAACGCTAAGGAGAAGGCGGCGATGAGCCTGAGCTTTGAGGGTGGCGTGCTTGAGATGCATTGCGCCTACGCCTTGGGGGCGGAGGGCATGTTCAGCGACGGCACGATTCGAGAATTGCTGGAGAAAAAACTATAAGGTGGAAGAGCTTGGGCCTTCCGCTTTGAGGGCGGATGGGTAATCACTATTTATCCGGGCTAACCAACGCCTGCCTGGACATGACTCGTAACGGCTGGTATTTACCACCATGATTGCCGCGCGGCCCATTTTGGTTTGGTCCATTGTCGTCGCCGCGTGCCTGATTATCGCCTGGTTGTTTGCCGGGCGACAGATCGCGCTATTCCTGGACCGGTTCGTCACGCTTCGCGTGGAATCACTTCAGTTGAGCCCGCTGGGGCATGATGTCGCCAATTTGCGAATCGGCGAGGTTTCATTGCCCTTGACGGGTACGGACAATCAGCGGTTCAACCCAAGCGTTCTAACCGATTCACAGAATCGGCTTGTGCTCTCGAAGGGTGGGCTATCATTCACGCTTGGCCCACGCTTGAGCGCACCCGATCCCGCCGGGCGGCCGGATATCAAGTTTGCCTCCGAGCAAGGTAACGAGCTTTCCTTGGAACTTAAACGAAGCACTCTCAGCCGACCCACACCATTCGAGATCAATTTTCTGGGCGGAAGCACGCCCTGGTGGCGACGGCACTTGTATTACCGACTGGAATGGAAAAAGCACTCGGGCGCGAAACTAGATATGCTCTGGCGATTTGAGTAGCAGTATTATTCCAGAACCGGTTGGATCGAGGGCAGGATGATGTTCGATCATTTCACCGGCCTGGTCCGAGCAGAGATTACCCCGGAAGTTATTCCACAGGAAACTGTGGTGGTGCAGTATATTTCCAGAAACAGAGGGTGGAACCGGTCCGACTACCGAATCGAGAGCCGAGGGCCCAGCGCGGATGGGCGCACTGATGTGCTCGCGGTGATACACATCCAGGACGAACGCAGCCCCAGCCCGGGTGCAGGGCTGTCTGTGATCTTACACGTGGACCGCGCCTCACACCAGGTGACTCAGGAGCTCGGCGGACAGTAAAGGAGGGTAGCTCCTATGACCACAATTCGACTCGCAGTAGTAGGCTTGTTCCTGGTGATCGTCGGCGGTTCACCCGCACTCCTGACACAAAACACTGTCTCACAGGGCGCGAAAGCGGTTCATAAGCCCATCAAAGATCACTCGACTTCCTTGATCAGCTCCAGCATAAAGGATGATGAGGAAACCGTTGAGATTGAGAATTCTTCCTATGAGGTTAGTGAAACTCAGATTCCCGGGCGGCCGCCCGAGGAGCGCCTGGTGATTCGCAAGAGGGTCCACACCAAACAAGTCTTGGATGAGATTGGTATGGAGGCGACGACCACTGTGGAGGCCTGGCCGTTTGGGTCTGATTTGTCCGAGAAGCCCCTGTATGCGATCAACGTGACTGGCTCGGAGGCGCGAACAGTCGACAGCGCCCTTGTGGAAGTCAGCCGTGGCCTGGAAGAGGTGGAGTGGTGGTCCGTCTATAAGCTCGGCACCGGCGAGCACCTTTTTGACACTGACGTACCGCTGGTTCGATTTTCAATTTCGCGTGAAACCGTCGCGCAACGCTACGTTGGCCTTGAGGTGCCGCCCGATGACCCGGCGGACGCACGCCTAAAAGACCCGCACGTGGTCGGTGTAATTACTTACGCCTCAGCGGAGCACGTGATCCGCGAGGCGCTGCTGACTTGCGACGATCCCAATCGGGCACAGATGTTGCGGTCTTACGCTGATGAGACACGCACGATATCCACTGGCGAGCCGGGGCCTTCCATCCAAATGTTTTTCAGCCAAAATTTCCCCTCGGCACCCGCCACCCAAACCGTGGTCATCCCGATCAGTAAGGACGACCTCGATCTGGTCCACGCGCAACTGCCGGCCCACTTGCACGTGGCCGCGTGGAAACGTTAGGAGGAAAGGGGAGAATTTCGCAGGGTTGCCAGCCGGCGCCCTCAGCGTTCGGGGGTTGAAACGCGTTCGGCGGCGGCCATGATTGATGCAGCGGCGGGGTTGGCTTGAGCCGTCCCCAGCTTTCGGACTCGCAACGAATATAGTTTTTCCTTCCCAATCTCGGCGGCGCTTTTGATGAGCGAATCCAAATCATCCGAGGTCTGGAGAAAACATCCGGAAAGCGCATCCGCCTTTCCCGAGGCGAGCGCGAGAGCCAGCTGCGCGGGGCGCTCGGGAGGCCCGTCAAACCCCTCGTCGAAAATCCGCCGAAACCACGGCAGCCACTTTTTGCCTTCGGGCGAATTGAGCGAGTGCTCCGCCATCGCGGTGCGAACCGTCCCCGGTCCCAGGGAAAACATGGCTAGGCCGTAGGGCTTCGTTTCCGTTGCCACACATTCCGTAAAGCGAATCAGCGCTGTCTTGCTCGCCACGTAGCCGGAAAAATTCGCGATGGCCATCGTCCCCCCACCGCTCGCCACATTGATGATTCTTCCGCGACGGCGGGCGATCATGCCCGGCAAAACCGCATGGGTGCATAACATCGGGCCGCGCAGGTTGACGTCCATCACGCGCCACCAGTCGGCGGTGTCATTCTCCCAGAAGGGGCCGATAGGTCCGAGCGTGCCAGCGTTGTTGATGAGCAGATCCACGGGCCCTAGCAATTGCGCAATTCGTTCGAAGGCGATGCGGACCGCTTGGGCGACAGTGACATCCGCGGGAAAGGCAAGCGCGCGCCCGCCGGATTGCTTGATGAGGGCTACGGTCTCGGCCAATTCGTTCTCCGAGCGCGCCATAACGGCCACGGAGGCGCCCGCCCCTGCCATCGCTCGCGCCATGGCGCGGCCAATCCCGCGCCCGCCACCCGTCACCACGGCCACCTGGCCTTTCAGGTCGATCGATTCCGATTTTTCGGGAGAAGTCATAATCAATTCTTCCTTTCTAAATTTGATTCTATGCCAGAATTTCGAATTAAAGTTTCAACTCCCATGTTTCGGCCACTGAATCGTGGCCAAAATCATGATGCCTGTGCTGATGAACCACCGCGAACCCGGCGTTTTGATAGAGGTGGCGCGCGGCTGCCAGCTCACGTTGGGTCCACAGGGTGATCTTGCGGTAGCCGGATTGGCGCGCAAAACGCACGCATTCATTGACGAGTCGAGCCCCGATGCCCATGCCGCGCGCTTTGGGCTCGACAAGGAGAAGGCGCAGCTTGGCCACTTTCTTGGATTTCTTGACGAGAAAAACCGAGCCGACAATCTCGCCGTCTTTTTCGGCTATCCAGCAATGCTCGCGCTTCGCATCGAGGTGCTGAATGAAATTGGCGACGATTTCCGCTACGAGAGCTTCAAAGCGCTCGTCGTATCCATATTCCTGCGCGTACAGCGCGCCGTGCCGATGCACTACCCAACCCATGTCGCCGGGCTGGTGCGAGCGGAGAAGGTAAGGAGCCTTGGGTGTCCGGCCGGGCTCATTCCGGGCGCGGAGGAGCTGCTCGACGGTATCCATGGCGCCCATTAGGCGGGCTTGGTCGACCGCTGGCAATTGCACCAGCATCGAGCCGACCTCTTCGTCCGAGCGGGCGTCGAGCACACCGAAGACCTTGCGGCCGTGCGCCGTGAGTGACAAATGGCTCTGCCGAGCGTCGGTATGGGATGGTGACTTCTTGATGAAGCCGCGCTTTCCAAAGCCTCGCAGGATACGGCTGAGGTAGCCGGGATCCAAACCCAATTCGCGAGCGAGCTCGGTGGCATAGGGTTCCTGGCGATAAGCCAGTTCGTAAAGGACCCGCACTTCAGTAAGGGAAAAGGGGCTGTGGTACACGCCCTCGCTCAGCACGCCAATCTTCCGGGTGTAGAACCTGTTGAACCGGCGAACGGCTCGAATGTTCGAACCGAGAGCGGATTGCGCCATTCGCATAGCACCTCGAAAGAAAAATTGTAAAGGGTGCCATTGTCAATTAGTTAGTTGACTCTGTCAAGTAGTTTATGGTGGTTCCGGGAATGCTGTTTAGCCCCTTGGAATGGCGCACATTACGGGGCGTAAGGGCGCTGAGGCTGAATCACCGGTCCTGCCCGCGGAGTAATCGGACTGGGTCAAGAATGGAGTTCGCTTTGGCCACGGCCTGGGTATCGTCCGGTTCGACCTTATCGCCTTCGCCGGGAGCAAGGAAAAGGTTGGATTCGATGCCGTGTTGCTTGGTGTAAAGGTCGAAGTAGCGGCCGTGTGCGGCGTAGAGTGACTCGTGGGTGCCGCGCTCGACGATCTGGCCCGCCTCCAGCACCAGGATCTGGTCGGCACGCCGGATGGTGGACAGGCGGTGCGCGATGACAAACGTGGTGCGCCCCTTCATCAAGTAAGCAAGGCCTTCCTGAATGAGCGCCTCGGACTCGGAATCGAGACTGGAGGTGGCCTCATCGAGGATCAGGATTCGAGGGTCAGCGAGAATAGCGCGGGCGATGGAAACGCGCTGTTTCTGCCCGCCCGAAAGGCGCACGCCGCGCTCGCCCACCACCGTTTCGTACTTTTTCTCAAAGCCTTCCGCGAATTCGTCCACGCGAGCGATTCGGCAAGCGGCCAGGATTTGCTCTTCAGTTGCTTCGGGGCGCGAGAACGCCACGTTTTCCCGAATCGTGCCGTCAAATAAAAAAGTCTCCTGAAGCACGATGCCGAGGCGGGTGCGGTAAGAATCGAGCCGGACGAGAGCGAGATCAGAGCCGTCCACGCGAACCGTGCCCTGGGAAGGAACATAGAACGAGGCTATCAGGCCGATGATGGTGGATTTGCCCGCGCCCGACGGCCCCACCAGGGCCGTGACTGTTCCCGGATCGGAATGGAAACTGATTTCGCGGAGAACAGTTTTGCCGGTGTCGTAAGCGAAATCAACGTTTTCAAAAGCCACCTCTCCGCGAATCACATCCAATCGCTGCGTTCTTTGCGGGTCCTGATCCTCGGGGCGTTCTTCGAGAATTTCCCGGGTGCGCTCAAGTCCGGCGACCGCCTCGGTCAGTTGCGTTCCGATCTGGACAATTTGAAAAATGGGCGCTACGAGCATCGCGAGGAAGACGGTGTATGTGAAGAAAGTGCCGAGGGTCATCGTGCCGGCAATGATCTGGCGCGCTCCAAGGTACATGATCAGTGCGCTGACCATACCCAGCAGCGTAGTGGAAGAGAGGCTCATCACGGACATGGCGGTGAGAGTCTTCAGCACATTCTGGAGCAGGCGCTCCACGCCGGTTGCGAATACGTTTTCCTCGCGCTCCTCTGCGTGGTAGCCCTTGATCACGCGGACACCGCCTAGAGACTCGGTTAGGCGGCCGGTTACCTCAGCGTTGATCTTCCCCCGGGCGCGAAAGATAGGGCGAATGGTTTTGAATGCCATTTGAAGTGCGAAGGCGAAGCCGCCCAGAATCGTGAACGCCAGCAAAGTCATAAAGGCGCTGATTTTGATGAGAATGATAAAAGCCAGGACAGCGGTCAGCAGGCCGCCGGCGAATTCCACAAGGCCCGTGCCGATCAGGTTGCGAACTCCCTCAACGTCACTCATGATGCGTGATACCAAAGCTCCGGATTTGTTGGTGTCGTAAAATGCGATGGGCAGCCGTCCAATGTGCGCTTGCACTTGTCGGCGAAGATCGGCAATCATCCGTTGCGCTGCCTTGGAAAGCAATTGCGTGAGGGCAAATGAAGTGGCCCCCTGGATTGCTGTTGCTCCGACTACCGCTCCGATGAGCGGAAGCAAAAGTTGGATTTGTTTCTTGCCGATAATATCGTCAATCAGATATTTAGTGGAGGCAGGCAGGACGAGTCCGGCCACCCGGTTGATCCCCATCAGCACAAATCCCAGGGCCAGCAGCCAGCGCCTCGGCCGGATGAGCACCCAGATATGGGGCAGCATTTTCCAGATGGGTTCTGACTTTTCCTTTTTATCCTTGGGCGCGGTGATGTGGGCGGCACTCACGGGGTTTGCAGTCCTCAATTCTTTTTTGTCAGTCGCGCGCCCTCTCCAGTGTCTTCAATTCCGGCGGCTCGTCCCGGTGCGATGAATCTGAAATCTCTGGGTCGCCCTCGTGACAACTGACTTATTCGAACGTCATATATGATAGCACGTGCTTGAAATTGACTCAGTCGCAAGCCTTATCGAAAGGCGGTGGAACAGTTAGAGAAGATCCTGACTGACTTGAGAAAAACCAGGACAATTCCTGGTGTCCGATTTTGGGAATCCGAAATCCCACAAACGGGCAGTTGGCAATGAAAATGACACGCAGGAATGTTTGTAAACAGCCTGTTTTAAATAGGTTAGATGTCGTCGCAGGTTGGCATTGCAGTTGCCATTGAAGGGGTGGAGAATAACTTACATGGACGTTCCTCGACCCCAAGCTTTACGCCAAAAACGAATTCGTCAAGGGCTTTATGTGCTCGCAGCCATCGTAGCTGTGACAGGCGCCACCATAGGGCTTTCGAAACTGAAGACCGCTGCTCCAACCGTTGAATTTGGGACACTGTGGCCAGACACCGTCAAACGAGGCTCGATGCTCCGTGAAGTGCGCGGCCTCGGGACGCTTGTTCCGGTGGAAATCCGCTGGATTCCGGCCGCCACGGATGGGCGGATTGACAAGCTCGTGGTTCGTCCGAGCAGCACGCTCCTCAAAGCGGACACAATTCTGGTGGAAATGAGCAACCCTGAATTGCAGCAATCCGCCGTGGATGCGGAGTATCAGATGAAGGCCGCCGAGGCCGATTACAAGAGCCTGAAAGTCAAGCTGGAAACCACGTTGCTCGACCAGAAATCCGTCGCCGCGACCGTGGGTGCGGATTATCGCCAGGCCAAGCTTCAAGCCGAGGTGGATGAAAAGTTGGCTGAGAGCGGCCTGATTTCAAACTTGACGGTCCAACTGGATAAGGTGAAAGCGGAATCGCTAGCCACCCGCAACACCATCGAGCAAACCCGGCTGAGCACCGATGCCGCCTCTGAGCAGGCGCAGTTGGACGCGCAGCAAGCCAAGATAGATCAGCTGCGTGCGCTTTTTGAGCTGAAGAAGTCGCAGGTGGAATTGTTGCACGTCCGCGCAGGCATCGATGGCGTGCTTCAACTCCTCCCCGTGGAAGTTGGGCAGCGCGTGACCGCTGGAACCAACATCGCGCGCGTCTCCCAGCCCACCAACCTCAAGGCGGAGGTGAAGATCGCCGAAACGCAGGTAAAGGACGTGGCGCCGAACCAGGTGTGTTCAATCGACACGCACAATGGCATCATCCCAGGCCATGTGGTCCGTATGGATCCGTCCTCGGTCAATGGGACCGTCACAGTGGATTGCGCCCTGGATGGCCCGCTGCCCTCAGGCGCGCGTCCTGACCTCAGTGTGGATGGCACCATCACACTTGAGCGCCTGACAGATGTGCTTTATGTGGGCCGGCCCACGTTCGGGCAACCCAATAGTACGGTGATGCTGTTCAAGGTCGCCAAAGGTGAAAAGGAAGCTATGAAAGTGCCCGTAAAATTGGGCCGGAGTTCGGTGAATACCATTGAAGTCCTGGGCGGGCTGAATGAGGGCGACGAGGTCATCTTGTCGGATATGTCCAGGTACGACAATGTCGATCGGATCGAGTTCAGCCATTAAGAAATTTGGGGAATGTGTGTTCCGGCGATTGAGTGATTGAAAGAAATTCCCGGGCCTACAGATGCTAAATTGCGGAACCGCAAAATCACTCTATTCGTAATTGATGTTGAGGGTTTAAGGTTGCGGAAAACCTGAAGATGGGAAATTTTTTGCAGGACTTGAAATACGGACTGCGCATGCTGAGGCGAAACCCATGGTTCACCACCATCGCCGTGCTTTCACTGGCGCTGGGCATCGGCGCGAACACGGCCATCTTCAGATCTTTGCTCAGCGCCCCCAATACGATTTCATTGGCGATTTTGCTTTTGGCGGCGGTGGCGGCTCGGGCGGGTTACTTGCCCGCCGAGCTTCGTTGGTCGATCCCATGGAAGCGTTGCGTTACGAATAGCGGAAGTTTATTGAGCAATAAATCAGACGGAGGATATAGGCATCGGGTTCGTACGACCCGATGAATTTTTAAAAAGGGAATCGGTTGGCCGATCACCTTCGGCAAGAAAACAAGGAGAAAACATGGATTCACCAAATCCCCAAACACAGATGGCTGGAGAGGCGCAACGGAGGGCAGGCTCCTCGGGGACGCCTCTCATTCACCTCGAAAGTGTGACGAAAGTTTTTTACACCGATGAGGTGGAAACCCACGCACTGTCGGGAATTCACCTGGACATTCAGAAAGGGGAGTACATTGCCATCGCCGGACCCTCGGGCTGTGGCAAGTCCACCCTGCTGTCTATCCTGGGCCTGCTCGACTCGCCCACCGACGGAACCTACATCCTGAATTCGAAATCGGTGGCGGACCTCACGCTCTCCGAGCGCACCCGAATTCGCAATCGGGAAGTGGGCTTTATCTTTCAGGCGTTCAACCTGATCGGCGACCTTACGGTGTATGAAAACGTCGAACTGCCGTTGACCTACCGCGGGATGCCGTCGGCAGAGCGCAAGCAGCGTGTGCTGGAATCGCTGGAGAAGGTTGGGATGGCGCACCGCATCAAGCATTATCCCTCCCAGCTCTCAGGTGGTCAGCAGCAAAGAGTGGCTGTGGCCCGGGCGTTGGGTGGCAAACCCTCGGTCCTGCTGGCCGACGAGCCCACGGGAAACTTGGATTCGAAAAATGGCGAGCAGGCCATGGAGTTGCTCCGCAACCTGCATCGTGAAGGCGCCACCATCGTTATGGTGACTCACGATCCCCGCTACGCCCGCCATGCCGAGCGCACGGTGCGATTGTTTGACGGCCGCATTGTAGATGAGAGTGTGGCCGAAGCGGCTGAAGCCTGAGTTCGTGGCTTGGAAGACTGAAGTGCTTGAAGGATCGGGTTACTGATTCGCCTTGCCGGAAACTGGAAATTGGATACTGGGGACTCGTATATTCAGTTCGGGGACCAGTTTCCAGTTTCCAGTTTCTAGTTTTTGAGCGCTCCACGACGGAGTCGCGGGGAGGGACGTCATGACAAATTTTCTTCAGGATGTGAAATACGGCTTGCGGGTGTTGATAAAGAGTCCGGGCTTCACCATCGTGGCCGTGCTGACCCTCGCGCTGGGGATAGGCGCCAACACGGCGATTTTCACCATTGTCAACGCCGTGCTGCTCAACCCGCTTCCCGTTACCGACGCTTTCCGCCTCGTTCAATTGGACACCACGGACAAGAAAACCATGGTGGCGTTGGGCAACGCGACACGACTGGGAATCTCCTTCCCGAATTACCAGGATTACGCACAACAAGCGAACGTATTTTCAGGACTGGCGGCATTCACTGGCCCCTTTCCGCTAACCATGAGTGGAGGAGAGAAACCCAAGCAATATCAAGGCGCGCTGGTGACTTCCAACTATTTCGAAGTGCTGGGGGTCAGCGCATTGCTGGGCCGGACGTTTCGGCCGGAGGAAGACCAGCATCCGGGCGGCGATTCGGTGGCTGTGATCAGCTACGGCCTCTGGTCCCGAGAATTTGGAGGACAGCACGATGTTCTCGGCCGGACGATGACCCTGAACGGAAACAACTACACGATCATCGGGGTGGCCCCTCAGCAATTCAAAGGAACTTTACTGTTTGCCAGTTCGGACCAAATCTGGATTCCAGTTAGCATGCACTCGCGGGTCTTAGAGGGATTCTTTGAAACAAATTTCCAGGATCGCCGATTTCTTGATTTCACCAGTTTTGGGCGGCTGAAATCCGGAGTGAGCCTGCGCGAGGCAGAAACCGCCGTCGAGACGATTGCCGGCCGACTTGAAACACAATACCCCAAGGAGAACTCGGGGCGCAGCGCGACTCTTTCGCTGCTTGGCGACGCCGCGCTGGGCATTAATGTACATGACCAAATCACCAAAGCGGGTGGATTGATGATGGGCGTGGTGGGTTTGGTGTTGTTGATTGCGTGCGTGAATCTGGCCAACCTTCTTCTCTCCCAGACGGCTCGACGCGAAAAGGAAATGTGCCTGCGGGCCGCGCTCGGCGCCGGATCCTCAAGGCTGGTGCGCCAGTCACTGACTGAGAGTTTCATGCTTTCACTGTTCGGCGGCGCAGCCGGACTGTTGATTGGTTACTGGGGCCGCACTGTTTTGTGGTCTTATCGCCCGACTTTCATGCAGCAGACAGACCTCGCGCTTTCGCTCGACGGGCGTGTACTTGCCTTCACTTTCGGCATCTCAGTTTTGACGGCAATTTTGTTCGGCCTGGTTCCGGCGTGGAAGGTCTCCCGCCCAAACCTGGTCGACACGCTGAATGCCGGGGGGCGAAGCGGCAGCATGGCTTGGGGGCGGAATCGGTTCCGGCAGGCCCTGGTGGTGGCCGAAGTGGCGCTGGCTCTCGTCACGCTGGTCGGAGCGGGTTTGTTCTTGCGCAGCCTCGCCTACGCGCAATCGCTTGATCCGGGCTTCGAATCCAAGAGGCTTTTCGTCATCGGTTTTGATTTGGGGTCGCAGCACTATGACGAGAATCGCGGAGTGCAGTTTTACCGCGACGCCGTCGAGCACGCCAACGCGGCTCCGGGAGTGCAGTCCGCAGCCGTGGCTTCGAATTTTCCTCTGGGCGGTGGCCTGGCCAGGACTATCTTTCTCGAGGGGCAGGGCGAAAAGAGCGGCGAGCGCGGCACATTGACAACACTTGACGACGTCTCGCCGGGATTCTTTCAAACGGTTGGCACCCCAATCCTACGAGGGCGGACATTCAGCGAACTTGACCGTAAAGAAAACAAACCCGTCGCCATTGCCAATCGCGCCATGACGCGGCACTTTTGGCCAAATGAGAACCCGATTGGAAAACGTTTCCATTTCTTCGGCGACGCCAAGTTGATTGAAGTAGTCGGCGAAGCGGCGGATTCGTGGCAATTCGGAGTTGACGAAGAACCGCAACCAGTGGCCTATCTGCCCATCGAACAAGACTTCTCTCCATTTGGCGCTCTCCACGTGCGAACCACCGGAAGCCCAAGTGCCGTCATTCCCTCGGTGCGCGAGTCAGTGCAATCGCTCGACCGCAATCTAGCGCTGGTGAATGTAAACACAATCGGGGAACTGCTGGACCAGGGGCTTTGGGCTGCGCGCATGGGCGCGATAATGCTCGGCGTGTTTGGATTGCTCGCTTTGGGTCTGGCATCCGTAGGGATTTATGGCGTCCTTTCGTACTCGGTTACGCAGCGCACCCAGGAAGTTGGCATTCGGATCGCCTTGGGAGCGACTCCGCGACAAGTGCTGGGCTTGGTGGTGAAGCAGGGCATGACGCTGGTGCTGATTGGCGTGGCGCTCGGACTGGCCGGATCGTTTGGCCTGGCGCGCTTGCTGGCCAGCTTGCTCTTCGGGGTACAATCGTCTGACCCGGTGACTTTCGCAGCAGTTTCACTCGTGCTGACCACAGTCGCGTTGGTAGCAACTTATATTCCTGCACGTCGCGCGACGAAAGTGGATCCAATGGTCGCGCTGCGTTATGAATGATTGCCGATTTACGATTGTCGATTGACGATTGCAAAAAGATTGCGCCATCAGCCTTGGTTTCAATCGGCAATCAGCAATTCGCCCAGGCATGGGATTAGTCCAATGGGAACACTACTCCAAGACTTGAAATTCGGTTGCCGAATGCTCATCAAGAATCCCGCTTTCACCGCAATCGCGGTGCTCTCGCTGGGGTTGGGCATTGGCGCCAACACCACTATCTTCACTTTCGTCAATGCTTTGCTCTTTCGCCCGCCCGCCGTTGAATCGCCCGGGCAGCTTCTGGCGGTATGGAACCGGAACGTGAAGGCCTCAGGCCTTGATCAATTCATGCCCCTGACTTTTCCGGACTACCTCTATTTCCGGGATAACAACAAAGTTTTTTCCGGCCTCCTCGCCTTTGACGGTGACCCCCTCCCGGTGAGCTGGAGCAAGTCGGGCGAGGGCGAGAAAGTGCAAGGCGGGCTTGTTTCGGGAAATTACTTCTCAGTCGCAGGGGTCAAACTCATTCTGGGCCGGGCGTTCACCCCTGCGGAAGACGGAACTCCGGGAGTCCATCCGGTGGTAGTGCTCAGTCACGCCTTCTGGAAGGAGCGCCTCGGCGCCGACCCACAAGTCCTGGGCAAGACGTTCAACTTTAATGGCACCAATTTCACCGCGGTAGGGGTGGCGCCTGCGGGCTTCAACGGCTTGTTGATTGGAATGGGGCCTGACTTTTGGGCGCCCCTTGCCATGACAGTGGCGATCACTCGCGATCAGAATTTCCTGACCAGCCGTGACGCTTCTTGGCTCCTTGTGGCCGGTCGATTGAAACCTGAGACCACGGCAGCACAGGCGCAGGCCGAGTTCACCGTCCTATCCCGCCACTTGCAGCGGGCCTATCCCGAAAGCAACAAAGACCTGGAAGCCTCAGTGTTTGCGCTTAATTTGGTTCCAACTCCTTTCAGGGGTTATGTCGCCGCGTTCACCGGCCTATTGATGGCGGTCGTAGGACTTGTTCTTTTGATTGCGTGCGCTAATGCCGCAAATCTTTTGCTGGCCCAAGCTACAGCGCGCCGGCGCGAAATGGCCATCCGCGCGGCGCTGGGGGCCGGGCGCGGCCGTTTGATCCGCCAAACGCTCATCGAGAGCACGCTGGTCGCGGTTCTTGGCGGTTGTGCTGCGTTTATCATGGCGAGTTGGATCGCTCCTGCTCTGCTGGCCTTAGCGCCGCCCGATTTACCACTCAAGCTTGAAGTTCCCATCGACTGGCGTGTGTTTGCCTTCACTCTAGTTGTCTCGCTCGCTACCGGATTCTTTTTTGGAATAGCTGCGGCGTTGCGTGGCGCCAAAATGGATGTGGGTTCGGCGCTCAAGGACGAATGGGGCATTGGGGGCTACCGACGGTCGCGTTTGCGCGGTTCACTGGTGGTGGCGCAAATTGCCGTATGTTTGGTCCTTCTGATCAGCGCCGGATTGTGTGTTCGGAGCCTTTTGAACGCGCAGTCAATCGATCCTGGCTTTGACACCCAGCAGGTGGTGATCTCCGTGCTTGATCCCGGGAGCATGGGCTATTCCGAGCAGAAGGGAAGGATGTACTATCAGCAATTGGTGGAACGCGTGCAGGCTTTGCCGGGCGTGACTTCGGCCAGCCTGGCTGGATATCTGCCGCTAACCACTCAGGAACAGACCCTTGCCGTTGATCCGGAAGGGGTGCCATCGCAACCGGGAGGGAAACAAAACATTATCAACGCGACCGACGTGGGGCCGGGGTATTTCGGCACGATGAACATCCCGTTGCTGCGCGGCCGCGAGTTCACCGCCCACGACGGCCTGGGCTCGCCTTCGGTGGGGATTATTAACGAGGAGTTGGCGAAACGCTTTTGGCCGGGACAGGATCCCATCGGACGCCGGGTTATCGAAGGCGGGCCGGAGAGTCACCAGCTTATGGAAGTGGTCGGCGTGGTGAAGACGGGCAAGTACCGGATGCTGAGCGAGGCTCCGCGCCCTTTCCTCTTCCGACCCTTGCTTCAGGATTATCACTCGAAGTGCACCCTGGTGGTTCGCGCGGCAGGCGATCCTCACGGAATGCTCTCCGCGGTACGGCGCGAAGTGCAGGCGCTCGATCCCACTGTGGTCCCGTTTGATTTGGAAACCATGAAAGAGTACATGGCGTTCCCATTGTTCCCCGCGCGCACTACGGGGTTGTTGCTCGGAGCCTTTGGATTTCTCGCCTTGGTGCTGGCCGTGGCCGGGCTGTACGGCGTGATGGCTTACGCGGTATCGCAGCGTACGCGCGAGATAGGAGTCCGGATGGCCTTGGGCGCGGTGCCGCGCGATGTCCTGAGGTTAGTCGTGGGGCATGGCATGGTACTGACGCTGATTGGTATTGGAATCGGGCTGGCCGGGGCATTTGCGGCCACGCGCGTTTTATCAAGTTTACTTTACGGAATCAGCGCGACCGACCCATCAACCTTTGTGCTGGTTCCGCTGGCACTGGCCGGCGTCGCGCTGGCGGCAAGTTACATTCCCGCGCGCCGGGCAACGAAAGTGGATCCCATGGTGGCGTTGAGGTACGAGTGAAACTATTTTGTGATTGAGTGATCGGAGGATTGAGTGATTTAAGAAAAGTATTTGACCTTCAATCGCACAATCGCTAAATCGCATAATCACTCAATTCAAGATTAGGTCTTGGAGCAAATTCAGAGTATTAGTGAGGAAGCATGATCAGGCTCAATAACATCGAAAAATCTTATCCCGCGGGGGCTGCGAGGTACTACGTGCTCCGGCGAATTACCGCTGAGTTCAAGGAAGGGGAATTTGTCACCATCATGGGGCCCTCGGGCGCCGGCAAATCCACGCTGCTCAGCATCCTTGGGATGCTCGACGCCTCATGGACAGGCGAATTCTATTTCCTGGACCACGCTGTCCATAAGATGAATCCCAAGCAACGCGCCGAGATCAACAAGAAATACATCGGGTTTGTATTTCAGCAGTACCATCTTTTGGACAGCCTCACGGTGGCCGAAAACCTCGACATTCCGCTCTCCTACCGGGACATCAAGGGGTCGGAGCGCCAGGGCACTGTGGCCGACACATTGGATCGGTTCCACATTGTGGGCAAGAAGGATTTGTATCCCAGCCAACTTTCTGGCGGACAGCAGCAGTTGGTGGCCGTCGCTCGAGCGGTGATTGCGAACCCCAAATTGATTCTCGCCGACGAGCCGACCGGCAATTTACATTCCAGCCAGGGAAAAGAAATCATGGAGCTGTTCAAAAAACTGAATGGAGAAGGAACCACCATCATCCAGGTCACCCACTCCGAAGCCAACGCCGCGTACGGCCACCGAATCATACGGCTGGTGGATGGATGGATTTCGGACAAGTAAACGGAGTACCACGCATGGCAACTCTCGCCGGGGACCTAAATGACACGATTCTTGATATGCAGGAAAGGTTTTGGCGGCATAAAATATAGAAATGGGACCCCATCCGGAAAATGAAAAAGCCCGACGCTAATGCAACCAGAGTATTAATCGCCGACGACCAGCCGGACGTGCTGGAGGCGCTGCGCCTGTTGCTGAAAAGTGAGGGCCACAAGACGGAGGCGGTGGGCTCACCCGCTGCCGTAATGGCCGCTCTCGATTCTTTCGACTTTGACCTGGCTCTGATCGATCTGAATTACGCGCGCGACACCACATCGGGCCACGAAGGCCTGGACCTCCTGACGCGCATGCAGGCGCAGGACGCCGCGTTGCCCGTGGTGGTGATGACCGCCTGGGGCAGCGTGGAGGTGGCGGTTGAAGCCATGCGGCGCGGCGCTCGGGACTTTATCCAAAAACCCTGGGATAACGCGCGCCTGCTGGCCATCGTGCGCACACAGATTGAGTTGAGCGCAGCGCTCCGCCACGGTCAGCGCCTGGAGGCGGAAAACCGCCTGTTGCGAGCCGAGGGACGGCCTACTTTCATTGCCAAGTCTGCAGTGATGCAGCCCGTGCTCGAGCTCATCACGCGCATCGGACCTTCAGACGCCAACGTGTTGATCACCGGCGAACATGGGACAGGAAAAGAAGTGGTGGCGCAAACGCTGCACGCCTGTTCGGCGCGTGCCGGAAAGCCGATGATCACGGTCAACACGGGAGGGCTGTCGGAAGGGATATTTGAGAGCGAGCTTTTCGGGCATGTTAAGGGCGCATTCACAGACGCCAAATCTGACCGCGTTGGGCGCTTTGAATTGGCGGACGGTGGGACGATTTTCCTCGACGAAATTTCCAATGTTCCGCTCACCCTGCAGGCGAAACTTCTGCGCGTGCTCCAAACGGGAGAGTTTGAACGCGTCGGGTCGTCGAAATCGCGCCACGCGGATATTCGAATTGTCTCTGCCACCAACGCCGACCTGAAAGCAGAAGTCGCCGCAGGGCGCTTTCGTGAGGACCTGCTCTTCCGGCTGAACACAATTGAGATTCACCTGCCCCCCTTGCGCGATCGCCGCGAAGACATCACGAATCTGGCGACCCACTTCTTCCACCAGCACGCCCAGAGATACCGCCGAAAAGTGGTGAGCTTCGACCCGCCGGCGCTTCAGGCGCTGATGGACTACGCCTGGCCGGGCAATGTTCGCGAGTTGGACCACGCCGTGGAACGCGCCGTTTTGCTTGCACAGGGCGAGATGGTGCATGCCAGTGACCTGGGGCTGCGTGCGGCGGGCCGCGACGCTGCGCCGCGGCTGGAGGATATGAGCCTGGAGGACGTGGAATCGTTTCTGATCAAGAAGGCTCTTTCGCGCTACGATGGAAATGTGAGTGAGGCTGCCGAAGCTCTCGGCTTGAGCCGCAGTGCCCTTTATCGGAGATTTCAGAAATACGGGTTGTGATGAAATAATTGACCCACCTTGGCCAACCAACTTTCAAGTCGCGATCCCCGAAGGAAAGCATCCAAAAGAAAACTGAGTTATGAAAACCGGATTCTCGCCCTCGCTTTTCTGGGTGGGTTTCCGGCCACGCTGGTGGCGCTTGTCCTTTTGTGGGGCGGGGATTATTCCCCCAAGGTGGATTGGACCCTGACCATCATCATTGTCGGGTTCTGGTTGGGCTTTGCCACCGCCTTGCGCGAGCGAGTGGTGATGCCCCTGCAAACCCTCTCCAATCTTTTGAGTGCGCTGCGGGAGGAAGATTATTCCTTGCGTGCACGTTGGGCGAGTCACGACGATGCCATGGGTGAAGTGTTTATGGAAGCGAACGCGCTGAGCGAGACCATGCGCGAGCAGAGGCTGGGTGCGGAGGAAGCCACGGCGCTGCTCCGCAAAGTGATGGCGGAAATTGACGTTGCTATTTTTGCCTTTGACGGGCAGCAACGGTTGCGACTAATCAACCGGGCGGGCGAACAATTGATTAACCAACCACCCGAGGGCCTTCTAGGCCGTGACGCTGCGGACCTGGGTTTGACCGAATGCCTGGAAGGCGAGCCGATGCGCACGCTGGAGAGGGCGTTTCCAGGGAAGCCCAGCAACACGACCCGCTGGGGCCTTCGGCGAGGTACATTTCGCGAGCGAGGCCTGCCGCACCAATTGTTGGTCCTCGAAGATTTGAGCCAACCGCTACGTGAAGAGGAACGCCAAGCCTGGCAACGCCTGATTCGCGTGCTGGGGCATGAGCTCAACAATTCGCTCGCGCCCATCAAGTCGATGGCCGGGACTTTGGAAAGCCTGCTCACTCGCCCCACGCGGCCCTCCGACTGGGAAGTCGACATGAAGCGCGGGCTGGAGATCATGAAGACGCGCGCCGAAGCGCTCAGCCGGTTTATGGAAGCATACTCGCGCCTGGCCAGGCTTCCGCAGCCCAAGTTCCAGCCAGTTCGAATCGACGAGTTGCTGCGGCGCGTGGTGGAACTGGAGAACCGCCTCAGCGTCACGCTGGTGCCTGGCCCTAAACTCACCATTCGCGCCGACGGCGATCAGGTGGAACAGCTTGTGATTAATCTCGTTAAAAACGCCGTGGATGCCGCGTTGGAGTCGGGCGGAGAGGTGAAAGTCGGCTGGAACAAGAAAGCGCATAAGCTTGAGGTATGGGTGCAGGATAACGGCATTGGCCCGCCCAACACCACCAACCTCTTCGTCCCTTTCTTTACCACCAAGCCGCAAGGCACAGGCATCGGCCTGGTGCTCAGCCGCCAAATCGCTGAAGCTCATGGCGGCACGCTGAATCTGGAGAGCCGCAAGCCCGATCCCGGCGCAGTGGCCCGGCTCACCCTTCCTCTCGACTGAGCGAAAGGCAAGGATTGTTGCCCTCATACCGGCGCCGCCCCATGGTCGTGCAGGGTAGTGTTTGCAAGGAGAGCAGGCCTTGACTTTCCATCTTACCAAGTCCAAGATTTCTGCTTCCCGGGATTTGGCCAGCCAGGATCATAGCCGACATTGATCAGGTAGAAGTGATTTCAGCCCAACTGAGTAGGAAAAGGAGGCAAAAGTGAGTAACGAAGTAGCCATGAAGGAATTCAAAGAAGGATTGGACTTGTTGCACAACAAATTCCCCCGTCAGGCATTGGTCCACCTCAAGAACGCAGCTGAATTAGACAAGACCAATCCTTTTTATCTTTCCTATCTGGGGCTGGCTCTCGCGATGGTCAACAATAACTTCATTGAAGGAATAGACATCTGCGATGACGCAGTTCGGATGAAGCGCTCCCAGCCGGAACTCTACTTGAATCTGGCCGAGGTATACCGCTTGGCGGGGAAGAAAGAAGACGCGATCGAAACGCTGGCCACAGGATCGAAGCTTACCAAACGAGATCCTCGCCTGGTTGAGGCGTTGCGGAAAATGGGGATGCGGAAGCCTCCGGTGCTCGCTTTCCTGGACCGCAGAAACTTTCTTAACGTGCAACTGGGAAAGCTGCGAAGCAAGGTTCTTCAGGGACGGGGCAAGGAAACCTAGCGAACAAATCACCCGGAACTGGGGCCGCACGAGAGATCAACCCTTTGAAGATAATGGCGTCCCCCGCGATTGCAGAATTTTGAGTCCTTGACGCAGCGACTCGAGAAAAGGTTTCCCCGTCCGTTCCAGCTTCTGCTCCAGACGCGCGGTGCAATCGCAATCGCCGCAAGCCCAAGGTTCGTCGCCATTCTCATCCCGGCAGCGGCGGCGGTCGTGGGCGTCCTGAACGCGGGCCAGCTCAAAAAACTCCTCCCAATACGGGCGCTCCTCCTGGAGAGGCGTGGGGCAGTAGCAAACTTCAACCCAGCGAGTGGTCTGATCCTCGCAAAGGCGGGCCTCTGACATATTGCGAAGGTACTCTCCCTCGGCAACCGAGCCTTGGCCCAGAGTCGCGTCTTCGATAGCCTTGAGAAGAGCGGCTCCGCAGCCGGGCCTGACTCGCGCTCGAACCAGATATCGCATGCTGGTCCATTCTACCAGGGTGCGGAGGAAATGACGGAAGGACACCCGCTTTACCCACTAGCAGGCCGATGAAAAATGCGCATCAGTGAACCATTTTCGTTGCATTCCACATTCGGGAGTCGTGAAGGCGACGCGAGCGAGGTTGCCGGAGGCCTTTCCGTTGGCCTTCGGGAGCCTGGTCGAGGGCCGTATTTCGAT
>JBGPCF010000019.1:0-67162 GCA_041481635.1 Terriglobia bacterium | reverse complement strand
TTTGTGATGCAAGGCTCCGACTCCGATGAGCAGCAGTCCGGTGAAAAGAAATCCAATTCCATTTATACCGGCCGCACCGACGGGAGTCGTGACCGTTAAGACCGTGCTGGCGGCTCCAGTTCCTGTACTCACGGTGGGAGGGTTAAAACTACACGCAACTCCCAAAGGGGCCTGGCAGGAGAAGCTGACGGTGTCCGAAAATCCGGCGGAAGGTGTCACTGTTACCGTGAACCTGGCCGATTGACCCGCTGTAACTGTGACGTTAGTTGGGGTTGTGCCCAATAGAAAATCCCCCACCGCAATCGAAATCGATTCGATTGCGGACGTACTGCCCGAAAAGTTCCCGTCTCCGGCATAAACTGCAACCACGGTGTGGAGTCCGGGACTGAGATTGCTGATCGTTAGAGTTGCAACTCCGCCAATCAGCGGGACTGTTCCCAAAACTCCGCTTTGATCGCGGAATTGAACGTTCCCAGTGGGATTGCCGGACGCCGAAGACGTTGCCGCTCTCAGTGTCACCGGCGAGCTCAGAATCGCGGTGGTGGGAACGGTTAGAGTTGTCGTCGTGGCGGGACCCGTGACGAGCACTTCGGTCTGGGAATGGCTGGGCAGAAAGGTGACATCTCCGCTGTACCGCCCCTCAATGGCATGCGCCCCCACCCCAGACAGCGTGGCGGTCAATTGCGCCTGCCCATTGACCACGGGCGCCGAGCCCAGCGGGGTGCCGTCATACGAAAAATCCACGGTACCGGTGGGCTCGCCATTACTCTGGGGGTCCGTGACAACGATCGCGGTGATAAGGTCGGGAGTGTTCGTGGTCGTATTCGGAACCAGGACAACAAGGGTACTGGGCAGGCCGGTGCTGATCGCTCCGAATAAGCCGGCATTCCCATCATTTATTCCCGCGGTAAAGTAGAGTGTGTTCGGATTGCCAAATCCATCATTGCGGAATGCCAAAGCATGCAGACCGGGGATTACGAATGCGATGCCGGAAGCATCATGGATTTGGCCTTCGAAATCTCCAGTGAAAGGGTCAAACGCGTTGATGACTCCATCGCCGAGATTGTCGACCAGAATGGCGTTGCTGAATGGACCAAAATTGGCGCTTGCCTGAGTGACTCCCCAGGGCGCATTCAACGGGGCGCCTTGGGCAAACCGTTCGACAAAGTTGCCCTCCAGATCGAAGATATCGACGAGTCCTTTTCCCGCGCCAAATACGGGGTCGTGCTGGGCGGCGTCCTGCACGGCATAGGTGACGAAGACTTGTCTTCCAATCACTTGAATGTTGAACGGCGCGTACCCGGCCGGAAGTTCCGGATCGATGAAATTACCCGGCGCTGCAAGGAGGTCAAACCGGCTCGTATAAGTTTCCACCGCCCCCTCATGGAAATTGACGACGCCCAGGAACGGGCTGCAACAATCCGGCGTTAGAATCGCGAGGCCAGTGTAGACTGCTCCTGTAGTGGCATGGTCTACCGCCAGGGTGGCATTCAGCAGCCGGTTGCCCTGTGAGTCGGGACCCCAAAAGAAAATCCCCCCGTCCTCGGTTGTTACAATGAAGGGCTGAACCGCGTCGTTGCTTCCAAAAAAAGAATTTGGATCCGACACTATGGCGGTGGGAGAGCCTGGCCCCGTACCGCCGGTGTTCACCACGTTGAAAGAGGGCAACACCAGGCTGGACCCATCCGCTTCGTGCCCAATCACACGTCCGCTGTTCGTGTTGGCGATGAGAAATGGCTGCCCGGGGAGAAACGCAATCCCCCAGGGATTGCGCAACTCCGGCGTGACGTGATGGGCAAGGCCAGGGTCACTTCCCGCCAAATTGGTCTGCTGATAGGCGCGTGTCTGGGCCACAAGATTGACGGCGGTCAGAAACAATCCGGCGAGAATAACCAAAGTCTTTCTTGAAATCTCCTTACGCTTCACTATGCCCTCCCTTGGGCTGAACGAGATTTAATCGCGAATGAGAGTTCGCGAAACCTCTCAGATATTACTCGTGTAATGTCATTGACTCGGTATCCTCACAATGACGGCCCTTGTGACAACACATCCATAGTGGCAATGAGGCGTGGCTAACTCCTGGAATCCACACCGAACCTGGTCAATCGCTTCGGGCTTTTTCAGAGGTCTGCTGGGTGGATTTTTTTCGAGTCCGGTAAAACGCCATCAGATCCATCGAACCTGGCGGAGGCGCCCCAATCTGACGCAGCAAGGTTGTGATCTGCCCGCGGTGATAGCTTCCATGGTTGACGACATGTTGGAGTGTTTGCCAAAAGGGGGATGCGGTGCGCTGGCCGTTGAACAACGTGTATTCAAACTCGCGATGAATTCCGTCGCTCCCGAGCTCACATACCATCTTTCGTACATCCTGCTCCAAGTCATTCCATGCGGACCGAAGTGCCGCCACGTCTGAGAATTTGTCCGAGGGAATGAGCGACGACGGCGAATTGCAGGCCCATCGTGAGTACCAAACCAAATCGGCAGCGTAAATATGAACAATGGTGTCGCGGATGGATGGAAAACTGCCGCCCAGTTGACGTGTGAATTGGCCAGGTCCAAGGGATTCCAAGGCGCCGAGGGCCCGATCACGCGCCCAGTAGTGAAAGTCAACTAAGGTATTCACTTCTTCGTAGGTCATGTTAGTTCTCCTCGAATCGAACTGAGGTTCATGGGCTACTACTCGAGAGCTTGGACAAGTTAACAGGATCGTAGTAGCTCGAACAAATTGACGTCTGTGTACAAGCTATTCTGGTGGGTCAATATTGTGGACCAAACCTCGGAACTGGGAAACCACTAGCAAAAAGGGTGTCACGAAACAGGGGCTTTGATCGTGATGTCAAAACCCTGCGGAGTTTTCGAGCCGCAGCGAACTAATTCGCGGCATTCTCTACTTAACAGAATTCGGCGCAACGATTGCTCAGAGCTTGTCATATTGGGCCCAAACGCGTGTGACCTGGCAAGCATCACCCAGGACCATCGTTTCCGCCGCAAGCAAACCGTTCACGCTTTCGTATAGAACAGTTATTGCATCCACTCCGTAAAAAAACGCCTTCAATTCGAAGCGCAGCGCCGGGAACTGGCTGAGGGCAACGGTAAAATACGCCAGCAATGATTCACGTCGATGCAGGCAACCGGATGCACCAGCTCCGATCCTTTTAACAAAAGGCGAGGACAAGACAATGTCACTGGAATAATGTTCGACTATGCGATCCGGATCGTGACTATTCCATGCATCGATCCATTCCTTCGCAAACTGGCTCGCTTTTTCTGCCGTAAGCATAGGCTTCGAATTCACAACGATTGTCTTAGGGCAGGAACTTGTATCCAGTGCCGTGCACGGTTAAAAAGTGCTTGGGGCGGGAAGGTTCTGCCTCCAGTTTGCGACGCAACTGCAAAATGTGATTGTCCACCGTGCGAGTGCAGGGGTAGCATTCGTAACCCCACACCTCATTGAGAAGCTCATCGCGCGAGATGACGCGCCCTGAATTTTGAATCAGGTAGGTCAGCGTCTTGAATTCTTTCAACCGCAACGCCACCGGATTACCATTGCGGCGCGCTTCCATCCCCGCGAAATTGATTGCAACATCATCAAAAACGAAAACGGCGCCTGGATTGGATCTCTTCCATCCTTCCCTGGCCGTGTCAAAGACCGCGGGGGCCCTCTTTGAGCTGGCGTGATCTACGGGCAATTGAGGAATCGCCGTCTTCTGCCGGCAAGCGTCCCCATTAAAAGAGCCTTGCGACACGAAAGCTACCACCATTAAACACCCTGGCAGGTGTTCAAAGTGCTCAACGATCTGATCAGCCAGTACTGGAGCTGATGCTCCCTCTGGGACGAGACTCCACTGGACTCGCGGTTTAGCCGGCAATGGTATGACTTGAGAAGATGTGCTCTTGCTGGCCACTACTGCCATATATCAACTCCTTCCGCCCTTCGGCGGTCACTTGACTTTGTTTAGTCGTGACAATTCGAGTGAGCGACTGCACTGGCTTGGGTCAAACAACTTCGGTCTTCACAGGGGGATGATTGGCTGGACTGGGATCTAGGAGGGCTCGCCTGCCAACCCAGTAATGATCCGTCCACGTAAAGACCGGTACCTTCATGCTGTTCTTGCGAGGGGGAGCCGGGAAACACCATTCCATTGATTGAAGCGGAGCCAGCTGCGCAGTTTTCGCCGGGCTTTGAAGAGTTGTGATTTGGAATTGCCCACCGACCAATTCATCATTTGGGCGATTTCGTTGTGTTTGTACCCCTCCATGTCGTAGAGGACGAGCGCTGTTCGATAGCCCGGAGGCAGCTCGTCAATGGCCCGATTCAAGGTAATCCGATCGATGCAACCCGCCAGCCGGCCATCCCTTCTCCCATACTCCCGGGTGGCGGAGTCGCCACGAGTTGTAGAGGGCTCGTCCAGAGAAACTTGGGGAAGGCGCTTCCTGCGGATGTGCATGAGCACCTCGTTGACCACCAGCCGGTGAAGCCAAGTGGAAAACGTGGACTCACCTCGAAAGCTTGCAATGCCCCGGAAGACCTTCAGGAAAGCTTCCTGAGTCAGGTCCTCGGCATCAGCCACACTGCGAGTGACGCGCAGGCAAATGGCATAAACGCGCCGCTTGTGCATTTCGAACAGTTCTGCGAACGCGGCTTCCTCGCCACGCTGGGCGCGCATGATCAAGTCGTTCTGAGAGGCAGCCTTCAATCCGGCTGCGAATTCTTCCAGTGTTTTGGTACTCATCTCTTTATTCAAGTCCGCGCTGGCCACGGCGGGGCCGTTGCGACCATTCTCCTTCTTCGCTTGGGGTGGTTTTTGCATGTTCGGTCACTGGCATCAATTCGTGGGCCTCTTGAGGAGCTCAGCCACAAAGGGCTGGGGATTTAAGAGTGCCACCTGCCGGTCTCGCAGGCTCATCAAGAGTGCGATGCCCTCGCGGTCGATGTACGATACATCGTTCAAATCAACCATCACTTCCTGGCTTTGACCTAAGGCTTGTTCACATAGATCGCGCAATTCCTCGACCCAGCGGCCAATTACCATGCCTTCAAGACGAAATATCCTTAAACGATCCGAAGAGTCCATAATCGAAATGCGTAGCATCTGAGCCCGTGTGCGTTCCCGCGTCTCCTAATGGCACGCATCGTGCCAATTCTTTAGGAGGTTGATATTTTACTTGTATAGTATTCAAGGGTATGGAGTTGGAAGATCAAGATGGCTTGTTGCCAAGGTTAAGACCACCATATTTGGTGGGATACAAAATGGTTTTTTGATTTGGATACCGCGATATTTGGTGGGATGCTACGACGGGTGGTGGGCGCTACGCTTAATCCCTAGTTTACCCATTCGGTGGCGGAGGGTGTTCGGATGGAGTTTGAGGATTCGCGCCGCCCCTTTGGCGCCCTCAATTACCCAGTCTGATTGCTTGAGTGCGACGAGAATGTGACCACGCTCCACTTCCTCCAAAGTGGGGAAATCTGAGATTTTCTCGGTGGCGAGAGCAGCTTCAGGAGCAAGACTTGCAGGCATGGGAGTGTCGGAACCAGGAACTGGGACAGGCTCGAAGCCGGAATCCAATTTGAGAGTCGATCCTCGGGACAAGACCACCGCGCGTTCAATGACGTTCTGCAATTCCCGAATGTTTCCAGGCCAGGCGTAATTCTTCAGCCGATCCATCATTCCTTGGGGAACTGCGTTCAGCTTTTTTCCAAACTTCCTGGAAAAGCGGTCCATAAAGAACAAAGCGAGCTGCGGAATGTCCGCCCCGCGCTCGCGAAGGGGCGGGACCATGAGCGGGACGACGTTGAGGCGATAGTACACGTCGGAACGAAAGCGGCCCGCCTTGACATCCTCATCGAGGTCGCGATTGGTGGCGGCGATAATGCGTACGTCGACTCGAACCGTGTGGTTGCTTCCCAAGGGCTCGAATTCCTGCTCCTGCAAAACTCGGAGCAGCTTCACTTGAGTCTCGAGGGGCAACTCGCCCACTTCATCGAGGAAAATAGTTCCCCCATTGGCCAACTCAAACCTGCCGATGCGGTTGGTCAAGGCCCCGGTAAAAGCTCCCTTCACGTGGCCGAACAACTCGCTCTCCACTAAGCCGGCGGGAATGGCGCCGCAATTTACTTTCACCAAGGGCCGGGCGGCGCGCGCACTACGGCTGTGGATGGCCCGGGCAATCAATTCCTTCCCTGTCCCTGTCTCGCCTGAAATCATCACGCTGGAATCGGTGGGCGCCACCTGCTCAACCTGGCGGAGGAGTTCCAGGAGTGTGGGACTATTACCCACAATTTCGTCAAAATTATGTTCGCGGCGAATTTCCTCCTGCAGGTAGATGTTTTCCTCCTCCAGCTTCGCTTTCAATCCGGCGATTTCCTCGTAAGACTTCATGTTGGCGACGGCCAGTGCCACTTGGTTCCCGACTTCCTGAAGGAATCCCATGTCCCCTTCGGAAAACTTGTTCTTGGTGGTGCTCCCTACGTTGAAGGTTCCGATGCTGTTACCTCCCACGATGAGGGGCACCACGCAATCGGACCTCAGGCCCTCCTCCACCAGCCGGCGGTCGTTGGGGAAACTCTGTTCCTTTTCCAGATCGCAGCGCATGATGGCCACTTGATGCTCGAAGACCCACCCCGCCACGCTGGCTTTGCGATCAAACTCCAGCCCGGCGCGGAAGTGCTCCGAATTAAAACGGCTCTCGACGGCCAGGTATTGAAACGCGTCCCTTTCCGGAATGTATAGGGTGAGCGCGGCACGATCGAAGGGCACGACTTGTCGTAAGGCTTCGGCCACAGCGTGGAGAAGCGCTTCCTGCGACAGGTTGGTAATAATGGCGTTGTTGATTTCAAGGAGGGTCCGGCTTTGCCGCGCCGTGCGCGCCTCTCTTGCGCTGAGCAAGGTAATTTCCTCGTGAGAGCGCATATTGGCTGTCGCCAGTGCGATCTGGTTGGATACTTCCTGAAGAAAAGACACGTCGGCATCGGAATACTGGCGGCAGGTGAGGCTGGCCACGAAGAGAACTCCGATGGGTTTCTCGCGAACTATCAACGGCAAGCCGCACATACACCGAATTCCTTCCTGATAGCTAAGGTCTTCCGTCGGGTAATGCCGCTCCGATTCAAGGTCTTTCCGCAAAAGTGGTCGTTGGTGGTCAAACACCCACCGCACCAGGCTTTCGCGTCCCAAGGTATGACCCACGGCGAAGAATTGGCCGACAAAGGGACCTTCCATGGCGACGATGCGCAATTCATCGCTGGACCTTTCGTGGAGGATGAGCGACACCCGGTCAAACGGGACCACGCGTTTGACCACTTCGCAGATGGCATGGAAAAGTTCAGTCTGGGTGAGTTTAGTGATGATGGCGTTGTTGATTTCCAGCAGCGTGCGAAGCCGTTCAGCGGTGTTCACTACCGTGGTGTTCAGGGCTCCGATTTCCTCGTAAGCCTTCATATTTTCGATGGCTAGCGCCACCTGGTTGGCGACTTCCTGCAGGAACTGCGCGTCCGCCTCGGAATATTGGTTTGTATTCTTGCTCACTACACTCAGCGTGCCCACGCTTTTGCCCAGAAAAATCAGCGGGGCCACCGCGATCGACCGGATGCCCTCTTCGCACAGGCGGCGCTCGTTAGGGAACTCCTGCTCCTTTTCCAGGTCGCGCCGCACCAGGGGGCGCTGGTGGTCAAACACCCAGCCCGCGCTGGTCTCGCTGGGCTCGACCTCGAGCCCCACCTGAAAATAATCGGAGACCAAATAGCCCTCGACCGCGAGGAAGCGCAACGTTCCTCGCTCAGGCTTGAAAAGAGTGATGGCGCAACGGTCAAAGGAAATGATGCGCCGCAAGGCCTGTGAAATGGATCGGAGCAGGCCCTCCTCGGTCAGGTTGGTAATTATGGCGTTGTTGACTTCCAGCAGGGAGCGATAGCGCTCGGCGGTGGCGGTGGCACTGGCATTGAGCGCGGTGATCTGCTCTGTCGCCTGAGTGTTGGCGATGGCGACTGCGGCGTGGTCGGCAAAAGTGCCCAGCCACTCGAATTCGCGCTCGTCCATCTCCGCACGGCTAAAAATGGCCAGCACGCCCAACACTTGCCCTTTGAAAATCAAGGGTTGGCCGGCGAAGCTGCGTATTTCCTCCGCCCTCACCCACTCCGGCCGGGCGATCCATTTTTGATTCTCGGCCGCCGGATCGATCCGAATTAAAACTGGTTCGCCCTTCCCTCCCACGTACCCCACCTTCAAGGGGCTATTCAAGGGAATGCGGCGGAAATGGCCATCGATTCCCGTCCAATGTCCGAGTGCGTTTTCGCCCGTGCCATTTACCACGATCGAGTGGCCCGCGCTGGCGACAAGGTGCAGGCAGCGCGTCTGGTCCGGGCACATTTCCCGCATGTGACAGGAGGTGCAGAGGTCGCCCACCGAGCAGAGCCAGATGCGCGTTAGCGCTACGTCTGGCTGCTCTGCCAGGCCGCGTACGATCATCTGCATCACTGAGTACACGCTCTGAGACTGAGCGACCCTCAGGATGATTCGCTGTAAGGCATCAGTATTCATGACGGTCGGATTCCCACTTGCAGGAGAACTTCAGGGCGGGCCTATTGCGGAAAATGCTCGGCAGCAGGTACTTTATCCTTCACCGCGCATCAAACGGGGCAAATCACACGTGTCCGCATCCAGGCTGGCCGCCAAACCTCCCTAGGCCGGTATTGTACGCCCGTCCAGTAGATATTATCAATATTGCGATGCGTTAATCGGAGTGATGATGCTGCGCCCTGCGAGGAGTTCCCGGCGACGAAATTTTCTGTGTCATGGCTGACCTCCGGGTGGGCGTGATCCGGGAGAGCGTTTCATGATTCGCCGCGGAGATTGCTTTCTGTTTCTCCGGAAGTCAGATTGAATTTCAAGTAATTCCCCCAAAAGATATCCAGGTCTGGGACGAATGGAAGCCGCCCCTTGGAGCTTTGCTTTCGGCTAATCTTGCAATAGGACCTCGCCCCCACGGCCTGCTCCATTGCACCACTACTTCCAGTATTCAGTCTAATGGCCATGGCTTGGTGCCGCGCCTTCCGCGTGAGTCGCGATTTGTTCGGCATGATGTTTCCCTCCCCAAAAGCGAGGATAAAGTCAGTCAAAGTCTGCTGCCACAATCGAAGTGACACTTTCCAAAGTGTAACAACCATCGAAGAACGCTTCCTGCACGGCCAAGCACCGCAGGTATAATGGATGCGGCTTATGCGCTTTGAGTTTTTCGTTGCTCTGCGATATCTGAAAGCGAAGCGGCGGCAGGCGGTGATTTCCGTGATCACGGTCATCTCCGTCCTGGGCGTGATGGTGGGCGTTTGCGCGCTCGTCATCGCGCTGGCCATTAACAACGGGTTTCGCGAAGAACTGGAAACGCGTTTGCTCGGCGCGACGGCAAACATCAACCTGCTGCGGCCCTCAAACGATGGCATTCGAAAGTACGACGAATTGGCGGACCGCCTCGGGCGACTGCCTCACGTTCGGGCCGCCGCTCCCGCACTCTATGAAGAAGTACTGGCGTCGAGCCACGCGCGCGCCCAGGGCATGATGTTGAAGGGCATTGACCCGAAGCGCGAGGTGCATGTGGCGGACTTGCTCTCTCACATTACCGAGGGATCCATCGAAGGTCTCTCACCAAAGCGACCTGTGACAGCACCAGGTGGGGCGCCGTCCGAGGCGACGAGCAATGCAGTAGAACCAAAGATGGCTGGGACCATCGCGCTCCCGCAAGATACCGACCCCATCATCATTGGCAAAGAATTGGCCAAGGCGTTGGGAGTTTTCGTCGGCGACACTATCCTGGTGACGAGCCCGCAGGGCATCGTGACTCCGTTTGGAGTCGTGCCCAAGTTTCATCGCTTTCGCGTGGTGGGGATATTCGATTCCGGCTTCTACGATTTTGATGCGACTTGGGCTTTTACCAATCTGGATGCAGCACAGCGCCTGTTTGACTTGCGAAATGTGGCCTCGGTGATCGAATTTAGAATTGACGACATTTATCAAGCGCCGTCCGTAGCGGAGAATATTCGTCAGGCGGCAGGGCCGGGCTATGAGACCTCGACGTGGATGGAGCAGAACCGGTCGCTGTTCAGCGCGCTGAGGCTGGAACGGCTGGTCACCATCCTGACGATCGGTTTGATTGTTCTAGTGGCAGCACTCAACATCTTCATCACTCTGGCCATGATGGTGATGGAAAAGAATCGCGACATCGCCGTGCTGCGCTCGATGGGCGCTCGGGAGCGGCAGGTGTGGGCCGTCTTCACATTGCACGGCTTGTTGATTGGCGCGGTGGGCACCACACTGGGCTTGGCGCTGGGTTATACCGCGTCCTGGATCTGCGACCACTACCGGCTGGTCCATTTGCAGGCAGACGTTTACGCTCTGGCCTTTGTGCCCTTTCACGCCCGGCCAGTGGACGGCGTGTGGATCGCCGTCGCCGCACTCTCCATCAGCCTGCTGGCGACCATCTATCCCGCGCGCGCCGCAGCCAAGCTGAATCCGGTCGAAATTTTGAGGTATGAATAATATCAGTTGTCCGTGGTGAGTGGTCCGTCGCAGTCTTGGATTGAGTCATTGAGTCATCGGGTCATTGAGCCATTGAGGGCTCTTCTTAAGTTAGTTGCACTACACTAGTTGATTTTTGAACGGTCGGACCGTTACTCGATTTCTTCTGAAATAAAGTTTCTTGGAAAGTCAGGTGCGCGAATGATCACTCTGCCAGAGCAATTGCGAAAGAGAACCAAAGAATTTGCTCTCCGCATTGTACGGCTGTTCCGTGAATTGCCGAAGAAAGATGAAGCCCGGATGATCGGAAAACAGGTTTTTCGTTCGGGAACTTCTGTGGCCGCGAATTACCGTGCGGTCTGTCGCGCCCGATCCAAGGCGGAATTTATCGCGAAAATGGGAATCGTGGTGGAGGAAATTGACGAAACAGTATTCTGGTTGGAGCTCCAGGTCGAAACCGGAATCATTGCCGAAGGCCAGATGAAAAGCCTGCTAGAGGAGGCGAAAGAATTGCTTGCCATTTTCGCAGCATCGCATCTGACCTCCAGGAAAAAGTAAGTTCGAGAATTCTTACGATGACCCAATGGCACGATGGCTCAATGACCCAATTCTTCCAAAATGCTTAAAGCTGAGAATCTGACAAAAGTTTTCCATTCCGGCGATGAAGAAGTTGCGGTCTTTGAGGACCTGAACTTCGAGATTCAGCGCGGCGAGCTGGTGGCGCTGGTGGGCGCGTCGGGCGCGGGCAAAACAACCCTGCTGCACCTGCTCGCGGCCCTAGACACTCCAACGCGGGGTGAGGTATACTTTTCTGGGAAGAGATTGAGCGACTTCCAAAAGGATGAGCAAGCCGCTTATCGCAACAACAAAGTAGGGTTTGTCTGGCAGATGCACTACCTGCTGCCGGAATTCACCGCCGCGGAAAATGTAATGCTTCCGCAGTTGATTGCTGGCAATGGATTTCCCGAGGCTCGGAAACGCGCCCAGGAACTCCTGATGGAAGTCGGGCTGGAGAAAGCCGGAGCGCGACGCGTGGGGGAGCTCTCCGGGGGCGAGCAGCAGCGGGTCGCTCTGGCGCGGGCGTTGGCCAACCGGCCGGCCCTCCTGCTGGCTGATGAGCCGACGGGCAATTTGGACGCACGCAGCGCTGAGCGCGTGATGGACATGCTGGAGCGGCTGCACCGGGAACACGCTCTCACCACGGTGGTAGCCACTCACAATCCCGATTTGGCGCAACGCGCCCAGCGAACTCTCCGCCTTACCGGCGGCCGGTTGTCTGTGGTTGGCAAAACGAAAGACGGGACTGAGTAGTAGTTCAACGGCGCAATGAACTAACGGCTCAATGACGCAGTCGAGCTCTGAGGAGCTATGTTCGAGCGATACACAGAAAAAGCCCGCCGGGTCATCTTCTTCGCCCGATACGAAGCCAGCCAGTTTGGCAGCCCGTACATTGAAACCGAGCACCTGCTTCTCGGCCTGTTGCGCGAGGACAAAGCGCTGACCAACCGTTTCCTGCGCTCGCACGCCTCCATCGAATCCATCCGCAAACAAATCGAAGGGCGCACGACGATTCGGGAAAAGGGCTCGACCTCCGTGGACCTCCCGCTCAGCCAGGAATGCAAGCGGGTGCTGGCCTATGCGGCAGAAGAGGCGGAGCGTCTTTCTCATAAGCACATCGGGACGGAGCACTTGTTGCTAGGCCTTCTGCGAGAAGACAAGTCATTTGCGGCTGAGATTTTACACGAGCGCGGGCTTCGCCTCTCCACCTTGCGCGAAGAATTGAGCCGGGCTCAGAGCGAAAAGCCTTCCGCCAACCGGCCGAAGGAAACTTCCCTGCTTGCGGAATTCAGCCGCGACTTAACGCAGGCAGCGATGGAAAACCAACTCGACCCACTCATTGGGCGCGAGGGCGAGCTCGAGCGCGTGGTCCAGATTCTCTGCCGCCGGACGAAAAATAATCCGGTACTGATTGGTGATCCCGGCGTGGGAAAAACGGCCATCGTGGAAGGGCTTTCCCAGCGCATTGCGGACGGCGACGTGCCTTCCTTCCTCGCTGACAAACGAATCCTGGCGCTGGACCTATCCCTGATTGTCGCCGGCACCAAGTATCGCGGGCAATTCGAAGAGCGCCTGAAGACCATCATGAAGGAGTTGATGGAGGCGCAAAACGCCATCATCTTTATCGACGAGCTTCACACTCTGGTGGGAGCGGGCTCGGCGGAAGGGTCGCTGGACGCGGCCAACATCTTGAAACCCGCACTCTCGCGCGGCGAGATCCAGTGCATTGGCGCCACCACCCCCGCCGAATACCGGAAATCGATTGAGAAAGACCGCTCGCTGGAACGGCGTTTCCAGGCCATCAAAGTGCCGCCGCCCAACGAGGCTGACGCCATCAAGATTCTGTTCGGCATCAAAGACCGTTACGAGAAATTTCACGCCGTCACTTATACCGACGACGCCCTCACCACCGCCGTCTCCCACTCCAATCGCTACATCCCGGATCGCTTTCTGCCCGACAAGGCTGTCGATCTGATTGACGAAGCCGGCGCCCGCGTGAAGTTGCGCCAAAGTTCCCTGCCGGAAGAAATGATCGACGTGCAAAAGCGGATCAAGTTCGTGGTGCACCGGATGGAGAATGCCATCGCCAACCATGAATTCGAAAAAGCGCGTTTCTATTCCGATGAAGAACGCAAGGAGCGCGAAAACCTGCGCCTGCTGCGCGAGAAGTACAATATCGACGAAACAGCGATGGGCGTGGTGAGCCAGGAAGACATCCAGGAAGTGGTGGCGCGCTGGACCGGCGTGCCGGTGACTTCCATCAAAGAAGAAGAGATGTCGAAACTCCTGCGCATTGAAGAGGAGTTGCACAAACGCATCATCAGCCAGGACAAGGCCATTTCGGCCCTGGCGCGCGCCATCCGCCGTTCGCGTGCCGGTTTGAAGGCCCCCGGCCGCCCCGTCGGCTCGTTCCTCTTCCTCGGCCCCACGGGTGTGGGAAAAACGGAAGTGTCCCGGTCGCTGGCATCATTCCTTTTTGGAAGCGAGCGCGCGCTGGTCCGGTTTGACATGTCGGAGTTCATGGAGAAACATTCGGTCTCCAAGCTGATCGGCTCCCCGCCCGGATACGTCGGCTACGAGGAAGGCGGGCAACTCACCGAACGCGTTCGCCGATCGCCCTACTCCGTGATTCTGCTCGACGAAATCGAAAAAGCTCACCCTGACATATTCAACATCCTGCTGCAGGTCTTCGAAGACGGCCAATTGACGGACGGCCTCGGCAATACTGTCGATTTCAAGAACACCATCATCACCATGACGTCCAATATCGGCGCGCGGTACCTCGAGAAGCGGCAAAACCTGGGGTTCCAATCCGCCAACGAGAGCACCACAGACAAGAAAATTGAAGACATGGTGATGGGCGAGGTCAAGCGCCTGTTCAACCCGGAGTTCTTGAACCGGCTGGATGAGGTCATAGTGTTTAACGCTCTGACCGACGGCGACCTGTTGCAGATCATCGATCTTTTGGTCGGGCTGATGAATCAGAACCTGGCCCAGAAGAATATTTCAATCACCCTGGCGCCCGAGGCGGGCCGCTGGATTCTGGAAAAGACTTGTGCGGACCGGTCGTACGGCGCGCGCCCGCTGCGCAGGGCCCTGCAGAAGCATGTGGAGGATCCACTTTCGGAAGCTTTGATCCAGGGTGAGATCCAGTGCCCGGCGGTGCTGGAAGTGATTGTTTCGAACGATTCGCTATACTACCGGTCTGTGAACGACAAGCTGGTCGCGGCAACTCCGCTTTCGCATTGAGCAACCCGTCCATCTTGGAACGACGCGCTGATAACCCACACCAACCGGAATTCTACGGTGGCCGTTCGCGCAGAAGCACGTGTGGGGATTTTCAGATTCGTCGAACGTCCAGCCAACTGCGGGGGAAAACCCGGCATCGGAATCTCTAAGCCCAGATTCATATAAGGGGGAAGGCGTTCTTTTGAGGAAGAGTCCTGGCAAGCGCGGAAAAGCGATAATTGGAAAGGGTTTCGGGATCGCTCTAGTGGCAATGAGCCTTCTGGGCGGTCTCACGCTGGCAGCCCAGGATGCTCCTCAGCAGCCGAAGACGAATCCTCCTTCCGGCGAGACCCAAACTCAAAAAAAGCCGCCAGAAGAAAAGAAGAAGGAAAAACCGCCCACCGAAACACCTACCCAACCCGGAGAGCTCAAGCTGGAAACTCCTCAAGTCGAAGAACCTGCAAAGCCGACTCAACAGCCCACTCAACCTGGTCAAATCAAGCTCGAGACGCCGCCCACGGAACAACCGAAGAAGGAGACACCGGAGACGGCCAAGCCGGTGGAGGCCCGCAAGGACACTATCGAGGACATCATTTTCCGCGGTAATCGCCGGATCCAGGCCTCAACCCTGCGAGCGAGGATGTTTACTCACAAGGGGGATGTCTACAACGAGAATTCGCTGGAACGCGACTTCATGGCTCTGTGGAACACGGGCTTCCTGGACGACATCCGGTTCGAAGTTTCCGACGGTGAGAAAGGCAAAATCCTCGCCATTTACGTTCGCGAAAAGAAGTTGGTTCGCAGCATCGATTACAAGGGCTTGAGCACCGTTCAGCAGTCAGACGTTTTGGACGCCTATAAGGACCGCAAGGTCGGGCTTTCCATCCAGTCCCAGTACGACCCGGTGGTGGTCAAACGCGCGGAAGTAGTTTTGCAGGAACTCCTGGCGGCGCACGGGCGGCAGTTCGCCACCGTTCGAGCGCGCACGCGGAATATTCCTCCGAATTCAGTCGCGCTCACCTTCATTGTTGTGGAAGGGCCAAAGGTCAAGGTGGGCATGATCCGGTTTAAGGGCAACACGGTCTTTTCCCGTGCTCGCCTCGAACGTGCCATGAAGTACTCCCGGCCCGCCGGAGCGCCACCCTGGTTCTACTGGTTCCACAAGACCTACGACAAGGACAGGATCCTGGGCGATTTGGAAGAGATCCGGAAGCTTTACCAGGACCACGGGTATTTTTTCGTTCAACCCAACGAGCCTGTCACCAAGATGACCGACACCCAGAACCGATGGCCATTCCTTTTTTATAGCTGGGGGCGCGGCAAGCAAGTGGACATCACCATCCCCATCGACGAGGGCGAACAATACCGGCTGGGAAGGCTCGTGATCCGCGGCAACAAGCTCTTCAAGCAGGAACAGTTGGCGCCCATTCTGCAGTTAAAATCGGGTGACATCTTCGATCTCGGCAAAGTACGGAAAAGCATCGAAAATTACATTAAATTGTATGGCCAATTTGGTTACATCAACTTCTCCGCCAATCCCGACATCGAACCGGACCGCAAGAAGAAAATAATCAATTTGTCTCTCGAATTCGAAGAGGACAAGCAGTACACGGTTCACCGCATTGAGTTCAGCGGGAATACCAAGACGCGCGACAAAGTGATTCGCCGCGAACTCATGCTCGACGAGGGCAACATTTTCAGCTCGACTTTGTGGGATTACAGCGTCTTGCGCGTGAACCAACTCGGGTTCTTTGATACCGTGAAGAAAGAGGATTACGAGATTCACCAAAACGCCAAAGACAGCACGGTTGACATTGACCTGAAGGTGAAGGAAAAGGGGCACCAGTCGATCGGCTTTTCTGGAGGAGTCAGCGGCTTGGCGGGGAATTTCGTGGGCTTGAATTACTCCACCAACAATTTTCTGGGACTGGGGGAAACCCTGAGCCTGGCTGCGGAGTGGGGAACATTCCAAAAGTCTTACACGTTTGGATTCACCGAACCCTACTTGTTTGACCGGGCGATTACCAGTGGTTTTACAATCTTCAAGAGCGACTACCACTACGACCAGCTGCGCCAATTGGCCGCCCAGACCAATATTAATCCCGAAGTGCTGGCCGCCAGTTCCACTCTGGGCCAATTCGCCCAGAATTTCCAGCAGAATTCAACCGGATTTTCGGTGTTTGCCAGTTATCCCCTTCGCCGGGCTTTTGCGCGCGTGGGCCTGACCTATAGCTATTCGGTGAGCAGCCTGCAGGCCTTCAACACGGCGTCTCAGGCCTACTTTGAGGCGATCAATTTCCGCGGTCTGGCGGGCCCCAACTCCTTGAGCGGTATTACCAGCAGCCAGGTCATGCCCACGTACCTTTACAACACAGTGAATGATACGTTCTATCCCACGGGCGGAAAATATCTCTACGCCGCGCTGGCATTTTCGGGGGGCGTGCTGGGCGGCAATGTGAATACCATCACGCCGACCATTGAGGCCAAGTATTACCACCCTATCAGCAGGGGAAAGTTGGAAAAGCCCCATGTGATTGCAATGCACTTGATAGCCTCTACCATTTCAGGGTTTGGGGGCCGAGTGCCGCCGCCCTTCTCCCGCTTCTACATGGGCGGTGAGCAGGATCTCCGTGGCTTTGACATTCGGGTGATCAGCCCCATCGCCTTTTATCCCTCGGTCACTTCGGTTTGCAACCGCGACAACCTAGGGAATATCATCCCCGTCGTCGGCACCAATGGCTCCCAGACGGGCAACTGCGGCTCATCAACCTCGTTCCCTTACAACACACCCATTTTCCCGGGTGGGGACACCCAGATCGCGACCAATCTTGAGTATCGCGTTCCCATTGCGGGGCCCGTGGTGCTGGCCGCCTTTATCGATACGGGGACGGACTTTATTTGGCACACCAGCCAACTCAAGATCGATCCGACGGCTCTGAACTCCATCACGACCCCGTACCCATATTTTGCGGTGCCCAGGGCTTTGACTCCGATCGCGTCGACCAATTTCCATCCGCGCAGTTCAACCGGGCTCGAGATTTCAGCAATTCTGCCCATCGTGAATGCGCCCGTCAGAATCTATTACGGCTACAATTGGCTCCGCTTGGATCAGGTCATCATGCCGCCCGGAACGGCTCCGCCCATCGCACTATTTCCGAATGTGGCGACGTATGATGCGGCTCTCCCATTCTTCCACGGGATCCGAATCCGGGAACGCAAAGGTAAAGTTGGATTTACGGTGGCACGAACGTTTTAGACAGTTGAAGTTTGGAGTAGAATTGAAGTTCTGGAATTGCAATTCAATCACATGAAGGAGTAGGAATGAAAAACCGAGTTACGATAACTCTCACCTTGTTGTTACTTTTCGTTTGCCCGGCGGTTTCGCGCGCCCAGGGCACGCCGTCGGCTTCCAGCAAGATTGGGATCCTCAACATCCAGGCCGCCATTCTGAATACTGCCGAAGGAAAGAAGGCCCTGGCCGACTTGGACAAGAAATACCAGCCCAAGCGCGCGGAGCTCCAGAAGATGCAGCAGGATATCCAAAGCTTGCAGGACCAGATTCAACGGCAGGAGAACGCAGCCAGCGATGCCGCCCAGCAACAATTGAACCGTCAGCTTGAAGAAAAGAAGAAGATCATGACCCGCACCCAGGAAGATGCGCAGAGCGATTTCGCTGCGGATCGGAGTGAAGCGATCGGTCGCATCAGCCAGAAAATGGGAAAGATCGTCCAGGATTATGCCGAACAAAACGGCTACGCCGTGATCCTTGATCTGGTCGCCCCCGTCTTTTCCAATTCCGGACAAATCGGGGATACCCAGATTCCGGTCTACTACGCCGGCAAAGATGTGGAAATCACGGGACAAATCGTGAAACTGTACGACGCGGCTAACCCCGTGGCCTCCGCGACCACCACGCCTGAGACGGGTACTCCCACTACGACCGCCAAGCCGGCCGCAACCAAGACCCCGGTAAAACCCAAATAGGGACTCCGGGCTTCTCTTGTCCGTTAGGTCGTCGACCATCCCGGCCCGCCCGGGATGGTCATCTCCTTTTCTCCCTCGCCGATCGCCGAATCTTCCAAAAGATAACGTTTCCATCTGGACCGAACGAAGGTTAATATATGTCGATCTCGACGGGGATTTGACCGCCAGGCGTAATCCCGGCCAGAGGTTTGAGCCCGATGAGCTGTCCATCGCGGCCCTGGGTCAGGGGGCCCGTGACGTTAAGAGTTGCAAGCCGGTGGAGAATCCGATGGCAATCACAATTATGGTTGTCGATGATGAGCCGCCCGTCCTGGGTATTATGAAATCCCTGCTCGAACCGTTGGGGTGCGCGGTGGTGGCTCTCTCAGACAGCCGTGAAGCCGTCCACGTGGTTGAAAAGCAAAAGCTGGACGGAGTGTTTCTGGACGCCGTGATGCCGCACGTCGATGGATTCCAATTAACCGAGCAGATCCGCCATTCGAAATCCAACAGCCGCATCCCGATCGTCATGCTGACCGGCAGGGATGACGCGGAAACCATGCGGCGGGGCTTCAAAGCCGGTATTTCTTTTTTCCTGGGCAAGCCCGTTACCAAGGAGCGGCTGGAAAAACTATTTTTTCTAATGCGCGGCCCCATCCTCGCCGAGAAGAGGCGATACGCACGCCTGCCTTTTCACACCATGGTCACGTGTGAGTGGGGCAAGAAAAGCGTCAGGCTGGAGTCCCGCAATATCAGCGTGGGTGGAATGTTGCTCGAGCCGATCGCGGGGTTGGAAGTCGGCACGGAGTTCGACTTGGAATTCAATTTGCCCCAGGTGCAGGACCTGCTCCGCGTCCGCGCCCAGGTTGTTCGCGCCGATGCGCACGATGGCATCGGCGTGCAATTCGTTAACCCCTCCGCTCAAGATCGTGAAACCATCGAGCAATTTATCTCCGGCGCGATGTGAAGTGAAAACCGCCCTCCGTCGCACCATCAATCATCCAGGAACAGTCCCGCGGAAGAGCCCACCCATTCCAGGTCGCGGTTGAAATCGACGCCCATCATTTTGCCGCGGCCCATCCGCACGAGCACCGGCCCGGGGCGCAGTTCGTCCACCCAGATATACATGATGCGGAGTTCCGCTTGGGTGGGGCCGTGCGGCGTGTCGATGACCGGCGCAAAATCCACGCGCTCCTGAAGGATATATCCCGGCCGGTCGGCCTCGGGAATGGAGTCCAGATTTTCCCGCGTGGGCCCGACGATCACGCCCGTCCCCGCAAAGGAATAGAGTGGCTTGAGCACGTAGTTGGAAAGATCGGCGGGAACGGAATCCACTTGATGCAGGAACCGCGTTCGCGGCACGCAGGGATGCTGCAGGTAAGGCAACGAAAATTTGCTGATCCGGAAAAACCAGTTGGGGTGCCCCGCCCACTCCACCGCTAATTCGTCGCGAAAACTGAATGGGAGCCGCTTCCCCTTGCGTTCCAGCTCGTCGGCAATCACGCGGTTGTAAATTCGATGAATGGGCGTCCGCACGCCGCGATGGTTATAGAAAAGTCGTCCGCCTTCTTTGATGACCTCCGTTGCATTCACAGTTTCAAATCCGCACCAGCGCCCGGTAACAAGGAAGTCCGGCAAGGTTTTTTGCTCTTCCGGGTCAATCTCCATGAGCACCACATTCCTGGGATCGTGGCCGCCCAAAATGGCGCGGCGCAGCAGCACCTTGTAGTCCTCGAGATCCAAGTCTCCCAAAATAAATTTCAGTCGCTCATCCAATCCGTAGGCGCGGATGTATTGCCGGGCCAAAACTGTTTGGTAGCCATAAAGGCTGGGGAATCCTTGAATCTCCACCAGCTTTGGCTCCAGGTCGCCGGCGGCATTGCGCGCCAGGCCGAAATCGACTTGGACGAATTCAGGGTGTGCGGTCTCGTGTGGGACATTAAACGGTGCGGGAATCGCCTGCCCTGAGGCCGCGAGATATTCGGGATTACCAAGTAATTGATGAACCAGCTCCGCGCCGTAGCCGGCCATCTGATCGAGCAAGGATTTGGGATAAAAGCACGGCGTTTCAGCATTGCGAAACTTGATGTGTGTCCCACATTCTTCGTCCATGCCCAGAAGAAATGCGCGGTACTTTTCCGGTGAGAAGTTGGCGTTGAATTTTCGACGAAGCTCGGGAATCATATTGGAAGTTGAAAGACAGGAGTCAGGAGTCAGGATTCAGAAGTCAGTCGTCAAGAGTTGCTCCTTATAGACGCCTTCGGAATCTGAAATCGGAAAGGGGAAATTAAACGCCAGTCCAAGCTAAACTGGCAAGCCGGAAATGGGATTCTCAAGCCGCGACCGGAAAAGGTTCGCACCCGGCAGGAACGAGGGGCAACATTGCAGTGGCGGATGGCTGACCGAAACTGCCTCGCGGAATTGATGTGGGTTATCAGCTTGGTTACCTTCAAAGGTCGGGAAGCGCCATCCCTTCTCTTGCTAATTCCGGCCCCCTTCTCCACCTTCGTCCTGCCTCCACTTGCGCGCACATTGCGTCACTTTGCTTCACTTTCGCGTTTTCGTATTTTGTTCGCTTTTTGACCAGTTTTGACAAGGCAAGCCGTTTGTTTATAGGGACCTATGTTCTAAAAACAAGTCGAAAATCTGCCAACTCAATTTCATCACTAAACCGCACATTTTCGCACGTTTTTTGGATCGTTTTATTGATTCTAAAAGACATATTAGCTAGATTCAGTGACACCCGCATTTTCTGCCACTTTCACTCCGTCTTTCCCCTGCTTTTGACCTTCTGCCTACCCTCTACAGCCTACTGTCTACTCCGGCTCCCTCGTACCTAGGCCCTCGCACCAAGCACCTGATTCTTATACCCTATCATGACTTAATAGATTTGTCAATACCCAAAATTGATTACCCACGGCTACTTAAATGTACGAGTGGGGAACCAGGGGCCTAAACGCCGGCCCTCTCCGTTTGTTGTTGTAGGGCCCAGAGGCGCTGGGCCTTGTGGGCCGAACACCATTCGGCCCTAGCCTTCCAGGCGGTCGCGCTTGCCACGCCGACATTCCGCCTACAGCCTACCGCTGACCTTTTTTTCGCATTTCCCTGATTTGACCCATTGTGTCGCCTACATTCCACACTGCGGAACGTAGGCGCGCCCGCGAAGGGCCGCGGACCTCAAGGACGGAGGTCGGCGCTACGCTTGCTCAAAAGGATCTTCGCCAGCCTTGGAAGGCATAGCGGCACCATTTTCATGTAAGCTCGTATTGGGTTGGAGTCACATCCGGAGGTAATACCGCACAGACAAAGTTCCTTAGAGCCGCGGCCTCGGCTTCGAGGCGCTGACGGATGAGAGGTCGTGCACGCGACCACAACTCCTGCGCTGTATCCCACGAGAGCCCGGCTCGCTCCAAGCGCCACGTCCTTTCGGCGTACCACCACGGAGATGGGAGTAGGCGGTTCACACGAGCACTCTCGCAATAGAAGCTCGCCCAGATCAGCCGCCGGTATGGTGATTTTAGCTGCTTGGCAATTTCCGCCAGGGCCACCTTACCTTCGGGCGTGTGTTTATCGAGAGCGACCCAATACGGGAATTCTTCCTGCGGCGGGCCGGCGGGTTCTATCGGGGGTACCTGGCCGATCGTGGCCAACAGGGCCCCTGCCAAGATGCAAGCCTTATCCCAGGGCCAAGTCGCAGCTGCTAAATATCGCTTTGCGGAGCGGATCACTTCGCCCGTTTGCCCCGATGTGCTCTGGCCAAGCGCCCACTCGAAAAACGCTTCCGGCCGCCCCAACGCTTCCGCGACAATTCTAAGCGCTCGGCGATCAGGTACAGAGTCCGCAACCGACAGATTTCCCTCCTTATATGCGTGCGCGAGCGCTCCAAGCCCGGCTGCGTCCTTCTGCTTGGCAGCCCTGGCGACACCGAGCAAAGCAGCCCGTTTGCTTGATAAGCCGGGCTCAATCGACAGGGACGAAGCCAATGGCCAGCACTCCTCAAATGTAATGACAATAGCTCGCGATCGAAGCCACGCCTTGTCTCCGGTTGCGTCGAGATGCATCGTGGCGCGTTCGACGACTTCCAAATGGCCGCGGCGAGCAGCTTTCTGTAGCAGAGATCGGACCCGCTGGTCCGTAGACGGCCTTGGAGTTTTCAAGAACATAGAGTCTACGTGAACCAGAGACCGAGCCGTTCCGCGTCGAACGTTGCGTACTTTTGAACACAGCTGCAGTCGGTCCGACACTCGTGCGGATTGATCAGCACCTTAATCTTGCCAGTGTTGGCTGCCGCCTGAAGTCGTGTTGTGGCGTAGGCGTACGCGTCTTGGCCGGATGGCAGGCTTCTATTAGGGTCATCAAGGAAGATTTCCACCTGCTTCTTGGGGAAGGCGAGTTTCCCAGATGGTGTATTTATGACTAGCATCTTGTCGAAATCTCCGAAATGAATGTTCTCCCCAAGCTCCCGCTCAGTCATAAACCATCGTTCGCCTTCCTGCTGTTCGTCGTGCCAATGGACGGGATTACTCTTGGTCGCGTGCACATCGGTACCTGCGGGTAGCTCGAGAAGCAAGGCAATATCGAACCGGAATAGGACGGGACCATAGTGGTTCGGCCCCTTTTTGCGACCAGCCCGATAGTGGATGTCAACGTGGTCGACAAAAATTCGATTCCAGATACCATACTTCTTATCGATCTCATCTGAAGCTGGCTGAGGCGTCTGTTCGAGTTTATTCTCTTCGACAAACGCGCGAGACAGCAGGCCGCCCCGTTCCAGGAAGGTGCAGCTTGTCCTACCTGTATTCGCGTGGTGGAGGTGCGCCGCCCCGATGGCTTTCAGCACATTGAACACCTCAGTTCCTTTCATGAGGACCTCCTCTCCAAGCGCAAGTCCCGATTCTTCATGCGATGCCCCGTAACGGCATTGGCAGGTTTGGCCTGTTAGCGGCCGGCCTGCGCCCTCCAGCTCCTACGACGTGGTCTACTCGATGGATATCCCGAAGGCGTTCGCGACACGCTCCAGTTCCTTCTCCGGGTAATGCTCGTTCCAGACTCTGCGGAGATTCAGCTGATCGGACTCTAGGAGATCGTAGATCATCAGCGCCTCCGGCTGGAATAGGAATGCGCTTCTGTCTGGCATGGCCTCAGCCCGCAAGTAGACTTCACGCAGGACACCCTCGTGAGTCGCGTAGAACTCATCCAAGTGTGCAATGATTTGCCGTATCTCCGCATTATACAGAGGGGTAAGCAGTCGAATCACATCCAGTGAAATCTCAGGGTCGCCCCGGCGCGTCGTCAGCTTATAGTGGTGGCGCTCAAGGGCTTTCAAGACGCTGAGTTCCGGTACCGAGGGCATTTCCCTATCTATCCTATTGAATTCCTCGTCTGCCAACTCGACCACCCCAGCAAGGATGTAGATCCGTCGCTTAAGTTTGTCCGGAACCGGTCGCAAGGTCTGATCATTCTTGTAAAAGGAATCATGGGATATCTCCGCCCAAAGGTGCTGGGCAAGCGTCCTCACCTGGAGTTCGGCACAAAACTTCTCAGGCGGGTACTCTGACGCCCTCGCATCGCCTGTACGCAATTTGATTACAGCGTGTACGCTCAGATAGCCGACTTTGTCCGCCTTGAGTCGGTCGGCTGTATTCTCCACGTTCGACAGGTCAAACAGCTTATCAGATATTTCAAGCACCAAACCGACCTCGTCTTTGTGGCGAACTATCGCACGAACGCCCAACTTGTCTCCGAGAGAATCGTACGTTCGCTCCCCCTTTAGTAGAAGCTTTCGGAGGAGACTGTCCACCTCCTTCGGTCGGCTTGTGACCTCTGCGGAAATGCCTTGGCGGCGAATCTCGGCTTTGAGCACGCCTGCCATGTAGATGCCCAGCTGCTCGAACCGAGGCCGCTCCTGCACCCATATGCCGCGAGCTAATTCAAGCTCCTGAGGAGTCATTTGCGGTGAATATTTACCAGGTGGTCGTGGACGACGATCTTTTGCTTCTCGACCACCACCAACTGCACTTCTTCCTCTGGCACTATCACACTCACTCCCTTGGCTGTGTGGTAAGCTCTTTTGCGCAGCCGACCTCTAATATCTGTTGTATCCTTCTGAAATGAGTGAAGGGGAACGCCTCTCTCGCTTAGAAAAGTTTGATAAGCCTTCCGGTATTCCTCTGGAACATAGTCCTCTAAAAATTTCTTGGGCGAGACCGTCTGCTTGTTGGACTTTAGTTCTGATTGAATGTGCTCGTAGAAGTCGTTTTTTGCGACAGGCTCGGAGACCTGCTCATTTGCGAAACGAATCGACGCCTCAAACCACCTTTCCGTGGTTATGCGCGGCTCCTCAATGAAGCGGCAGCCGAGGTACCGTAGCCAGAAGCGTGCCATATCACCGCTTGTAACAACCGTCCGCTGCCCCTCGCACGCCTTAACCTTGAAGTCGGAGTCCTCGGGTCCCGTCCTTAGAAACAGACCGGTCTTGAACAGCTTGGTTCCTTCAGTCAAGATCAAATTGTCCAAAACGGACATATCACATATTCGCTTGCCGTTATTCTCGTGAAACTCTAGTTCCGCACCCTCCTCCCGCTCGAGTTTCAGAAGCGCAAGTCCCCGGTCGCCCCCACTTGCAACTTCGATCACACATAGCAAACCAGGTGAAGTCGCTCCAGTGTGCTGCTCAAACAGGAACGTGGCCAAGCGCTTTGACATGTCTACGAACTGCTCAGACGAGCCCAGGTCGCTTGTGTATGATCGGACCTCATGCGGGACAAGCGAGCCGGCATCTGGAGAAAACTCGACCGGGTACGCCGCCGTGGAGCCCAGCACTTGCGTTAAACGACGGCGCAGCATTTCTGCCCGCTTTGGATCAACCTGCGTCTCCAGATCCATCAATACTGGGCGAGATGTTGCCTCCCTTGGTCGATTGGGAACGTCGTGGAAGATCGTTCGATTTATCTGTAGCTTGGCCAGATCAGCGCTCGTGATCATCCCGGCCCTCCTGTCAGGGCATATAGGTTCTGGTAACTTTAGGTACGGTAAACCTATCACGCCTGAGGGATTATTTCAATTTCTACGACACGGAATGGCAAACTCGAGCGCAGGATGATCGCGACGCCGCCTCCGCAACCCAAAATCGAAAATCTAAAATCCAAAATTAAAACACAAACTCGCCGTCTCGCATCAGGGGCGCGCCATCCACCCAAACATCAAACCGCGTGCCGACCACGTCAATGTGGGTTGTAGAATTCCACGTCGCGCCGGTATAAGCGCCGAGCGGGTCGCCAAAAGCGATGTGCACGCCGGGAATTTTCTCGTCCTGTAAAATATTTCCGATCACGCCACGCACGCCCACGTTGGTCCCGACGGCGAACTCGCCCACCCGGTCGCTATTCGGGTCGGTGTGCGTATAGCGCCAGAATTCTTCCTCGAGCGCATGATTTTTGCTCTGCGCCTCAACTAGCCTGTTGCCGGAGATACGCAAGGTGAGCGGTTCGTGACGGAGGTCTCCGTACTTGGAGCAGAGGTAGTCGCCCACCACGCCATCCACCACCAGAGTCCCGTCCACCCGGTGTGGCGCGGTGAAGACTTCCCCGCCCGGCAAGTTGCCCCACGTCTCGGGACGAATGATGCCGCTGGTTTTCAGCCATTTAAAATCGGGATTGAATCGCGCTGTCATATCGGTGCCGGCCGACGATTTCACGCGAATGGTTTGTCCGGCGTTTACAATTTCCAGGACGCGCGAGCTGATGCGGTCCACTTCCAGGAAGTCGGCGCGCATGCCCACCATCATGATTTGGCGGGTGATATTCACCATGTGGGCGTGGCGAATCTTGTGTCGCATGGCGACTTCAGTTATCTGGCGGCGCGATTGCAGCTCGTGCGGCTGAGTCATGATGGCGAAAATGCTGACCTGGCTGGTGGCAAGGTCGTCCAGAATTTCCTGTGGCGTGGTCTTTAACGGCCGGGGCGCCAATTGCTCGAGCTCCCAGACGTGGTACGGCGCGCCCACTGCCTCAAGTTCGTGCGCCAGGCTGGCGGCAATGGAGCGTGAGGCGATGTCCGAGATCAGCGTGACTTTTTCGTGAGGCTGGATCCTCAGGCACACGCGCACCGCGTTGCGTGCGCCCTGTGTCAATTCCGGATCCAGGGCGATTCCTGAAAGGGTTGAAATCATGCCGTGGCTTGCGTCTCCGATGGATTGGTCTCAAAAAGGCCGGCTTCGGTTTCTTCAATGATGTAATCGACCACTTTCTTCAAATCGTTTGTCTCCTGGAAAACACGCAACTGGCGGTCCGCGCCCGTCCCCGTCTCCAGAATGCGTTGAATGTAGTTCAACTCTTCACGCGAGCCGAGTTCGTCCACCACGTCGTCGACGAAGGTCAGGTATTCCTGCACCAGGTCGCGCACCGGCACTTCAGTCTGTTTTCCGAAATCGATCAGCTTGCCGTCCAGCCCGTAGCGCGAGGCGCGCCACTTGTTTTCCATAATCAGCGCACGGCGGTAGAGGCGAAAACCCTGGTTGGCCGAATAGAGTTTGTAGAGCTTGGCCACCGTGGCCTGGATGAGCGCGGCAAGCGCCATGGTTTCGTCCAGGCGCATGGGAATGTCGCAGACGCGGAACTCCAATGTGTTGAAAAACGGGTGCGGGCGAATGTCCCACCAGATTTTTTTGGCGTTGTCGATGCACTTGGTTTTCACCAGCAGGTTGATGAAGCTCTCGTATTCGCCCCAACTCTGAAAGTAGTCGGGAATGTTGGTGCGCGGAAATTTGTCGAAGACTTTGCAGCGGTACGATTTCAGGCCGGTATTCATCCCCACCCAAAAGGGCGAGTTGGTGGAGAGCGCCAGGATGTGCGGCAGGAAGTAGCGCGCCGCGTTCATCAGGTGGATGGCCGCCTCGCGGTCTTCCACGCCAATGTGAACGTGCAGGCCGAAAATCAGGTTGGCGCGCGCCACCAGTTGCATGTCCTCGACGATGGTGTAGTAGCGCTCGTCGGGATAAATTTCCTGCTGGCGCCAGTCGGCAAAGGGGTGCGTGGCGGCAGCCGCCAGGCGAAGGCCATTCTCTTTGGCCAGCCCGATCATGTGGCGGCGCAGTTTCTTCAGCTCCTCTTTCGCGGCTTTGACGTCGCGGCAAACCGCTGTTCCCACCTCAACCACCGACTGGTGCAGCTCCGGCTTCACGCTCTCCCGCATCTGGAGCTTGCCCTTCTCGATGATTTCCGCCTGGATGTGCGAGCGCAGGTCGCGCGTGACCGGATCGATGGTCATGTACTCTTCTTCAATTCCGATGGAAAGGGACAAACTCATCGCGGCTCCTTCACCTCTTCTCAGCGCGCTGGCGCTTTGCTCCGGCCAAAAAAGTCGACCAGTGATAATCGCGCGCCGGGTCTTCATCGCTCAGAGCCTTCTTCACGGCGAGTTCCGCCACGGCATTGACGATCCAATCAAAGTTCTGCGCGCCCACCGAATGGTAGTCGGCGTCGGGGGCGGGATTCAAGAAATCGATGGCGTAAGGAATGCCCTCGTGCATGGCGAATTCCACCGTATTCAGGTCGTAGCCCAAGACGCGGCAAAGTTTGAGCGCATCGCCGGTAATCCGCTCGAGCTTCTTAGGCTCGATGGGCGCGGGGTCCTTCACGTACCGTTCATGGTGAGGCAGCCGGGGGTCGTAGCGCATCACGTGGACTTTCTCCTGCCCCACCACGTAACACCGGAAATATTCGTCGAAGTCGATGGCCTGCTGGAGGGTCATGCACAAGTCGCCCGTCCCATCGTAACAGGTAAAGAAATCTTCGGGCGAGTGAACGTGATAGACGTTCTTCCAACCGCCGCCGCTAAACGGCTTGAGAAACGCCGGGAAGCCAACGTAGTGAAAAATCTCCTCCCAATTTAGCGGGAAAAAGAGGTTGCGCATGGACCGGTCCGTGGTGCCGGGGGGATGTTGCTTGTGCGGCAGGATGACGGTGCGGGGAATGGCGACGCCGAGCCGCGAGGCAAGCGAGTAGTTGAAAAATTTGTCGTCCGCGCTCCACCAGAACGGGTTGTTGATCACAATTGTCCCGCCCAGGACGGCGTTCTTGAGATAGGCGCGATAGAACGCGATGTCGTGTGAAATGCGGTCAATGATCACACGGTAGCCGCTGGGGTCGGCCATTTTCACGCCACCCACCCGCACGAATTCCGCCGCGACTCCGGGAATCTTCATTTCGTTGATGCGCGCCACCACTGCGCCCGGAAACGAGTCTTCCATGCCGAAAATGATTCCGATATGTTTCATTTTTTGATCCCCTGCTGCACTACCCGAAAAATGTTTTCACCATGCTTTGCCACCACGGCCAATCGTGCCCGGCGCCGTCTCCCCAAACGTCCAACCAGTGCGGGATCTGCTTGGAGTCCATGATGCGCCCCAAACGGAGGTTTTCTTCCAGGCAAATGTCCCGCTCGCCGGTCGCCAGGACGAACCTGGTCTTAGACGCATAACGGCTCAGGTACCACTCGTCGTTCAGATTGGGGAGGTAGTCCGGCGGGCAGTTGTAATAGCAATTGTCGTCGTAATATCCGTCCAGGAATTGATGAATATCAAATGCCGCGCCCATGCTGACCGCGTGCGAAACCAGGTCGGGATGGCGGAGGGCGAAGTTGATGGTGTGATACCCGCCGAAGCTGCACCCCGTCACCGCCAGGTCCGCCGCCTGATTCTTGGAGCGAATAAAAGGAATCACTTCCTGAACGACGTATCGCTCATATTGGAGGTGACGGAGGACGCGGTCGCGCGGGTGAGCCTGCTTGTTGTACCAGCTCTCGGAGTCCACGCTGTCCACGCAGAAAGCCTGCATCGCCCCGCTTTCGTATTTGTGCCCGATGGCAGCGATCATCCCGCGGTCTTCGTAATCGTAAAACCGGCCCTTGGACGTTGGAAAGACAATCACCGGCGTCCCCGCGTGCCCGAATACCAGGAGTTCCATCTCCCGGCGCAGTTGAGCACTGTGCCACTTGTGATATTCGCGGATCATGGGTGCGCCCGGGACAACAAAGGCTCGAGTCAAAGCGATTCCTGGCGTTGCCTTCCTCGAAACTGCCTTCATATTTCCGGCCGGAAAATCATACTCTGACCCCGCGATCAAATCAATTTCAGTATCCGGCGTATGAGCTGGAATGGCAGGCGAAGCTCCGCTTCCATTCCCAGAAATTGGTGCCTCGTGTTAAATTGATTGCGCCTTCTGCCGCCTTTGGCGAAATTCTGCAGGGGCAGTCGTTCACCGAGGAGGGAGGCATGGCCGGCCAAGCCCCAACGCGATCGAGTACGCCCATGGTGCGCTCTTTGTTGCGCATCGTAGTGGGATTTCTGTTTTTTTGGCACGGATTCCAAAAGGCGGTGGCGTTTTATAACGGGGCGCATCTTTCATACTGGATTTACGCGGCGTGTTTTCTTGAGCTCGTCGGGGGCGTTCTGATTTTTGTCGGGCTCTTCACATCTCCCACGGCCATTGTCCTTTCGCTGGAAATGGCCATTGCCTATTACCTGCAGCATTTCCATAAGGGCAGGCTGCCCATTAACAATGGCGGTGAGCTGGCGGTCCTGTACTGTTTTATTTTCCTGTATTTTTTCGTGGCTGGAGCAGGCCCGGTGAGCGTCGATTCCGTGTTTCGAAAAAAATCCGGTTAAGGCGCGGCAATAAACTGTCCTTTTGCCATACTTCGCCACTTTACAATTAAATCGCAGTTTGAGGGAGGACGAATGACCACTTGGGATCGGCGGACAGCCGTGCTGTGCGTGGCTTTGGGCCTGGCCGGGCTTCTGGGTTTGCGAGCAAGACAAGCGGCGTACGCGGGCGAAGAGAAAGCGGCCACGACCACGCCGCGCGACTTGACCGCGGACGATTTCTTTCAGCTCAAGGATGTCGAGGATCCGCAACTGAGCCCTGAGGGAAAGTGGGTGGCCTATACCGTTGCGACGCGCGACCTGAAGGAGGACAAAACCCAAAAGCAGGTCTGGATGGTCCCGACAACGGGAGGCGAGGCGGTGCCCATGACGTCGAAGACCACTTCCTCATCACACCCCCGCTGGAGCCCGGACGGAAAATACCTGGCATTTCTATCGGCGAGGAGCGAAGGCAAAGCCCAGGTCTGGCTGCTGAACCGCAATGGCGGCGAGGCACTACAGTTGACCGAAACCATTCAGGATGTGGACGATTTTGAATGGTCTCCCTCCAGCAACGGCGTGGCGCTGGTGCTGCGCGATCCGTCTCCTGAAGAGATCACAGCGGCGAAAGAAAAAGACAAAGATGCCGAAAAAACGAAGCCCAAGACGCCCCGCCCTCTGGTGATAGACCGGCTGCAATTCAAGCTTGATGAGATGGGTTTCCTGGACCGCCGCCGCAGCCATCTCTACGTAGTCGACTTGTCTACGCGCAAAGTAACGCAGATAACTTCCGGGGATTACGACGACTCCGAGCCCGCTTGGTCGCCTGACGGGCACTCACTTGCATTCACCAGCAATCGCACTGAGGAACCCGATCGCAATTTCAACACGGACATCTGGGTGGTGGCCTCCGGTAATCCCGACCAGGGCAAGACGATGCTGCGGCTCACTTCCAATCCTGGCGCCGACGCGAGTCCCGCCTGGAGCCCCGACGGCCGGTGGGTGACCTACGTCAGCCAGGTCGATGTGAAGGCCTTCGATTACGGCACGCACCATCTGGCCGTGGTCCCGGCGAAGGGCGGCGCGGAAACACTGCTCACTCAAGCGCTCGACCGCAACGTGATCAAGCCGCGATTCTCCGCCGATGGGCAAACCATCTATTTCATGATGGAAGATGACGGAGCCCATCCGCTCGCCCAAATCCCGGCGTCGGGAGGCGAAGTGACGCGCGCCATCGGTGGGCGGCAGAATGTGAATTCGTATTCCGTGGGCAAGGATGGCAAAGTGGCCGCGCAGGTGGGCGATCCCAGCCGGCCTCCCGAAATCAGCCTTCTCGAAAACGGAAAAATCCGCCGCCTTACCATCACGAACGATGCGCTGATGGCGCAGCTTCGCCTTGGTGATGTGGAATACGCTCACTTCAGGAGCAAGGACGGCACGGAGGTCGCCGGCTACTTGTACAAGCCCCCAGCCTACAGCGCCGCGATGCGCTATCCCACGCTCCTGCGAATTCACGGCGGGCCGGTCGACCAGTATGACGCCGAATTTAATTTTCAGGCGCACCTGTTTGCCGCCAATGGCTATGTGGTGCTGACGCCCAACCCGCGCGGCTCTTCGGGCTACGGGCAGAAATTTTCCCAGGCCATATTCGCGGACTGGGGCAACAAGGACTACGACGATGTGATGGCGGAGGTGGATTACGCCATCGCCCAGGGCATCGCGGACCCGGCGCGCTTGGGCGTGGGAGGCTGGTCGTACGGCGGCATCCTCACTGACCACGTGCTGATCCACACCGACCGCTTCAAAGCCGCCATCTCCGGCGCCAGCGAGTTTCTCTACATCGCGAATTATGGCCACGACCACTATCAACGCGAGTGGGAGTACGAGCTCGGGCTGCCTTGGAAAAATCGCGCGGCGTGGGAGAAAATCTCGCCGTTTAATTCGGTGGAAAAAATTGTGACGCCAACCCTGGTGATGGGCGGCGATGCTGACTGGAACGTCCCGCTCAATAATGGCGAATTGCTCTATCAGTCGCTGAAACGGCTGGGGCGGACCACGGAGCTGGTGGTCTATCCCGGTGAGCCGCACGGCCTGACCAAGCCCACGCACATGAAAGACCGCATGGAGCGATACCTCATCTGGTACGGCCAATACGTCAAGGGCGAAAAGCCGACTGAACCCTCGAAGCCAGCGAATTGAGCGCGGTGCCCACAGGGCGCGGTCCGCTGCCCTTGGACGGTTTCAGGCTCCCAGAGTTTTCTGGAGGCGTTCCAGCGCCTTGCCCCAAAAAAGTTTCATCCGGGCCACGGCCTTGGCATCCGCTAATTTGTCGTGCTGCACGGCCACCTGCGACTTGTCCTTCCCTTTGGGAAAGAAACCCACATCCACGTTGGTATTCTTGTCGACCCACGTAATGCGCATGGATTTGCCCGGCGTGGCCTTGCGAATCTCAAAGTCGGATTTGGGCAGCCAGCGCTGGCGCACCTTTTTATCGTTCCAGGCGTTGAACAGTTTCATGACGGGTGCAGCCATTGTCTTGCTCGCGCTCGCGCTGAACCCTCGCGCGTTCTGATGCACCTGGCGCAGGCCGTGCTCCCGCTCGTAGCCCACAGTCACCATTTGTCGCCACCACGACCCTATGCCGTGCTGCTCGCTTAGGATGGCAACAATGCTTTTGTGGTCCAGTTTCTTCGCCCCCGCCGCGTCGAGGATTTTGAACCACTCTGCCCATGTCTTGCCGGTTTTGGATCTCACTGCCTCGTCGCTCATTCTCGCGACCTTTTTCGTGCCGCCGGATTTTTCCATTTTCAAGCAATCCTCCTTCGTGAAAAAGTAGTGGTTCTCAATATTCAGCCCCGGGCGTTTCAGAGCTTTTTGGCGCGCAGGTAATCGGTGACCACGGCCCGAGGGTCGCGGTGTTCGCCGTCCACGGCGTAATTTAGCCGGCGCATCTCATCCGCCGAGACTTTTCCTCCCAGGTTGCGAAGCGCCGCTCGCAGCTCAGGGAATTTCTCCAGCGTCTGACGACGCACTACAGGAACCGCATCGTAAGGCGGGAAATAGTGGCTATCATCTTCGAGCACGGCAAAGTCCAGCGCGGAGATCACGCCGTCGGTGGAATTCCCCGCCACGATATCCACCTGTTTTTCCTGCAGGGCACGGTAAATCAAGCCCAGTTCCATGGTCCGGGGCGGCGCGGCGAAGCGCAAGTGATAAGTTTCGGCCAAGCCGTGAAACCCATCGGGACGCTCCATAAACTCGTACCCAAATCCGGCGCGCCAATGCGGCGCGATGGATTCGATGTCGGTAATGGTACGCAGGTTCAAATGGCGCGCGTCTTCCCCACGAATGACCATGGCAAAAGTGTTGTTGAAGCCCAACGGTTCGGTGACCTCCAAGCCAAACCGCGCCGCGTAATCGTGCTTGACGCGCGCATACACTTCCGTCGCATCGCCCGAGGGCGTTTCGCCGAGGACAGTGGTGAGCGCTGTCCCGGTGTACTCCACGTAAAGATCGATTCCGCCCGATTCGATGGCCTGCTGGCAAATCATGGTTCCGCCCAAATTCACGCGCTCGTCCACGGTCAGCCCTGTGTGCGACCGGAGGTATTGCGCGAGCAACTCCGCGAGCACAATTTGTTCGGTGAAATTCTTCGAGCCCACAACAATCCGCCGCTGGAACGACGAGCGGCAACTCGAAAACAAAATCGAGCCCATGACCAGGAAAATGGCGATTCCTCGACACATCTTATTTCACCGCCAGGCGCCGTTCGCCCCAACCCAAGGTGAAATCCGCCAGGATGGCCAAAAGCGCGGCGGGAATCGCCCCCGCCAGAATCACCTGATTATCCACCATTGCCACGCCGCGGAAGATATACGTTCCCAGCCCGCCGGCGCCGATGGCCGCGGCGATGGTGGCCACACCGACGGAAATCACCGTCGCCACTCGCACCCCCGCCAGGATCACTTCCAGCGAAAGGGGAATCTCCACCTGCCACAGGATTTGGCGGTCGGTCATTCCCATTCCCCGTGCAACTTCAATCACTGTACCATCCACTCCGGTAATACCTGTATACGTATTACGAAGAATGGGAAGCAGGGCGTAGAGGGTGAGCGCCACGATTGCCGAGCGGCTGCCGATGCCCCCGATCAAGGGGATGGGAATCAGGAAGCCAAACAGGGCGAGGCTGGGCACGGTTTGGATGACGTTCGCCGCGCCCATCACCCAGCGCTTCAGCGCTCTGTGGCGCGTGACCGCAATCCCCAACGGAATTCCAATCAGCGTGGCCAGCACCATCGAGACGGCCACTAGGGCAAGGTGCTCCAACGTCAGTTGAAAAACTTCGCCCCGGTTGCGCACCAGGAAATCGAATACACTCACACGACACCTCCAGGAATAGAAGGCAGAAAGCAGTAAGCAGTCGTCAGGCCGTGCAAACGCCTGCTGCGGAAGGGGCTCTGCGCAATGCCTATTGCTTTCTGCTTTCTGCTTTCTGCTTTCTGCTTTCTGCTTTCTGCTTTCTGCTTTCTGCCTTCTGCTTTCTGCTTTCTGTCTACTGCTTACTGCTCTGCGATGGACGCCACAAACGCCTTCACCTCCGGCTCCTGCGCGTTCAAAAAATCCTTTGGCGAATAGACGCCCACCAAGCGACCGCCGTCCATCAATGCGATGCGCGATGCCAGCAGCAGCGCTTCACGCACGTCGTGCGTGACAAAGACAATGGTCTTGTTCAGCCGCTCGCGGAGCGCGCGGAATTCGCGTTGCATCTCGGCGCGTGTGACGGGATCGAGCGCGCCAAACGGTTCGTCCATCAGCAACACGGGCGGGTCGACCGCCAGGGCTCGTGCCACGCCCACGCGCTGCCTCTGCCCGCCCGACAATTCGTGCGGGCGACGGGAGGCAAATTGGCCAGGGTCCAAATCCACCAGGCGCAGCAGTTCATCGGTGCGCGCGCGAATCCGCTCCGGCGCCCAACCTTCGAGCGACGGGACCAGCCCGACGTTGCGCTCCACATTGAAATGAGGAAAGAGACCCACTTCCTGGATAACATATCCGATGCGCCGCCTGAGCCGGATGGGGTCCCACGCTGTGGTCGCGCGCCCTTCCACCAGAACCTCACCTTCTGTCGGCTCGAGCAGGCGGTTGATAAGCTTGAGTGTGGTCGTCTTGCCGGAGCCGCTCCGGCCCAGCAAAACGAGCGTCTCCCCGCGCTGGACCTGCAAATTCAGGCCGCCCACCAGGGTGCGGCCGCCGTTCAGTCGATACCCCGCTGCGCAACATTCAATGACGAATTGAGGGGCCGAAGAAAGGTCCATAAGGATTGGTTTTCATATCTCGAGCCAGTTGTTCAAAACTGATGCCCTTATTTCCACACTTGACATTCCCGGCGCGTCTCGCTAATGATGGCAAATCTCGGCACTTGGGAGGAGGGATCAGAGCTGAATCCAATCCTCGAGATGCTCATCTACTTAAAAGCATGTCTGACGCGAACCAGGCACCAGGAGCATCAGCTGATCTGCGGCAAGAGCTGAAGGCGCGAATGCAGTCCGCGCGCACTCAAACCGACCAGCTTTTCCGGGTCGTCCTTCCAGAAGCACTTTACGACCGCCCGATTCCCGAGCGCCATCGAATCATATTCTATCTGGGTCATTTCGAAGCTTTTGAGTGGAACCTGATCGCGCGGCAAGTCCTGGGCCTCCCGTCGTTTCATCCCACTTTTGACAAGTTGTTTGCCTTTGGCATCGATCCCGTCGGAGGCGATTTGCCCGACGACCAGCCCTCGGAATGGCCGGCGCGCGATGAGATTATCCAATACAACACGCGTATCCGCCAAACCCTCGATGAAGCGCTCACGCGTGCTACGTTGACCGATCCCAATTCCCCGTTGCTGCATCACGGATTTATTTTTCACGTGGCAATCGAGCACCGTTTGATGCACGCCGAGACGCTCGCGTATATGCTGCACCAGTTGCCCCTGGAACGCAAATTGGCCATGTCAGCACCCGCCCCGCCCTTGGAGGGCGCCGTGGTGCCGCGGATGGCGCTAATTCCCGCCGGCCAAACGACCCTGGGACGCCCCCGCACCCCCGGCTACGATTTCGGTTGGGACAACGAGTACGAAGCGCACACGGTGAGCGTCCCTGAGTTCGCCATCGACGCATACAACGTCACCAACCGTCATTTCATCGATTTCATGCTCTCCGGCGGATACGATAAGCGAGATCTTTGGGACGAACAGGGTTGGGAATGGAAAACGAAAAAAGGGATTTACCACCCTCATTTTTGGATTCGTCGCCATGACGCGTGGTTTCAGCGCAATATGTTTGGCGAGGTCTCCCTGCCCCTGGATTGGCCCGTATACGTCAGTCACGCCGAAGCGTCTGCCTTTGTTCGTTGGGCGGGCAAGGGGCTGCCCTCCGAAATGCAGTTTCATCGCGCGGCCTACGGAACGCCCGACGGCTCCGAGCGCGAATTCCCCTGGGGGAACGAACCTCCGGGCGCGCGTCACGGCAACTTTGATTTCCAGCGGTGGGACCCCGCGTCGGTGAGCGCCTACCCCGATGGCGCCAGCGCCTTTGGCGTCCACGGCCTGCTCGGAAACGGCTGGGAGTGGACCTCCACTCCCTTCGCGCCCTTCGAAGGTTTCCAGGCTTTCCCTTTTTATCCCGGATATTCTGCTGACTTTTTCGATGGCAAGCACTTTGTACTCAAGGGCGGCTCGGCCCGCACGGCCGCCTGCTTATTGCGGCGCTCTTTCCGCAACTGGTTTCAACCTCACTACCCCTATCTCTACGCGACTTTCCGCGGCGTCGTAAACCGTTAGCCAGCGTTTTTAGGGAGAAGCTATGCTCACCCAAGGAATCATGGAGTTTTCTGTTGCCGATTTGGCCGAAGATGTTCGCACGGGCCTGAGCAAAGAAGGTCAGAAGGAATTACCTTCAAAATACTTTTACAATGATGCAGGCTCAGCCCTCTTTGAGGTGATCAGCCTGCTGCCCGAGTATGGCCTCACGCGCGCCGACGAGCGCCTTTTGCGCGAGCACGCCGATGCGATGGTCGCCCGCCTTCCCTTGCCTGTTGTGGTGGCAGAGTTGGGCAGCGGCAACGCGCAGAAGACTCGGTGGCTCCTCGAAGCGCTTTGCCGTCGCCAGGCCACCACCTATTACCCCATTGAAATTTCGCGCTCCGCGCTGGCCAGCGCCAGGCTGCGCCTGCAACACATCGATTGCATCAGCATCGTCGGATTTGAAAAGGAATATCTGGATGGCTTGCTTGCCGTGGCGGCTCGCCGGCCTCCCGGGCAACATATCCTGGTTCTCTTTCTGGGCAGCACGATCGGAAATTTTGACCGGTCGGCCGGCATTCACTTCTTGCGGCAATTGAGGAAAATCCTGACACTGGGAGACGCGCTGTTGCTGGGCACCGACCTCGAAAAACCGGTCGCCCAATTGATTAATGCCTACGACGATCCCCTGGGCGTGACGGCGGCGTTTAACCGCAATCTCCTGGCCCGCATTAATCGCGAGCTGGACGCCAATTTTAATTTGAGCCAATTCGAACACATGGTGCGCTACAATCCTGTGGAGCGGCGAATCGAAATGCACCTCCGGTCCACCCTTCCCCAGACCGTCACCATTCCCAAGGCCGGCTTGCACGTCAATTTCCGCGAAGATGAAACCATTTGGACAGAGAGTAGCCACAAATTTTCTGTGGCCGAAGTCATGCAGATTTCGCGCCAAGCGGGATTCCGGTGCGACGCGCAATGGGTGGATGCGAAGTGGCCGTTCGCGGAGAGCTTGCTGATGGCGGAATGAACGCCACGCCCCATTACCTCTTCGCCGGCACCAAATCCTTCACGCGTTTCTCCAGGTCGCGCGCTATCGCCTCCGGCTCGGCATTGCGATCGATTTGCAGGGGCGCGCCAATCGTAACCGTGACGGCGCCCGGACGCGCCGTGTGCTTCCCTGCCCGCTTCAATTCATACAGCCCGTCAATACAAAAGGGCACAATAGGCAGGTCCAGTCGCTTCGCCAGCAAACCAATGCCCGCGCGAAACTCGGCCATGTGGCCGGTGTTGGTGCGGCGGCCCTCAGGAAATACCACCACGTTGTAACCGCGATCGGCCGATTCGCCCGCAAAGGCAAAACTCTCGCGAAACCCGGTTTGTTGGGGAAGCGGAAAGACGTTGAACAGAGCGACCACCAGGTAGTAGCTGAGCTTGTCCAGCCAGCGGCTGAAAAGGCCGTCCTTGGTGGGCGGATGTCGCATGGCACGCAGGCGCTCCCCGAGCATCGCCACCGCCACGCGGTTTCTCAGCCTGAAGGGCAACGCCGCCAGAATGAATCCAAGGTCGACGTAGGTTACGTGGTTGGAAATAATCAGCACCGGCGCGCGAACGCCACGCAGATTTTCGCGGCCCACGACCCGCGGATAGCCGAGCAGCAAGGTGGCCGGCAAGGAAAGGCAATAATAAGTCACAAAGCGAATCCACGTGATCGGCCAACGCTGCGCCCAGGCCGGGTAGACGTAAGGGATTCCGGCAGGGGGAGGCTGGTGAAGCATTCGCTCGAGATCGCCCACCATGGTGGCAGCGCCAAAGTCGGATTCATTTAGGTCCACTTGATAGCGGTCCTCAATGGCGCTCATCAACTCAACCCGATCGATGGAAGTGAGATTCAGGTCCGTGGTCAGGTTGGCACCGGGCGTCAGGCCAACAGGCGTGCGACCAGTGATGCGGCCCACCAGATCGGCGAGTGTCCCTCCCTCGCTGGCGGCCTCAGAGGGCGCAGCGCCGGGCGTCTCTAGTTGAGTTTGCACGAATTTCTGGATAAGTTGGGCTCGAGGTTTCTGCGTGGAAGTCCGCGGAAAGTCGTCATCGGGCCAGACAAGCCAACGGCGAATCTGTTGAAACCCGGCCAGGGACTGGTTGGCGCGCCGCACCACTGGTTTCGGATCTCCGCCGCGCTCGCGCAAAATTAAAACTGCGCAGGGCTCAGCGTTGCCTCCCCGCGCCGCGCCCACTACCACGCAGTCGCGGACCTCGACCTGGCGGCGCAGCGCGGCCTCCAAATCTTCGGGATAAACTTTCATCCCTTCTGCGGTTACAATCACGTCCTTCTTGCGACCTTTGAAATAAAGGTTCCCCGTGCTGTCCAACTCGCCAAGATCCCCAGTGCGAAACCAGCCATCGCGGTCTGCTGCGTCCGCAGACATTAGGCTTGACTCTCTCTCCTTCCAATAACCGGATGAGATGTTCTCGCCTCGCACCAGGATCTCGCCGTCCGCAGCCAATTGCACCTCCAGCCCCGGCATTAGTTTTCCAATCGAACCCATTCCGGTTCGAAAAGGATGATTCAAACTGATCAAAGAGGTGGTCTCCGTCATGCCGTAGCCCTGAATGACGGAGTATCCTAATTGCCGCCAAAAACTTTCGGTTGCAGTGTCGAGCGCCGCGCCACCGGAAATGAACGCCCAGAATTTCCAGCCAAACCGGCGATGAATGCTTCGAAACCGCCACAGGCGCGCCACAAAATGCTTGCCCTCGGAGGTGGCGATTCGCTTCTTGAAATCCTCCCGACGGCCTGCAATTTCCAGATCCCGTTCGACTTTCTCTTTGAGCGCTTCGAGCAGCCGCGGCACCGCCACCAGCGAGGTCACACGCTCGCTCTTGATGGTACGGATGATTTCCGAAGGGTTGAGCGAGTCGTGGAATATCACCGTCCCCCCCAGCAAAGGCGGCACAAAGAGTCCCATAAACTGCCCAAAGACATGGCTCAATGGCACGAGATTCAGAAACCTGAGAGGATGGAAGAACCGCTCCAGGCGCCGGTATTTCGCAATTTCGTTTTCCAGAGGTTCGAGGTTGGCCAGCACATTGCCGTGCGAGATCACCACGCCGCGCGGCTCGGAAGTGGTGCCGGAGGTGAAGACAATTTCCAGAGTGTCGCTGCGCTTTAAGTCAGGCCCGGCGAAGGGCGCGCCCGAATGCCGCGCCAGTGTTTCGTGAAAAGTGTCAAATACGATGGCGGGCAAACCGGGATTGTGACGTAACACATCCCTCGAGCAGGCCAGGAGTTTGGCGTTTACTTGATTCGCCACGCGCCGGGCGAATTCCGGCGCGGCAATGGCATCCACGGGCACGGCCACCGCACCTCGCAACGCGCATCCCCAAAACGCCGCAATCCATTCCGCGCAATTCCCGCCCCAAATCAGGACATGTTCACCCGGAGCAATCCCGCGCCCCTCCAGTTCGCGAGCAAACTGGTTTGCCGTATCCGCTAGGTCTCGGTAAGACCAGCGAACGTTGCGATACCCACGCTGAAAAACAAATGCGGGCTCCGACCCGCGAGCGTGAAACCCAGCGAAATATTCAATGAGCGAGCTTCGCGGCATAGCGGGAGGTTTGTGCCTCGAGTCCAATTCCCAGCAGGAAAATTCTATGTTGTCACACTCGGCGAGGCAGCACAACCAGGTGGCGAAGCCCGTACCGTTGATTTCAGTCGGTGGACTGGCGTTGAAAACAAAAAGGGCGCGCAGGTCGCAGGCATTCTGCGCGCCCCTTTGTCCGGAGGGAGGGGACATCCGGAGGCAAATCGTGGTTACTCGTTCAAGATGAAGTGCACCTGAACTTCGGTCACCACCTCGACGGGTTCTCCGTTCAAGAGGGTGGGCTGGTAGCGCCAGCGGCGCACGGCGTCAAGCGCAGCCGGGATCAAAAGCGGGTTTCCCGAAGTCGCCTTCAAATCCTCAATCGTTCCGTCGCGGCTTATGATCGCTTCCAGCACTACCGTGCCTTGGATGCGCGCCATCTTTGGTAACTCCGGATACTGAGGGTTGGGATGGAAGATCAGCTTGGCTTCCTCCACATTGCCGCCAATTCGCACGCGATTAACCTTGGCCGAATGGGGAGTCACCGGAGGAGGCGGAATGCCGCGAGCCCCCGCGAGCAAATTGGAAAGAACCGGATTGTTGCCCGTGCCTCCAGGTCCTGTATTAACTCCACCCGGGACAAATTCGTAAGTTGAGGGCGCGATCTGGGAGGGATCAGGCTGCTCGATTACCCTGACTACGCCAACTGGGATACGAGTTGGCGCCTCCAACACAGATAGAGTCGTGGGGTGGTTTACCGGCTTCAGGTGCGACGTGGTAACCGGAGGAGGCCCGGCAGGCGGAGTTGGCATTAATACTTCAAACAGCCGGTGTGCATCGGGAAGGGCTTGGGTTTTGACAAGGGGGAAAAGGAGCATCACGCAGACCACAATTCCCTGGAATACATAAGCGAGAGGCAACGTGGCGCGCTTCCACTCGCCTGTCTTTGCCGCCGAATAGATTAGATAAGCCACAAATCCCACCACGTTCAGCAACAGCAAGGCAATCGACCACCTTCGTGAGTCCAACCCGAGGTGGCGCGTGTCTTCGAGGACATACCAGATCATCAGCTCGTAAAACATCACGCCCACCCCCAGCAGAGCGGCCTCAATCACCAGTGCCTTTGGCGAGGGTTCGGAAATCATGGGGACAATCACAAATCCCGCCAGCATTCCCATAACCCCCACGCCAAGTCCCGCCAGCCAGTGGCGAGTGGTCAGAATCGGTGTGCGCTCGGGAGAGGAATCTAGCAATGTTGTGTCAAACATGGTGGCACCTCCCAGGGGCTTCGGCAGATTGCGCCGTACCCGGCTCCGCCCGGAAGCCCGATTTCCGGCATCTGGCCTTTCATTAATATTGACACCGGGACCCTTTCAATTGTTCCAAATATTTATGGTGGGATATGCAGGCCCCATTCCCGGGAGCACTCGGAGGGGAAATAAATTACAGATTCTCAACCAGATAGGCTGGAACTACCGACGGTCGGGGGGGCGCAAGTGAAAATCTTCCATTTTGAGAGGTATGGCGGCGAAGTATGGAAGTTAATTGAGGGCGAAAGTTCAACGTCAAACGGCGCTGAGGGCTCGTCCGGCAGCTCCAGCGGGCAGCACGTCCGCAAAACAGAATCCGTCGCGATTCACCACTTTACCGACCTCGACTGAAATGGGCGAGCGAAACATCGGGCCGGCATAGGCGAAGGTGTGAAATTCGCCTTTCTCTCCGCAGGGATCGACGCCGGCGGGAAGTTCGGCCAGCAGTTGGGCATCAAAGGCACGCCCGGCAAACTTGGGATCAAGTTGCTTCGGGTCGACACAGGTCAGGTAAGCTCGAAGTCCCGCATCCACCATTTCCTGCGCCAGGCGCCTGGTGTCAGTTCCCCATATCGGGAAGAGCGGCGTGATACCACTTCCCTTAAGTTTCTCTTCGCGATACTTCCGGACGTCTTCCAGAAATAAATCTCCGAAAATCATGTGCGTCACGCCCTGACTGCGCGCCTGCGCAATTGCGCTGGCCATTTCCTGTTCGTAAATTTCGTTTGGGCATGGCCATGGAATGGGGACTTTCACGAGCGGCAAGCCGACCGCCTCAGCCTGCGCCTCAAGCAAGCTCTCACGCACCGCATGCATGGCGACGCGCGCGTGGGTGGAGTTGATGGTGGTGAGCAGGGCAACAATCTCCACCTCGCCGCGAAGGCGCGTGGCGTGCAGCGCCCAAGCACTGTCTTTCCCGGTGCTCCACAACAACCATGCTTTCGGCCGACCCACCGGACCCTCCTCACCCCGTGGCGGTATTTTGCCCAGGCTAGATTTCAAATCCTAACTTCAGTAAAGCTTCCTTGTTCATTCGAGCACTTTCTGCCGGACCGCCCGGCCGCAGCTCGTAGGAGTCGAGTTCGGTGTTAACCCACCCGCGGAATCTGACCTCGCGGAAAACCTGAACGATGGCGGGAAAATCGACTATGCCCTGGCCAATCTCACAAAAGTGATAATTTTGGTGGGCCGCCAAGTTGCGATCTTTGCGGGCAAGTTCGAAGACGTCTTTGCGCACATCTTTAAAATGGGTCAGGATGAGGCGCTCGTGATAAGTCCGAATCAATTCGACGGGGTCCGACCCACCCAGGGTGATGTGGCCCACATCGGCAATCAGTTTGACGTAGCGCGGGTCGGTGGCATCCAGCACCCTCGACATGCCTGCCCGGGTTTCGCCCAGAGTGCCGAAGTGCGGGTGGTAACCCATCGTCACGCCCACATCGGCCGCGGTTTTTCCGATCGCGTTCATTTGTTCGCCGAGTGCCCTGATTTGCTGAGGTGAATATTCAACGCCAGGCCGGCCACCATCGGTCACTTGCAAATAAGGCCCGCCGAGATGTTTCTGAAAGTCCGCATACTGGCGAAAAAGGATCGACTCGTCATTAAGGGAAGCGGGATTGAGTCGGATGCGTGAACACGAAAGTGCTGAGGGAATAAGGTTCAGCTTTTTCAAGCGGCCCTTGAGGTCTTCGATTTTTTCGCTTGGGTAAACGTCCACCACCCAACCCAGCAACTGCACGCCCTTAAAGCCCAACCCGGAGATAGTGTCGAGTGCTTGCGAGAAATCTTTTTGAGGCCAGGAAATCGCGGCGTACCCAACTGGATTAGGCAAGGGTTCGGCCGCTACGCTGAGCCGCCCGGTGGCGAGCAGTGCCGCCGTGAGCGACACCCCTTGCTGCAGAAATCCTCGTCGATCACTGGTAGATCTCAGCATGTTCTCCAATAAAGCATGCTACGGAGATAGTTCTCCGGACGATTTCCTTTTCTTGTACTTAGAGCCCGAACACTGTGCGTCGTCGATCCATACCAAATGAAGCGCTAAACATCCTCGGGCACTACGAATGGGGCGCGATAGCCGCGGTCGCCGTCGCGCAGAAGATTGTTGGCTTCGTCGTCGCCAACCACCTGTTCGGTTTCCGGATCGAATTTCAGGCTGCGCCCCAGGCGGTACGAGACGTTGGCCAAGTGAACCAGTGTAGCGGAAATATGTCCTTCTAAAATTGGGGCGTTCAAGCCTTCCTTCTTGCGGCTCCGCACGCAATCAATGAAGTTCGCCCAATTATTTCCGACGCCCTTCCCTTCCGGCCCAGGCTCCTGATCGTCACCCAGCCAGCTTTTGTAGGAGTCGTAGCCATCCATTGCGAGATATCCTTTTGAGCCGTAGAAAATATTTCCGACGGTATTGTGCGTTCCGGCGCCTGGCCCGAGCCGAGGGCCCCCAGAAGGTTTCTTGGGCTTCGCGGGCGGAGTCAAGCCGGCGGGTGGAAGGCCACCAGTCTTGAACGCTCCGCTCCCGATTTCGGCTTCGTGGTTGGTGATCCAATGACGGACCTCGAATTCGAGTATCTTGCGTTTTCCGTCCGACGATTCAAATTCGAAGGCGCAATTCAAGGTGTTGGGAGTCTGCTGGTCGTCGTCAAACATAAAATGACCGCCGATGGCTGACACCTTGGTGGGAAAGCCCACGCCGAGTCCCCACCGGGCCACATCCATTTCGTGGATGCCCTGGTTGCCGATGTCACCGTTGCCCGTATCCCAAATCCAATGCCAGTTGTAGTGGAAGCGATTTTTGGTGAATGGTTTGAGCGGCGCAGGCCCGGTCCACAAGTCATAGTGGACGCCGGCCGGCACGGGTGCTTCGGGCTCGCGGCCGATAGTGTCGCGCCATTTGTAGCACAAGCCGCGCGAAAGGTAGACTTCACCAATCAAGCCGTCGCGCATTTTTTGCATGGCCTCACGGATTGCGTCGCCGGAGCGGCTATTAGTGCCATGCTGCACGATGCGATCATACTTCTTCGCGGCGCGCACCAGTTGCCGGCCCTCCCACCAGTTGTGTGAGCAAGGCTTTTCGCAATAAACGTCCTTCCCCGCCTGGCAGGCCCAAATGCCCATCAGCGAATGCCAGTGATTCGGCACCGCGATGGAAACGACGTCGATGGATTTATCCTCCAGGAGCTTGCGCACGTCGACATAAGTCTGTGGCTTGCGTATCCCCATTTTGTCCATTTGCGCGAGCCGCTGGCTCGTTACGTTCTCGTCGATATCGCAGACCGCGGCGATTTCAACGGTCGGCATTTTTGAATATTCGCGGACGTGCTCAAATCCCTGCCCGCGGAGCCCACAGATAGCGACGCGCACGCGGTCATTGGCGCCAAACACGCGTTCTGGGTTAGCAATGAAAGTGATGCCGCTGAACGCGGCCAACCCTGCCCCAGTCTTGGCAGTCGATTTGAGAAAATCCCGGCGTGTGACTTCCGAATCGTTAGACATGAGTCCTCCTGACTTATCGGCGAAATTATAACGCTGTTTTGGATTGGAGGTACTGAAACGTTTCCACAATTGGGTGTCGCTCACCAGTTTATTCGCTAAATCGCCCCATTAAGGCACGGGCCGAAATCGCCAGATGCGGGCTCGAATAGGTTCGCCAAAGGCGAGGATGCGGCCATCGTTCGTCCATCCCGAGAGCAACAAGTCACCGGTGTAATTCAGTGGCACCTGCGCAATCCTGCCGCTCCCCGGGTCCAGGACCGCCAGGCTATAGAACCAGGGATCCGTGGATTGCATCCCCAATAGGACCTTTCCGTCCTGGCGAATGGCACTTCCGCTCAAGGGCAGGTTGTTCATCGGGACGTCGCCTGGAATTCGGATCTCCTGGCGCGGTCCCCCTGAAAGTGGAACCCGAAACAACTTCATTCCCTCTGACTCCCACAAGTTGGTGATCAAATCTTTCCCGTTTGGATCGGCGGCCACGCCATCTCCGGCACAGATTTTGCTTGGCGTCCCGTCAGCGGCAGGGATGGACCACACGTTCCCGTCCGTCGAGTAGTAGAGAGTTTTTCCATCGAGGGAAGGCGCCAGAGCGTTGATGCCTTTTCCCTTTGACCCTTCGAGGCGGCGTATAATGCGGCCATCGCCGGTGGAGGCGATGGCGATAACCTGATCCGAGCCGGTTCCGGCGATAAATGCCACCTGGTTGTCCGGAAGCAATGCAGCCGGCGGCCCAATTTCCTCCGCAGTGTCCACCAACGGAAAGAAATTCCCATTGGGTTTACCCAGCAGAAGTCGGGCATGGCCGGAAAGGAGGGCAGGGATGAGTAATCCACCATCAGGAAACGCCACAGGTTGCATAAACGACGGCGGGTAGGTTTCCGAGACTGCAATCACTTCCGGTGTGCCGCCGGAAGCTGGGAACCGCAAGACTTGAAGTGGCCGCTCCACCTGATCGACAAAGATGCTCCCATCAGCTTCAAAGTCCATTATCCACACGGGTGTGCTGAGCGTCATGAGCACTTGCACACCGCCCGAGCCGGAGCGCGGAACGGAAACAATCTGATGCAGGCTGCCAGAGGGAAGATCGATCAGGACCGAGCGGCGGGCAGAACTTTCAGCGCCACCTCGCGATTCAGTTTGGAATCGCGCGCGCGATACACCTCTCCCATCCCGCCCGCGCCCAAAGGCGAGAGGATTTCGGATGGCCCAAGTTTTGCTCCGGATGACAACCCCATGTCTGTTGGGATTATACACTGCTCTGCGAGACTTGCGGCCGGAGGTCGTCGCAACCTCTTTGCGCCGACAAGGAAGTTGCTCCATTGAAATTGACAAAAAGCTTTGGCCAGTTCTACTTCAGTCCTTCGGCCAGATATAGGTCAGAGAGAATTCGCGTGTAGCTATAGGCGTAGGATTTCCCATCACTGGAAAAGTGCGGTGGGCGAATGAAGGTAACGCCAGCCGGGTCGGGTGGCACAAGCTCCTCAACCAAGGCGGACCGCCCGGTGGCCAAATCGAGCCGGTAGACCTTGGCAGGTATCTCTCCGGGTTGATAAACGTAAAGCGAGCGCCCATCGCCGGTCCAACCGATGGGGGCCTGGCCCGGGGTCAATCCGGAAATTTCGCGTCGCTGGCCCGTCTCAACCGAATAGAGTCCGAAGGTTTGATCGGCGGCAACAGCAATCACCTGCTTCCCGTCCGGCGAGATGGAATGTGCATAGGGGATCAAGCTTACGCCTTCATCAGTGATCGCTTGTGCAGGCCCGCCCTTGGTGGATTGGACATAGAGGCGCACACCATGCCCGGGCTCGTTGTTTGAATAAACGATTCTATTGCCATCGGGCGAGAGCAGGGACCACTGGGCATAGGTCGGGCCACGATTAACGATCCGGGGTTCGCCGGGGCCGGCCGGCAAGAGCACCATATCCCAACCCTTGGCGGAGTTGGGCTCGAGGGCAAGAACCCATTGGCCGTCAGGAGACAAGCTCGTGGACAACCCTGTGGAGAGGCGCACGGGCGGCGAGCCGTCGGCTTTGCGCAAATAGATTGTGCCGAACTCTCCGCCCGCTTCTCCCGCTTCGTCAAACAGAATGGTATTGCCGTCTCCGGACATGTCACGGAGCGCGGTGAAATCCAGCCATGAAAGGTCTCGGGGAGTCTTCGACCCCGGGGCGAGCGAAATGAGGCCTGTCCGCAGATTGTCGAGAGTGAGCAAAACCCGCCCGCCTGGGGCAACATCCTGGAGGATGGGATTCCCCGTGACGCTGTCCATCAGGCGCACCTGCCCCGAGAGGCTCACCGCATGGAGGGCGCGCCCGCTCTGCTCCGTCGTGGCAGTGAACCAAATCTCTTTCCCGTCGGGTGACCAAGCCAAACCATAAGCGCTGTTCCAACCTGTTGAAAGAATCTTCTTGTTGGGATTGGAATCCAGGCTGAGCAAGTCAATGGAGCCGGGATCGCCCGCACGCGACTGATGCTCGATATAGGCAATCATCCTGCCTGCGGGAGCCATGCGAATGTGACTGAACCAGCCCGAAGTTTGGTCCAGCACGTTGCCGATGGGGTACTCCAACTTGTTGAAAGCGCCGACCTGCCTCACCACTGCCAGATCTTTTCCATCAGGCGACCAGTCGGCCCACTCAACTCCTTCCAGCATGGACCGTGGAGCCGCGCCTCCCGTGAGCGAAGCCACGGCGAGCGTCCCACTGGCGATCCAGGCGCCAATCATCCGATTCTTGAGTGAAAGTGCCATCTGGCCGGTCGCTGAGATCGCCATCAGGTCGGCTTGGGTGAAACCCAGCCCGCGAGATTCAGGGCTGGGTGGGGTGGTAGATAGGATCTCAAGCGGAGCCCCGTCTGAGGCGCCGCTATAGACAACTGTTTGGCCGTCTGGCGCAAATCGAGCCGAAGAAATGTGACCGCGACGGAACGATAGCCGGGTGAAGGCAGGCGGCGATTTTTGTCCCAATCGCTTGCCTGCCTGATAGGAGGCAATGCCGGCCGCTAGTATCAGGACGACCCCAATCATCGGCAGCAAGTATTTCTTCACGCCCACGCCCGTTACCAACGCTGACGGCATGTGAGTGGCGCCGCTCGAGGGCGTCGACGTGCCCGAAAGGGCCTCCAAAGCGAACGCGAGATCTTTGGCCGACTGAAAGCGCAACTCCGCGAGTTTCTCCAGACAGTGGTCCACCACGCGCACCACCGACGGAGCGATTTTCGTGCCCAGTGCCATTAGTTCCGCCGGCTCTTCCTTCAGGATGGCTGTCATTGTTTCCGCCATCGTGTCCCGCTGAAATGCCCGGTGCCCCGCCAGCATTTCGTACAGGATTGTCCCGAACGAGAAAATGTCTGTCCGATGATCTGCCGCCTCTCCGCGCACCTGCTCTGGAGACATGTAGCCCACTGTCCCCATCACTTTGCCCGGCTCCGTGCTGATCGACACTGTCCCGGCCTGCGTTCCCATGCCGCTCGAAGTCTCCGGACGAGTCAGCTTGGCGAGCCCGAAGTCGAGAATCTTCACACGATCCTCGCGCGTGATGAACAGGTTCTCCGGCTTCAGGTCGCGATGGACGATGCCCTTCTCGTGTGCCGCCGCAAGGCCGCGCGCCATCTGAACCGCGTATTCAATCGACTTGCGTTGACTGACCGCCCCGGAGCGCAGTCGTTCTCCCATAGTCTCGCCCTCCAACAACTCTGAGACCACGTAGGGGGAATCGCCCGACTGCCCAATGTCATATATGGCGAGGATGTTGGGATGGTTCAGAGCGCTGGTGGCGCGCGCCTCTTGCTCAAAGCGATGGAGGCGTTCTGGATCTTTGGAGAATGAGGCGGGCAAGACTTTAATCGCGATGTCGCGCCCCAGGCGGGTGTCGCGCGCACGATATACTTCTCCCATTCCACCCGCGCCGAGTGGAGCGACAATTTCATACGGCCCGAGTTTAGTGCCAGGAACGAGCGTCACTGTTTTCCTTCCGCCGCGATTCGCTTCAGCTCTTCGAACCAGTTCAGGACTACATTGATTTGTCTGGAGCCTGACAGCAAGCGCTTAACAACCAGGAATCGCTGGCCGTCGGGGGCAACGTCATACGGTTTGCTCATGAAGGGCCCAAGCCCGCTGGTAAGAGACGCAAGCAATGGTGTCTTCTCAAAAATCGCCTGGGGCATGCGGAAGGAAAAGGTTGGACTCGTCTGAACGGGTACCCCCATCAGCTTGTCACCGTTGACATAGAACAGCTCTCGTCCACTTTTCGACCAGACCGGGTAATTTCCGCCTCTGCTTGACACCTGCCACTTACCCCCGGGCCCCGGAAAAGGTCGCACGTAAATCTCCTGCTGACTTGATTCGTCGGAGGCATAGGCAAGCCATCGTCCGTCCGGAGAAAAGCTCGCCCACCCTTCGTTAAATGGTTCTTGGGCAAAAGGCCGCGGTTTTCGGTCACCTTGGAGTGGCAGAGTCCAGATATCTGACGAGGTCTGAGCTCCGATTTGCACAAAAGCCAGAGACTTACCGTCAGGCGAGAAAGAGGTGGGGGCTCCGTTTGAAGCCATGGGAGCAAGCAACTCCGCTGGCTGGCTGCCATCGGCGGGTTCCCAATAGATACCCGGATTCTGAGCGTGTGCGGAGTAATACGCCACTCGCTTGCCATCCGGCGTCCAGATAGGAACGTCATTGTTACCCGTGAAAGTAAGCCGGTTGAGCGTGTTGCGAGCAAAGTCGTAGATTTCAATGTCATGCAACGCCGCTCCAGACGTGGCGTAGGTGCCAACCGCCACGCGCCGGCCGTCCGGGGAAAGCGATGCAATACTATAAGGGAGAAGCGGCGCTGGGATGGAATGTTCCTCGCCCTTGCGGTCCAGCCAAACCAGATTGCTGCTCTCGTTTTCGGGCCCGCCAGGACAATAAACAAGTGATCCGTACTGGCTGAGGCCGAAATGGGCCGCACCATTTCCAACCACTTCCGAAACGCCTTGAACAACGGGTACAGCACGGCCGGTTACCTCCAGCCGTCTTGGGTCGAACGGCAGCGCGAACAGGTCAGCAGAATGGGCATAGATGATGTAGCCGTTCGAATCGCTCGTCGCTGCGTAGCGCGCCATTGCGGCGTGCTCCAGCACTACGTGGTACTTACCTGTCTCAAGCGACAGGACGGCGATCTGAGAGTCGTCGAAGTAGGTAGGCCTCGTAAGCTTGCCGATAAGAAACAAGACAGCCTTGCCGCCCGGCAGAACCTCCGGCCAGCGGTGGGTCCGCTGCCCACTGGCGGCATCAGGAGTGGTGAGCACCTCCAACGTGCCGCCCACATCCGAGACGCGCATCAGGCCAGAAGTGGTGGACGGTGAAAATACAATGGTGCCATTTGGAGCCCAAGCCGCACCCCGTCCTATGGGTGCCTCAGCGAGCGTAATGGGGGTGCCGCCCTGCGTCGAAACCTTCTTAAGCTTGCCGTTGGCAAAGAACCCTATCCATTGCCCGTCGGGCGAGAAGAATGGCGCTTGCCCCCCCTCGGTGCCCGGGATGCCCGTCTCTAGGAGTGCATCAAGCTGGCGAAGATGAATCTGCGCCGGGGCACGTGTGGCAACGTAGGCAAGCTTGGTTCCATCTGGTGACATCGCAACTGCCGGCCCTTCGCCGAAACCTAGAGGCAAATCGCCTGCCGGGAGTGAGAGCGTGAACCTTGTAACCGGCAAAACAGCTTGGCGCGATCTCCGCCAAAGATAGAGCAATGAGCTGATCAGTCCCAGCGCGAAAAATCCAGCCACAGCCCAGGGGAGCACGCGCCGCCAGGGTTGTAGGGGCGACCCTTGTGGTCGCTCCCGCCCGGAGGCAACGGGCACGAGGTCCGGCCCTTCATCCGACTCGCCTCTCAGCGTTTCCTCTATCGCGATGCGCGCCTCGCCAATGGCTTGCAGGCGCTGCTTGGGGTCTTTCGCGAGGCAACGACGCAACAATTTCCGAATGCTCGCGGGTGTGTCGGCCGGAAAGGAGTTCCAGTCCGGGTCTCTCAGTATGACTGACGCCAGAACATCCGAAACTGTCTCGCCCTCAAACGTCTGCCTTCCAGTCAGCATTTCATACAGCACGCAGCCGAACGCCCAAATGTCCGTGCGCCGATCCACGGACTTCCCTTTGGCTTGCTCCGGGCTCATGTATGCCGCGGTCCCTAGAATCACTCCGGCTTGCGTTGCCGCGATGCTGATGGTGGGTGAGTTGGCGAGATTGGTTCCCGACGCTTCGGTGGTGAGCGCCTTGGCCAGGCCAAAATCCAGAACTTTGACCGCGCCGTCGGGAGTGACCTTTACATTCGCGGGCTTGAGGTCACGATGAATGATGCCGCGTTCGTGCGCGAACTCCATGGCCTCGGCGATTTGTTTGGCGATGTGCAAAGGATCGAAACTCGAAACTAGAAATTCGAAACTCGAAGCTGGACTGGAGGGAGATTTTCCAGTTTCGAATTTCGATTTTCGAATTTCCAGGAGTTCCGCCAAGGTCGAACCTTCCACCAGTTCCATCACCAGCGCGCGCACACTGCCCGACTCTTCAAGGCCATATATCGAAGCAATGTTGGGATGGTTGAGCGAGGCCAGCACCTGCGCTTCGCGCTGAAATCGCGCCATGCGTTCGGCGTCGTTTGCCACGGCGGCGGGCAGAACTTTAAGCGCCACATCGCGGTTCAACTTGGTATCACGCGCGCGATACACCTCCCCCATGCCGCCCGCACCCAGCGGCGATAGGATTTCATAGGGTCCCAAGCGTACGCCTGAAGTTAAGGCCATCCGTGCCGCAGATTATACTCTGAATCGATCGGAAAAAATCTTCACTTGAGCCGAAGGGTTGTGGCAAAATACGCGTGGGCAAAAAGAATACAGGTGTTTGCAGTCAGGCTGATCTCCTAAAACTTGGCAAAAGGAGCCTTCGATGAAAACATTTACTGGGATTCTCATTTGTGCAATTTCACTTGGAGCTGCCAACCTCGCGGCTGCGGAGGGCAAAGAAGTCGAGCGGCTGAAGAAGGCGGCCGAAGTGATCAACGCCATCATGGGCACGCCGGAGAAAGGCATTCCCTCTGACCTGCTTCGCAAAGCAGTTTGTGTGGGTGTAATTCCATCGGAGAAGAAATTCGCATTGGGCATTGGGGGCAGTTATGGCGGTGGCGCGTTGGTCTGCCGGCGCGGCGGGACTGGCTCGTGGGGAGGGCCCTCCATGTTCACAGTGGGAGGAGCCAATGTGGGCTTTCAACTGGGCGGACAATCCACAGATTTTGTGCTCATTGTGATGAACGCCAAGGGCGCGAAGAAACTGCTGCAAAGCAAATCGAAGCTTGGGACGGACGCCTCCGTGGCCGGCGGGCCGGTGGGTCGCACGGCGGAGGGCGCCACTGACCTCCAACTGCATGCCGAAATCCTCACCTACTCCCGGTCGCGCGGCCTGTTTGCTGGTCTCTCGCTTGAAGGGCAAGTGATCAAGCAGGACGGAGATGCCAACGCGCGACTCTATGGTCGCAAAGTCGAGGCCAAGGAAATTCTGTTCGGGACCAGCCTCCACGCTCCGGCTGCGGCCCACGACCTGGACGCTGCCCTTGACAAATACGCTCCCCACGGTGGCGAGAAATTTGAGTAGGATTAAGAAGGAGTCGGGCATTCGTCACAGAGTACGATCAACGTGATTCTGGCCTATGGCCTTTGAAAAGGACGGTCGGCGCCGCCCGCTCGCATGCCCCAAATGAGTGCAATCTCAGCCTCGCGCAATTCGTTGACACAACTTGGAAACCCCTTGTATAATCAATAGTTCAACGACATCAAGGAAAGGGTAACCTATGTACGCTATCTTTCAATCCGGCGGGAAACAGTACAAAGTATCTCCCGGAGACATTATTCGGGTGGAGAAACTTCCGGGCGCGGAGGGCTCGCGCGTTGAGTTCAACCACGTGTTTGCGGTGCGCAAAGAGACCCTGAACGTTGGCTCACCGCTGGTGGAAAACGCCAAAGTCACTGCCACCATTCTGCACAACGACAGGGCCGCCAAGGTTCGCGTCCTGAAGTACAAGCGAAAGAAGCAGTACCGCCGCACCGGAGGCCATCGCCAGTCTTACAGCGAAGTGCAGATCCAGGACATCGTCACGGCATAGATATTTAGGGCAGATTGCCCAACACCTAAAAAGGAATTGTTATGGCACATAAAAAAGGCCTGGGGAGTTCACGTAATGGACGCGACTCCAACGCCCAACGATTGGGTGTGAAAAGATTTGACGGGCAGTTGGTTGCCGGCGGATCCATTCTGGTTCGCCAACGCGGAACGAAATTGAAGGCCGGCGACAACGTTGGGCTGGGCAAGGACGACACTCTCTTCGCCAAAGTCACGGGCATCGTAAAGTTTGAGGATAAGGGCAACCGGGGACGCTTTGTCCATATTCTGGTTCCATCGGCAAGCTGAGCAGAGGCATCAGAGAGCACCCGCAGATTTCCAAAGATGTCGGCACTACCCAAGGACTACTCCTTGAATAGGAACGTAGGCTCAACTCCAGCTTCTATTCCCAAACCCCTATCTCCTAATTCCTGAATTCTGGTTCATCTTGTTCATTGACGAATCTAAAATCCGAATAGCGGGAGGCGACGGAGGCAACGGCTGCGTGGCCTTCCGGCGGGAGAAATTTGTGCCTCGCGGGGGTCCCAGTGGTGGAGATGGCGGGCGCGGTGGCAGCATCTACTTGGAGAGTACAGAAGGATTGAACACGCTGCTTAAGTTTCGCTACAAGCGCGAATTCTCTGCCGAGCGCGGTCGCCATGGCGAAGGGTCCAACTGCCACGGACGGGCCGGCGAGGACTTAATCATCCAGTTGCCGGTGGGAACCATTGTTTACGATGAGGAATCCGGGGAGAGACTATGGGATTTTGACGCCCCCGGCCAGAAAGTTGTCGCCGCAAAAGGCGGGCGCGGAGGCAAAGGGAACGCGCATTTCGTCACCTCAACGCATCAGGCTCCGCGCAAAGCTCAGCACGGCGAGTCCGGTGAGATCAAATCCCTAAAGCTCGAACTCAAGCTTCTGGCGGATGTGGGCCTGGTAGGATTCCCCAACGTGGGGAAATCCACATTGATTTCCCGCCTCAGTTCGGCCCGGCCCAAAATCGCCGATTATCCTTTCACGACCCTCGAGCCGCATTTGGGTGTCGTGGGCCTCGATCAGGAAAGGTCTTTCGTGATGGCCGATATTCCAGGTTTGATTGGCGGCGCGCACGAGGGCCGTGGGCTGGGCATCCGGTTCTTGAAGCACATTGAGCGCACACGACTTCTGCTGCACATGATTGATGTGGCGGAAATTTCCGACCGCGACCCGGTGGAGGACTACCGTGTGATCCTGGGTGAGCTCGAAAGTTTCAGCAGTGCCCTGGCGCAAAAGCCGATGCTGCTGGTGGCCTCGCGAGTGGACGTGGCAGGCAACGGTGATCGGTTGAAAGCGTTGCAGAAGTTTTGCCGCAAACATGATAAACAGCTATACGAAATTTCCGCCGTCACGGGCGAAGGGTTGGAAACCTTGAAAAACGCGGTCTGGGCGACGCTCGAACAAATCCCCCGCCCCGCGCCGGTGCCTGACGCGGCACCGGTACAGCAATCTTAGGACTTTACCGCTCTTGAACATCGCGATCTTCGGCGGAACGTTCGACCCCATCCATGCCGGGCACCTTCAGGCGGCGCGCGTGGCGGCGCGCAAGTTTCGCCTGGATAAAATTCTCTTTATTCCCTCCGGCAATCCGCCCCACAAGATGACCGACCATCTCACGCCCTTTCACCATCGCCTCGCTATGGTGGCGCTGGCGTGCGCGGGCGAACCACGGTTTGTCCCATCACTCCTGGAATCGCCGAAGCCTGACGGGCGGCATCACTATTCGATCGTCACCACGCGAAGGGTGAGGCGAATTCTTGGTGCGAACGACCATCTTTATTTTCTGATCGGAGTCGACGCCTTTCTTGACATGCCGCATTGGAAAGAGCATCGACGGTTGCTCGATCTCGCCGATTTCATCGTCGTCTCGCGCCCCGGCTTCTCCCACAGTGACATCGCCAGGGTCGTGCGTCGAAGCCAGATTCGGCCCGGTGAAATCGATCCCGGCCAAGAGACAATCAAACTGCGCAAAAGCACCCTGCATATCCTTCGAGGCGTGGATGTGCCCGCCGCTTCTCACCGCATCCGCGCCGCCTTCGAGGCTGGCCGGCGAGTGGCTAGCCTTGTTCCGCCGCTTGTGGAAGAATACATACGGAAGGAGGGTCTGTACCGCCCCGGCAGGACGGGGACAAAACGATGATGATTCCAAACCTGCGGGCAGCGGTCCGGGCCGCTCAGAACAAGAAGGCCCTGGACCTGGACATTTTGAACCTGGAAGGGTTTTGCGCCTTCACCGACTATTTCATGGTTTGCAGCGGCACGTCTACGCGCCACACGCAGGCCATTTGTGACGGAATCCTGGAAGAGCTGGAAAAATCCGGCATCACCCCCACGCATGTGGAGGGCTATGCGCAGGCGGAATGGATTCTGATCGATTACCTGCAGTTTGTGGTGCATATCTTTTCCGAGCGTGCGCGGCACTTCTACGATTTGACGCGCCTCTGGAAAAGCGCCTCGCGCGAAAAAGTGCCGGCAGACGAAGCTACTGAGGTGGCACCCAGCGCGCAACCTCCCGGCGGACATTAGGAATTGGCTGAGCCGTAGCCCCAAAACGATTGGGCGCCCTTCGAAATTCCATGAGCGCAAATCAGGTCACGGAAAACCCAACCGTCGCGCCCGCCTGGATTGGCGCGGATCCGGCGAGCGACAAAATTCGCGAGTTGGCGCGCAGGCTTGCCGCCACGCCCTCCACGCTGCTCATCGTGGGGGAGAGCGGGACGGGCAAAGATCTGCTGGCGGGAATGATCCATTATCTCGGGGCGAACTGCCTGGAGCCACTGCTCAAAATCGATTGCGCAACCCTGCCGGAAGCCTTGATCGAGAGTGAGCTCTTTGGCCACGAAAAAGGCGCATTCACGGGGGCGACTTCGGCGAAGGCGGGGCGACTGGAGATGGCCGGTCAGGGCACTGTGGTGCTGGACGAGGTGGCCGCGCTGACGCCCGCTATGCAGGCCAAGCTCTTGCGCGTGGTGGACCAACGCACTTTTGAACGCCTGGGGGGCTCGGCCACGCAAAAGCTCGATGCGCGCATCATGGCGCTGACGGCCGCCGACCTTGGGCGTGGCGTGGCGGACGGATCTTTTCGCGAAGACCTCTTCTTTCGCCTGAGCGTGATTCCAGTGACCATTCCACCTCTTCGCGAAAGGTGCGGCGACATTCGCCCCTTGGCTGAATACTTCCTGGACCGCCTCGCACCGCTCCATCGCTCCCCGGCGCAAGGGTTCGCGCCGGAAGTCTTGAGCGCTCTTGAAGCCTACGAGTTTCCGGGAAACGTCCGTGAACTGCGGAATACCATTGAGCGGGCATTGGTGGAAGCGCAGGGCAAAAGAATCGAACTCGAGCATCTGCCCGCATCTATCACGCGCACCACGGCGGCTGCGGAGGAAAGGCAGGCGACCTTGGCGCAGATGGAATGCGAGCACATCCGCCGGGTTTTGGCTTCCACCCGCGGACGGAAGTCCGAAGCGGCCGCCATTCTCGGGATCAGCCGCAAGACCCTGCTCGAGAAGCGGAAGCGATATCATTTGGATTAGGTCAATTTATGCGCATCCGTGTGATTAGCGAGGGCAAGACCAAGGACGCCAGCTTGCGCGCTCTTCAGGCTGAATTCAAAAGCCGCATCGGGCATTTCTGCGAAATTGTGCTGGAGGAAACCCCGCCCGCTAAAACGCCGGGCACCCGGAAGGGCAAGGAGCTGAGCGCGCCGGAGAGGCACTTGCTGGAACAATTGCGCGGAAGCTACAAGGTGTTCCTCGATGAGCGGGGCCGCGAATGGAGTTCAGAAGAGTTTGCCGAATGGCTGGGCGAGAAGGCTCTGCGGGGGACGCGCGAAGTGGCATTTGTGTTGGGCGGGCCGGACGGCTTTTCCGGTGCTTTCCGCAAGCAAGCCGACATGCTCCTGTCTCTGTCGCGCATGACCTTGACCCGCGATTGGGCGCGCGCCCTCCTGCTCGAACAGATTTACCGCGGGTTCACCATCCTGCGAGGTTATCCTTATTCGCGCTGATTTGCCTGGCGCTTGCGAGGTCCTTTTGGCCGAAACCAGACGCGGTTTGATCATCGTCCATACCGGGCCCGGCAAGGGCAAGACCACCGCCGCGCTGGGGACGGCGTTTCGCGCCGTCGGGCAAGGGCTGAGGGTCTTGATGGTACAATTCATCAAAGGCTCCTGGCATTACGGGGAGCTCGACGCCGCGAAGATGCTGGGGGAGGGGAAATTCGAAATCCTTCCCATGGGCCGCGGCTTCGTGAAAATCGGCGCCGAGAAGCCCGACCCGGAAGACGTCCGGCTGGTCGAGGAAGCCTGGCAATTTGCCGCCGGCAAGATCCAAAGCGGACAATACGATATGGTCATCCTGGACGAAATCAACTACGCTATCAGCTACAAGATGTTGGACCCTGGGGGCGTGGTGGAAGCGCTGCGGCGAAAGCCGGAAATGGTGCACGTGATCCTCACCGGCCGCAACGCCCACCCTTCGATTGTGGAGTGCGCCGACCTGGTGACGGAAATGCGCGAGGTCAAGCATCCTTATCAGAAGGGAATCATGGCGCAAAGAGGAATCGAATATTGAGTGATTTGTTGATTGAGGATGAAGACGTCCGTTGTCCGTGGTCCGTGGTCAGTTGAGGTCAAACGAACCGGCAATTTAGTTTACAGACCCCGGACAGCGGATAACAGGTCCACGGACGACGGACCCGCCGCGGCGGGACAACAGACTTATTTGCTTCAATCACCCGATCACTCAATCACACGATCGCACATTAAAGACATGTCCTGGTTTCGCCGACAAAAAAAGCCGCTGGAAATGTCACCGGAGAAGCGCGTCCAAACCGAAGGGCTTTGGATGAAATGTGAGGGCTGCAAGCAGATTCTTTGGAAGAAAGATCTCGAAACCAACTTCCAATGCTGCCCCAAATGCAATTACCACTTCAAAATGAGTGCGCGGGCGCGCCTGGAAATGCTCTTTGACAACGGGCAGTTCTTGGAGCACGACGCGTCCCTGGTCACTACCGACCCGCTCAAGTTCAAGGACACTAAGAGCTACAGCGATCGCCTGAAGAAGGCCGAGAAACAAACGGGAATGAAGGATGCTCTATTGACAGGCGAGGGCGTGCTGGACGGCAGGCCCGTTATCATCTGCGCCATGGAATTTCAGTTTGTGGGGGGCAGTATGGGCGCGGTAGTGGGCGAGAAAATCACCCGCGCCATCGACCGGTGCATCGACAAGAAATTCCCCCTGGTCATCGTTTCCTGCTCGGGCGGCGCGCGCATGATGGAAGGCGCGATCAGCCTGATGCAGATGGCCAAGATCAGTGCCGCCCTGGCGCGCCTGGATGAAGTGGCCAAGCCGTATATTTCCATTTTGACCGACCCTACAACGGGCGGCGTCACGGCCAGCTACGCCATGCTGGGTGACTTGAACATCGCGGAACCCGGGGCGCTGATCGGATTCGCAGGCCCCCGGGTCATTGAGCAGACGATCAAACAAAAACTTCCGGAGGGCTTTCAAAGATCGGAGTTTCTGCTGGAACACGGCATGTTGGACGCCATCGTGTCGCGCAAAGACTTGAAGGCTTATTTGGCGCGTACCTTCACTTTGATGAAAGCGTATGAGTCTTGAGCGGCGTACCGACGAGTAAGCCGGCAGGTTAGACCCCAATGAACTATAGCGAATGTCTGGACAGGCTAAGCGACCTGGGGCACGAGCTGCGTGACGCGAAGTTTGATCTGGAGTCCATCCAGAAGATTTCGGCGGCCCTCGGCAATCCCCATAACAAATTTCCCACCGCCATCGTGGCGGGCACCAACGGCAAAGGCTCAACCGCGGCCATGCTGGCCAGCATCCTCACCTGCGCCGGCTATCGCACGGGCCTGTATACCTCACCCCATTTGGTTCGGGTGAACGAAAGAATCCGGATCGACGGCGATCAAATCGCCAACGACGACTTCGCGAGTTCTTTTTCGGCCGTCTGGTACATCGTCGATCACCTGATTCATCAGAAGACCCTCGACCATTGCCCGAGTTTTTTTGAGTTCCTGACGGCCACGGCCTTTGCCCACTTCGCACGGGCGGGGATCGATTTTGGCGTGCTCGAAGTCGGCATGGGCGGCCGCCTTGATGCGACCAATATTACTGAGCCGCGGGTGGCCGTGATTACCAACATCGATCTCGACCACCAGCATTTTCTAGGGGAGACGCTGGCCGCTATCGCGGGCGAAAAAGCGGGCGTCATCAAATCTCACCGGCCGGTGATTTCGACGGTCGAACATCCGGAAGCGGCAGAGGTGATTCGTCAACGCGCCCACCAGCTCACCGCGCCCCTGATGGAATTGGTTCCATCCCACCAAGTCTCCAAAGTTCGCAAGCTCGACGGGCGTTACGCCTTCGACCTCATTTTGGAGCGAGAAGACTTCCCTGCCTTGGTTTCGCCCTTGATGGGAAAATTTCAGATCAAGAATACGGTGGCGGCGGTGGCCGCAGCATGGACTCTGGCCCACGATGGCTTTCATATTTCCCACGAAGCTATCATGGAAGGGCTACGCGCCACCGCCTGGCCGGGTCGCCTGGAAGTAGTATGGGAACACCCGCTGGTGATGCTCGACGGCGCCCACAATCCTGCCGCGGCACGCGAGATTGCCCATGCGACCAAGGCCCTCTGGCCGGGCCGCCGCTTGCGCCTCGTTTACGGATCCATGCGCGACAAAGCAATCGGAGAAATCAGCGAGATCTTATTCCCGCTCACTGATGATTTATATCTCACCCAGCCCGAGCAGGAGCGTGCGGCCAGCACGGAGGAAATCCTCACGGCCGCGCGCCACCGCCCGCGTCGAATCGTCATCCAGCCCGACCCGGAACGAGCGCTTGAACACGCCTGCAGTGATAGTTCGCCGGACGACGTTGTCCTGGTCACTGGCTCACTCTTCCTGGTTGGCGCCATCCAGCGAGGGTTCATGGAGAAACAGCTCGACCTCGACAGCCTGTCCGGCCGCGCCGTCGGCTCGCAATGGTCCTGACCGAATTATGGATACCGTCTCCACAGTGCCCGCCAAAAAAAACCTTTCGGAGGGACGGGCTCGGTACTATCTCAGCTATTTGCGCTCCCTCGTTTTCACCAATCCTCTTATTTATTTTTATACCGCGGTTTGCGGGACGTTCTCTGTCTGCGGGTCCCTGTTTGACAGTCACGGGTGGTGGCAGCACAAGTGCGCTTGCACGTGGTCGTGGCTCATCCTAAAAACCAGCGGCATTCGCGTCCGGGTGGAAGGATTGGAGAACGTGAACCCTAATGAAACCCGGATTTATTGCGCCAATCATTCCAGTGCCATGGACATTCCGATTCTCTTTGTCAACCTGCCCGTGCAGTTTCGTTTTTTGGCCAAGCGCTCGCTTTTTCACCTGCCCTTTCTGGGATGGCACTTGAGGCGTTCTGGGCACATCGCGGTAGACCGGGGGCAGGCGCGAGAGGCGAGGAAGGGTTTTGATCAAGCAGCCCGAAAAATTCGCGAGGGAAAATCCGTGGTTATGTTTCCGGAAGGGCACCGCAGCCGTACCGGCGAAATGCTTCCGTTCAAGAGTGGAAGTTTTCTGCTGGCCGTGCTTTCCGGGGTGCCGGTGGTGCCCATCACCCTGAACGGAACGCGCGGTGTCTTGATGCCCGACACGTACCACGTTCGAGCGGGCCAGACGGAGATGATCGTCCATCCGCCTATCACTACAGCGGAGTTGACGGTCAAGGATGTCACCGAGCTTTCTGAGCGCGTTCGCCGGCAAATCGTTTCAAGGCTCGTGCTGCCGGAAAAGAGCTAAATCCGAAAACTCCAACTGGAACCGATGCGCATTAACCTCGAAAATCAAGTTGCAGTGATTACCGGCGGATCGCGTGGCATTGGCGCCGCCACGGTGGCCGCCTTCGCGGAAGCCGGCGCCCGAATCGTCTTCAGCTACCGGAAGGCCGCTGCCCAGGCGCAGGAGGTTGTGAAGCGAGCCCAGGCATTCCCCGGGCCGGTCATTCCCGTCCGCGCCGAACTCTCGAAAATGGCGGGCGCCAAAAAACTCATTGACACCGCTCTAGGGCGCTTTGGCCGAGTGGATATCCTGGTGGCGAATGCAGGCATTTGGAACGCCACGCCCGCCCCCATCGAGAAGTTGTCCGAAAAGCAGTGGGACGAAATGATGGCCATCAACCTCAAGGGCGTCTATTCGGTGATTCACTACGCCGTCCCTCAGATGATTCGCCAAAAATCGGGCCGCATTATTGTGGTTTCTTCCACCGCCGGGCAGCGCGGTGAAGCTTTTCACACTCACTACGGTGCGAGCAAAGGCGGCGTCATCAGTCTGGTGAAGGGACTTTCCACCGAGCTTGCTCCGCACAACATTCTGGTGAATGCTGTCGCCCCCGGCTGGGTGGAAACCGACATGGCTACTTCGGTCATGAAAAACCCCCGGGAGTATCGCGAGTCTCTCGCGCCCATCCCCCTGTGCCGGTTTGCCCGTCCGGAAGAAATCGCACAACCGATACTCTTTCTGGCCTCGGAAATGGCATCTTATATGACAGGCGAAGTTTTGAATGTGAATGGAGGAAACGTTCTCTGTGGGTAAACGTTGGATCAAATTAAGCCTTCTGCAGTGGTGGACCATCCTGGCAAGTTCAAGCCTTCTCATACTCTGCTTGCCGGCTTACAATGCGGCGCAGAATCCTCCCAGCACGGCCGAGCGTCCTGCCATCATTAACCCCAAGGCTCAGGTGATTCTGGACAAGACCCTTCAAGCGTTGGGTGGACCATCCTTTCTTTCCTTCAAGAGCTTGTCCACCACCGGTAGAGCCTTCGCTATCGCGGACGAGCAAACCGTCGGGTTCGCGCCGTTTGAAAGCTTCGTCGAATATCCTGACAAACGGCGTTTCACCTACGGCAAGAAATTACCCGTGGTCCTCATCAACAACGGTGAAAAGGGATGGGAAATCGACCGCTACGGAACCATCTCACAGAAGGGCGAGGAAAGACGACGATGGCAACTCGCCAGCCGCTACAGCATGGAGAACATCTTGCGCGTGCGCATCCACGAACCGGGAATACTCGTGCAGGAAGCCGGAGAGGATTTCGTGGACCAGGCCGCGGTGCGCCTGGTGGGCATGGTGGATGCCCAGCAGGCCCAGCTCACATTGTACGTTCACCGTTCAACCTACTTGCCCGTCCGCCTCGCGTACCATGTGCTGAATCCCATCACCAAAGACTGGGACGATTACGTGGATGTTTATGGGGATTACAAAGCAATCCAGGGAATCCAAACGCCCATGCACATCACGCGTTTCATGAATGACGAGCGCGTTGCGGAAATTTACCGTAATACGGCAAATTATAACGAGAGCTATCCAGCCGGCACCTTTGAGCTTCCACAGTAAAGTGCTGAAGGGGTTTGCCCACCGCTTAACGCGTCCACGGCAGCCCCTTCGACTGTCCAATCCCAAATTCAAGGAGTTCTGCGTGATCACCGTCCTCCTTTTGATCGTGTCTAACACTTTTATGACCCTGGCGTGGTACGGTCACCTGAAATACCGGAACACGCCCATGGCCACCGCGATCCTGGCAAGCTGGTTGATTGCCCTGGCCGAGTACTGCTTCCAGGTTCCGGCGAACCGCATTGGCTACCGGCATTTCTCCGGATATCAGCTCAAGATCATTCAAGAAATAATTACGCTGAGTGTGTTCGCGATTTTCGCTTATTTCTACCTGGGAGAGTTGCCCAGTTGGAATATCGTCCTGTCGTTTCTTTGCATTGTCGGCGCGGTGGTGTTTGCGTTTTGGGGAAAGTTGTAGGGGGCGCGGCTCATTCCAAGCGGTGTGCGGAGAAGTCGCCCACAAACGCGCTTCTGGTGGTAAAATAATAGTTTGATGAAAAACAAAGCGCAGGTTCGCAGCACCACCATTCTCAGCGTGCGTCGCGGCGGCCGTCTCGCGATGGGCGGGGACGGCCAGGTCACGATGGGCGAAAGCATCGTCAAGACCAAGGCGCGAAAGATTCGCCGGCTCTATAATGACAAGATTGTGGCTGGGTTTGCGGGCTCGACTGCGGACGCGCTTTCGCTCTTCTCGAGGTTCGAGCAGAAGCTGGAGGAATATCACGGCAACCTGAGCCGCGCCGTGGTGGAACTCGCAAAAGATTGGCGCACCGACCGCGCTCTTCGCCACCTGGAAGCGCTCCTATTGGTGGGGGACGACAAGAACACCTACCTGGTGAGCGGCAACGGCGACGTGATTGAACCCGACGACGGCATTGTGGCCATCGGCTCCGGAGGGCCGTACGCCCTGGCCGCCGCGCGCGCGCTCATCAAGCATACACAAATGAGCGCCAAAGAAATCGTTGAGGAAGCAATGCACCTGGCGGGCCAGATTTGCATTTTCACGAACGAAGAAGTTGTGATTGAGGAATTGTGAGGAATGGACGTCCTTAGTCCGTTGTCCGTTGTCCGCTGTCCCCTTTGTAGGATTGGAGTTCGGACCATGAAGGGGGCTCGCTGGGCAACTGACTACTGACCACGGACCATTGACGAATTATGGTTTTCTATTTGCCCGAAACCGTAGAGACCGCCACAACGCTGGATGAAATGACTCCGCGACAGATTGTCGCCGAGCTCGACAAGCATGTGGTCGGCCAGCCGGAGGCCAAACGCTCCGTGGCCGTCGCTTTGCGCAACCGCATGCGGCGCCAAAAATTGCCCGAAGAATTGGCAGAAGAGATCCTCCCCAAGAACATCATCATGATTGGGCCCACGGGCGTAGGCAAAACCGAAATTGCCCGCCGCCTCGCCCGCCTCGCGAATTCCCCTTTTCTCAAGGTGGAAGCTTCACGCTTCACCGAGGTCGGCTATGTAGGCCGCGACGTGGAATCGATGATTCGCGATCTGGTGGAAATCTCCATCGACATGGTGCGCGAGGAAAAACTGGACGAAGTAGCGGAAAAGGCCGAGCAAAACGCCGAGGAACGCCTGCTGGACCTCCTCCTCCCTCCCCCGCCGGTGAGTCGCGCCGAAAAAGGCCCCGGCGAGGATCTCCAAGCCACGACTGCTGCCGAGCAGTTCCAGCGCACGCGGGAAAAGTTGCGCGCCCAGCTTCGCGAAGGTAAGTTGGACGAACGCCAGGTTGAGGTCGAAACGCGGGAGCGGAACTTCCCTTCATTCGAAATCATCTCCTCCCAAGGCATCGAGGAGATGGACATCAACATCAAGGACATGCTGCCCGGCCTCTTTGGCCAGAAGACCAAGAAGCGCAAGATGCGCGTCACGGAAGCCATGGAGTACCTGATTCAGGAAGAAGAGCACAAGCTGATCGATATGGATCAGGTCACGCGCACCGCGGTGGAACGCACCGAGCAGTCGGGCATCATTTTTATCGACGAGATTGACAAGATCGCCGGGCGCGAGCACGGCCACGGGCCGGAGGTCAGCCGCGAAGGCGTGCAGCGCGACATCCTACCCATCGTTGAGGGCACCACAGTCAACACGCGTTACGGTATGATTCGCACCGACCACATTCTTTTTATCGCTGCCGGCGCGTTTCATGTAAGCAAGCCTTCCGACCTCATTCCCGAACTGCAAGGGCGATTCCCCATCCGCGTGGAATTGCACTCGTTGACCGTGCAGGATTTCATCCGCATCCTCAAGGAGCCCAAGAGCGCGCTGGTCAAGCAGTACATCGCCCTGCTGGAAACGGAAGGCATCAAACTTTCGTTCACGGATGACGCGCTGGAAGGGATCGCCGATTTTGCCGCGCGCGTCAACGAACAAACCGAGAACATCGGCGCGCGCCGCCTCCACACCATCATGGAAAAACTCCTGGACGAAATTTCTTTTGAAGGCCCGGACCTGAAGAAAAAAACAGTCCGAATAGACAATGCCTACGTCCAGAAACAGTTGGCCGAAATCGTCAAGAACCAGGACCTGAGCCGCTACATTCTCTAATTGAAAATTGAGAGTTGAGGCCTACAGGGTAAAGGTTAAAGGGTAAGGGGTAAAGGACAACGGTCAACAGCGCCCCATCAGTTTGTCTGACCCCACAGATCTACCCAAGTTGCATCAACGAATTGAGTGAGATTTGACACAACTGCCTCCGCGAGCCCGCTTTCATAATTCACAACTCATAATTCATAATTCATCCTTTACACTTTATCCTTTAACCTTTCTTTGTGCGTTCTGCATTGCCTGCGGCGTGCAAGCACCTCCGCAAGTGCCGCGCATTGAACAGCCCGCAAGGATCCTGGACTTTTCAGTCGCCCAGAGGGGGCCGGCTTTTGAGTTCACGTTTACCCGCCCGCAGGTTGCCGCCGACGGCGAACGCCTGACCAAGCCTTTGGAAATCGAGATCTTTCGCGCCATCTCCAAGCCGGGCGAGCAACTTCCCGCAAACTTGGAACAGCTCGGTCCATGGCTCGCCCTGTCACCCAAGGAGGTGGTGCAGAAGACCGCGGAAGACAAAGTCGTTCTTCTTGCCCGGCTTCAGGACCAGGAATTCGCCCAGTCGCTGGGTGGAATATTTTCTTTTGGAGTTCGGGGGTTCACGCGTGGGTTTCGAAATCGCCCTCTCAATGGCGACCTCTCGAACATCGTCCGAGTGCAACTCCTGGATGTCTCCGGGCCGGTTCAAGACCTTCAAATCAAGACTACCGAGAAAGCCCTGGAACTTACGTGGGCGTCTCCCAGCCGCAGTTTGAGCGGCCGGCCGCTCGCGGCGCTGGCCGGCTACCAGGTCTATTGGAGCCCCACGGGAAAGCCGGAGAGTTTCCAGTTGCGCGGGGAGCCCGCCGCCCCCGCGTTTTCCGATCCTGAATTTGCCTTCGAACACGATTCGTATTACAAAGTTCGCGCCGTTTTCAAGCAAGGGAATCAGGTCGCGGTGAGCGATGATTCCCCTGTCGCGCAGATTCTTCCACACGACACATTCTCGCCTGCCCCGCCCACCAATGTTTCCGCCCTCTTCAGTGCCGACGCGGTCCAGTTAGTCTGGTCGGCGAACACGGAGCCGGATTTGGGGGGCTACAATGTTTACCGGCGTGAAGAGGGTGCCACGCCGCAGAAGGTCAATCTGGATTTGTTACGCACCCCGACTTTCGAAGACAGGTCGGCTCAGCCCGGCCACCACTATTTCTTTCGAGTGACTTCTGTCGACTTGACCCACAACGAGAGTGCACCCTCCGAGGAAGCCGCGGTCGAGACCCGCTGAAACACTCCCCCGCTTCTCCCCCCGTTCCATTCGTTTCATGGAATCTTGCGTGAGGTGCTATAATCGCCACCATGCAAGGGTTGGTCCGCGAAATCCTTCTTAAAGTGAATTCCCTGACCGATTTCCAGGTACTCTTAATGTCTGTGTCCGCAGTTGTTCTTGCGGGCGCGCTCGGCCTGAAGCTGCAGGCACAATGGCGGCGCAAGACTCCGGAAGAAATCGAGCTCCTTCGCCGGCTCGGAGTCAACAGCCGCGGGCGCGTCACTTATGGCCAGATCGTGGATTTGGTCGAGCCCCCGCCCGGCAAAAAGGGACCCCGCCTGGTGGTATTCAAGTACGAAGTTCGGGGCGTGAAGTACGACGCGGCTCAAGATATCTCCGCGCTCCCCAACGTCGTGGCCGCGGCTCGCCAGGCGGTCGGACAAATGGCGCGGTTGAAATATGACGTCGACCGTCCGACGGATTCCATCCTTGCTTGTGAGGAGTGGTCGGGATTGATGGAGTTTTCGCCGCCAAGTAAGGCGGAACCACAGCCAGAGCTCGGTTCGACTGTTGAGAGTTAGGAATTATGAATTGTGAATTATCACTACTGTCCGGTCATTGAATTCGAATTTCGTTCTAACTTACTTTGGGTCATAGACTTGATGTTACAACTAACTGTTTTCGATTTGAATTCCAGAGGTGTTTTTGGCCATCCTTTCCGGGCATTCGGGGAGGGTGTG
>JBGPCF010000018.1:0-70046 GCA_041481635.1 Terriglobia bacterium | reverse complement strand
ATGGCAAAGGACGACTACTTCTCTTTCGGCGACGAGGATCTGGACGCCGCTTTTGACGCTTTGGGTCCCGAGGAGGACGAGCTCTCGGGGCCGGCGTCGATCGCCCTCGTCGATCCCCCTGAGGAGCCACCGGCAGCAAAAGAGGGCTCCCCGAGCGCCGCGAAGAGGGCCACGCGTCCCCGAGGCGACTCCAAATTGGAATCGTCGGAGAGACGCGGGCCCTCTTCGCGGCGCTCGCACCTTGCGGTCACGTTCGCGCTGACCCTCGCGGCTCTTGTGATCGTGGGGGTCGGGATCTCGGCGTTCTTCCGCGGAGGTGGATCGGGCGCTCCAGCGCCGACCGTCGCCCGGCAATCGGCGCCCAGCGCGAAAGTCCGCACGCGCTCCATCAAGCCGACCTCAAGGGCCCGCTCGCATTCTTAATCGGCAAAGAAGCCACCGGCCTGCCACGGGAGATTCTCGACCGGGCGGACATGCTTCTGAGTATTCCCATTCGCCCGGGCATGGATTCCGTGAACGCCGCGACCGCGGCCGGCATCTTTCTCTACGAGGCGGCGAGGCAGCGCGGATTTAAGATCATGTGTGGATAGGTATGTGGAAGAAACGCGAAACTGGAAGATGGAAATTGGAAAATCGGAATAGGATGTCATTTTGATTTTCTAATTTCCAATTTCCAGTTTCCGCTTCATTCGCCCGATTGCTCAATTTCTCCATGGGCCTCTTTGAAACACAGTCCGTCGACGACAAAGCCGGCTCGCCCCGCCCTCTGGCCGATCGCATGCGGCCGGAAACTCTGGAAGAGTACGTGGGCCAGATGCACCTGCTGGGGCCGGGCAAACCTCTGCGCAAACAAATTGAGCGCGATGAGCTGGGCTCGATGATTTTGTGGGGACCGCCCGGCTCGGGCAAGACTACTCTGGCCATGATTGTGGCGCGCAAGACCAAAAGCGATTTCGTCCGCTTCAGCGCCGTGCTTGCCGGTATCCGCGAAATCAAGGACGTGATGGCCGCCGCGGAAAAAGGCCGCGGGTACGGGCGGCGGACCATCCTCTTTATCGACGAAATCCATCGCTTCAACAAAGCCCAGCAGGACGCCTTCCTGCCCTACGTGGAGCGTGGCGACATTGTCCTGATTGGGGCAACCACGGAAAACCCGTCCTTCGAAGTAATCGCCGCGCTGCTCTCACGCGCCAAAGTGTACATGCTGTCCGCGCTCTCCACGGACGAAGTGATCACACTGCTTAGGCGCGCCGTCGAAGATACCCAGCGCGGCCTCGGTAACCAGCACTTGGAGATCTCTGAAGAAATGCTGCGTCAAATCGCCATCTTCGCCAACGGGGACGCGCGCAGTGCCTACAACACGCTCGAGACCGCGGCTTCTGCGGCGGCACGCGACGAGCAAGGCCACGCGCTGATTACGGAAACGGTGATCGAGGACGCCATCCAGCGCAAAGTGCTGCTCTACGACAAGGCGGGCGAGGAGCACTTCAATCTGATTTCGGCCTTGCACAAATCCGTGCGCAACTCCGATGCCGACGCGACCCTCTACTGGCTGGGGCGCATGTTGGAGGCGGGCGAAGACCCGCTCTATATCGCGCGGCGCATTATCCGCATGGCCTCCGAGGACATCGGCCTCGCCGACCCGCACGCCCTGGGCGTGGCCGTCGCGGCGATGCAGGCCACTCACTTTGTGGGAATGCCTGAAGGCAATCTCGCACTCGCCCAGGCGGCGGTGTACATGGCCCTGGCGCCCAAATCCAACGCCCTTTACGTCGGCTATGGCGAGGTCACAGCTGATGCGCAAAAGACCGTGGCCGAACCTGTGCCCTTCCACCTGCGCAACGCGGTGACCGGCTTGATGGCCAATTTCGGCTACGGCAAAGATTATCAGTACGCCCACCACGCTCCCGACCGGCTCACCGACATGCAGTGCCTCCCCGACAACCTCAAGGACCGCCGCTATTACCGCCCCACTGACGAAGGCTTTGAAAAAAGGCTCAAAGAAAAAATGCAGGCGATTGAAGAGTGGAAGAAGAAGAATGTCAAAGGAAAGTAGGTGTTGGGTGTTGGGTGTTCGGTGTTCGGTGTTGGGTGTTGGGTGTTCGGTGTTGGGATTGAAAATTGGGACTGGTACGCCCAATGTTAAAGAGGCATTTGAAATCTCAAATTTGAGATTTGAAATAGATGCATCCAGAACTGTTCCATTTTGAATCTCCAAATATGTGGTTTTTAACCGAAATCTGGAACCCTAACTTTGGGATTTGGGAAGAATCCACAATTCGAGAATTTACAAGTGGTGTTCACGGAGCATGATATATGACTTATGAGCGGTTTGAAGATTTGCCTGTTTGGCAAGCGAGTATGGATCTCGGCCTTCAGGTGTATGCCCTGACGAACAAGCCCGATTTTAAGGGCCATGGCAGTCTGCGCGACCAGATCGATCGAGCTGCCGTCTCGGTTTCCAATAACATCGCCGAAGGATTCGAGCGGGGCACTACGCAAGAGCTGCTTACTTTCCTTTACATTGCCCGCGGATCGGCCGGAGAGGTCCGGTCGATGCTTTGCTTTGTCGAGCGGATTCCCGGTTTCGCCGATTTGAAATCTGAAATTTCAAATCTGAAATTGATGGCCGAGGGAGTATCCCGTCAACTGAGGGGCTGGGCCAAATCTTTGCAGAATTCTGAAATCAAAGGTCAACGCCACCTTACCGAAAAAACAGGACGTGCCTACCAGGCCAAACAGGAGCGTGAGGAGTTTCTCGGCCGCCTTCGGGAGATTAGCAAACCAAAATAATGAGAAAAGAAATTCGGGCGCAACCTTCGGATAGATTCATCCTGCGCGGTGTTTTAATATAGCCGATGAAAATGAGACTGAGGAGGGTTTAGAAAGTGAATCGCGAGAAGCGGGGACATCAACTTCGGGACAACAAGTGGCAAGTGGTGTTGGCGCGCGACGCGCGGTTTGACGGCTCATTTGTTTTTGCCGTAAGTTCAACCGGAATTTACTGCCGCCCCTCTTGCCCCAGCCGGCGGCCCCTCCGCCAGCACGTGGTTTTCTTTGCCCTCCCCGAGGCAGCCGAGCGCGCGGGCTATCGTGCCTGCCGCCGGTGCCGTCCACGCGATACGAAGGTGGGCGACCCGGGCCTCGACAAGGTGCGGGCCATTTGCCACACGATTGACGCGCACCCTGATGAAACAATCACATTGACCGACCTCGCCGCTCACCTGGGCGGCAGCCCATACCATCTGCAAAGAACTTTCAAACGCGTGATGGGCATTACGCCACGCCAATACGCCGACGCACGGCGATTGTCGCGTTTAAAAAAACACCTGAAGGAGAAAACGAACGTGACCGAAGCCATGTATGAAGCAGGTTATGGATCGAGCCGAAGTTTGTACGAGAGCGCGCCCGAGAAACTGGGCATGACCCCGGCCACTTATCGCCGCGGAGGCGAAGGCACGCAAATCCGCTATACCGTTTTGAAGTGCCCGGCGGGCCCGGCAGGCTCAATTGGCCGGCTGTTGCTGGCCGCCACCGACCGCGGCGTTTGCCGTGTCACCATAGGCGAGCGTGCGGACGAGCTTGAGGCTGGGCTGCGCAATGAATTTCCAGCAGCAGAAATCACGCGGGACGATGCCGCTTTGCAGGAATGGAGCGGCGCCGTCCTTCGCCATCTGGACGGGCATCAGCCGGACCTGGACCTTCCGTTGGACATCATGGCTTCTGCATTCCAGCGCAAGGTGTGGGAAGCGCTGATGGCGATCCCTTACGGCAAGACGAAATCTTATGGTGAAATTGCAAGCGCGGTGGGCCGGCCCAAAGGCGCGCGGGCCGTGGGCCACGCCTGCGGCACCAATCCCGTGGCGGTGGTAATTCCCTGCCATCGCGTTATTCAGCAGAATGGCTCACTCGGAGGTTACGGGTGGGGGCTCAAGAGGAAGGAAATACTTTTGGCCAATGAAAAGTCAACTGGAACGGGCAAATTGCGCAGCTTGAAATTATGAATGCTGAATTATGAATTGAGAATTATGAATTAAAAATGAAGACATTCAAAAGAAAACTGGTGCCTGTTTTCGAAAACTCCAGAAAGGGCAATACCATTTTCTAATTTCCAATTTCTATTTTCTCTTTAATTTTTAATTCATAATTTGTTTTAGAACCTTTCCACCACAAACCTTTTCGCGTATTCCTTCAAAATGCAGCGGTCCTGGATTACCTGCAAGCCTGCGGCGCGAGCGTGGCAGGCGGCCACTTCGTTGACCACGCCTTCCTGCATCCAGACTACTTTGGCACCCTTGCGAATCGCGCTTTCCACGATCTCGGGCACGTGCTCGGGCCTGCGAAAGACCACCACTGTTTCAATGGGGCCCGGAACATCGTCAAGCGTGGCATAAGATTTCTCGCCGAACACCGCCTTCTCATGCGGATTAACGGGAATGATGTGGTACCCGCGATCCTTCATATAAGCCGCCACGCCGTGGCTCGGCCGCGAGGGTTTGGAAGACAAGCCGACCACCACCAGGGTGTGGTAGCGCTCGAGAATATTTGAGATCTCATCAGGCGCCGAGCGGATCGAGTGGCCCGAACGCCGCTCCTGAAGGCGATTTGAACTGGTGGTCACGCTCACGTGTCGCATGGTGCTACCTCACCCTATTGATTTTCGCGGCAGCTTTTCGTGAATCCGCTCACGCGGGCCGCATGGTCATGTTGCGCCGCATGGATTTTGCCACGGCGCCCGTCGCGCAATAATCTATCTCGCCATTCGCATCGGCGCCGCCATCACGCGCCGCAGCGTTTCAAGAAATATTTCGTTTTCCGCGTGCGTCCCGATGGTCACGCGCAGGGACGTGGGAAACCCGTAAAGCTTCATGGGGCGTACGATCACCCCTTCGTGCAGGAGCCGGGCAAAATCATCTTCGCAGTCACGGCCTGTATCCACCAACACGAAATTCCCAACCGACGGAGTATACCGCACGCCCATCAGCGCCAGCTCTTCCGTCATAAATTTCATTTCCCTCAGGTTCGACTCCACCGAGTGCGCCACATGTTCCTTGTCATCGAGCGCCGCCAGCGCCGCGGCTTGGGCCACGCTGGACGCGTTGAACGGCGAACGAATGCGGTTCAGGCTTTCGATCAACTCGCTGTGCCCCATCCCGTATCCGATGCGCAGGCCCGCCAGGCCATGAACCTTGGAAAAGGTCCGCAGTACAAGAAAGTTCTTGCCACCACGCACATAGTCGAGTGAATGGGAATAATCAGGCCGCTGGACGTATTCGTAATACGCTTCATCCAGCACCACGAGGATACGGGGCGGGATGGCCTCCAGAAAACGGTCGAGGTCGATGGCCGTGAACATGGTGCCCGTGGGATTGTTCGGGTTGCCGAGATAAACCACCTTGGTACGCTGCGTTACGGCGCGAGCGATGGCCGGCAAATCAAATCCCATATCGCGCATGGGCACCAGCACGCGCCCCGCTCCCATCTCGTCGATGGCCAACTGGTAGATGTAGAACGCCGACTCGGAGGTGATGGCTTCGTCCGCTCCGGTCAGAAAAGTCTTGGCCACCAGCTCGATGAGGTCAGTGGATCCGGCCCCCAAAATGATCTGGCTCATCTCGAGGTGGTGTACCCGGGCGAGTTTCTCGCGCAAATAATACCCATTGCCGTCCGGGTAAAGGTAAATGTTCTGGAGATTTCTTTGAATGGCTGCGAGGGCTTTGGGCGAAGGGCCGAGCGGGTTCTCGTTGGATGCCAGTTTGATGGCGGTGTGGCCCAGTTCGCGCTCCACCTCTTCAGTGGGCTTCCCCGGCGGATACGGTCGAATTCGCGCCGACCATGGTGGAAGCAGTTCCTTGATTGATGCGTGGCCCATAACTCAAAAGTGTAAAGGTTAACGGATCAACGTGACTGTGACGGCGGTCACTTTGCCCGGTTCCGGGTCTTCCCTTCACCCCTCAGACCTTACTCTTGCTTTCGGACTTGTGCCACCCCTTCAGCCGCTTAATTTCTGCAGGATTCAAATGCCTGAATTGGCCAGGTGTTAACCCGTCATCAGTCAGAAAGGCCATACGGACGCGCTTTAATTTTAGCACTCCCTGGCCAATGCGCTCAAACATTCGGCGCACCTGGTGGTAGCGCCCTTCGGTGAGTGTGATTTCATACCACGGCTTGCCTGCTCCCGCCTTCTGCGGAAGCGCGCGGATTTGCGCCGGGCCGGTGCGCCGCCCATCGAGTGGGATTCCGCGGGTCAGTTTCTCCAGCCCGTCCGAGGTCGGCGTGCCCTCCAGCTTAACGTGGTAGGTACGGGGAAATTCCGAGGCTCGCGACATCATCCGGTTTGCCAGCTCGCCGTCGTTGGTGAGCAACAGCAAACCCGCGGAGGTATAATCCAACCGCCCCACGGGGTAAACGCGCTCGCGGATGCCCTTCAAGAGCTCCAACACGGTCGGTCGGTTTTCGGGATCGCGTACCGTGGAAACATAGCCCGGCGGTTTGTTGAGCAGCACGTAGACACGCTTGTCGCTCAGGTGGATGAGTCTTCCGTCCACTTTGATGTGGTCGCGCTCGGGATCGGCTTTCGACCCGAGCACAGTAACCATCTCACCATTCACGCTCACGCGGCCCTGAGTGATGAATTCCTCCGCCTTGCGGCGCGAGGCAATGCCGGCGGTCGCGATGATTTTTTGCAGGCGTTCTTGCATGGGTTGCGCCGTCAGCTTTCGGTTCCTGGACCTTCCAGAGGGGCGTCATCCGACAAGTCGCCGCCCTCGGGCGCTTCAGGCTGCTCGGCGTCAGGTGGATTCCCGTGCTCTCCGCCTTCCGGTGCCTGGGAGAGTTCCAGTTGCTCTTCGGGCTGCAGCAAATCCGTGCCCAGCGCCTGACGGGCCATTTCTTCGAATTCACGCAGCGAGGGAAGGTCGCCCACATCCTTCAAGCCAAAGTGCACCAGGAAATCGCGCGAGGTGCGATAAAGAATGGGGCGGCCCACCACGTTCTTGCGGCCCGCCGTCACCACCAATTTTTTCTCAAGCAGGGTGTGAATGACGCCGCCACAATCCACGCCGCGTATCGCGTCGATTTCGGGCAGGGTCACCGGCTGCCGGTAGGCGATGACGGCAAGAGTTTCAAGCGCCGGCTTGGAAAGGCGCACGGGCGGCTTGAGGCTCTTGACGAACTTGCGCACCACCTCGTGGTGCTCGGGCTTGGAGGAAAACTTGTACCCGCCGGCCACCTGGCGAATCTCGATCCCATGTTCGGGGCGCTCGTAATCCGCAAGCAACTCGGTGAGCTTTTCCTTCACGCGCTCTCGCGCTTCGCCGTCCAAAGACTTTACGATGGCATCCAGGGTGACGGGCTCGGGCGCCACATAGATGATGGCTTCAATCGCTGCTTTCAGCGTTTCGTCATTCAGCATGGGTGTCTTTTTCCGTGGCCTGCGACGGTTGTTCCGGCTCCGCGATTTCCTCGAAGCTCGCCTCAAGTTGCGCCGTACTCACGTGCGACATGATTTCTTCAAAGTGTTTGTTCTTGTGAACGAGAATGGCTGCAAACAAATCTTTTTGGCGGAGGATGACGGCGTGCAGCCGCACCATCTCCAGCAGAGCGAGCAGCAGGGCGATCAGCGCCTGGCGCGAGACGTATCCGGCGAATAGATCGTCAAGCCGTACCGGGTGCGGGTTGCCCTGGAGGACCGCCTTCACGTGCTCCACCATTTGCGCCACGCTCACCTGCTCGCGATGGATTTCCATCTGCGGGCGCTTCTTGGCGCGCTCGATGATCTGGCGAAACACCGCCACCAGGTCAAACACCGTTACAGTGAAGCCCGGCTCGTCTTCAGCCTCGACAAATTCACCGATGCCCGGCGCCGACCACGCTGCGTCCTCCACCATCCGCTTGGAAGCCAGCATTTGCGCGGCATTCTTGAATTGCTCGTGTTCGAGCAGCCGGTGGACCAGCTCGGCGCGCGGGTCTTCCTGATCCTCGGGCGGCGCGGAGGGGTCGGGCGGCAGCAGCATCCGCGACTTGATGTAAATGAGCGTGGCGGCCATAAAAACAAATTCACCCGCCACGTCAATATTCATCTCTTCGAGCAAGTGAATATAGTCCAGGTATTGTTTGGTGATCTTCGCGATGGGGATGTCGTAAATATTGATTTCCTGCTTGCGAATCAAATCCAGGAGCAGGTCAAGCGGACCTTCGTAGATTTCCAACTTCACCGCCGGTGGAGGTTCCGCCGCCTGTGTGGCGCGCTTGACGGACGCCGGCTCGGCTGCCTCAGGGGCTTGCGGCTCGGGAGTGGGCTGAGGAGTTTCTTCCATAGCTTAGAAAAATGGAAAATGGAAACTGGAAATTAGAAAATGAAAAACTGTACATTCGAAACGGTCAATTCCACCTCGGCTTCCAGTTTCCAATTTCGAATTTCCGTTTTAAACCAGATTCATTGCCTTCCGCACTTCAGCCATCGTCGTCTGGGCAACTGTCCGGGCCTTCGTCGTACCCGCGTCCAAAATGTCCCAAACGTGCTGGGGGTTTTGCTCAAGAGGTTTCCGCCGCTCTTGAATGGGCGCCAGGGTCGCGTTCACGCGGTCGGCCACGAGCTTCTTGCAATCGAGGCACCCAATCGCCGCCGTGCGGCACTCGGTGTTCACCCGCGCAATCACTTCACTCGAAGAATAGACTTTGTGAAGATCGAACACCGGACACTTGTCCGGATCGCCGGGATCGGTGCGGCGTTTTCGTGCCGGGTCGGTGATCATGGTGGCCAACTTCTTGGAAACGGTCTCAGGCGGATCGGAAAGAAAAACTGCGTTGTTATAACTCTTGGACATCTTGCGCCCATCAGTGCCCGGGAGTCGCGGCGTGGGCGTCAGGAGGGCTTTGGGTTGGGGAAAAATCTCGCGAATCTTCCCGATACCGCTGTTGAGAAAGTATGCGCGTGAATCCAATGAAGCCTGCCGAAAAGCGGCCTTGATTGCCCCAATCTTATCCGTCGATTCATAGAGTCCTGCTGCAAATGCACCAAGGCCAGCACCTGTCGCCACTGCGTACCAATGTGGAGAGTCTGGCGGGTACTCGCTCTCCCCGTGAAGTTCGAGTGGGCCAAACGCACTATTAAACCGGCGCGCAATCTCGCGCGTCAGTTCCACGTGCGGCACTTGGTCCTCGCCCACCGGCACGGCGTCCGCCTTATACATCAAGATGTCCGCCGCCTGTAAAACCGGGTAGCCCAGGAAACCGTAAGTACTCAAATCGCGGTCCTTGATATTTTCCAGTTGTTCCTTGTAGCTCGGCACACGCTCCAGCCATCCCAACGGCGTCACCATGGAAAGCATCAAGTGAAGTTCCGCGTGCTCAGGCAGGCGCGATTGGATGAAGAAGGTCGCCTTCGCCGGGTCCAGCCCGGCGGCCAACCAGTCCGTCACCATTTCCTGAATGTTGCTTTGGAGGCAGGAGGTGTCCTCGTAATCCGTGGTGAGCATGTGCCAATCGGCCACAAAGTGGTAGCTCTCGTACTGGTCCTGCAGCGTCACCCAGTTTTGCAGCGCGCCCACCAGGTTTCCCAAATGGAGCTTGCCCGTGGGGCGCATGCCACTCAAAATTCGGGGACGTGACTTTTTCTCTTCCGCCATTTGGTTGGTCTCGGGAATTCAGGTTCCGCCTGAAGAACTTAGAGAACATTCACGATTACGCCCAGCCCATCCATCGTAGCACAGGTGCGCGCGATTCGCGAAGGCGCCCCAGGCATGGGATTGGCCTGCCGTTAACCCGGCGGACGTCCCAGACTATTGATTGACATTAGGACAAGGAGAGGATAAAAGCAGTCGGGGGAGTTTCAGCCATTCATCTATTGTGCGGAGGCATTTTTGAATCGATCCGTCAGAGCTTGCATGTTCGCGCTTGCCGCCGCATTTGTACTGCTCTCTTTTCCCAGCTGCTCTCGGCAGGGAGAACAGCTCAAAACAGCGGCGGAAACAAAGCCGGCCTCCACCCCCGCCCAGACGAAGGACGTTTGGGTTTCACAGACGACGGGCAAGGAATATCACGTAACGGTGGCTGGAGATACTTTCCGCGCGGAATGGGTGAACATTTCACCCGACCTTAGCGCGCACGGAACGTACATGCGCACCGAGTGCAAGAAGCATGGCGAGAAATGGATTGGAAAAACAGCCAGCTACCTGCCCTGCTCGGTCACTGACACTGCGAACTCTAAAATTGAAAACTGGTGTCACCTCGAAACCGCCATTGAAATTTTCTCCATGACGCCCGACCGCATCACGGGGAACGGCGGGACCCTGAAGAAATTTGACTGCATGAAATGCCAAATTATCGAGCAGGGATCGAAGGATTTCTTCTGGACGCCCAAGAAGTAGCTGTTCTCCTGGCCTGCCCTCAGCTTTTCAGCACAACATCTGGAGTACGCTGCCGGATCAATCTGGCAGGTTGTTGAAAAACGTCCTGCATGTCTGTCATTCCGAGCGTAGCGAGGAATCTCGCTCTGAAAAAGCAAGCAATGCGAGATTCCTCGTCGGTCGCCGCGGCGACCTCCTCGGAATCACAAGTGGGGGAGTTTTTCAACAAACTGCTGCCTGTGGAGGCCGCGGGGATTGTTGTCACCCAGCTTTTACTTTCTTGATTTCCTCGATCAGGGGCGGGACGATTTCAAAAAGATCACCAACGATTCCAAAAGTCGCTATTTCAAAAATCGGCGCCTCCTGATCCTTGTTGACAGCCACGATGGTGCGAGCGCCTTTCATGCCCACCTGGTGTTGGATCGCGCCGGAAATGCCGAGGCCCAGGTAGAGCTTGGGGGCGACGGTTTGGCCGGAGCTGCCAATCTGGCGGTCCATGGGCAGCCAGCCGCTATCGCAAATGGGCCGCGAGGCGCCCACCTCTGCGCCCAGCGCCTCCGCGAGTTTTTTTGCCAACTCGAGATTTTCCGGCGCCTTAATGCCCCGCCCCACCGCAACGATGATTTCCGCCTGGGTCAGGTCCACGGCCTGTTTCGCTTCACGGAAGCGCTCGCCGGGCTTGGTGCGGATCTGCTCCGCGGTCACGGCCACCGCCACCGCAGTTACTTTGGCCGCGGCGCTGCCCTTCCGGACCGAGTCTTCGCGGAACGTTCCAGCCTGGAATGAAACGAGTCCCGGCGGGTCGCCCGCAAACTCAAGGTCGGCGGAAAATTTTCCCTGGAAAACCTGACGAACAAAAATCAGCCGGCCATCTTCCTTCCGGTAGCCCAGGCAGTCGCTCACCAAGGCGCGGTCGAGCGCCGTGGCGAGTTTGGGTGCAAAGTCCCTCACCTGGTAGGTGTGGCTGAAGACGACAAACCGTGGCTTGCGTGACTGGATAATTTCGCGCAGCACGTGCGTGAATCCGTCGGATGTGTATTCGGCGAGCAGCGGAGAATCCGCTGCCAGAACTTCCTGGACGTCAGCTCCGGCGAGCTCGGAAGCGAGCGAGGAAACGTTCGCACCGAGGATCACCGCAGAGATTGAAACTCCGATTTCCTGTGCGAGGCTTTGGGCAGCAGCAAGGGCTTCCCACGTTGAACGGAAAAGTTTGCCGCCTTGATGTTCTGCAAACACTAGAATTTCGTCTGGCATTTTCCATCTCTCTTGCGCGAACTTCAGTCGATGGGCGGCGCAATGCGTCCCTCACTCGATTCGCCCATAGAAAAGGGGCGGAGAACTTGTGGCGCAGTGTAAACTGGCGCCGACGTAAAGCCTTCCTGCTTCCCGCCGTCTGCTTGCCTACTCGCCTTCAACAGTGGGGGCAACGAATGCCTTGCTATGTGCTTCCACGGTTGAGGACTCGGCTCCCTCAGAGGATTCCGCCTCTTCGGGCTCTTCGCTCTTTCCGGATCTTGTCCGCTTCGAAGACGAATTCGATTTCTTCGATTTGCCTTCAGAGGGTCCGCCGAACCATCCCAGCGACTCGCAGACCAATTCCAGCGGAATAGTTTTGTAAAACTTGCCTGCCTCAAATTTCTTGATCTGGTCGCGCCAGGCAGGGTTGCCGCGCGCCGCTTCCAGCGCTTCCTTGTCGCGCCAAAAGACCAGCCAGAGGTACTCGGGTTTGCGCGCCTCAAACACCCGGATAAAGTGCGCGTGCACGCAGCCGTCGAGTTTCTTCAGGGCGGGCAGCGTGACCTGCCGGCCGAACTTTTCGTAGTCTTCCGCCTTCTTCTTTTTACCCTTCATTCTCCAGATGTGTACGTACATGTCGTCTCCTCTCGCGGTTAGATAACTCGCGCCTCATTGCGAAGCTTGTCCACCAGTTGGGTGGCGATTTCTTTCGCGCCCCCCTGCAGGAATTCGGTCTTCACTTTCTTGACGGGCAAATAAACTTTCAGGATTTTTTGTCGTGGCGCCAGGTCCGCCGCCGTCAGGCCCAGGTCCGCCGCGCTCAATTTCTGGATAGGCTTCGACTTCGCCGCCATGATCCCTTTCAGCGTCGCGTAGCGAGGCTTGTTGATGCCCGACTGGATGGTGAGCAAGGCGGGCAGCGGCATGTCGATCCACTGGAACCACCCGGCTTCGAGCTCGCGCTTCACGCGCATCGCCTGCCCGGTCACCTGAATTTCCATGATGATGGTGGAGTGCGCCAAGCCCAGCATCTCCGCCAGAATCACGCCCGTCTGAGCATACCCGAGATCGTCGGACTGGAGTCCGGTGAGCACCAGGTCGGGCTTTTCCTTTTCGAGGGCGCGTGCTATGGCGCGCGCAATACCCTGCGCGTCGAGGCCCTCGAACGCCGGATCGTCCAGATGCAGCGCGCGGTCGGCGCCCTTGGCCAGCGCTTCCTTGATGGACTGCTGCGCGCGCGCCGGGCCGAGCGAGGCGATCACGACCTCGCCGCCGTGCTTTTCCTTCAGGCGCAGCCCTTCTTCGAGCGCGAAAATATCGGGCTCGTTGATTTCAAAATTGATGTCGGCGGTGTTGATCCAGGTTCCGGCTGCGTTTAATTTAAGAATGGAATCTCGGGATGGGACTTGTTTCAGGCATATGACAATCTTCACGTGCGATCTCCGAAGAACTGAGGCATCGAAGAAGACACTCTTCTAATGGCTCAATAGGCGAATCACTCAATTCTTCCAATTCAGTGCCCAGTATACCGCTTAAAAAGCAAACTTGCATTCGTTCCGCCAAATCCAAACGAGTTGGACAAGGCGTACTCAATGTTCGCGGCGCGCTTCTCGTTGGGCACGTAGTCCAAATCGCATTCCGGGTCGGGCTTCTCGTAATTGATGGTGGGGGGAATCATTTGATCGCGAATGGTGAGGGCCGTGAAACCGGCTTCCAGTCCGCCCGCGCCGCCCAGCAAGTGTCCCGTCATGGATTTGGTGGAGCTCACCGGCATCTTGGCCGCGTGCTCGCCAAAAATTTTCTTGATCGCCTGCGTCTCCAGGCGATCGTTGAAAGGCGTGGAGGTTCCGTGGGCGTTGATGTAGCTCACCTGGTCCGGCAGGACCTTGGCATCCGCCAGGGCATTGCGCATGGCGCGCACCGCTCCATCGCCCCCCTCCGACGGTTGCGTGATGTGGAACGCGTCGCCCGACATGCCGTAACCCACCACTTCCGCCAGGATGTTGGCGCCGCGGTTGAGCGCGTGGCCCAGCTCCTCGAGAATCAGGATGCCCGCGCCTTCGCCAATCACAAAGCCGTCGCGATCGGCGTCAAACGGGCGGCTGGCGCGCTCGGGCTCCGCGTTGCGCGTGGAGAGCGCGCGCATGGCGGCAAACCCGCCCACCGAAAGTGGAGTGATGGCCGCCTCTGCGCCGCCGCAGATCATCACGTCCGCATCGCAACGCGCAATCAGCTTGAAGGAATCGCCCACTGCATGGGCGCTGGAAGAGCACGCCGTGCAGGTGGCGGAATTGGGACCCTTGGCGCCCCAGCGAATGGAGACAAATCCGGAGGCGAGATTGACGATGGACGCTGGAATGAAGAAGGGAGAAATCTTGCGCGGGCCGCCCGCCAGCAGCGCCTTGTGTTCGCGCTCGATGACGTCGAATCCACCGATTCCCGACCCGATGTAGACGCCGACGCGCTCCGCCGTCTCGGGCGTAATCTTCAGCCCGGACTGCGCCATGGCGAATTGCGACGCCGCCATGGCAAACTGGATGAAGAGCCCCATCTTCTTCACCTCTTTCTTTTCCACGAACAGAAAGGGGTCGAAGCCCTTCACCTCGCCCGCTATAGTGGAGGCAAAGCCGGTGGTGTCAAAGTGAGTGATCGTGCCCACGCCACTTTTCCCGGCCAAGGCGTTCTTCCAAGTTTCATCCGTACCCACGCCGAGGGCGCTGACCAAGCCGACCCCCGTCGCGACAACTCTTCGCGTCAAGCGTCACACTCCTGCCGAATTTCGCCGGACCGTCAGTTCTTGGCGGCTTTGCCGTGCGCCTGAATGTAATCAATGGCGTCCTTCACGGTCTGGAGTTTCTCGGCGTCCTCGTCGGGAATTTCGATTTCGAACGCCTCTTCCATCGCCATCACGAGCTCGACGATATCGAGCGAATCTGCGCCCAGATCGTCGATGAAGTGGGCGGTCGGCGTGACCTCCGCCTCGTCCACTCCCAACTGCTCAACAATAATCTGCTTTACCTTCTCATCAAGAGAAGCCATCGTTCAGTCCTCCTCGGATTCTTTGGGGCCGGTGCATTCTAACAGTGACCGCTTGCAAGTGACAAGGGCCGAGTCAAGAAACATTGGGCCCTTGTGCCATTGAGCCATCGGGCCATTTGAAGAAAAGAGTCTTCAAATCGCCCAATCACTCAATCACCCGATCACTCAATTTCTCCAACTCTCTGCAATAATCAATCCTAAGCCATGTACATCCCGCCGTTGATATTCAGCACGTGCCCGGTGATATATCCGGCTTCTTCCGAAGCCAGAAAGCGGACCCCGTAAGCCACCTCGGCCGGAGTGCCTTGCCGGCCCAGCGGAATCAGGCTCAAAACTTTTTGGTGCACCGCTTCCGTCAGATGCTCGGTCATGGAAGTGGCGATAAATCCGGGCGACACCGCGTTCACCGTAATGTTCCGGCTGGCCACTTCCGCGGCAATTGCCTTGGTCAATCCAATTAGACCCGCTTTGGACGCGATGTAATTGGCCTGCCCGGGATTGCCTGCCTGCGCCACCACGGAAGTGATGTTGATGATCCGCCCGTAGCGCTGGCGCACCATGCCATGCAGCACAGCCTGAATGCAATGGAACGCGCCATCGAGGTTGGTGCGCAAAACGGCATCCCATTCGTCGGGCTTCATGCGCAGCGCCAGATTGTCTTTCGCGATTCCGGCGTTGTTCACCAGGATGTCGATTTTCCCCCACGTCTCAATGGTTTTCGCCACTGCCGCTTTAATGGAATCGCGGCTTGAAACGTCCAACGTGAGCGCCAGGGCCTTCTTCCCCGCGGTTTCGATCTCGCCCGCCACGGCCTGAAGTTTCTCCGCGTTGCGCGCCCCCAGTGCTACCTGCGCGCCCGCTTCCGCCAGCGCCAGTGCGCACGCCTTCCCAATACCCTGGGAAGCGCCCGTCACTAACGCAACTCGACCCTCGAAGTTCATGACTTTAAAATTTGTTTCGAAAAAGCTAACCGCGGACTTCCTCCGCAAACCAAAGTCTGAGCGTGGCTCTGAACTTGGCGAAGGCCTGATCGACACAAGCCCCAAAATTCACGCCACTTGCCATCTGTTGATAAATCGAAGAGGATCTCGGTTTTCGGACCAGCCTCAGGACTTTCTCCACTGCCTCTTTGGGATGTATCGGCTTCTCGCGTTCGGTAAAAGCAAAGCCGTTTTGCATGAGCCAAGCCCTCAAAGTTTGGTCTTGTCCTTCCCACCCCAGGGCAGCGTCCACGTGGGGTGAATCAGTCCAAACCCAAACCTCCAGCTCAGGATCGAGCACGACCGCAACGGCCCGATCGTCCCACCCATTCTGCGCAAGACGCGCCTCCACTGCTTGTTCCAATTCCTCCCTTGTTAAGTCTTCCCTGCCGCATCCTTCTCGATCGAACATCACGAGGGCATGTGCGTGGTTATTAATTGAGGATCGCAGGAGGTCGTGCGCGAATCGAAAACATCCTGGATCTCTTTCTGGATGGCGATAGATGGTAGATGTGAGGGGTCTGATCCCAAAGGACTGGTGCCGAGCGAGCAAGCTACCCACAGCAAACTCCATATTTTTATCTGCCACAAGCACCGCCAAGTCCCTTCGTACCTGCCCGTTCATGCGCCCAAAACCCCCGCAGCGAAAAGGACGCTGAGATTCGTCTCGCCCCGCCATTCTTTGAGAGCAGGATGCTCATCGCCAGAAACGATGTCCGTTGCCCCTGACGCAGTTTTCGCAAAACAAAGTACCTTTTTCGAATCCGCAACGCTGAGTATTACGGGCGAGTGCGTCGCCATTAGTATTTGGGCATCGTAGGCGGAGGAAAGCGACTGAAAAACGGTCTCTATAGCTCTGGGATAAATTCCATTTTCGGGTTCCTCAATAAGATATATTCCCCTGAAGTCCGTCAGATAAGCAGGTAGAGTTAGTGCTAGAAGGCGGAGCGTTCCATCGGAGACCATCCAGGACGGAACCTCCAGCCCGCCCAGATAACGAAGGACCAAGTATCTGTGCTTGTCGTCAGGGCGCTCGACTGTACGAACCGTTTCGATGTCCGGAAAGGCAGTCTTGACGTGAGCGATCCAATCGCGAAAACGCTCGGGAGATGCCTTTTCGAGGCGCTCTATTACCCACGGCAGGTTAGAACCGTTAGGCTTAAATCCCCGTCTTTGGCCAGGAGGGCTCGCCTTGCGAATTTCTAGGCTATTGAGAACGAACTTCTGGACACCCTCACTGAGGAGGCTCTTCAACCATGTAGAGACAGGAAACTTCGATTCATCTTCTGGCAAGTTCCCCAGAGCAGATTTGCGAGGTCCAAGCTTGAATGAGGGCTTAAATCCCTTACTGGTATCTTTGTCTATTTCCGAATAAAAATTGTCATTTCCACCGGATACTTTACTTATTACGATCCGAGCGCCGATCGGTTTCTTGGGGACCAGAATTGTTGGAGGAGCGTCAAGCTCTCTAGGGAACAAGTCTCCCTGAATGCGGTTAGTTTGGCAAGCAGTCTTCAGGAGGACTCTTTCCGTGAAAATTCCCAGCTCAAAATTCTCGCTGTCAATACCCAAAGAAACTTCGTACCTAACTGTGTTGTAATTTTCGCCGAGTTTTTCTTGATGTTCCGATGGAATAGCCGCTTCAATAGCCAATTCAAATCGTTCATCGACCGCATTGGAGGGCAAAAGGCTTGTCGGTTTGCCTGGTTCCGCGATAAGGGCAAAGCTTTCAGTTTGATGCCCCCTCCTCCAAACCAAATCCTCGAAGTTTTCCGACCGGTCGTTGATCGCCGCCTCCAGACCCTCAGACACCAACTGTCCTAGGAAGCCAATAACATCGAGAAACGTAGTTTTGCCGCTTGCATTAGGCCCCACGAGGACTTGGAAAGGACTCAAGGGTCGGCTGACGTATCTCAAGCAGCGGAAGTTCAGCGCTTCGACTAGGGTAATCATCATTGATAACTCTACCGCAATATCGGAAGACAGAAGAGAGAAAACAGGCTCCAGTTCTTATTCTGACTACTGACTCTTGACTCCTGTCTCCTTCACACCTACTCTCGTCAAAACTTCCGCGAGCGACGCTTCATCTTCCACGTGCAGGCACTCGGCCTGGCGATCCGTTTGGCGGACCAGCCCGGAGAGAACCTTGCCCGGCCCTAATTCGATGAAAAGCGCCACGCCTTCGTTTCTCAGAAGTCGCACTGACTCTTCCCAACGCACGGGCGCGGTCACCTGGCGCTTCAAACCGTCCAACACATCCGCCGCTGTCCGCGCCACTCGCGCGTCCACATTGTTCACCAATGGAACCTGGGGATCGTGGATTTCAACCCGGTCGAGCTCGACCGCCAAGCGATCTTGCGCGGGTTTCAGCAAAGCGCAATGGAATGGCGCACTCACGTTCAACATGATCGCGCGCTTGGCGCCGCGCTGCTTCGCTAGTTCCGCCGCACGCTCGACTGCGGCTTTGTGACCGGCAATGACCAATTGTCCCGGCGAATTCAAGTTGGCTGGGGAAACCACTTCGCCCTGCGCGGCCTCGCGGCAAACCTCGGCGGCGACCAAAGGATCGATGCCCAAAAGCGCGGCCATCGCGCCCTGGCCGGCTGGGACAGCCTCTTGCATGAATTGTCCACGCAGACGAACAAGCCGGACGGCGTCCGCAAGTCGAATCGAACCCGCCGCGACCAGTGCCGAGTATTCCCCCAGGCTGTGCCCGGCGACGAAATCCGCATGCACGCCCTGTTCTCGCAAGACTTCAGCAGCCGCCGCCGAGACCGTCAGAATTGCCGGTTGAGTGTTGGTGGTCAACTGAAGCTCTTCAGCCGGGCCTTCAAAGCACAATTTCGAAAGCGCAAAGCCAAGGGCGTGGTCGGCTTCCTCAAACACTCGCCGCGCCGAGGGGTACCGCTCCGCCAATTCGCGGCCCATGCCGGGATATTGGGAGCCTTGACCGGGAAAAAGGAATGTTGTCTTTGGCAATGTTCCTGTCCAATCCTAAAGTCGGGCCATTGGGCCATTGAGTCATCGGGCCATTGAGAAGAATCGAGTGATTTAGCGATTGAGTAATCGGGCGGAAGAAAAACTTCTTTCCTCAATGGCTCAATGGCCCGACGGCTAAATGACTCAATCCTGCCAAAGGCTCAATTCTACAAATGGAAAAATCTACCACCTCATCAGCACAGCTCCCCAGGTGACGCCAGCACCGAAGGCGCACATCAAAATCAAGTCACCATTTTTGATTTTTCCGCCGCGCACGCATTCGTCCAGGCAAATTGGAATGGATGCCGACGAAGTATTCCCGACTCGGGCGATGTTGGAATAGACCTTGGACTCAGGCACTTCCAGGCGCGCGCGCAGAGCGTCTGTGATGCGCTGGTTCGCCTGGTGGGGGATAATCAGACTCAATTCATCCGTGCTCACGTTTGCATCGCGAAGCACGCGGCGCGAAACTTCTTCCAGGCTGCGCACTGCCACCTTGAACAGTTCGTTGCCGCGCATCTTAATGTAGTGCTGGCGCTCGCTGACCGTTTCGCAGGTAGCCGGGTTGGCGGTTCCCCCGGCAGGGATAAAGAGTTGGTCGGCGTATTGTCCGTTGGTATGCATTTCCGAAGCGAGAACGCCTGAAGGCGCCGTGGCCGGTCCCATCACCGCCGCGGCCACTCCATCGCCAAAGATGACGCACGTGGCCCGGTCTTTGTAATCCAAATAGCGGGAGAGAATCTCGGCCCCGACCACCAGGACGTATCGGGCTTTCCCGGTCTTGATGTACTGTTCAGCCACCGTCATTCCGAAGAGGAATCCCGAGCAGGCCGCGGCAAGATCGAACGAGCAGCAGGGCCGCGCGCCCAGTTCGCGTTGGATGAACGACGCGGTGCTGGGCAGCGGCATGTCCGGAGAAATGGTGGAGCAGATGATCAGGTCCAGGTCGCGTGGCGAGAGGCTGGCCGCCTCCAGGGCTCGACGCGCCGCCTGCACTGAAAGGTGGGAAGTGGTTTCCCCCGGAGCCGCCTGCCGCCGCTCTTTAATGCCTGTCCGCTCGGTGATCCACTGGTCGGAGGTCTCCACCAATTTTTCCAGGTCGTGGTTGGTGATCACCTTTTCCGGCAGAGCCGTGCCCGTGCCCAGAATGCCCGCCAAAGTCATGAAAGCTCCTCATCATTGAGTGATTGGGCGATCGGGAAATTGAGTGATTGGAGGAAAGTAGAAATTAGAAAGTAGAAATTAAAAAACCGAAACTCGCAGTGTGGTGTTCGCCTCTTGAGTTTCAAATTCCTAGATTCAAATCCCATCTTGCCAATCGCTCAGTCACCCGATCACGCAATCCCTCAATTCTTCCCCTACGCAATTCCCACCGCGGCGCGGCCCAGCTCGCCTTCGATCTTTTCGTTGATCCGGCCTTCCGCAAATCCCGCCGCCACTCGCACCGCGTTCTTGATGGCGTTGGCGTTGGACCCCCCGTGGCAAATGATGCTCACGCCTTTTACTCCCAGCAAAGGCGCGCCTCCATATTCGGAATAGTCCACGCGCGTCTTGAAATGCTTGAAAGCTTTGCGGGCGAGCATGTAGCCCATCTTGGAAGACAAAGTGCTGGAAAGCGCCTCTTTCAGCAGCGCAGAAACTGTCTCAATCAGCCCCTCGCTGATTTTCAGCGCCACGTTGCCGATGAACCCGTCGCAAACAATCACTTCCACCTTGCCGTTATAGAGGTCGCGCCCCTCGACATTGCCGATAAAATTCAGTGGAAGCTGTTTCAGCAGGCCAAACGCCTCGCGCGTCAGATCGTTGCCCTTGTGCTCCTCTTCGCCGATGGAGAGGAGCCCCACCCGGGGGCGCGCCGCTCCGAAAATCACCCGGTAATAAATCTCGCCCATCACGGCGAACTGCTCGAGGTTGGAAGGTTTGCAATCCACGTTCGCGCCGACGTCCAGCAGGACTGCCGCCTTCCCTTGAGAAGTGGGGAATACCGCCGCCAGGGCTGGCCGGTCCACGCCCGCCAGCGTGCCCAGAACGATTTTCACCGTAGTCATCACCGCGCCGGTATTGCCCGCACTGATCAGACCGTCCGCCTTGCCTTCGCGCACCAGGCGCGCGGCCACTCGAATGGAGGAATCGCGCTTGCGGCGAAACGCTTTGGCGGCCGCGTCTTCCATGGTAACGGCCTCGCTGGCGTGGATCACTTCAATCGCCAGCCCGTTGGCCCCGCGCTGCGCCAACTCTCGCTTCAGGACGTCCTGCGGGCCTACCAGCAGCACGTGCGCGTACCCCTCGCGCGCCGCCAGAATGGCACCCTCCACCTCCGGCAGAGGTGCCGCGTCCGTCCCCATCGCGTCAACGGCGATTCGTCGCATGCTCAAAGGAGGTTAAAAAAAGGTTGAAGGGTAATGGATAAGGGTTAAAGGTTGGACTTTGATGCCGGAGGTTTACGCGCATCGCGGGTGAGTCCTGCCGCGCGATTCATCCTTCACCCTTTAACCTTTAACCTTCTCTTACGAACTTTCTTCCACCAGCATCACTTCCCGCCCGCGATAGTAGCCGCAATGAGGGCAGGCGTGGTGCGCCAGCTTTTGTTCGTGACAATGCGGACATTCAACCAGTTGCCGCGGCACCAGAAAATCGTGTGCGCGCCGGCGGTTCTTGCGTGCTTTGGAATGTCGTCTCTTTGGATTTGGCATATTCAGTAGACAGTAGACTGTAGACAGCAGACAGGAAACTCCCCCATCCCTCATCTAACGCGTGCCACCGGCTCTCTCCTGCTTTTTAGATTCAATTTTAGAGATTTATTACTCAAATTTCATCAACCAACATCATGCTTCTGCCGTCGGTCGGCCCGGCGTTCTTGATTCATCATTCACAATTCTGCATTCATCATTATCTTACTCATTCTTTCAAGGAGGCAAAGGGCGAATCCTTCCGCTGTTCGGAGCACTGGCACTTTTCCTTGTTCCGATCGATCCCGCAGACTGGGCAAAGTCCCTGGCAATCCTCCCGGCAAACGATCTTCATGGGCAGGGCCAAGGTCACCTGCTCGATGACTACGTCCGCCAAGTCAATCCCCTCACCGGAATAAAAACCGACTTCGGCCTCATCTTCCGGGATCTCAATCTCCTCTTCGTGCGCGATCTCCTGCATGGGGCGATAGAAGAGGTCGAAATCGTGCTCGACGGGAAGCACCACGGGCGCCAGGCAGCGATCGCACCGCGCCTTCAGACGGGTCCCCAAGTGCCCGCGTATGCGGATCTCCGAACCCAATAGTTCCGCAACGGCGTCCACCTTCAGCGGGCCCTGCTGCTGGAAATCCGCTGTGTGATAATCCAATTCCCCGGATGCGTAGGTCTTGCGGACCTCGATCCGGTGGAGCTCCAGCTCATGGAGGGTTATCTTCACCGGAGCCTCCCAAACCGAAACTACTAATTATAGCGAGCCCGCGTGGCTTGTCAAGGAATGTGCGAGAAGTTGGCGGAAATTAAGGACTTGCGGATAGCCGACCTACCGGTTGGTAAGGGACTTTGCGACTCCAGAATTAGCCGTGTAGCGAACCGGCGCATCATTTGGCTATGGATGCGTACGACGCCCATACCCAATGTCGCGGGTCAACTCAATGCAGAAGCTATTCCGTCCTGTTGCGGCGGCGAAGTCCGGCCACAACAAGACGAATCTCCTCCCTCGAGATATCAGGGGGCAGTGATTCCCTAAGCGCCTTTAGCTGCTTAAGGCCGAGGCGCGCGCATGCAGCTTCGATCTGCGCGAGCTTGCCAGGTCCAATCCAACCGGGCAGGAATTCCAAGTCGCCATTCTCCACCAAATCCCCGACTGTTTTGAGGACAGTGGAAAGCTGTCGGCCACGAAGTCTGGCGATCTCATTGAACGTGCGGCCTTCGGCAAGCAACCGCTTGGTTTCCTCGGCCGGCCTCTCCCTCGGCTCCCGCCCTACTGTAGTGGCACGGGCGACGCTCTCAAATTGCCGCAGCGCCTCCAGAATCTGCCGGCCATAAGTCTCGGCTTTGCGTTCGCCGAAACCGGAGACCCCGAGAAGTTCAGCGAGGGTATGTGGACGCACCCGGCAAAGCTCGTCGAGACTGGTGTCATGCATCACGATGTACGCAGGCACGCCCCTCTCGTTGGCCGTCGAGCGGCGCCACTCCCGCAGGTACTCGCGCAATTCCGCATCTACTTCCACTACAACAGCCTTGCCGGATGGTTCCGCCAAGAATCGCTTTACTGCGGGCGCTGCGGCGGAAGGTCGCGAACGGCGTTTCCTGCGCCTAGGCATCACCTCATCGTCCGGCAGTGACACCAGCCACTCGGGTGTGGCGCCACAGACATCGCAGGCCCCACAGGACGCCCACTTGGATTTCTCACCAAAATGGAAACAGATTTGGCGATGCCGGCAAGTCTTCGCTTCTGCAAAGCGCCGAATTGTATGATAGCGCTGCCACGCACGTTCTTTTTCCGCCGGATCGACGATTTGTTCGATGAAATGCGTCAGCAGGCCCACGTCGCGATTTTGCCAAAGCAGGAGGCAATCTGCAGGCTGCCCATCGCGCCCGGCGCGCCCCGCCTCCTGGTAATACTGCTCAATGGATTTGGGAAGCGAGAGATGGATCACAGCGCGGACGGAAGTCTTGTTAATCCCCAGGCCAAAGGCAATGGTCCCCACCAGCACGCGCGTTTCGTCTGACATCCAGATTTCCTGGTTGCGCCTTCGCATTTCCGAATCCATTTTGCCATGATAGGGCACAGCGCGAATTCCTTCGTCGCCGAGAAAGTCAACCGTCTCATCCACACCCCGAATGGTGGGCGAATAAACAATCACGCTCTGCCCGGCATATTTCCGTAGCGCCCTCACTAGCAAGCCGCGCTGCGTGCCGGTGTCGCACCTTCGAATGACATACCGTAGATTGGGCCGGTGGAAGCTCATGATGTACCGGGCCGGGTCGCGCAAGTGGAGCTGGTCGATGATATCGTGACGCACCTGGCGCGTGGCGCTCGCAGTGAAAGCGGCGATGGGAAGGCTTGGAAAATGAACTCTCAGGCTGCTCAACTGCCGATAATCCGGCCGAAACTCGTGCCCCCATTCCGAAATGCAGTGCGCCTCGTCAATTACGAAAAACGAAACCGGAACGCGCTGGAGCCAGCCCATCGTGTCTTCCCGCGCGATGCGCTCCGGAGAAAGATAAAGCAGGCGGTGCTGGCCGTCGCTTGCTTGCCGCATGGTTCGAGTCTGGTCTGGGGCGGGCAATGAGCTGTTGAGCACGGCGGAAGGAATGCCCATCTGCGCCAGTTGTGTCACCTGGTCCTGCATCAACGCAATCAAGGGCGAAATCACAATCACCGTTTTGCCCGCCGACACCACAGCCGGCAATTGATAGCACAGCGACTTCCCACCACCCGTGGGCATCACCACGCAAACATCTTGTCCCCCAAGCAAGCTGCAGACAATCCGCTCTTGCAGAGGGCGAAACGACTTGTATCCCCAGTATTGGCGCAGTGTTTCCAGTAGGTCCATGGCGACGGCCAAACAAAGTATAACGCGCCAAGTTACAAAACGGAGGATAGTCGGATAGTTGCTCGCAGGCGCTTCATATTAACTCCACAATCTGCCGGGCGGAGTGAAGCGGCGGAGCGCCATTTATTCCTGGCTGTCATTTGCGCCTTTTCGATTAGAATCTCGGTGGCCCTGTCTGCTGTTTACAGTCTTCCGGTATCCCAAAGAGGTTCTGAGAATTGAATCGCGTTCATCGCTGGATGTGCCGCTCGGACTTCTGGCGCAAGACGCTGGAAGAGAAAGTGATGCCGTGGGTTCTGACCGGCGTGGATCTCGGGCAGGAAGTTCTGGAAGTCGGCCCTGGCCCTGGTCTCACCACGGACCTGCTGCGGCGGCGACTCCTGCGGATGACCGCCCTCGAGATCGATGCCCGCCTGGCGCGCGCGCTCGCCGTGCGGCTGGACGGCACCAACGTGCGCGTAATCCACGGAAGCGCTACGGCCATGCCCTTTGAAGACGGCACATTTACCGGGGCACTCGCATGCACCATGCTCCACCATGTGCCTTCACCCTCCTTGCAGGACCAACTCTTTCGGGAAGTGGGGCGAGTATTGAAGCCCGGCGGCGTGTTTGCCGGCGTCGATAGCCGCAAGAGTTTTCTCATGCGCGTCTTGCATGTTTATGACACGCTGGTTCCTGTCGACCCCGGCACGTTGGGCGCGCGGCTTGAAGCCGCGGGTTTTGCAGACGTCTCGATTGAAACCAGTGAAACATCCTTCCGGTTCAGGGCTCGCAAGCGCCAGGAGAATTTGTGAGTTGGAGTTTTTCTCACCTTCGGGAAACGTAAATTGACAACTTGAAAATGGAGAATGACAGGAGGCTTGCCAGGGTGAGAATATCTTGCCCTGGATACCGCCAACTGCTTATTGTCGACTGTCTTTTAAGGAGGGGTCCATGCTGGGTTCCACAAAGATCGTTGCATTCGTTCCCACCAGTGACTATCAGAAAGCGCGGGCGTTTTATGGAGGACTGCTCGGGCTTCGTGTGGTTAGCGAGGACCCCTTCGCTTTGGTGATGGACGCCCATGGGATCATGTTGCGGATTACCAAGGTCAAGGATCTCAAACCGCAAGATTTCACCATCCTGGGATGGGAAGTAGATGACATCGAGAAATTCGTCGTCGGCCTCTCCGAAAAGGGAGTCGAGTTCATGCGCTTCGGCTTTCCGGGCCAGGACGACCGTGGGATTTGGACCGCGCCCGGCGGCGACAAGGTCGCTTGGTTCAGTGACCCCGACGGGAATACTCTCAGCCTTAGCCAGCACACCCATACTTTTGCTTGAATCTCGAATCTTGAATAATCCCAAGTAGCGCCGGGCTTTAGCCCGGCATCTTGCTTTCAGCAACTTGCAATCCAACATGCCGCCCTAAAGGGCGGCGCTACCCTATTTTTCAACATCCTGTTAAATGGTCCCACTTCGCACTCAGCCCAACTGTCCCCGCGATTCTCCGCCTGAGAAGGAATCTCTGAGGTGTTCAAAATCCATCCATTTGTCGCCCCACACCTTCATTAACTCCTTTGTTTTCATTACGACCTTTGGCAATCTGCATGCTTGATGATAGAGTGAGGTGACACGATGATGCACTACCAAGCTTCTGCGGGATATGAGTCCGCGCCGCGGTCCTGCGGCGGGTCAGGAACGGACCTCCGAGTTCGCGACGAGGGCACCTATGTTGTCTTCGAGATTGACGGTCCGCTGGCTCTGGCTTGGGCTTCAGACGAGCTCTGCCGCGTGGTCCGTCAACTGCTCCACGGAAGCAAGAAGAATATTATTCTCGATCTTGCCCAGGCGCCTTCCGCAGACAGCGCTGGAATCGGCGCTCTGGCTGCAACCCGCAACCTGGTTCAATCGGTGGGCGGGAAGCTTGTTCTTCTCTCAGTCCAACCGCGTGTCTTGAGCCTCCTGACCAGGCTGCACCTCGACCCATTCTTTACTTTCTCTAACGACCGGACGTTCGCCTTTGCCAAATTCTAGGGTGCTACATCTGCTGGCGGTGGGATCTGCCCTCGGAGTAGAGCCGGGCTTTAGCCCGCCATCTTGGCTTTGCTTTGGTTCTGTGCCAGGCGCCGTTCACGATCCGCAGATGCCGGGCTAAAGCCCGGCGCTACAGGTCCCCTTTGAAGGCCTTGTCGAGGATGGAGGGCAGAAGGGCGTCGAGTTCGGCGGCGGTTTCGGCTTGCAGCTTCTTGAGCGCGTCCACCCTGGCCTGCAGGCCATCGAGGTAGACCACGATCCGGCGCTGCTCCGGGAGAGGCGGAATTGGAATCCTGAGTCTCTCCAGATTCTTGAGGTTAATATTGGGTTGGGTCGTCTGGGTCGCGTCGGCCAGAGCCTCTTTCTTCACGTACTCAAGAGCCCAGTAAATAAACTCGGGAATGGACTCATGATCGTTCGCCACCATGCCCACGATGCTGTCCGGGAAACACGAGTCGAATGTTAGGATTCCGGTCACTCCAATCGTCGCTCCTGTAATCGCAATAACAACTGTCCCTTTGGGGAACATTCGACTGATAGCCAGTCCCTCTTCGTTTAACGATTGTGAGTACCGCTGGATTCGGCGATCAGAATTGGATATGTCCCCAATTTGAATAAATGGATAGTTTCCACCGTAAAACCGCGCGTCATTTCGAGGGCGGAAAGCAAATTTACCTCTAGCAATGCAAGCAGCGGTCCCAAGCGGCTTGAGCTCCCAACCTGGTTTTTTACTTTCTCGTTCAAATGCCTTCCTTAGGAATGAGTTGAAAATGGCCTGCCTCTCGGCACCTGAACGGTGCCTTAGTCTACGCGCCTCTTCGATCTTGGCGGCGAGGGCCTCGATGCGCGCCACAATGCGCCGCTGCTCGTCGAGTGGAGGGAGGGGGATTCTAAAGGCAAGAAATTTGTGTTCTTTGAGACGGTTTCGACTGGTCGGAGTTCCCCCTGTGCTTAAGGAGAGGGCTTCCTCCCACGTTGATGTCCGACTTAGATACCGCCAGAGAAAAGCCCCGTCAAGGCGTTCTCGATTAACTTTGAAACATGGGAATTCATTCGAGACATAGCAGCCATCGTTTTCCTTAGTCGCAAGTGCAAATGACCCTTTCCATGCAAAAAGGCGGTTATAAACAAAGTCGCCCTCTTCAACGAGAGACAATGATTTCGCCTGGATACCAGCGCCCGGTGTGACCTGTTTGATATAGAGCCCTCCCGCGTACCAATGAGCCCCGAGAATGCAATAGGTCTTTTCCGGGTCAACAGTTTCGGGCCGGCTCACAGATGTAAGCAATTCTCCCAGCGGTACGAGTGGCCAATTGTTGGGCATGCAGCCTTTGGTTCTAACGTAGAGCCGGGCTTGAGCCCGGCACAATGCCGCCCTAAAGGGCGGCGCTACAAGACCATCTTGGTTCTGCTTCGATCTGATGCCGGGATAAAATCCCGGGACAAAATCCCGGACAAAAATGCCGGGCTAAAGCCCGGCTCTACAAAAGCGATTTGATTTCCAGCATCAATTCGGCGATGCGCTGTTCTTTCTTCAAAATATCTTCCGTCAATTGTTCGGGCGGGAGGTGCTCGAAATCCTGTTTCCGGCTCGGGTTCTTGATGTCCAAATTGGCGGAAATGAGGCCACCAGTCTCGTCGAATTTCAATACATCGCCCACCGGAACCTTCCAAGCCAGATCATTCTCCTCGCGCTTCTTCCACCATTCAAGACATCCCGCGAATTCTTCAAACCGAAGCGGTTGAGTCTTGGTGTAGTTCTTGCGGCCCTCAGGCAAGGGCTGCTCGTAATACCAAATCTCTTTGGTTGGCCCGGACCGCTCGAAAAAAAGCAGATTGGTCGGAATACTCGTGTAAGGCGCGAAAACTCCATTCGGCAAGCGGACGATGGTGTGCAGGTTAAATTCCTCCAACAATTCCTTTTTGATGCGGGCGCAAACGCCATCGCCGAAGAGCACGCCGTTGGGGACAACCATGCCGCAGCGGCCGGGTTTCGCCCCGCTGACCGGCCGCCGAAGTTTGCGCATGATGAGTTGCAAAAACAGTAGCGCCGTCTCCGCCGTCTGCTTGTCCTCGGGAAAATTGGAGAGAATTCCGCGTTCTTCCTCGCCGCCAAACGGCGGGTTGGTAACAATCACGTCCACCCGATCTTTGTCGCCCATTTCCCGCAGCGGAAAGCGCAAGGCATTTAGCGGGTCGATCTGAGGGAAGTCGAGGCCATGAAGCAAAAGATTTACCTGGCAGAGGAGATAGGGCAGCGATTTCGGCTCGACTCCGTAAAGCGTTTCACGCTGAAGGCGCTCGTAATCCGCCGCCTTCTTGCATTGTTTTTTGAGGTGCTCAAAAGACTCAACCAAAAATCCACCGGTTCCGGCGGCGGGATCGAGTACGGTCTCTCCCAGGCGCGGGTCAATAGCAGTAACAATAAACTTGATCAAAGGGCGCGGAGTGTAGAACTCGCCGGAATCTCCCGCAGCGTCCCGCATCTCTTTCAGCATGGACTCGTAGAGAAGGCCCAGCGTGTGAATCTCGTCGCGCGAAGTGAAATGAATTTCATTCACCTTGTTGAGCACATCGCGCAGCAGGTAACCGCTCACCATCCGGTTCACCGTGCCTTCAAAAACCTTCGCAATAACGTCGCGCCGGTCGCCATTGGCGCTCTGCAAGCCACGCAAGTAAGCGAATAGCCCGAGACCGCGCTTGCCGTCGGGCCGCGTGGCTTCATCCTGGTTAATGAATGCGATGAGCTCCGTTCCGGTAATCCCCTGGGGATTTGCCGCCCAATCGCGCCAGCGGTAAGGCGGCTCGATGGCTTGCCGGAATCGTTTTCCCGCGAGCTTCGCCTCTTCCTCGCGGATCCGCTCCATGTCGTCCAGGAATTTCAGGAACATGACCCAGGTAAGCATGGGTAGGCGGTCGAGGTCCCCGTTTAGCCCTTTGTCCTTGCGCATGATGTCGCGGCAGGATTTGATGAGGCTCGAGAGTTGCTGAGCCGTGGATTGGGGTGGGGCGGATTTGGTTTGTTTGGTTCGCGCCATAGATCTTGTGCCGATATTTTGCAGAGCGATTTTGTAGAGCCGGGCTTTAGCCCGGCATCCTAGTTTTGCCGTGGCTATGTGCCGCCCTAAAGGGCGGCTCTACATCTTGTGCCGGGCTAAAGCCCGGCTCTACTTTGCGTTTCCAGGGTGGAACCCACATTTCCTTGGGGGGCGCCAATAATTTCTTCCAATCCATCGTTTCGGAACCGGAAAACGGCCAGTCCTCGGGCCGAGCACAAAGACCTTTGCGGACGGGGTTCATCCAGATATACCATGCCACTGCCTCCCAATGCTCGTCGGAACGGAGGATGTGGTCATAGGGCTTGTGTTGCCAGAGACGTTCTCCAGTGATTTCCTTAAATGCAAATGCGGACCCTTGCTTAAACCCGTTGATGAAGCTCAAGCAGTCCGATGTCTGGCGCGTTCCGCTCACCAAAAGGTGCAAGTGGTCTGGCATGAAACAGTATGCCTGGAGGGCAAAGCCATGGTCACGCGCCCCTTCTTTCAATAGTAGAAGATGCTCATTAAACAGGCGCGAGTCACGAAACCTGGGTATGCGTCCCTCAGTGCACGTTGTCAGAAAATACCATTGCTGGCCGATATAGCAGGAGCGCGCCAATCGGATGTTCTTGCGCCTGAATGAAGCTCGTGCCATAACTTTTGTGTTGATATTTCGTAGAGCCGGGCTTTAGCCCGGCACGATGCCGCCCTAAAGGGCGGCTCTACACTCTGCGCCGCGCAATACGGCCAGTCAACATGCCGGGCTAAAGCCCGGCTCTACGTCGGCGATACGTTACGGAGCGTACAAAAGCGACTGCATTTCGTTTACTGCGCCACGCAGATTCTCCGCGCCGTTGAACAACGCCGCAATTTCCAGCACCGTGCCACGATCAGAAACGGGCGGCACCTTGAGAATATCCGGAATTTTAAACTCCGCCGTTCCATATTCAATGTATTTGTCCAGAATATCATTCAGGACCTGCCGGGCGGGTTCGCTATACCGCTCGAAGAAATCTTTTTTGGCGCGGCGCAGTTCCTGCGCCCGTTCGCGGCGAGTGCGCAAGGGAGCGCTGAATGCGACGTGGCAAAGAACGTCAAAGGGGTCTGCCTCTGGCTGTTTTGCCGCAAGAATCAGATCTTCCAGCGAAATGCCTCGCTCTTCCAAGGCCGCGAGGATAGCCGTGCGTTCTTCGGCGTTCGACCATTTGGAACGCAACTCGGCTGCGGAGGGACACATGCTCCGAACTTTTTCGGCAGCGTATTCGGTAAACTTAACCACTCGCAATTGTTTGCCATCGGCGTCCAGCTCGTGGACAACATGCGCAACAATCTCGACTGTGCCACCATCCACATAGTATTTTCGCGGAGGCTGATTCTCGTCCCGGTAATCGTCCGGTGGCACGTCGGGATTCAGGTCGTCAGCGATTCCCTCTTCGTTTTCTTCCTGCGCAATCACATCGGGCTCGCCCACCGTCTCTCCGGCCGCATTCATTTCTTCCTCGGTGACCAGGACAGGCTCGCCGTCGAAATCAGGGTCGGCAAAGAGTCGAGTGGCGCTGCCTGTGTAATCGAGGATGTTGAAATAAAACTTCCCGTAATCGTCGCGCACCCGGGTGCCGCGACCGATGATCTGTTTGAACTCGGTCATGGAATTGATGACGCGGACAATCACGATGTTCTTGCAGGTGGGAACGTCCACGCCCGTGGTCAGCAATTGCGAAGTGGTGACGAGGACCGGCACGGTGGTCTCAAGCTCCATGAAGTGATCGAGGTGGCCGCGACCGATCTTTTTCTCGTCCGAGGTGATTCGTACCACATAGTCCGGGTGGCGCTGGACAAGGTCAGCGTTCAAATTATTCAGGGCTTTGCGCATATCTTCGGCATGTTCCTGGTCAACACAAAAAATAATCGTCTTCGCAAAGCGGTCGGTCTTTTTCAATAAATCCGTGAGGTTGCGGGCTATCGCCACAGTTCGAGGCTTGAGGGCAAGCTTGCGCTCGAAGTCGGAGGTCCCATATTCGGTATCGGGAATTTCGCGCCCGTGCCGATCGAGCTCACCCCGTGACGGACGCCAGCCTGTAGCGTCCACTGTGGTGACTATGCGATGTACTCGGTAAGGCGCCAGGAAACCGTCCTCGATCCCCTGGCGAAGGCTATAGGTGTAGACCGGGTTCCCAAAATAGAGATAGGTGTCACGGTTGTCCTGCCGCAAGGGCGTGGCCGTCATTCCGATTTGATAGGCAGTCTCAAAATACTTCAGGATATCTTTCCAGTTGCTTTCGTCACTGGCGCTGCCCCGGTGGCACTCATCGACAATAATCACGTCGAAGAAATCAGGGGGAAAGTCGCGGTAAAGGCCGGGACGGCGCTCATCTTTGGCGATGGCTTGATAAGTGGAAAAGTACATTTCCCGGCCCAGGACTGCCTCGCCTTCAATCTTCCAGCGTGCGTCCCCAAAGGGCGCGAAGATTTTATCTTTGGGGTCATCCACAAGAATATTCCGGTCAGCAAGGTAGAGAATTCTGGGGCGACGGTAGTCCCCAGTACGATTCCAGCGCGAGTTCCAGAGTTTCCAGCAAATCTGAAACGCGACAATGGTCTTCCCTGTGCCCGTCGCCATGGTGAGAAGGACACGATGCGTGCCCTGAAGTATGGCCTGAACAGCCCGGTTGATGGCGATTTCCTGATAATAGCGCGGGGTTTTGCCCGGGAGATGGTAGTAAGGGGTGAGAAGAAGGTCTCCGGTTTGGGTGGAGATGCTTTCGCCGGTTCGGAGACGTTTCCACAAATCGCCGGGAGATGGGAAAGCCTCCAGATCGTTGTCCCGACCCGTAAGGAAATCGTGTTCGACGATTCCGTGGCCGTTGGTGGAGTAGGCGAATTTCAGCCCAAGGATTTGAGCGTAGTCTTTCGCCTGTTGAATTCCGTCGCCTGGCTTCTTGAACGCGGCCTTGGCTTCAACCACCGCAATGGGATAGTCGCGTGAATAGCGGAGAATGTAGTCGGCCCGCTTTTGGGCGCGTCGAGTGACTTTGGTTCCCGCCAGAACAATGCGCCCGTCGGTGAAGGTTTTCTGTTCGCTGATTTGGTCGTCTGTCCAGACAGCAGCGTAGAGCTTGGGCAGAACGTACTTGCGGCAAGTGTCGGCCTCGGTGAGGACTGCCATGTTTTTAAATCTAAGTAATAATCAGGAACCGCAAGGCCATCTTCATCAACGATTGACGGAGGGATCATATCATAGTTCGGGTTTCAGGAAATCCGGCGGGCCGCCGCGGGGCGCGGTCAACGCGGAGCTTCGAAAATTTCGAAAGCCAGTAGTCGGGTCTGCTCATAATGCAGGGCCAGGGGGGGATATCCATCGTGTCGGCCAAAGCGAGATTCTCCGATCGGCGGAGTCCGATGGACTCCATCGGAGTCCAGAAATCGGACCTCGCTTCGCTCGGAATGACGGCGAAGGGCTCAGGACGACTAATGGGGTTCCAAAATCCAGACCGGGATTCCTCGCGAAGTTCTCCCTGAGAGGAACAGGGCGAGATTCCTCGCTTCACTCGGAATGACAGCGAAGGGCCCAGAGCCTGCCCTGACCAACGGGAAGGAATGACAGGAATAGGCGCAAAACTCGGGAATTGTCATTCCGAGTCCCGATCAGATCGGGGCGAGGAATCTCGCACTGTCCCCTTGTGCCTGCCAGCCTTTGCTGCGGCACTTCCAGGCGGTCCTTCGCTCCACTCAGCGCGACGGCGAAGGGCACAGGACGACTAATGGGGTTCCAAAACCCAGACCGGGATTCCTCGCGGAGTTTACCGTGAGAACCAGTGCGAGATTCCTCGCTTCCCTCGGAATGACAAATGGGGACATAGAGCTCAGGGCGGGATTCCTCTCCGTCGGCTGACGGATCGGAATGACAGCGAAGCGCTCAGGACGAAGGCAAAGAGCGCCAAACGCAGGAATTGTCATTCCGAGTCCCGATCAGATCGGGGCGAGGAATCTCGCACTGTTCGCTTGTGCCTACCAGCCTTTGCTGTAGGGCTGCCGGGCCAGCCGTCGCTCAAGTCCTTCCAATCGTTCTGAGGGCGCAGCAGCGACCCAAGAATCTCGCTCTGGTCTTGCATTCAGGCTGTCTTTGTCGCCGCACTCATGTACCACCCAGCGCTGAGGTCCTTCCAATCTCTATTCATCGACTCGATCAAAACGACTCTTTTCATTCGGCCCCAGGCCTTGATTTGCTTCTCCCGCGCGATTGCGTCCAGGATATTGCCGCAAACTTCGTAATACACCAGGCGGTTGATGTTGTAGCGCCCGGTAAATCCCTTTCGGAATTTGCCTCGATGCTGAACCACCCTTCGCTCAAGATTGTTCGTCACGCCCGTGTAGAGGGTGCGAGACTTGCTGGCTAGGATGTAAACGTAGTACGTCTTCATGTGCCTTTGATGCTTGCGCCCTTCGAAAGGCCTCTTTATTGTCTTGCCTTAAGAGCTCAGAGCGGGATTCCTCTCCGTCGGCTGACGGATCGGAATGACATACAAGGGCATTCAGAACTCAGAGCGAGGTTCCTCGCTTCACTCGGAATGACATACAAGGGCAGGAATGGGAAATGGGGCCTCAAGGCTCAGAGCGAGATTCTCCAATTACAGGAGTCCGAGGGTCCGATCGGTTCGGACCAGAAATCGGACCTCGCTTCGCTCGGAATGACTACTTTGGGCATGGGTTGTCTCAGTTCTTCGAGGCTACTGCCGGGCGCAAGGTCGCCAATCGAAAATCGTAAATCGAACGCCAGGCTGGGGACTGGAGAATGGGTGTCAGGTTTTAGGTGCTTGGGGTTGGGGAAGAAAAAGGCAGGAACTGGGGACAGGATGCCAAGGCAACGGAACTTCTATTTATAGTATTATATAAAACGTTAACATTCGAAATTCCGCCGGAAGAGTGACACCAATGTTACCAATGAAACCAATGCAACAACGCTTTCCATCCTCAGCATCTCAAGCAACATGCAGCCAGCTCCAGTTGCCAAAAATCTCACTCAGGCCAAATCCGCCCCTTTCGAACCTTGGCATGAGCTTCAACATCCTCAGGATTTTAGAAAGCGGGAAAGCGAGAAGAAGGGCTCCGGAGGTTTCTGTGACAGGACCAGGTCGCTCACCATCTCTCCGACAGCGGGCCCGTGCTTGTAGCCGTGCCCGGAACCTCCGCCGATCAACCACACATTGTCAGCGAGCGGGTAGCGATCGATAATGAAGTTCTCGTCAGGGCTTTGCTCGTACTGGCACACGCGCGACTCCACCAGCGGCGCGCCCTGCATCGCGGGAAAACGGAAGTCCACATACTCACGAGCCGCCCTCAGGCCCTCGCTGCTCGCAGATCGTTCGCCGGAAGTCGGATCGAATTCCGGGCCGCGAATGTCGCAGGCGATTTTAAACCCGCGCCACTGATTGCCCGGAATCCCGTAAAATCGGCGCGTGCCCAGATCCAGCCACACGGGTATGCCGTCTTCCGTAAATCGATGGTCACCTGCAGGCGTTCCAAAGAAAAAAACTTCCTGGCGCGTGGGCTTGATCAGCGCGCCCATTACGTCGGGAAAAATTTTCCCCAGCCACGGTCCGCACGCGAATAAATAGTGATCCACGGCGAGCTTTGAGCCATCGGAAAGCGCGAGGTCCTGCATCTTGCCATGTTCAATATGGCCGGGAGTGACTTCAACCTGCCGGTATTGTCCTCCTTCGGCAATGAACCCCTCGAGCACGGCTTCACACCCGCGGCGCGCCCGGAGATAGCCCGCGTCTTTTTCGAGCAGCGCCCATTTCACTCCGGCAAAGTTAATCTGGGGATACCGCTTCGCGACATCTTCAGCGGCCAAGCCCTCAAAGGATAGTCCGGCCTCGCGCAACAGCGGCATTGCCGCCCTTTCATAGCTGTCGTCAGCGCCTGCAAGCCAAAGAACGCCCGTTTGGTGGTAGAGCTTTACCTTCCAGCGTGCCTCGTTCTCCTTCCAAAGTTGGAGCGCACGCGCGGCCATCTTCACATAGACCCGATTGGGCCCATAGGTCCCGCGGATTACCCGGGTTTCGCCACCGGAACTTGCCCGGGAGTTCCCTGGTCCCCATGCATCGAGCAGCGTGACGCGCGCTCCCCGTCGCAGGAGGCACAGAGCCGTCCATCCGCCGAACGCGCCCGCTCCGACCACGGCCATGTGCGGCCCGCGCCCCTTTTGTGGCGCGGCCCCTGATGGGTCTCCGATCGATTGACATTGTGTCGGGATCATGGAGAGGTGTTGTTAAGGATGCTGGTGAGCCGTGGGGGAATCGAACCCTCAACCTACTGATTAAGAGTCAGTTGCTCTACCAATTGAGCTAACGGCCCATCCGTGCGTGCTTCTGTTTGGTATCAAAAATAGTGTAACACGAACTCCCCCAAAAGTTCCAAGCTCTGGCTAAGACTTATGGGCCGGCCCAGCCGCACCGGCTGATTGAGCTGAGTTGACGGACCCTCCGAGAACGATCGCATTTTGAATCTGATCGTAGAAATCCTTGAGTGCACCCGGGCTATGCGGCATCAGGACGGTGTTCGAGTGCGAGGCCCCGCCGATGTCTTTGAGGGTATCGAAATACTGGGTCAACAGAACCAGGACCATCACATCTTTGGCGGTTGCACCCTCCACGCCCTGTTTGAAGAGTTCAACCGACTCGCGCAGGCCGTCGATGATCGCCTTGCGCTGGTTGGCGATTCCCTGGCCCTGGAGTTGCTTGCTTTGCGCCTCAGCTTCCGCTTGTTTCACTTTCAGAATCTTTTCCGCCTCGCCCCGGGCATTGGCGGCTTCCTGCTCACGCCGCGCGGCATTGATGTCGTTCATGGCGTCTTTCACTTTGGCGTCAGGGATGATGTCGGTAACCAGAGCTTTGACAATGCCATAGCCGAAGCCGGCCATCACTCCATCCAGTTCCTGCTTCACCGCCACGGCAATGTCATTTTGCCGCTCGAAAGCTTCGTCCAGAATCATCTTGGGCACATGACCGAGAATCACGTTGAAGACGAACGAGCCGATCTGCTCCTTCGGATCGGAGAGTTTGTAATACGCCTCGTACACCCGGTCGGGCAGGACGTGATACTGAACCGAAACGGGAATTTGCACGAAAACGTTGTCCTTGGTTTTGGTTTCCATTTTCACGTCGAGCTGTTGAACGCGCAGGTCGACCTTGGAAACAACCTTTTCAATCCAGGGGATTTTGAAGTTCAATCCCGCGCCCGCCACACGCACGAATTTACCGAAGCGTTGCACGACCGCCGCCTTCGCGGTGGGAACGGTAAAGAACCCGCCAAAAAATGTCCCGATCCCAAAAAGTACCGCGACGAAGAAGACAAAAGTGACGAATCCTGCCATACCAGACCTCCTTTGGTTTCTCTAGACATTCATATGGGTGGTGAATTACTTGGAAGCGTGACGAGTGTAACACTACTTGACCTGCGCCACAACGCTATCCGCGCGCTATCCGCGAAGGTTTCCAAATTTCTCGCCGACGCACATCTCACCACGGACCCCCAAACAGAATTCCCGGATCGCTTGTATTATCGGCCGAGGAGATTTATCCTTGAGCATCTCAACACTGCGCGTAAGGGAGGAATCCTGATGCCCACACCTGAAAACAATTCCAAGGCGGACGATCTCGTAAAGGTGGACCCCGAGCACTACTCGCTTGAATTCGAAAATGAAAGGGTTCGGGTGTTGCGCGTGAAATTAGGACCCAAAGAAAAATCGCCGATGGTCAAGATTTCCCCCATGGTCACGGTTTCGCTGACCGATCGGGACATCAAGTTTCAGTTACCTGGCGGAAGAACCCAGCGTATGTTTGGAAAAGCGGGTGAGGTGGTTTGGTATGACGCCCGGGAGCACCTGCCTGAAAATATGAGCGACCAGCCTTACGAGGGCATTGCCATCATGTTGAAGGATCAGAAGTGAGCGGGGATATTCCCTGAACTTCGGCCCGATAGCGGAGGTGCTCCGCTGCACGTCCCGCCGCTGCGCGCGTCAATCGGATGGCCGGGATATTCCCAGCCGGCGCATTTTGTAGAACAGAGTGGTGCGCTTCAACCCCAGGCGCTCCGCCGCGCCTCCGGGCCCTCCCAACACGCCCTTCGCATCGCGCAAGGCCTGCAGGATTTCACCTCGCTCGCTTTCGGCGAGGGTGCGCCCAGGCGGTGAAACTTTCTCGGCAAGTCCTTTGAGCTCGGCGAGCGATTGATGGAGGGTATGTCCCCGTGTCAGAATCACGGCGCGTTCGATAAAGTTTTGCAGCTCGCGCACGTTCCCCGGCCAGTGATAGCGCTTGAGCGCCTCCAGAGTTTCCGCAGGTATGGTGTCGATGCGTTTGTTCATCTGTCGCGCGAACCTGTCCACGAAGTAGTCGACCAAAAGGGGTACATCCTGAGGGCGCTCGCGCAATGGCGGGGCGGTGAGAGGGAAAATGTTTAGCCGGTAGTAAAGATCCTCGCGGAATTCCCGCCGCCCGACCATCTCGAGAAGATTCCGGCTGGTCGCCCCCAGCAAGCGGGCGTTGACGCGAATGGTTTTCGTTCCGCCCAGGCGCTCGAAATCCTGCGCCTGGAGAACGCGCAACAACTTCGGCTGTAATTCCAGCGGAATATCCCCAACCTCATCCAAGAATAATGTGCCCTGGTGCGCCAGCTCAAACCGTCCGACTTTCAGCGCAATGGCGCCGGTAAAGGCGCCCTTTTCGTGGCCAAAGAGCTCGCTCTCCAGCAGGCCGAGAGGGATTGCCGCGCAATTCACCTTCACAAAAGTGTGATCGCGGCGCGAACTGAGATTGTGGATGGCGCGCGCGATGAGTTCCTTCCCCGTTCCCGTCTCGCCCAAAATGAGCACGGTGGAGTCGGTGGGCGCAACTATCTCCACTTGCTGGAGCACGCGTTTCAACGCGGGGCTTTCACCAATGATCTCCTCAAAATTGTGTTCGGTGAGGATTTCTTCGGTGAGGTAAAGCTTTTCCTCGGCCAGCTTCTCCTTCGAGGCCGAGACCTGGCTGTAGTCCAATGCATTCTCGACAGCGATCGCCACCTGGCTGGCCACTTGACGCAGAAAATCCAAATCCTCCTGGCTGAACGACTCTTCCTCCAGCCGCCCCAAATTGAGTGTGCCCAGCATGCGATTCCGGCTGACGAGGGGCAGGAAGCAAGCGGCCTTCATGGCCATCAGAGAGGGATTGAAATGAAAACTGAATTGGGGCAGTTCCTTGGTGGTGACGGCGAGGGGTTTCCCTGTGCGAAGCACTTCGCCCGCGGCCGACCCCGCCATTGAAATCACCAGTTCTTCCTGTTCGGATCCGTCGCTCTTGGCAAAATTGCGCGCGTACACGCGGAGTTGCTTGGGGTCTCCCGGTTCGGGCAGTGTGACGCTGGCGAAATCACAATTCATCACGCGCCGCACACTGGTCGTAATGGCCCGGAGAAGTTGGCGCAGGTCCAAATTGGAAACAACGTCGTTGTTCAAGTCGAGCAACAATCGCAGGCGGTCGCGCTCGCGCACCAGTTGACCCTGCAAACTGGAAGCCTCCAGGTGACTCAGCGTGTTGTCGACGGCGAGAGCTACCTGGCGCGCCACTTGAAGCAAAAATTGGACGTCCGCTTCCCCGTAGGCATTCAGCTCCTGGCTGCCAAATCCCAACGCGCCCAGCCGCCGGTGAGCGGTGGTCAGAGGGACGATGCAGAACGACCGGATGTGGTTCTCCTTCAACAGCTGCATTGCCCCAGGGAACCGAGTTTCTTCCTCGATGTTCTGAACCAGAAGAGGCTGCTGCGTTTGCCAGACCAGGCCTGAGGGCGAGTCATTGATCGAACGTTCCACCACATCAAAATCCACCTGGGTGCGCGTTTCACGAATATGGAGGCGCATGGTATTGCGTTCCGGCTCGTGCAACACCAGCCACAGGGCGTCAAAGCTTAAAATGCGAGGAAGACGCTCAGCCAGCGCGTGAAGGAGCGCCGGGAGGTCGCGCTGCAAAACGATGAATTCCGACACCTCGAGCAGCACTTCAGGCGCGGAGGCATGCTGGCCCGGCGCGGCGCCCTCGCGGATTAAATCTGGCTCTGACATGCTGATTAGTATAGTCGGAAGAATATCGAATTATGAATGGTGAATTGCGAGTCAAAGGCAAGCCACGCTGAGGGCAGCGTGCTTGAGTGTTCAAAACTCACTCGTACCGCAACGCCTCAATGGGATCCAGGTGAGCCGCCTTGTGCGCGGGGTAGTACCCAAAGAAAACTCCCACCCCCGCCGAAAAGAGTACTGCCACAACGATAGCCTGGGCGGGGATCAGGGTTGGCCATTGGAGCGTGTCGGAGATCAGCGCGGTTCCACCCACTCCGGCGGCAAGCCCGAGACAACCTCCAATCAGGCTCAGCACGGTAGCCTCGCTCAAGAACTGCATTTGCACATCCGCTTCCGTCGCACCCACCGCCAGGCGAATGCCGATTTCGCGCGTGCGCTCGGTCACCGAAACCAGCATGATATTCATGATCCCGATGCCGCCCACCAACAACGATATGGAAGCAATGCTGGCCAGCAGGAGGGTCATCACGCGCTGGGATTCCGCGCCCGCCTGCGCCACATCCGCCGGGTGGCGGATGTTGAAGTCCTCAGGCTGGTCGGACCGCAGGTGATGCCGGTCGCGCAGCAGGGCCATAATCTGTTTTTCCGCGGGAGGAATGACCTCGCGCGAATTGGCCGAGCACATGATGTCGTCCAGCCAATCGTATCCGAGGATTTTCTTTTGGGCGGTCGTGTAAGGCATGAACAAAGTATCATCCTGGTCCTGCCCAAACGGAGAGAGCCCCTTGGCGCCCAGCACCCCCACCACCATGCAGGGAATGGTTTTCACGCGAATCGTCTTGCCAATGGGGTCTTCGCTTCCAAACAAATTGTCGACGATGGTTTGGCCCAACAGACAGACGTTGGCCGCGTGGTCCACGTCGCTCATCTGAAAGGCACTGCCCTTGGCGATGCGCCAGCGGCGGACGGATAAGTATTCTGGAGTCACGCCGTGAATCGAGGTCTGCCAATTTTGCCCCGCGTAAATTACCTGGACGTGATCGTCCACGTTGGGCGAAACGTTGTAGACGAGCGAGATCTGTTGACGGATCGCCAGCATGTCGCCGATGGTCAGTGTCTTGGTCCCACGCGTGCCGGTGCGCAAGCCATTCACTTGCCTGCCCCCGGCTTCGATCCACACCATGTTGTCGCCTATCTTGAGAATTTGTTCCTGAATCTGGTTGGAGGCGCCCTCGCCAATCGCCACGCTGCATATCACCGCGCCGACGCCAATGATAATTCCCAGCATCGTCAGGAGGCTGCGCATTTTGTTGCGAGCCAAAGCTCGCATGGCCACTCGCAAGACTTCAGTCAGACCAATCATCAAACCTCCCCTGGTTCAGAGGATACCAGACGCCCGCGGGAGTAGGATAGTCCCATCAATTCGGTTCGGAGGGGTTTATACTCACTTGCACGGGGCTAGATCCTAGAACTCGGTTTAGTGATTCAGCCCGGGATTCCGAAGGATCTCGAACCGGCACACCGGAACAGGAGAGACTCCAAAATGCCAGCCCGATTATTTCATGCACTTGTTAATTTAATGAATATCTTAAGCCAGCGAAGGTCACCCCACACCATGAATCATCTGGCGCGTGGCTGGTCGAGCCTGACTTTGATCGGGGTTATACTTGCCATCGCTTTTTCGAATCCCGCGCGGGCGCAAGACCCGCGGGTGGAAGACGCAGTCACAATGATCGATGCCGTGGTGGCGCGCGGGCCTTTCCGCGCCTCCTGGGACTCACTGGAGAAGTACCAGGTCCCCGAGTGGTATCGCGACGCCAAATTCGGCATCTTCATTCATTGGGGCGTCTATTCCGTCCCGGCCTTTGACAATGAATGGTACCCGCGCAACATGTACATCGCGGACGGCCCCGTTTTCAAACATCACATCGCCACCTATGGCCCGCAGTCGAAATTCGGATACAAAGATCTTATTCCAATGTTCCGCGCGGAAAAATTCGATGCCGACGCGTGGGCGGAGTTATTTCGGAAGGCAGGCGCGAAGTACGTGGTGCCGGTCGCCGAGCATCATGACGGGTTTCCCATGTTCGATTACGATTTCACCGACTGGAGCGCCGCCAAATTGGGCCCCAAGCGCGATGTGGTGGGCGAGCTCGCTAAGGCAGTTCGCAAGCAAGGCATGCATTTCGGCGCCTCCTCACACCGCGCCGAGCACTGGTGGTTTTACAACGGGGGGATGGCGTTCGATTCCGATGTAAAAGATTCGCGCTACGCATCCTTCTATGGCCCCGCCCAACCTGATAAGACGCAACCCGACAAGGCCTTCCTCGACGATTGGTTGGTGCGAGCGTCGCAAATCGTGGACAAGTATCATCCCGAGGTTGTTTGGTTCGACTGGTGGATCGAGCAGCCCGTTTTCCAGCCCTATCTGCAGAAGTTTGCCGCCTACTATTACAATCGCGGCGCCGAATGGAAAAACGGCGTCGCCATCAATTACAAAAATAAATCCTTCCCCGAACGCGCCGCCGTGCTCGATATCGAGCGCGGGCAGTTGGAGGACATCCGGCCGATTTTCTGGCAGACCGACACGTCGGTGAGCGAGAAATCCTGGGGGTTTATTGAGAATGACAAGTTCCGCACCCCCGCTTCACTGATCGATGAGCTGGTGGATATCGTCAGCAAGAATGGCTGCCTGCTGCTTAACGTGGGTCCGCGATCCGACGGCACCCTCCCGGAAGAAGTCCAAAGAGTCCTGCTCGACATGGGCGCGTGGTTGAGCACAAACGGCGAAGCGATTTATGGCACGCGGCCGTGGAAGATTTCGGGCGAGGGCCCCACCAAAGTCGTGGCCGGGTCATTTAAGGATACGGCCGGAACGCCGTTCACCGGCGAAGACATTCGATTTACCGCCAAGGGTGACACCCTTTACGCCATTGCTCTCGCATGGCCCGCGAACGGGAACCTGGTGGTCAAGTCGCTGGCCGCGGGCTCCGCCCTCAACAAACGCAAAATCAAGACAGTGCATCTGCTCGGGTACACCGACCCGTTGAAGTGGACACAAGGCAGCGACGGGCTTACCGTCGAGCTGCCGCGCCAGCAGCCCGGACAATTCGCACTTGCTTTGAAAATTGCTCCGGTTGACCGCGCACCCTAATCATGAGGGAACAACCATGAATGCAGACGACGCGCTGATCTCGGTGTGGCGGCAAGTGCTGGTGGAGGGCAAGATCAAAATCAAACTCGAGCGCGACGAGTATTCAGTGGCTTTCCTCCACGCCAAGAAATTAAAAATGGTGGAGTTTGATTTCGGCGATTTCCGCATTGCCGGAATTGAACAGAACCCGAAAACCACCTCGCGCTGGGCAGAACTTGCCCGGGCGGGGCAGCGCATCATGCAGTTTCGATGCCAGGGGCGATATATCGCCAACGTGTGCGAAGAAAGAATCCTGCGCTATCCGGCATGGCGTGCGCTTAAGCTACCAGAGTAAAGTGAGCAAGAAAAGATTTGGCAGGGGGCCTCAGGCTGCTGCGACTCCGGGCGTATTTGATCGCTAGTCGTTCACCAGAGTCAGCCTGAGACCCCTCGGGTTGATGAAGCGATTGCCAGCTATTCTCCATCCGGGTCACTCACAGCACAATCAGGTGTTTACCCTAATTTGAAATAAGAAGAAATCGGAGCTTGGAATGGGTTTCGCAATCGGCTGCGCAATAGTTCGCCAATATTTACGCGGGTTTTTCAGCTCGAGCCAAAATATAGTCAATCAGTCCCGCATCGTAGGCCTTGATGGCCACCACGTCGACGATCTGCCCCAGCCGCCCGCCTACAAACCCGCGAATGCGCGCCAACTCCTTGCGGCATTCCGGGCGGCGCTGTTCGGCGTAATAGCCGGGAAAAGTTAAAGCGCCGGCCTCCTGGATGGCGATCCCGCCAAATCCGCATCTTTCCAGCTTCTTCTGAAACGATTGGCTTGAATCGAGGTTTGAGCGGGGGACCTTCCACAGTGAGCGCGCCGATTCCAAAAGGATTCTCTCCCAGGGGTTTTTCGGAGGGCGCTTGACGGTGTAGTCGGTGATGCCGAGCACGCCGCCCGGCTTAAGGACGCGGAACGCTTCGCGAAAGAATTGTTCACGAGTATTGAAATGAACACCGCCTTCTATGCACAAGGCGTGCGAGAAGATTCCGTCCGCAAAGGGGAGCGCTACCGCCGAGCCGTGTTGAAAGCGCACAGACGTTTCACAATGGTTCTCCTTTGCCCGGCGCAGGCTGTGCTGAATGTGCTTCCAGGTGACGTCGACCGCGTCGATTTCGATAGGGCCAAAATGCTTGTAGAGATACAAGTCCTGATTGCCCATGCCGGAAGCGACATCCAGCAGGCGGCTTCCGGGCTGGAGGCCCAGCCACGTGCCCATGCGGCGCACCAGGTTTTCCGCAGCATCCAAATAATTGCCTATCCCGTCTTCCCAAAACCCAAAGTTCAGGTAGCCTCCGTGGAATTCGCCAAAATGCTCAGCGCCGTGCGCATAAAAATGTTCCACTGCTCGTTCGTGAGTCTGCTTCGCCCACTTCTGGCGGTGGGTATCCATTGGAGTTCCAGGCTGGGTTGACATGGGAATCCTAGATCGAGCCTGCGCTCACATTTCCACCTTCTCGGCCCCGGCCACGCAGAATCCATTCGAGCGTCTCGAAAAACCGCAGCTTTTGCAGAGGCCCATTCAACCATCCCGTTGTGATGCAGTAATGCGTATTAAAGGGTGAAACGTGGTGAATGCTGTGGTGGCCGCGGGAGAGTATCAGGTTCGCACGCTGAAGGTATTGCGCCACGGCAGGCGGCTCAGCCATATGGGCCCACTTGTGAAATTGGTTGGTGGCAAACACAGACCAGCTCGTGAACAGAATCAGGGCGAGGAAAAAGAGCCGCAGATGCTGCCCGGGAAGCACATCGAGGAAAAAGAAGGTAAGAGCCAGTTGCGGGACCGCGACGAGGCAATTGTTACCGTTGGTTTCAAAGAAATCGTGCCGGGTAATGGCCTCCGGGTCGGCGTGGTGCTCTCGAAAGGGGCGAACGAAGGCTGCTCCGAGCAACGGCGTGTCCGGCGTGCCAAATCGGTCGGCAAGCCAATGTACCAGCCCCGAAACAAAATCAGCGAGGACATAGCCTGCCGGGGCCGCTGCCGCAATCACCCATTTGGCTGTGCCGCCACCGCCGCTCATGAAGATTCGGACAGCCAGACCGCCCGAGAGAGCGAACATGGCCCCAATCCCCGCCGCCTCAAGGTGCATGTGGAACCGCGAGTAGGTAGTACCGGGAAAGGACATTGGCGGATCGCACCTCGCCTCGCAAGCTAGAGTCTTGGGTGCAGCTATTGTCTCATACATAATCGAAAATTCAAGTCGCCGCCAAGCCCGTCGGCTGTGAATCGTCATCAACAGCCCCTGGCAACAGGCGCACATCAGGAGTACGCAAATTCGCGGCAAGCGGATTTTACCAAGTTTTTTGGCCGACCTGGCATTAGGCCAGCCATCTCGAAAAATAAGGGGTTCCTGCCTGCCCGGCGGTATACTAATTCTTCTCTGGGAATACATTCCCGAAGGAAACACTCATGCTGAAGAACGCCTTGATGCTGGCCGCAGCATCACTCCTTTTTGCCTCTCCGACAATGGCACAAACCAAAACCAAACTGGCGATTGTGGGCCTCGATCACGACCACGTGTGGGGGCTGCTGAAAGACATCGCCAAAGAGCCCGAGGCGGAGTTGGTGGCAATCACCGACGCCCACCCCGAGCTGGTGGAGAAGGCCCGCCAGCAGGTGCCCGCGGGGGTGAAGTTTTATTCCGAATACGTGAAGATGCTGGACGAAGTGAAGCCAGAGGCGGTAATTGTGACCACCTCGAACAACCGCCATCTGGAGATTCTGCGGGAGTGCGCGAAGCGGCATATTCACTACTCCACGGAGAAGCCGCTGGCCTCCACCGCTGCTGACGCCCGTGAGATGGAGCGATTGGCGCGCGAGGCGCACATCAAGCTGATGGTGAATTACTGGAACGCCTGGACCGCCTCGACCCACGAGCTATTCCACCGCGTCTCCGCCGGCGAACTCGGCCCTGTGCAAAAAATCATTGTTGAATACGGGCACCAAGGCCCCAAGGAAATCGGCGTGTCGAAGTATTTCGCGGATTGGCTTTACGATCCGGTGAAAAACGGGGGCGGAGCAATCATCGATTTTGGCTGCTACGGCGCGGAGTGGGCTCTATGGCTGAAGGGACGCCCGACCAGCGTCTTCGCATACTCGCTCAAACTGAAAACCGCCCAGGCCAACGCCGTGGATGATGATGCCGTCATTCTGCTCGAATACCCTGACGCCACTGCGATTATTCAAGCCAGTTGGGATTGGCCTTATGACAAAGGCCAAGTCCAGGTTTTTGGTCCCAAGGGAAGTTTGCTCGCCACGGGCAGCGGAGTGCTTTATCGCGACGCCAAGGCGCCGGCGAATATCGACAGCCCGGATGGCCAGCCGATCACCCTCGGTCCATTGCCCCACGAGACCAGCAACCCCATCGCCTACTTCCTCGATTGCATCCGCAACGACAAGCCCATCGAGAACCCGGTGGCGGCCGACTTGAACGTGGGCGTAGTTGAAATTCTGGATGCGGCGAAAGAATCCATCCGGACCGGCCGCGCAGTGAAGCTTCCCGTGCATTGAGGAGGAGGCGCCGTTCACTGAGGCCCGAGAGGGACCGAGAAAAAGTTCTGTAGAAAATTTACTGCCGAATGACGAGCGAGTCTCGCACCCGGCCGCATTGACCTAAGGAGAATTTCCAGTATGAAGACTTTAAGATCGCGAATTCGCATTTTGATAGTTCTGGCATTTTGCAGCCTGGCATTCATAGGCGTTCACGTTGCCGCAGATGAAGGCATGTGGACCTTTGATAACCCACCGATCAAACAGTTGCAGGCCCAGTACGGATTCACTCCCACCGCGGAATGGCTCGACCACGTGCGCCTGGCCAGTGTGCGCTTCAACGATGGCGGTTCGGGCTCTTTTGTAAGCCCGCACGGCCTGGCTCTCACCAATCACCACGTGGCCTTCGGCCAATTGCAGAAAGTTTCCACGCCGCAAAAGGATTACGTGAAAGACGGATTCTACGCCCGCACGCCAGCCGAGGAGCTGAAGTGCCCCGACCTGGAAGTAAACGTCCTGATGTCCATGAAGGACGTGACGGCGCAGGTGCAAGGCGCCGTCAAGCCGGGCATTGCAGACAAAGAGGCGCTCGAAGCGCGCAAAGCGGAAACCGCCAAGATCGAAAAGGAAAGTCTGGATTCGACAGGGCTGCGCTCCGATGTGATTCCCCTTTATCAGGGCGGCGAGTACTGGCTCTATCGGTACAAGAAGTATACGGATCTCCGCCTGGTGTTTGCGCCCGAGCAGCAGATTGCGTTTTTTGGAGGCGACCCGGACAACTTTACCTACCCGCGCTACGACCTCGATTTCGCCCTCTTCCGTGTTTATGAGAATGATAAACCTATTGAAACTCCGAATTATCTAAAGTGGAGCGCAAAGGGCTCCGCGGATGGCGACTTGGTTTTTGTTTCCGGCAATCCTGGGTCCACCTCGCGGCTCGACACCCTGGCGCAAATTGAGGACGCGCGCGACTACTACTTACCCCTTCGCCTGAAGATGTTGAAGCGGCGGCTAAGTGTCTTGAAAAAATATTCCGCTCTGGGTTCGGAGCAGGCCCGCCAGGCGGCCAGCCAGATTTTTGGCATTGAAAATTCCGTGAAGGCGTTTCTCGGAATGCAGGAGGGATTGCAGGACAAGAATCTGATAGCCAAGCGTGCCAAGGAAGAGACGGATTTTCGAGCTCTCGTGGACAGCAAGCCGGAATGGAAAAAAGAGTACGCGCCCGCCTGGAACGTGATCGCCGAAGCGGAGAAAAAGTATGTCTCCCGGATCAAGGATTCCCGTTTCCGCACCGTGGTGCCCTCGCGCCTGGCGGGAAATGCCCTGTCCATCGTGCAATACGTGGCGGAGGTCAAGAAGCCAGATGGCGTTCGCCTGGACGGCTTCCACGATTCCGAGCTTGAATCTCTCAAGTTCCGCCTTTTCTCGCCCGCGCCCATCTATCCGCAAATGGAGAAGGCAGTACTGGCCAACTCGCTTGCCGAAGCGCTGGAAGAGCTCGGCTCCAACGACCCGTTCGTGAAAGCGGCTTTGGGCGGAGAGACGCCCGAAGCGGCGGCAAAAAGATTGGTAGATGGCACCAAACTCGCCGACGCGGCGGTTCGGAAATCGCTGGTGGAAGGCGGCGAGGCAGCCGTCGCCGCCTCCACCGATCCTATGATCGTGATGGCCCGCGCGATTGATCCCACGGTACGTGAAATCCGCAAATGGGTGGAAAACAATGTGGAAAGCGTGGAGACGACAGCGGGAGAAAAAATCGGGAAGGCGCGCTTTGCGGTCTATGGCAAATCCACTTACCCCGACGCCACATTTACACTGCGCCTATCCTACGGGACAGTGAAGGGCTATGCCATGAATGGAACCGTGGCGCCGCCCATCACGACTCTCTATGGCCTCTACGATCGTGCTTACAGTTTCGGCCTGAAACCGCCGTTTGAGCTGCCTCAACGGTATCTGGACCGAAAAGACAAGTTGGACCTCACCACGCCGGTGAACTTCGTGAGTACGGTCGACAGTACTGGGGGCAATTCCGGGTCGCCTTTAGTCAACCTCCAAGGCGAACTGGTGGGCTTGATCTTTGACGGCAACATCGAAAGCCTGGTCGGCGATTATGTCTACAACGTGGAAAACAACCGCTCTGTGGCCGTTCACCCCGGTTTTATCAGCGAGGCGCTACGGAAGATCTACGACGCCGGCGCGCTCGCGGATGAGCTGGAAGGCAAGTAAAGAAGTCCGTGGTCAGTGGTCCGTTGTCAGTTGCTCGGTTTATAAGGTCTTCAGGGAGTCAGTTTGTCAGTTTTAGAACCATCGAGCCACTGAGTTGCTGACAAGCTGATTGACTCGGCAGGGCTCGACGGACAACTGACGACGGGCAACCCACAGCGTTTCCCTAAATAAATTCGAACGCCAAGCCCAAATTCCCTGTCTATACATTTGAGGGCCTGATATGGGGGTTCTGGAGCAGGTCAGCATGGGTGAGCCCATTCCGGTTGCCGCCGACGCCGCGGATGAGTTTGAAGCGGTGGTTCGCGCTCACTCGCGCGTGGTCTACCGGATTGCCTACTCGGTTCTGCGGAACCATCACGACGCGGAGGACGCGACGCAGGAGACGTTCATCCGCTGCCTGCGTTGGTGGAAGCGGCTCGATCCTCTCCGCGACCGGCGCGCGTGGTTGGCGCGGACGGCATGGCGCATTGCCCTGGACCGGAGACCGAAGCACCGCGAGGTCTCACTGGACAATGTGGCTGAAACGGTTTCAGCCATGCGGGCCTCGGGGGCGGGAGTGGAAGAGATGGCGACGAATCAGCAAATGGAAACTCTTATTGGACGCTTGATCAACTCGCTGCCTCAGGAATTGCGCGAGCCAATGTTGCTCTCCACGGTGGAGGAATTAACATCGCCCGAAATCGCGGAGGTGCTGGGTATTCCCGATGGGTCGGTGCGCACGCGCCTGATGCGGGCGCGGCAAGTTTTGAAAGAAAAGCTCTCGGCGGTTCTGGAGGGCCACCATGGATGAAAAAGAACGCAATCAATTCGTAGACGAGCTGCTGGATGCCAGCCTGGCCGGCTACAGCACCGTGACGCCGCGGCCGGGATTGGAAGGCCGCATCCTGGCACACGTCAGGGCTGCACAAGCTCGCCGCTCCTGGTTTGTGTGGGCAGGGTGGCTTGGGGCGGGTGCTACAGCGGCGTTGATCGTCATAGGCGTTTTCAGTCTGGCGCACCGGGTCACAATTCCCGCCCCGCCAAAGACCGTTGAAGTCCTCAAGCCTGGGGTAGGACTGGGGCTAAGGAAAGGTCCAGTCGCGGGCCCGCCCAGCCAGCAAATAAAAGCTCCCCGAAAGCCCGAGATACAGCGGGCACGATCGGTCAATGCGCTGGTTACGCGCGCGGAGGTAAGGCAGCCAGTGTTCCCTTCACCTGCTCCGCTAACGAGTGAGGAGAAGCTCTTGATGCAATACGTCCATGCGACTCCTGCAGCGGTTTTGTCAGCGCCGTCAACTGAGACCGCGCAAATCGCGGAAATTCAAATTAAGGATTTGGAAATTCCCCCTTTGGCCGATGAAACGGCCGATAGCAAAAACAAACAATGAGGAGAAGAACATGCGAAGAACAATTTTGATGGGACTGATGGCCGAATTGATACTCGCAGTGGCGATGGGTCTTCCGCAAGCTGGAGTTGCGCAAGAAACAGCGAAAGGCCAACATTCGGTGGAAGCCTCAGGCTCGCAGAAATCCGTTTATCGGCTGGAGTTTACCGTGCGCGAAATGGAGGAGGGAAAGCGTTTGAACAGCCGGACCTACATAATGTCCGTGCAGGATGGGAGCAATGGAATGATCCGCGTGGGCAGCCGGGTTCCCTACTACACCGGAAAAGATCAATTCCAATATTTCGACGTCGGGATCAATATCGACTGTCATCTCCGCGAACATGAGACCTATCTCTCATTGGACAACATCGGAATCGAGATCAGCAGCGTGGTGAAGCCGGACTCGCCGGGGTCTAATCAAACACCCAATCCCGTAGTGCGCTCGGTCCGTGCTCGAGTTGATGCCGCCGTGACGCCCGGCAAGCCAATGTCGGTGGCCAGCATGGACGATGCGTCTTCGAACCGCCGCTTTGAAGTTGAAGTGACAGCGACTAAAGTGAAGTAGAGTCTGTGTCCGTTGTCCTTGGTCAGTTGTCCGTCGTCTGGGTGCAGGCCCTCGTTTCCGACCACGGACCACGGACTACTGACATCGCTTGATCACTATGCAATCGCAAATTCGCAAGGACTATGACGCCGTTTGCACTGCCGGTTTGCCACGACGGGTGATGGCCGCTGCGATGCCGCCAGATAGTGATCCGATTATAACGGTGAAAACAGGCCAAATGACCAACTGGGGAAAAAGCCCGATGAATGCGTATTTGCCCCACAAATCTACCGGCCCGGGGTAATTCGGCGGAAGCGCATCGTAATGAGTACCCCAGCTTCCTTGAATTGCGAAGTACATTAAGATTGCCACCGGAATTCGCGCCGCAAATCCGTACGCCAATAGAGTTTTGAACATGGAAGGCCAAGTCAGTTGGGGCAGAATAGCAGCACACATCAAAAGTATTCCTACTACCATTTTCCCCGGGAAGTGAATCTGCGGTGCGTTGGCCACTACGCCGCCAGCCACCAACATTACAAAGCTGAGGACGGCGTAACCGATGGTTTTCCCGGCGCTGGCCATTCCCTCTCCAGCCTTGGTCAATTGGATTGCAAAATAGGGTCCGAATATAAAGGGCAGCCAGGAAATTCCGACGATGGCTCCGCCACCCCCCGCTGAAGTACTGAAAAACGTCGGCGACCAGTGCTGCAATTCACCGACTAGTCGAAGTACGCTTATGGCCAATGTAATGATGGCCGGAACCAGAATAAGCTGCGTAATGGTGGGACGCGCGTTCGAAGTTGTCTCTGGCATACAAACCTCCGTCGAGATTTTCGATTGCTTATTTTCGATCAGTTCGCCATTTGCTCGGCCAGTTGAAATGTCGGTCCGTCAGAGACTCCCAGACTTACGCACTGAGCTGCTGCCGGAATATTGTTGATCAATCGCCGATAATCAGGACGCCATTTGCACCGCCGGTTTTCCGCGGCGGGCGATGGCCGCAATGATGCTTCCGAAGATCGAGCCGACCACTACCGTGTATCCGATCCACAGAAACATTTGTGGCAGCACGGCCAGGTCGAGGAACTGTTTCCAGAACGGCGCCTGGGCAAAGTGCGGGTCAATGGCGCTGTAATGAGTTGTCCAACCCTCTTGCATGGCAATAAACATCACGATCAGCACGGGGATTCGAGCCGCAAAACCATAGGCAAGGAGTGTCGTCCCCAAAGCCTGCCACCCGGCGCGCGCAACGAAAGCCGCACTAAGGGTGATTAAGTACCCGGCAATGGAGATTGCGCTTACACCTTTCGTAAAGCCCCAAAAGACAACGAAGCCTCCCAAAACCATGACGGCAAGGCCCGCCAACGACAGACCAATCGCTTTACCATTGCCTGCCGGGCCGGCGGTGTCGCCTGCCAGCTTCAGCGCAAAATAGGGGCCGAAGAGAATCGGCAGCCACGAGATTCCCACGATTGCTCCTCCGCCGCCCCCCGCGTTGCCGAACAGAGCCGGGGACCAATGTTGAAGTTCTCCAACCAGCCTCAGTATCGTTACGGCCAATGTAATGAGGGCCGGAACCAGAATAAGCTGCATCGTACTGGGTCGCGCACCGGATGCGGTCTCTGCCATACAATCCTCCTTAAACCATCGAAAAATATTATCAACTCAGCGGCCACCGTTGGGTTGGCACGGCAACCTCCGGCAGCAACCAGACGGAAGAAGCCATTCTATCTGAATTGCCAAACCCATTCCAGCGGGATACGGCGGGAAAGTCCAACGGCCCGGCCGGGAAGGGGTGTGCAAAATTATTCAGTGGACTTCAGATTTTTGAGTGTTACACTCCCATCATAGCCTTCGAGCCTGACCGGTTGGGTTTCTTTCAAATCCATGTTCCCTGGCTGTGAGAGGGTGCCGTCAAAAGCATAGTTGTTTCAAATGGAACAGGATAATGCTTTGGGCGCGGGAAGGACCGCATATGAAAACGTTGTTGGTATATCCCGAATTTCCTGACACATTCTGGAGTTTCAAGCACGCGCTTCCGTTCCAAGGCAAGCGCTCCGCCTACCCGCCCCTGGGCTTGATGACGGTGGCTTCCATGTTGCCTCCCAGTTGGGAGAAGCGCATGGTGGACCTAAACGTCCGCCGGCTGAAAGATTCCGACCTCGATTGGGCGGACGTGGTTTTTTTCAGCGGCATGATAGTGCAAGGCCCGTCGATGAAGGTGGCGATTGATCGATGCAAGGCTCGAGGCCTGCGCACTGTGGTCGGAGGTCCGATCGCCAGCACCCAGGACCCGCACTTCGCCGGATGCGATTATGTGGTGGAGGGCGAGGCGGAAGAGCTCATCCACGAGCTGGCCTCTGACCTGGAGCACGGCGCCGCCAAGCCCCATTACAAGGCCAAGGATTTGCCCGACCTCACCAAGGTCCCGCTCCCACAACTGCATCTGGCCGACTTGCGGCGTTACAGCGCCATGGCGGTGCAGTATTCGCGTGGCTGCCCCTTCACCTGCGAGTTTTGTGACATCATAGAAATCTACGGCCGCCGCCCCCGGACAAAGACTCCCGACCAAGTCTGCGCCGAATTTGACCTGGTTTACAATATGGGCTGGCGCGGGCCTGTGTTCCTGGTGGACGACAACTTTATCGGGAACAAGAAGAACGTGAAAATCCTTTTGCCACGCCTCGTGGAATGGATGCGCGACCACAAATATCCCTTCTCACTTTTCACCGAAGCCTCGTTGAATCTCGCCGAAGATGAGGATTTGCTGCGCATGATGCGCGAGGCCCACTTCACGCGTGTATTTCTGGGTATTGAAACGCCGGTGGCGGAAAGCCTGAAGGAAACCACCAAGTTCCAGAATCTCCGCGGCGACTTGCTGGAAAGCGTGAAGAATATTCAGGCGCGTGGGATTGAAGTGATGGCCGGATTTATCGTCGGGTTCGACAGCGACCCCAAAGACGTTTTTGACCGGCAAATCCAGTTTATCCGCGACGCGGCCATCCCGCTCTCCATGGTCGGATTGCTTTCCGCCTTACCCAACACTCAATTGTGGCGCCGGCTGAAATCGGAAGGACGCCTTCTGAAAGAGAGCCTGGGCAGCAACACACTGCTCGATTTGAATTTCATTCCTAAGATGGACCCGCAGGAACTGCTGGCGGGCTATCAGCGAATCCTGAAAACCATTTACAACCCCACCGAGTATTTCAAGCGTGCGTCGGACTTCTTGTCGCAACTAGGAGCTTCAGCGCACGCGCCCATGGTCTTCTCCGACCTGATGGCGCTCGGGCGCTCGCTCTGGCGGCAAGGCGTGCTCAGCGATTACCGGTTGGAATATTGGAAATTTATCGCCCAGACGCTTCATCGCCATCGCCAACATTTTGACAAAGCCATCACTCTCGCCATCATGGGGCATCACTTCTTTGAGTTGACGTGGGCAGGAGAAACAACCTAGAGAAGGGAGAACAGCGATTCGAAGAACGAAAGTGGAAATCGAAACCGGGAATTAGCCGACACATTGACGGCATTTTCGATTCTCCAGTTTCAATCTTTCGCTCTTGTTAGCCTTTCTTGAGTTCGCCGAGGACCAACCGCGCAGTTTCTTTCAATGTTTCGAACACACCCACACCCTTATATGCTATCGCTTCTAAGGTTGGCTCACCCTTCTTAGTCAGGGCTTTTTTCAAATCATCCACCGGCAATGCGCTGGGCAAGTCACGCTTGTTGAGCTGCAGGACGTAGGGAATCTTCATCAAATCGTAATTGTGATTTTTCAGGTTTTCCTGCAAATTCTCCAGGGCTTCGTAGTTGGCATCCATGCGTTCTTCCTGAGAGTCAGCCACGAATATCACGCCATCCACGCCGCGCAAAATCAGTTTGCGGCTGGCATCATAGAAGACCTGCCCCGGCACGGTGTAAAGGTGAAAGCGGGTCTTGAAGCCACGAACGGTCCCCAGGTCAAGAGGCAGGAAGTCAAAGAAGAGGGTGCGGTCGGTCTCCGTGGCGAGAGAGATCATCTTGCCGCCGGCTTTGCCCAGGGTCTGGTCAAAGATCCACTGGAGGTTGGTGGTTTTGCCCCCCAAGCCAGCGCCGTAATAGACGATTTTGCAGTTAATTTCCCGAGCGGCAAAATTGATAAAACTCACGCGACCCGATCCCCTTTTCCCGATTCCCCCGCCCAGTGATCAGCCCTATATGTGTGCATCACAAGGGTGCCGGCCTGGGTGCTGCCAAACCGCAACGCGTCGGTCTATTGCCGTCCGCGATCAATCGGGGTTAAGGCTATATAACACAACCGCCTAAGGATAACAATAGCGGAAAAAGGGTTTAAGACAATCATTCTTGGACAACTTAGACCCATGGAGAGGAAGACTCTTTGCCCAGTCGTCACACGATTGCAATGTTTGTTGATCCAATACTGCGTCACGAATGCGCGCGCGGCGCAAATTCGACCCCGATTGCCAGGAGCGCATCCCCGAGACGATCGATGGCCCGACTCCATTCTTTTTTCGCTTCCGCTCGCGTCGAGCCATAAGCATGGACAAATATGGTGAGGTAAAACCCCCAGCGCTCTTTGGGATGAAACAGGCATCGCCTGACCGCCACTTCGGCCTGGGCCCGAACACGGCAGGGGCGCAGGTAGTTCTCTAGTTTTTTCCCCAACCGAAGATGAGGTTCAAGACGCGAGTTGAGTCGGGAAGAGACAAAGAACAGATCGATGTAGCTGCCCACCTTGACCGCGACGGGGAAATCCAAGCGTTCCTCTTCCGCCAGTTTCGTGGTGACCCAGACGTCACATTTGGCCGTCCGTAACGTGCAGCCTTTCCGGTGCACCTTGCGCAACAAGCCGACGAGCACCGGATACCGGCGGCATTCTTCCAGTTCATCAACCTTTTCGGGAAACTGATTCAAGTCGACGTAGCGCAGGCGCGGGTCGCGCGTGCTGGCCCAGGGGATTTCCAATTTGGGGTCATCAGCTTCAAGCTCGCGAAGGGTCTCCACACGCACGCACCCAGTGATAACACACTCGGCGATTGTAATACAGGCAAAGCAGAGTGCGGTTGCGGAATCAACTTGTTCTCCGGGAAATTGACGTTGTGGTATGATGCCAGAGGATATTTTGGGCTTGGAGTAATAAAATCAATCTTACCTCGCCAACTCCTATGGATAAGAAGGCCGGGCAAAAACCGGCGCACCGACGTCGTAGTGCCCGAATCGTCTTGCGCATTCCCTTGCTGGTGAACGAGGCGGGAGACTCGCCGGAAACGCAGTGGGAACCCGTGGAAACGGTCATGGTCAGCGAGCATGGGGGAATGCTTCGCGCCAAGCAGAACTTCCAGATCGGCACCACGCTGGACATCCGGGTGCGCAACAAGGACCGCTTCGCGCAAGCGCGCGTGGTTTGGACATCCACCAAGGTAAACTCCCAGGGGATGGAGTTGGGCTTTGAACTCGTCGATCAAGAGGGTTTCTGGGATATTAAATTTCCGCCCGACGAATAACTCAGCCCGGCGCGTTCTTCGAGGTTCGAAGGATCGGGCTAATGAGGATTCGCTGATCGAAGAAGGAGAAACACCATGATGGTCCGCGAGCTCATGACCAGCGACGTGACATCCTTGCAGGATACTGACACCATGTTGGACGCGGGGATGATTTTTGCGCGCTCTTCGCTCCGGCACCTCCCCGTCCTGCACGGCACCGCGCTCGTTGGGGTGCTGACCGAGCGTGACGTTAAGCGGTTTGCCCCCGGGCTGTTGAGCGGCGTCACCTCCGCACAATACAACGAGGTCATGGAAACCACCCCGCTCAGCAAAGTGATGACGCGCAATCCGATGACGCTCACACCCGACCAGGATGTTTCCGATGCCGCGGACCTTTTTGCCACCAAGCGGTTTGGCTGCCTGCCCGTGGTCGATGCGGGCAAGCTGGTGGGCATTGTGACCACCACTGACATGTTGAGACTCCTGGCCCAAATGATGAAGGAACAGAAGATGGGCCGTTAGAAGTTCTTCGATTTTACTTCCAGAGGCCATCACCCCCCTTCGTTCCGGGCACTCAGGCGGAGTTGCAAGCAATGGACGACAGACCCGGCCCTCAATTCAGGACTCATGAGCGTGTTGAATCCGTCGGGCGAAAGAGGCGTTTCCGCGGCGCCCTCCTCATTTTCCTATTTGCAGCTTGCGGCTTGATGCTTCCCAGTCTCGCCTCGCCGCTGGGTGGAAAAGAAAAGCCCACTACGTACGTGATTCCCCTTCCATCCCCACCCGATTTCTCCCAGGTCGATTGGCTGATTGGCAATTGGTCCGGAAAAACCACTACCCGCGATCCGCAGGGCGATATCCACTTCAGCGCCGTGTACGACCTCGGAAAACGCGTCATGGTATTGCGAGAGACTGTGTCCCTGCCGGCCAAGGAGACAGTTCCAGCGGTCAATGAAACTTGGATGGGCGTGTTGAGCGACGCCCGCCCAAGCCCGGGATTCATTTTGACCGTCTATTCCTCCACGGGATTCGTCTCCCGCATTCGGGTAAGCGTGGAAGGTGCCGAGGCCCATTTCAATCCTGAGGGGGGAGACCAGCTTCCACCCGGTTGGCTCTTCCGCCGGGTCCTTTCACGGACCGACGCGGATCAATTTACTGAGTCTGTTCAGGCAGCGCCGCCTCAAAAAGCGTTCTTCGACTACTACACTGCCAAGTTCACTCGCACCAAGCCGCCGGATGGGAAATCAAAGTGACGAGTGGCCGGCGTTCGGGGCCATGGTATAAGATTTCTGCTGCCGGTAATTCTGCATGAGTTCATACAGGCCGGATCTTGAGGGCAGGTGTCAGATCCGCTGGACGATTTATCCATAGAGGTGAGTTTATGTCGAAAAGCAAAAAGATTCTTATTGGCGTTCTAATTATTCTGGTTGTCCTAGTGCTGAGTGTGATCATTATCGTCCCCTTGTTGGTCAACGTGGACCGCTACCGGCCGGAAGTGGAGGAACGCATCAAAGCTGAGACCGGAAAGCGGGCGGAAATCGGCCACCTTTCCCTGACCCTGTTTCCTTCCGTCGCCATACGCGTGGACGATTTCGCCTTGGGGAATCCTGAAGGGTTCCCGCGCGGCGATTTCATCAAGACCAAACGAATTGACGCCGTTGTGGACGCCTGGGCTTTGCTCAGCCGGCAGGTCGTTATCAAATCGCTTAACCTCGACGAACCCGAAATTACGATGCTCGAGTCGCCGCGCGGCCACTGGAACTTTGAGACTCCCCAAACCGGAAAGGTCCCAAAGAGTGTATCGTTCTCAGCTCCATCTTCGTTCTCTCTTGGTGTGATTAACCGGGTGAACGTGACCAAGGGACACCTGACAGTGGCCAAACTGACCGCTTCCGGGAGCGCGGAGCCGGCATTCTTTGAAGCACGCGGGCTTTCCAGCGAGCTTGATGAGCTCGACGTGAACGCATTCAGCGCGTCCCTCGCAGAGCCATTTCCGCAGCGGGGCGGAACTGAAATTGCCCGAGCCCCTTGGTGGGGTTCTTTCGTCGTGCACGCGGCAGAGCCCACTGAGCGTCTGGCAGCGCACGGAACACTCAAAGCCGAGGCGCTGAGCTTCCAGACTTTTCATGCCTCCGCGGTGAAAACCAAGGTGCGCCTTTATCCGAAGGAAGTCTTCTTCGATGATCTCGGCTTGGATCTCTATGGAGGGCACGCGAAGGGTGAAGTCAGCTTCAATTTCGGTGGTGTGAACCCGCGTTACAAAGCCAAGGCGCAGGTGGCTGGCGTGGACGTTGCCCGCTTCCTCCAGGAGATTCCCAGCGCCCGGGGTTATATGACCGGAAAAATGCAGGGCAACATGAACCTCGACGGAGAAGTAACTAAATCTCCCGACCCGCTGGCGGGAATGCATGGCGCGGGCAACATGAGCGTCAAAGATGGAACCCTGCCCAAACTTCAGTTGGGTAAAAACCTGATGGCCCTGGCAAAACTGAGTGACCTGGGCATAGCCAAAGGCGATCCAGGCGCATTTTCCTCCATTGCTGCGGACCTGAACATCGCCAACAACAAAATCACCAGCCGCAAGATTACAGTGGTCGGCAATGGCTTGGATGCAGAGGGTACAGGCAGCACCACCCTGCTGGGAGCGGGTACGTTAGATTATCAAGGCGTGGCCAACCTGGCCGCCGGCTCTAACCAACTCTCTAACGTCTTGGCCGGCCTCTCCGGAGCGACAATGGCCAACGGCAAGATGAGTTTCCCCTTTGGCATCGGAGGGACTCTCTCTGTGCCCAAATTCATGCTGAAATCCATGGGTGCCGGACAGTTGGGCAATCTCGGCAACCTGGTGGGAGGCCAGATGTCCCCGGGGACCAGCACCGATCAGCAACAGAACCCTGCCAACCTCATCCAGGGGCTCGCAGGGGCGTTTAAAAAGAAAAAGCCCTAGCCTCTTGTCTGGATAAAGGAAATCTGAGCCTGGCACAGCGCGCGACATTACTGGGTGGAGCGCGAATTGACCCGTATGTTACTTTCTGTTGTAAACTAAAGGGACCTATGACGCAACAGTTGAACCACCTTCGCGAGATTCTCGCCGCCGCGCGCCTGGAGCACGTTCACTACGCCATTCGCGACCTCGCGGTAGTGGCGGAGCAACTCGCCCGGCAGGGAAAAGAAATCCTGCCTCTCAATATTGGCGACCCGCTGAAGTTCGACTTCGCCACGCCGCCCCACCTGATTGAAGCTGTGGCCAAGGCGATGCGCGACGGCAAGAACGGCTACGCGCCTTCCCTCGGTACCGATGAAGCGCTGGCAGCGGTCCGCGCCGATGCGGAGCACAAAGGGATTCGCAACATTCAGAGCGTGTTCATCACGCAGGGGGTGAGCGAGGCAGTGGATGTTTGCTTGACTGCCCTGTTGAATCCCGGCGAAGACATTGTGACCCCCAGCCCCGAGTACCCACTCTATTCGGCAGTGCTGGCGAAGATAGGCATTCCAGTGAACCCTTACGCGCTCGATGAGGCCTCGGATTGGGAACCTGACCTGGCTGATCTGAAACGGAAGATCACTCCCCGAACGCGTGGCATCGTGGTGATCAATCCCAACAATCCCACGGGGGCCATTTATTCCGCAAAAAAACTCGAAGAGATTGCCGAGCTCGCACGCCAGCACAATCTGCTGATTTTCGCGGACGAAATCTACGACAGGCTAATTCTGGATGGCGATCCCCACATTTCACTGGCCGCGCTTGCGCCCGATGTGCCGGTGGTGACCTTCAATGGGCTCTCGAAAGGTTTCCTGGCGCCCGGCTGGCGCGTGGGATGGGTAGTGGTGAGTGGCGACGCGGCAGTCGTATCACCCTATATAGAAGGGATCCACAAGCTGTTGCGCTCCCGCCTCTGCGCCAATCACCCGGAGCAGTTCGCCATTCGCCCGGCACTTGAAGGTCCACAGGAGCACTTGGCTGAGGCCGTGGGCAAGCTGCGCGCCCGGCGCGATCTCACCATGAAGTGGTGCGAGACCACGCCTCGACTGAGCTGCGTGAAGCCCCGTGGCGCCTTCTACGCTTTTCCTCGATTGGACATCACGGGCGGAGATGAACATTTTGTCCGAACTCTGCTGACGGAGAAAAACGTTTTGGTGGTTCACGGCAGTGGCTTTGGGCAGGCTGAAGGAACGCGGCACTTCCGCACCGTCTTTCTGCCGGATGAAAAGATCCTGGCGCGCGCCTACGAAAAAATCTCCGCGTTCTTACGCGAGTACAAACACTGAGGAACTGACTTGTACCTGGCGGACATCGGCATTCCCGGCGGCTTTCCAATTTGGGCGACATTGACCCTGGGATTTGTCCTCGGCCTTCGGCACGCGCTCGACCCCGACCATCTCGCCGCCGTGTCCACCTTTGTTACCGAGGAGCGCAGCCTGTTGCGATCTTCCATGGTGGGAATTTACTGGGGCATGGGCCACACGGCCGCCTTGCTGGTTTTTGGTTCCGCGCTGCTGATTTTCCGCTTCGTCGTCGCTCCACGCACTTCGCAATTCCTGGAATTCCTCGTCGGCTGCATGCTGGTCATCCTGGGTTTCCGAGTTTTATTTCAGGATCGAAAGAGCGCGGCTCTGCATGTGCATACTCATGAGCACGGCGGAAGTGAACACTCCCACTTGCATTTCCATCTGGGCCAGGGCACCCACGAGCACCAACATCATACCCTGCGATTCGGCAAGCGGCCTTTTGTGGTTGGGGTGGTCCATGGGTTGGCAGGGACGGCGGCCGTCTTATTGGTTGTGGTGGGCGCGATTCCTTCCCTGTTATTGGCATGGGGAACTATTTTGATTTTTGGCGTGGGGACGATCGGTGGAATGATGGCGATGAGCATCCTGATGAGCGTGCCGTTGGCGCTTGCCGCGGGCCGCTGGCTGATGTTGGAGCGCGCCATCCGCCTGTCCGCAGGGCTGTTCAGTCTTGGCTTCGGCACCTTCCTGGCTTGGGACGTTGGTTTTGTGCAGACCTTTTTTCGGTGAGAGGGACGCGCATGAGCGCTGAGGATCCTTGCGATTTGACCGAACCGGAACCGGTGAAAGATCTGCCGGTGCAGTTTTGTCCGGTGTGCTCCGCCAAACTCGAGTCGCGGCACTGCAAAGCAGTCTGCCCCCGCTGCCGCTATTTTATGTCGTGCTCGGAATTTGATTAACCGCCAGCGGCGCGGGTCTGGCGGAGGGATTTACATTTTGCTAACGACTGGTTAAAATGCTGTATGACTGATTTAGAAATTATGACGGAAACGCGCTAAGCCCCCAGGCCCGTGCGTGGCGAGGAGAGAGTTCATGGCGTTGGAAATCATTGAGAAGGATCTGAATGGGATTACCGTCCTGACATTGTCCGGGCGGGTGACGTTGGGTGATGCGAGCCAGCAGTTACGTGAAAAGCTGAAGGCTGTTTTGCGCGAAGGCAAAAGTCGCCTCGTGCTGGACCTGGCCGATGTCGGCTACATCGACAGCGCCGGCTTGGGCACGCTGGTAGGCGGCTATACCTCCGCCTACAACCAGGGGGCCATCATGAAGCTGGCCAGCCTCACCAAGAAATTTCACGAGCAGCTAAATATTACTAAATTAGTTACAGTTTTCGACGTGTATGATACCGTTGAAGATGCGGTGAAGTCGTTCGTTCCGGTGCACTGAGGCCCGTCTAGATCCCTGCGGGGTTGTTCAGCCAGTAGAGGGTGAGTCCGGAAAGAAGCTTGGGATAGAAGTCAGTCGATTTTTGAGGAAGGACGTGCCCCGCCAGTGCGTTTTCCCACACGGCCTGAATGGGTGTGGGATTCAGCACAAAACTCAGCTGCGCCTTGCCGCCGTCTACTGCGCCCAGCGCCGAATTGAATTCCCTCTCATAGTGCAGATTCTTTTCCTCCCGCACTGCGTGGGCATCAATGCCCAGGACTCGCTCGAGGATAATCCGGTGAAGGATCACCACGTCCAGTTGGCGGATGCCCTCAGGAACATTCGGAAGCAAATGCGCAAGGCTCATGTCTTTTCGCACGGATAGCAGGCCGTGAGTGCCCTGCCCCGCATAGACTCCAATCGTGGGGCCTGTCCGCCCAGCGCGCCCCAACTTACTTGCAAAAAGGTCCGCCCGCTGTTCGGGCGTGCCCTCCAGTTTGATTTCTTCCCAGTTGAAAAACTCCTGGGCATCGCCGATAAACCTGCCCCATCGGAAATTGGGCAGGCTGTGCATCACCCGATGGGTGGGCAGAATCGCCAGGCCATCCGTCTCCATGCGGATGCAGGTGACCATCACATATTCCGCCCGTTCGGCCTGCTCGCGCTTGGAGCGGCAGTGATCGCGAAACGCCAGCGCGGTTTCGTAGCGATGGTGGCCGTCGGCGATCACCAGTTTCTTGGGCTGCATTGCCTTCACAACTCGTCCCAACAGGTGCGGCTCTGCAACTCGCCAGACCGAGTGATGGGTCGAGTACTCGTCGGTGAGAGATTCCCACGGCTTTCCGTGCGTCTTAGCGGCCAGCAACTTCTCGATTTCTCCGGCGGGATCGCTGTAAAGCATGAAAATCTGCCCGAAGTGTACGCGAGTTGATTTGAGCAATTGCAGACGGTCAGCCTTGGGGCCGGATAGCGTTTCCTCGTGGCGATGAACCACGCCCGCCTTGTAATCTTCCAGACGGCACAAGGCGATAAAACCGCGGCGCTGCTTTGTGCTTCCCGATTGGCCGGGAACAGCGTATTCCTGGTAATAGGGGTAGAGCGCCGGTTCGGTGTCGGAAATCAGAACTTGGTTTTCAATCCACTCATGGAGGGAAGCGGCGGCACGGGTGTAGACACTGTCATTGGGACTATCGCCCGGGTTCTCCCGCCCACGGATAATTCGCACGGCGTTGTACGGGTTCAGCCCATAGTAACGCGCTTGCATGGCGGGCGTGATCTTGTCGTAAGGCTGAGTGACAACATCTTCCAGTTTTGAAATCTGGCGAGGATTGTACTGAAGAGCGTGAAAGGGAATGACTTCAGCCATAGTCTTTATTCTGTATCCTGACGATCAGATGAATTTTTGAGCCGTTTTCCAAGCTACCACAGAGGTACGAGTGCGTCGAGCGCTATGACGATGGCGATAGGCAGGCCAACTTCCTTGTTCAGGCATCGTAGCCAGGCGGGACGATTCACGTTAAAATGGAATTTGTATCGGACATCGGGAACAAATCAGGCAAGAAGGCTGCTATGACTGCGTGGCCACCGCCCGCCAGGGCAGGCGCGCCGGTGCATTTCAACCTTATCCTCGGAAAGGAGACCGAGCCGAACCTGCATCCACCGGGAGCTCGCGCGAATAAGTTCCATGCGCCTGCACCATACGCCCACATTCAAATGACGATTCCAAGCGACTCACTGAGCAGGATTCAACTGTTGATTTTTGATCTGGACGGCACTCTCGTTGACAGTGAGAAGGACTTGGCTTTGAGCGTCAACGCCGTGCGGGCGCAGATGGGGCTTGCCCCCCTTCCTCTCGAAACCATCGCATCCTACGTGGGCCAAGGGGTCACAACCCTGATTGAAAAGTCGCTGGGCAAGCCCTCATCCAGCGAGGACGTCGAGAAGGGGGTCAATCTGTTTCTCGCTTACTACCGGCTTCACATGCTCGACAATACCCGCCCCTATCCCGGGGTCTGCGAATCGCTGGAGGAATTGAAGAACCGCAAGATGGCAGTTTTGACCAACAAACCGGTGGTCTTCAGCCGCGACATGCTCCGCGGATTGGGTCTCGCGAAATATTTTGCCTTCATCTACGGGGGCAATAGTTTTGACCTAAAGAAGCCCGACCCCATCGGTGTCATCAAGCTGATGGACGACACCGGGTGTTCACGCGGTCAAACGATGATTGTTGGAGATTCCGATATTGATGTCATGACGGCGCGCAACGCAGGAGTGTGGGCATGCGGTGTGAGCTACGGCATCGGGTCACACACCCTTGAGGCCGCAGCGCCTGATTTGATGGTCGGGGACCTTCGAGAGTTGGTTTCGTTGTTGAATGGCAAGGGGAGTTAGGCAATTCACGGCCAGGTGATCATCACGATCAACCGGGCAATCTGCCAACCTGGACCCTCGACGCGGCATCCTACTGAATGTTGATTAGAACTCTGAAACTTTCTCTGGTCAGGAAGCGCGGGACGGTAGCGCGGGTCGTTTTATTGTGCGCTTCCTGCTGCTTCGTGCCTCCTTTAAGTGCGCTCGCCCAACAATCCAAACCTGCCGAGCCGATACCTCCTTCCACGCAACAAGACGAGGACCCGATTGTACCCGGTGATTGGGCGCCTGAACTGCTGGACGCCATTTTGAATTCGCCTAATCAAGACGCTCACGACGCGTTGATGAACGCCACATTTGCGGCAGGTCCCGGCGTCATTCTCCAACTTGAGGCGGCTTTGAAGGACGACCGCACCGCCGAATTTGCTGCGCAATCCCTGGCCTACATCGGCGGCAGCCGCGCGCTCGATATTCTTCAGAAACTCGTGGCCGACCCCCGCGATCTCAACCTGCGGCGCTTTTCCTACGAAGCCCTGGGAGAATTTGAAACCCCGCAGGCCACCCAAATCCTGCTCGATGTCATCGCGCATTCCGACGCCGAGCCCGACCGCACCGTCACTGAGGCGGCCATTGCTGCCCTCACGGTTCGTTCGGATGAAAGCTTGCTCAACTCCTTGAAACAAGTGCAAAGCAAAATCAAAGACGTCGTCATCCACGACGATCTGGAGAACGCCATGGCGGTCATCAGTTCTCACTCCAGGTATCTGGCCTCACCCGAGGGTAAGAGCGCGGGCGATTCTGTCGAACAGGCGGCGCGCAGCTATTTTAGCCCCGCGCTCGAATCGCAGCCCAACCCTGCTGGACCCACCCAACACGCGCTGAAGGACCCGAAAACGGGCAAATTGACAGTTAAACAGACCGTCAAAATGAAACCTCAAGTATCGGTTGAAGTCCAGACACTGACGTTTTCTCCGGATAAAACGCGCGCGTTGGCCTACGTTGTTTTCGAAGATCCCGCGGCAGTAGCCAATTACGACATGATTTTGCAAAAAGAATTCGGGGCATGGAAAATCGCCAGCGTCTGGCCGGGCGGCACGAAAGAGAAAACTCCTGCAATTCCAAGCCCCAAGTCGTCGCCACTAAATTAGAATCGGATCGCAAGTCATTTTCGACAAACGCGAAATGGGCGGCGCACGCTTCCTGTCCGCGCAATTGTAATTTCCAGCTCCTGACATTCGCCGCAAGGACGCGACCCATCGAATGACTCAAACCACTCCGTGCACGCCACTGAAACACGTGATCGTGGGGACCGCTGGCCATATCGATCATGGGAAATCCGCCCTCGTGGAGTCGCTGACGGGAACCAACCCGGATCGCCTGGAAGAGGAAAAACGGCGCGGGATTACCATCGACCTGGGTTTTGCCCACTTCGATCTTGGGGACGGACTTCGCATCGCCTTTGTCGATGTCCCCGGCCACGAGCGATTTGTGAAGAATATGCTGGCCGGCGTCGGCGGCATCGACCTTGTCATCCTGGTGGTCGCGGCGGATGAATCGATCAAGCCGCAAACTCGCGAGCATTTTGACATATGCAAGTTGCTGGGCATCAGGAAAGGTTTGGTCGCTATTACCAAGGCCGATTTGGTCGAGGCGGAGATGCTGGATATCGTTGCCTTGGAAATTCATGATCTCGTTCGCGGCTCGTTCCTGGAAGGCACGCCGATTGTCCCTGTCAGCGCGCGCACGGGATTTGGCCTCGATAGCCTGAAGAATGCGCTTCGCCAACTGAGCCTCGATATCACGCCAAAGCCCATAAATCGGCCCTTTCGCCTGCCTATTGACCGCGCTTTCGTGATGAAGGGGTTTGGCGCGGTGGTGACCGGCACGCTGATCTCGGGCACAATCCAGAAGGAAGCTGAAGTGGAGGTTTATCCTCTAGGACGCCGCGTGCGTGTGCGGGGGATCGAAGTTCATAACAAATCGGCAACGGAGGCATTAGCAGGACAACGAACGGCGATCAATCTTGTGGGCGTAGAAGCTCGTGACTTAGGGCGCGGCATGACGCTGGCTCCTCCGGGTCTCTTGCAGACCACAACTCGCCTCGATTGCGCTTTGACCCTCCTGCCTTCGGTGCGTCCTCTCAAGAACCGCGCAAGGGTTCACTTCCACTGCTGGACGGCTGAGACGATAGCTGATGTGGTCCTGTTCGGCGCCAAGGAGCTTGGGCCCGGCCAACGCGCCTACGCCCAGCTGCGCCTTGCGGAGCCGACCCTGTTCCTTCCAGGAGACCGATTCATCATTCGTCAATTTTCACCATTGATGACCCTCGGGGGAGGCGTGGTGCTGGACAACCTGCCTGCTGAACATAAGCCCTCTGATAAAACCGTCCCGAGTTTCCTGGAGCTACTGGATCAGGGGACGCCGGAGACGCGACTGGAGGCCCTGGCGCGCCAATCCGGCGAAATTCCGGCGCTTTCACTCGTGGCGCGGACAGGTTGGGATTTTTCCGAAGTCAGCAAAATCGCCAGAGTGCTGGAAGGAAAGAAGTGCGTGATCACTCTCGGCACACCGCCAAGCCTTTTCGTTCATCCCCAACACTTCGAGTTTCTTGCTCAGAAATTAGTTCGGCAGCTTGGAGAATTCCATTCAACTCATCCATTGGTGCCGGGGATATCCAAAGAAGATTTGCGAGGGAGGCTTCCGGGGATAAGCCACGCGCCCACACCAATCCAAGCATTGCCCTCGCCTGCGCTCTTCAATGCGATTCTCCACGAACTTGGGAGACAAGGAAAAGTAACAATGCAGGGGGAAATAGTGGCCTTGGTTGGCCGGGGAATCCAAATGAGTCCCGAGGAGGCCGCTGCGAAAGAGGAGATCAGCGGCGCCTTTACCAGGGCCGGCCTCACCGTTCCGAGCGCGCGAGAGGTGCTCGGCTCATTGCGCATTGACCGTGCACGCTCTGAGAAATTATTGCAGATCCTCCTGAAGGAGAAAACGCTCGTTAAAGTCACGGAGGATCTGATCTTTCATCAAACCGCATTGTTGAAACTCAGGGAAATGATTGTCCAGCGAAAAGCGCAGAACAACCGGCTGAACGTCGGAGTGTTCAAGGAAATCACCGGACTGAGCCGGAAATACGCCATTCCCCTGCTCGAGTATCTCGACCGCGAGCGCGTCACCCGTCGCGAAGGCGACGAGCGGATAATTTTGTAGCCAACCGGATATGAAACTAGGGACGAGGCGCCAGGAACGGTTTCAGCACCTGATAAACAAGACTGATAGGCAGCCCGACCACGTTGGAATAACTGCCCTCGATCCGGGTCACAAACCTTGCGGCCAGCCCCTGGACGGCGTAAGCGCCCGCTTTATCCATCGGCTCACCGCTCTGGACGTAATCGCTAATCTCCTGCTCATCCATCGGCGCGAAGGTGACGAAGGTGGTTTCGTGCTTCAAGGCTTGGACCGAATCCGGAGCGACGATAAGGCATACTCCGGTGATGACGCGGTGAACGCACCCGGCGAGAAGGCGCAGCATGCGCGCAGCATTTTCAGGACCAGTGGGCTTGCCGAGGATTTGGCCATCGATCACCACCTCAGTGTCCGCGCCCAGAACCAGGCTGCCTGGTGGAGCGGACCGGGCAACCGCCCAAGCTTTGTCGCGAGCAAGCCTCGTAACATAGTCCTCGGGTGACTCGCCCGGACAGTGAACTTCTTCAACGTGGCTGGCGCGGGCCTCGAAATCAAATCCTGCGTTGCTTAGCAATTCAACACGACGGGGTGAATGGGAGGCGAGTATTAGGTGCATGTGGAGTCCGATTATAAGAGTGAGACGGTGCGCCTCACAAGGCCCTCCCACTGGATAGCGGAATGTGTTAAACTTCCATTTCAATTTACAGCGCACACCTTAAGTGAGGCGAAAAATGGAAGAAATCGGGAAATCTCTGCCCACAATATTCAAACGACATTTGCGGGGAGGGGACGAGAGGATGGTGGAAATTCTGGGGGTTCTCTGGCCGCGAGTGGCCGGAAAAGGAATCGCGGAAAATTCCCGCCCCATCACCTTTGTAGCGGGTACTCTGACTCTCGAGACCACCTGCGCCTCGTGGGCGGTCCAGCTGCGACGCATGAGTGAAGAGGTCCGCGCCGGGATCAACCAGTTCATGGGCTTCACGGTCGTGAAAGACATTCATGTTCGGCTCGCCTCAAACCTTGGACAAAGGGATCCCGAATTAACCGACTTTCAATTCCCATCAACAGGAATTAGGAAAGTAGATGCGGTGCGGTGAACGAAAAGATCGTAGGTTAACGAGAGTGACCTGCGCTGGTTCGCGGAAAGAGGACTCACAAGATGGCGTTGACTGAAAAAGATGTCCGATACGTGGCGGAGCTTGCTCACCTGGAGCTGAGTGAAGCTGAGGTGCACAAGTTTCTCCCGCAACTTGACTCCATTTTGCAATACGTCGATAAGTTGAACCAATTGGATACGAGCCGGATCGACCCCATGGCCCAGGTCACACTTCCAGCCACGGAGAATCCTTCCCTGCGCCTGGATCAGCCTCATGCCACCTTTAGCCAGGACGTTGCTTTGGCCAACGCCCCCGAGCGTGCGGCGGGCTGCTTTAAGGTGCCTCGCGTCATAGAACGAGAATAATTGCGAAATTCCGACTGATTGATTTTGCCGCCTTTCGAAATCACATAGCCACTTTTATGGATCTGACAGCCCTGACCATCACCGAAATCCGAAAGCTCTTGACCGGAAAGCAGGTCTCAGCAGCGGAATTAGTGCGCGCTCACCTTGCGAACATTGATCAGAAGGACAAGGATGTACGCTCCTATCTGACCCTCTCGCCCGAGCGTGCTCTGGAACAAGCGGGCAAGATTGACCGGATGGTCTCGGCGGATGAGCCGCTCCCGCGATTGGCGGGCGTGCCCACGGCAGTCAAAGACGTGATTCTGACTCGGGGCGTCCGGACCACCTGTGGCTCGAAGATTTTGGAGAATTTCATTCCCCCCTACGACGCGACGGCGACGGCTCGCCTGGAGGCGGCGGGGGCTTGCGTGCTGGGCAAGACCAACTGTGACGAGTTTGCCATGGGCTCGTCCACCGAGAATTCCGGCTACTTCACCACTCGAAATCCCCACGATCTCACCCGCGTGCCGGGCGGCTCGAGCGGAGGATCGGCGGCGGCCGTCGCGGCGAATCTTGCCACTGTGTCCCTGGGCTCCGACACCGGAGGGTCCATTCGCCAACCTGCGGGACTCTGCGGCGTCGTGGGCATGATGGGAACTTATGGCCGCGTCTCGCGCTTTGGCCTGGTGGCGTTTGCTTCCTCTCTCGATCACATTGGGCCATTTGGACGTTCCGTGCGCGATGTGGCCACGGTACTCGAAGTCATCGCGGGGGCCGATCCACAAGACTCGACCTGCGCCCATGTGCCCGTCCCAAGTTATGAAGCGGCCCTCGACCGTGACGTTCGCGGCCTCAAGCTTGGCGTACCGAAAGAATATTTCGCGGGGCTCAGTTCCGAAGTGGGGGACAACATTCAGAAAGGGATTGACCTGCTCACCAAACTCGGCTGCCAGGTGGAATCTATCAGCCTTCCTCACACCGACTATGCCATCGCGTGCTACTACATTATCGCGACCGCCGAGGCGAGCGCCAATCTGGCTCGGTATGACGGTGTGCGCTATGGTTTCCGTTCGCCCGCCTACGCCGACCTCCGCGACATGTATAAGAAGACTCGCGACCAGGGCTTTGGCGCGGAGGTCAAGCGGCGCATCATGCTGGGCACGCACGCCTTGAGTTCCGGATACTACGATGCCTACTACCTGAAGGCCCAGAAAGTCCGGTCGCTCATCACGCGCGACTTCGTCGAGGCGTTCGAGGAGGTCGATGTGATTGTGACCCCGACATCGCCCAGCCCGGCCTTCAAATTGGGCGAATTGGTGGACGATCCCTTGCAGATGTACCTGGCCGATATCTACACGGTCACGGCCGACCTCGCCGGCGTCCCCGGCATTTCCATTCCCTGCGGAAAAACCAAGGGCACTCCTCCTTTGCCCATCGGTCTGCAACTCCTAGGCAAGCATTTCGACGAAGAGCGGCTGCTCCAGGCGGCACACGCCTTCGAGCGCGCCGGTGGCTTCGAAATCGCCTGACTCGAATCCCGCCCTAATCTGAACTATTGAACCCAAAACCAGCCGGGAACGGCGGACGTTACGCCCGTCATTCCCGCTTGGCAAAGCGGGAGGAATTTAGCAGGGTGCTGAAAAATGTCATTCTGAGGAGCCGAAGGCGACGAAGAATCTCGGAAGTGCTTCATTCTTAAATGCAGAGATTCTTCGCTTCGCTCAGAATGACAGGGTGATGGGCTTTTTTCATCATCCTGTTAGTAATACTAAGTTAAGTTTCTCTTGACGGTGCTTTCTCGCGGCGGTAAGCTTCGGGTATGACGCCACGGGAGTTGAAAGCTCTCGATCAGAGATTGACAGCCTTTCTTGAGGATCT
>JBGPCF010000017.1:0-71185 GCA_041481635.1 Terriglobia bacterium | reverse complement strand
CGTGATGGGAAATGGCATATATAAGTCCACTGACGCGGGAAAGACTTGGACGCACGCCGGCTTGGAAGAGGCCGGGCGCATTGGGAAGATCGTCGTGGACCCCCGGAATTCGGACACGGTCTTTGTATGCGCGCTGGGCCGGGCCACCGGGCCGCAGCAGGAGCGCGGCGTCTACCGCACCACCGACGGCGGCCAGCACTGGGACCGGGTGCTCTTCACCGACGCCAACACCGGGTGCTCCGGTCTGGACATGGACCCCCACAACCCTCGCGTGCTGTTTGCGGGGATGTGGCAGGTGGAGTTGCACACCTGGGGAGAATTCAGCGGCGGGCCGGGCAGTGGCGTTTATGTTTCGCGCGACGGAGGGACCAAGTGGTCTCATTTGGATGAACACGGCTTGCCCAAGTCTCCCGTAGGCAAGATTGACGTGGCCGTGGCTCCCACCGATTCCAACCGCGTCTACGCGCTGATCCAGACCAAAGACCAGGGCTCGGTGTGGCGCTCGGAAGATGGTGGCGAGGAATGGCATGCGGTGAATTACGACCGCACCTTGATTGGGCGAGCAGGGTATTACATCCGCATCGCCGTTTCGACGGGAAACGAAAACGAAGTCTACATTGCCAACAGCAGTTTCTTTCAGTCGCTGGACGGGGCGGAGAATTTCAAAGTGGTGCACTGGGGCGGCGACAATCACGATATTTGGGTGGACCCGAGAAATCCGGACCGTTTTGTGATTTCGGACGACGGCGGGCTGGGTATCACCACTGTGCACGGACGCGGATTTCATCGCGTAGTGCTGCCTATCGGCCAGATGTACCACGTGGCCGTAGACAACCAGATTCCCTATGACGTTTATACGAATATGCAGGACGATGGCAACATGCGCGGGCCCAACACCGCCGAGATTGGCTGGGACCACGGAATGGGCGGGTGTGAATCGGGCTTTACGATTCCTGACCCTGCGGATCCCGACGTCGTCTGGGCCACCTGCTACGGCAATGAGGTGACGCGCTGGGATGCGAAATCCAAAATGGCGCGCTCGGTGAGCCCGTGGGTGCATACCCTCGACTCACCGCCCAACGATTCCAAATACCGCTGCCACTGGACTCCGCCGCTGGCCATCGATCCCTTTGACCACAACTCGGTTTATTACGGCTGTCAGGTGATTTTCAAAACGTCGAACGGCGGACAGAGTTGGAGCGTGATCAGCCCCGACCTCACCACGCAGGATCCCAGCCATAACACTCCCTCCGGCGGACTGGTGGGTGACAACCTTGGCCAGTTTTATGCTGAGGTTGTTTTTTCCATCGCACCATCACCGGTGCAGAAGGACCTGATCTGGGCGGGCACCAACGACGGACTGGTCTGGAATACCAAGGACGGCGGCCAGCATTGGACCAACGTCACCAAGAACATGCCCGGTCTGCCGCAGTGGGGAAGCGTCAGCCGCATCGAGCCATCGAGTTTCGATGCAGGCACGGCGTACGTGGTGGTTGACTTTCACCTTGCCGACAACCGCGACCCCTTCATCTTCAAGACTACGGATTACGGGCTGTCGTGGACCAAAATAAGTGGCGGTTTGCCCAAGGGTCCGCTCTCTTACGTGCGCACGGTAGCCGAAGACCCCAACTGCAAGGGGCTGCTATTCGCGGGGACGGGGAACGGTCTCTACTACTCGCTCGACGACGGTGGGCACTGGACCGCGCTCCAGGAGGGGTTGCCGCACGCGCCCGTCACCTGGGCAGTGGTTCAGAAGAATTTCCACGACCTGGTGCTCTCCACTTACGGGCGCGGGATCTATATCCTTGATGACATCACGCCACTCGAGCAGATGGCGCAGGGAAACTCAGACGCTGCCGTGCGACTCTTTGCGTCGCGCGATACCTACAGGGTGACGCGCGGCGGGCGAGCTTTCTTAAATTTTAGTTTAAAGGCGGTACCCAAGAAGCCGGCGGAGATTGAAATCCTGGACTCCGGCGGCAAGGTTGTTCGCAAACTCAATGCGCCGGGGAAGGCTGGGATCAATCGCGTGATGTGGGACTTGCGCTACGAGCCTCCTCGGCTTCCGGCGTTGCGCACCGACGCGCCCGACAACCCGCACATTTGGGACGAGCCGCGATTCCGCGGCAAAGACTCACGGCCCGTCTTGCACTGGGGCATTGAGGAGGCGGAGGTCGGCCCGGTGGTCCCCGCGGGCAAGTATTCCGCGCGCCTCGCCGTGGACGGGCAAAGCTTCACCCAACCGCTCACCATTCTAAGGGACCCGCACTCGCCCGGTTCCGATGCGGACATCGCAGCGACGGTGAGGCTCCAAGTTCAGATTTGCGACGAAATCACCAGCATCGCCGACACCGTGAACCAAATCGAGTGGATGCGGAAACAGCTTGATGTGATCGAGAAAATGCTGCACTCGCAGAAGAAAGAGGACACGGGGTTGCTCAAGCCCGTGGAGGAGATGGGTCAGAAAATGCTTTCCATCGAGACTCGCCTTGTGGGCCGCGAGCCGCTGAATAGCGACGACAAGTATTACGTGGATGCGTACCAGCCCTATCTCAACCTGATCTGGTTGAACGGTGAGGTGGGCACGGGCGCCGGAGATGTGGCGGGCGGCGCTGACTTTGCGCCCAACGACACGACTCCGCAGTTGGTGCAGGAGATTTCAAAGCAGATTGCCGCTGTCCAAACCGATTATCACAATTTGGTGGTGAAAGAAGTTCCGGCGTTCAATCGCGTGCTCGCCGAACACGGCATCACGCCGGTCACTGGGGGAATTCCTGGTGCGACGGAGCATTCCGAAAATAATGAACCGTGAGTACCGGAAAGCTCGATTGGGTGTGAGTGCCTGCGGCGATTGCGAGGTTTTCACGCAGTTGCAGTGACAGAGGCGGGACCGGTCGACTTGCCGATGATGAGCTCGATTTTGATTTTATATTCCTTCGCCGGGGTGCCGGCCGAGATCGACATTTCATGAAGCGCGTCCGCGGCCGTCTCGCCCAGAATGTCGGCATGCATGTCGACGGTGGTCAGGCGGGGTACGAAATACTCAGCCAGGTACGTATTGTCAAACCCGGTGACGGAAATATCCGCGGGCACTCGCAGGCCGCATTCGTTGAAGGCCTTGATCAGCCCCACGGCCGTCAAGTCATTCATCGCGACTACCGCCGTAGGCCGGGGTGAAACTCCCAGAATCGACTTGCCTGCCACGTACCCGCCATCCATCGTCTGGTTGCCATTTGCTACCGGCAACGGTTCGAGGCCGAGCGCCTCCATGGTGGCGATATAACTTTGGTGCCGTGATAAAATATTTTTGAAAGTTCGCCGGCCACCGACATAGGCAATCCGGCGGTGGCCAAGCTGGTACAAGTGGTCAATCACCTGGCGCATGCCGGACAAATAGTCCACCTTGAGGTTGGTCGCGCCCTTGTTAACAAAATCCAAATCAAAGCAGGCGATGGGAATGTCCTGGCGGGCGATTTCATTAAGCCACGTCGGGCTCATCTCGGAGGTCAGGATCGCCACGCCGCGCACCTTTTGCTCCAACATCCGCTCCGCGGCGCGGCGCATCAGATGAAGCTCGTAATTGGTCTCACTGACGATGACGTCGTACCGCCAGCGATGCGCGCGAGCCTCAAAACTTCGGACCGCCAGGGAAAAAAATGGATTCTCAATATCGGAAACAATGATCCCCAGAGTACGGCTGCTGCGCGCCGCGAGGCTTCGTGCGTTGCTGTTGGGATAGTATTTCAGCTTCCGAGCGATTGCCAGAACGCGGTGCCGCGTTTCTGGCATAATACGTCCTGTGGAGTTGAAAGCGTGGGAAACGGTCGCGGTGGATACTCCCGCTGCCTTCGCCACATCGTGGATGGTGGTATGGTGGTGGCTCATGATTGCATCGGGTTTTGTGCTGGAGCGTGTTTCGATCTCGCACGCTTACTTTATCACACGGACTCTGACTGCGCATTCACGAGACGATTTCTATTCAATAAAAAAGCGCTTCAGAAAACAGTTGACATGTTCTATCGCGATGGGTTAAACGGTTAATCGTTATGAATACAATTATGGATACCGAAGCTCGATTCTACACCAGGTCTGCGTCGAGTTTGTCGACTACTATTAGCGTCGCCGGGTGGATGGGCATTGAACTGGCCGCCATGAACCAGCGGTGGGGCGCAGGCCCAAATGAATGGAATTGGGATTAAGTCGGCCTTTCGGATTACCTGGAGGTCGAACAGCGTCATAAATTCGGGAGGAAGATTTTATGTCTACATTCCGTCGAGTAACTCGAAGACAGTTTGTCTCATCCGCCGGGACGGTCGCCGGGGCGTTGCTATTGCACACTCCGCTTGCTGCCGCGGCAGGACAAGATCCTGTAGTGAACGCAATTCCGACCAAAGGGAAAAAAGAGAACACCGAGAAGGTCGCCTGGAAAGTTGAGCCGTTTAACCTCAAACAAGTTCGCCTGTTGGATAGCCCATTCAAGCAGGCAATGGAAATCAATCACAAGTGGATGGTGTCGCTCCCGGCGGACCGGCTTCTGCATTCATTTCGATTAACAGCCGGGTTGTCTTCCTCTGCTGAGCCCTTGGGTGGCTGGGAGAAAGCCGATTGCGAACTGCGCGGCCACTTTGCCGGCGGGCACTATCTTTCCGGCTGCGCGCTTGCGCATGCGGCCACCGGTGACGATGAAATCAAATCCAAGGCCAACGCTGTAGTGACGGAGTTGGCGAAGTGCCAGGAGTCTTTGAAAAGCGGATACCTCAGCGCGTTTCCCGAAGAAGAGTTTGACCGCCTGCGCGAGGAGCGAAGGGTTTGGGCGCCTTATTACACCTACCACAAGATTATGGCCGGGCTTCTCGATATGTATGTCTATTGCGGCAACCAGCAGGCTTTGGACATGGCGGAAGAAATGGCGGGCTGGGTGTGGCATTGGAGCGAGAGCATCAGCGACGTGCACATGCAGCGCATTCTCCAGACCGAGTACGGAGGGATGATGGAGGTGCTCTGCAATCTGACCGCGGTCACGGGCAAGCGGCAGTACACGCACCTGGCCGGCCGGTTCGAGAAGAAGATGTTTTTTGATCCCCTCGCTTCTCATCGCGATGAGTTGAAGGGTATTCATGCGAATACGCACATCCCGCAAGTCATCGGGGCGGCACGGCTGTATGAGTTGACCGGCAACACGCGGTATCGGGACATCGCGGAATTTTTCTGGGATCAGGTCACCAACGAACGCGCCTACTGCACCGGGGGCACGAGCAACGGGGAATCCTGGAACACCGACCCGGGCAAGCTCGCCGACCAACTCGGTGAGTACACCGAGGAATGCTGCTGCGCCTACAACATGCTGAAACTCACCCGGCACGTCTTTGGCTGGAGTGGGGACGCACGCGCCATGGATTATTACGAGCGCACTCTCTATAACCACCGCCTGGGTACGCAGGACGACCAAGGCCTCAAGAGCTATTTCCTGCCACTCGGGTCGGGCTATTGGAAATACTACAACTCAGCGTGGGATTCTTTCTGGTGCTGCACCGGGACGGGCGTGGAGGAATTTGCAAAGTTTGCCGACTCCATTTACTTCCACGATGACAACGGGGTTTTCGTGAACCTCTTTATTCCTTCCGAACTGGATTGGACCGAGAAGGGAGTCCGGATTCGCCAGGAAACGAATTTCCCCGAGCAGGAGGGAACCACCCTCATCGTTCGCACCAACAAGCCCGTGGAGATGGCCCTCCATGTCCGCGTGCCTTACTGGGCGACGAAGGGCGGCACGGTTAAACTAAATGGGACCGCGCTGCCGGCCTTTTCCAGCCCATCAAGCTATCTCGCCATCAATCGGACATGGAAAGACGGAGACAAGCTCGAGGTCAGCCTCCCCATGAGCCTGCACGTCGATCCCATGCCGGATGACCCGACTCTGCAGGCCATGATGTACGGCCCGCTGGTGCTGGCCGGACGTCTGGGTGACAAAGGCTTGACCAAAGCCTTGACTTATCCGGGCTACGACACCGCACCCGTCGGCGAGCCGATTCCGGTGACTGCTATCACCAACCCATCAAAGGTTGCAACGGGATGGGTGGAACCGGTGGCTGGCACGCCACTCTCCTTCCGCACCACCGGACAGGACGAAGCCATGGGCTTTGTCCCGCTCTACAAGGTGACCGGGGAGCGATACGCCGTTTATTTAAAGGTGAGCACCAAAGCGATATAAGCATTCTCCCATCAAGCTGCGGTGATTGTCAGGACGTTCGCGGTGTGCCTGTCCCGGAGATTGGAGCCGCTGATGAGCGGAAAAATATCCCGACGTGATTTACTTAAGGGAGCCGCGGCTGCAAGCGCGAGCTTGGTACCGGGTGGCGCGAAGGGTGCACTGCCCGTGATCAAGGCCACCGCCGCTGCCTCTCTGCCCCCCAGTAACAGCGTGTTGCCTCTGACGTCGACCAGCGACGTTTTCACTCCACCTCGCGGGCGCGGGTTCTTTAAATTCAGTTTCGATTTTCCCGAACCTTCGGTTGAATTTGAGGGCCTGAAATTCTCTTTCCGTCTTTACACGTTTGAAAACACTTACGGACTCGATGCCGGCGCGATAAGCGCTGAGAATTCGAGTGACGGAGTCACCATCAATTGCGCCCAGTTGGTTTGGGCCGGCGGGCAGGAGAAAGCTCAAGGCAAATTGCGCGCGCGGATTCGCAAGCAGGGCTCGTTTATCGAATGGGACGCCACGGCTGAGATGGACCAGCCCATCAAGTCCATCGCTGCCATTGTGCGCGGCGTGCCGCGCGGCAAGATTTCCGCCGGCGGACAGGGTTTCCAGGATCACAAAGACAATGAAGTGCTCCTCGGTTATCCCTTTGGCGGCGGATCCCTCTTCACCGCCGACGGAATGAATTCGCCCGTGGCGGTGATTCAGTCAGGTGAGAAGGACTTCTTTTTCCTGTCCGCGCTGAACGACAAGGTGCGCGCCAACCGTTTTTATTTCCAGCCCGGCGAGAAAGGGTATCGAGCCGAGTTGACCTACGAGAAAGAAGGCTGGCAGAAAAGCAATTTCATTCAGAGCCCCACGTGGCGGGTAGGGAAGGCCTCGACGATTGAGGAAGCCTTCCGTCCGCATTTTGAACACGTGGAGCAAACATTTCACGTGCCCGATTGGGACACCCGCGAGGACGTGCCCAAGTGGTTTCGCGACAACGCTCTGGTGGTTTCTCTTCACGGCATGCACTGGACCGGATATATCTTCAATGATTATGCCAAGATGCTGAAAACCCTGGAATGGGTGGCGACGCAGATTCCGGCGCAAAAGGTGCTGGTATTCCTGGCGGCATGGGACGGGCGCTACTACTGGAATTACCCCATCTACCAGCCTGACGCGCGGCTGGGTGGTGCCGAAGGATTCGCCACGCTTATCCAGAAGGGGCAGAGCATGGGCTTCCGCATGATGCCCATGTTTGGCGCCAACTCCGCCAACAAGCTTCTAAGTGTTTTTCCCAAATTCGCCGATGCTGCCATGGCGCAGATCGATGGAGACGTGTTCAACCTCAACTGGGTTGACTGGGACAACGACCGCCACAACGAGGGTTGGAGTCCGTACATGAACATCGGCGTGGATTCGTGGCGGCAATGGCTGTTTGACCGCATCGATGAGATCATCACGCGCTTCAAAGTGGACGCCTACTTTCTCGATATCGTAGGCGGTTGGGAAAATAATACTAAGGCTGACACGCACGAGGGGACATGCCGCATGGTCGCGGACCTGCGCGCCAAATATCCCAACGTGCTGGCTTGCGGTGAAATGTCCTACGACGCTCTGCACGGCTGCATTCCGCTTTACCACGTTTTCTCGGAATGGGCGTACCCCGCCGCGTTTAACAAATACTGCCGCGCGTTCCAGCACTTGAGCCTGCCCGCTCCGGGGCGCGGATCGAGTGGAGTGCACGAGTCAGGGTTTGGCCATTTTGACCCTGAGACCCTTTCATTGAACGACCGCCAGATTCCCACCATCACCGTCGTGGACGATACCTTTGATCAGCACCGCGACATCATGGCGGCGATCATCGCGCGTGCCAAGAAGCGCGCCGGGATCGGATAGTTTTCCAACGTCGGGACTTAACCATGAGTGACAGCATTTCGCGGAGAAAAGTTCTCGCACGCATAGGCAGCGTGGGCGCGTCGGCGCTCCTCGGCACTAAATTAAGCTCTGCAAATCAAGGGGCTGGAGATCCGGCGGGTGCGATTATTGTCGCGGGCCAACCCGTGGAGCTTGCTGTCAGCTTCGTGACCCCTCAAACTCTGCGCCTCTCCGTGTTGCCCGTCCCGCAAGATGGCCACACACTGCCGATCGAGGACGATCTGGTCCTGGTCAGCCGACAGTCGCCCAAACCTAAGCTCACAATGAGGTCGGTGGAGAAGGCCCGCGAGATTCCTTGGGGGAATTACCGTGTCACTGTGTCGTCAGACCCTCTAGGCGTAAGCGTGAGCGGACGCGATGGCAAGATCATCCAACATTTGGACGTTGCAATGGATAACGGGCAAGTGAGTTTTTCCTGCGGCGATCACCCGATCTTTGGGTTTGGCGAAGGCGGACATGAATTCGATCGCCGCGGGGCAACGGACTCCATGAAGCATGGCCAGTACGATCCGGAGTTGGCGGTAATTGGCGCGAGAATGCCCATCCCATTGCTGGTGGGAGCGAACGAGTGGGCCCTCTTCTTTCATCAGCCCTTTGGGACTTTTGATTTGACCGGCAAAGTCGGTCGATTCGATCCGGCGGCTGCGCAAGGCCCCGCGCCGCTGGACATATTTATGATCTTGGCAGACTCGCCGTCCGCTATCTACAAAGAGTATGCATTCCTGACGGGCTTCCCGCACATGCCGCCCATCTGGGCGCTGGGGTATCAGCAGTCGCATCGCACACTGGCCAGCCGCGAAGAGGTGATGGGAGAAGTGAAGACTTTCCGGGAAAAGAAGCTCCCTTGCGACCTCTTCATTTATCTTGGGACCGGCTTCTGCCCGTCGGGCTGGAACACCGGCCATGGGTCGTTCACATTTAATGAGCGTGCCTTTCCTGATCCCAAAGAAATGATCAAGGAAATGCACGATGCACATTTCAAAATTGCAGTTCACGTCGTGATCCAGCAGAAGGACCTACATGGGAGCGTTCATGACACTGGCGCCGCGGCAAGTTCCGATGAAGATGTCGCAAAGTATTGGGCAACTCACCTTGATGTGTTCCAAATGGGCATGGACGGATGGTGGCCCGACGAAGGCGACTGGCTGAATCCCACTGCATGTCTGGTGCGAAACCGCATGTACTGGGAAGGGCCGCAAATGGACCGGGCCAACATGCGCCCTTACGCCCTGCATCGCAACGGTAATGCGGGAATGCAGCGTTATGGCTGGCTATGGTCGGGAGATATTGATTCAACCTGGGAAACGCTCGCCGCTCAGGTGCAGGTGGGAATCAATACGAGCCTCAGTGGCATGCCGTTTTGGGGAACCGACACCGGAGGCTTTGTTACCACGCCGGAGTTGACGGGCGAACTCTACGCGCGCTGGTTCCAGTTCAGCTCGTTCTGCCCATTGTTCAGGTCACACGGGCGGACGTGGAAGCTGCGCCTGCCGTGGGGATGGAATTCCGGGGACTACGGTCCCAAGGAACTGGGAGGCTATCGCGGCAAAGCGGGACTGCCTGACCCGAAGGAGCTCCATAATCCGGAAGTCGAGCCAATCTGCCGCAAGTTCCTTGACTTGCGTTACCGTCTGCTGCCTTACCTTTATACAGCGGTCCGAGAAGCGCACGACACAGGTATGCCCATCATGCGCGCATTGTGGTTGCACTACCCCGATGACGCCGCAGCCGTGGGTCGCTCGGATGAATACCTTTGGGGACGCGATTTTCTTGTGGCTCCAGTCACCGAGAAAGGCGCGAGTTCGCGCAAGCTCTATTTGCCGCGAGGCACCTGGTATGACTTTTGGACGGAGAATAAATTAGAAGGCGGCGCTGAGGTGGATCGCCAAGTCGATCTCGCAACATTGCCTCTATTTGTTCGCGCCGGGGCGATTATCCCCACGGGCCCGGTCAAACAGTACACAACCGAAAAGATGGACGAACCGGTCACGCTCACCATTTATCCGGGAGTCGACAGCGAATTTGAATTGTACGAAGACGATGGCCTTACCTTTGATTTTGAGAAGGGGCAATCCACTCGAATTCGGTTCGCGTGGAATGATCGAGAACGGCAGCTCTCTATGAGTCTTGCCCAAGGTTCCCACCTGATGGGGCAGGGCAGCAGGGAATTCCTGGTTCGAATGGCATCTGAAAAAGCCCAACATAAAGTGAACTTCACTGGGAAGCCGACAAGCATTCGTCTTTGAGATTCCGGGTTTTCATTTTCGGCATTTGGATTTGGCGACCCCTCATCATGCGCTTTAGGTACTCATTGTTTCTTGCGCTCGCACTTCTTCCTCTGGGACTCTTCGGCCAACAGAAGGTGGAAATTCGGGTGAATGCGGCCGTCACGCAAGGAGTACTCCATCCCAACTGGGCCTACTTCGGACACGATGAGCCGAATTTCACTTACATGAAATATGGCAAACAACTCATCTTCGATTTATCGGCGATGAGCCCTTATTCGGTCCACATTCGCACCCACAACTTGCTCACTACGGGAGACGGAACGGCGGCGCTGAAATGGGGATCCACGAACGCGTACACCGAAGACGCATCGGGGCACGCGGTGTACGACTGGACGATTCTTGATAGAATTTTCGACACCTATCGCGAGGCCGGAATTACTCCCTTCGTCGAAATCGGCTTTATGCCCAAGGCGCTCTCCACTCATCCGGAGCCTTACCAGCACGACTTTCCCAAGGGTTCCATTTTCACGGGATGGGCGTATCCGCCCAAGGATTATGCCAAGTGGGCGGAGCTTGTGCGCCAGTGGGTCCTTCATTCGATCGAAAGATACGGCCGCCGGGGTGTGGAGTCGTGGGACTGGGAAGTTTGGAACGAGCCCGACATCGGGTATTGGCAAGGGAAGCCCGAGGAATATGACGAGCTTTACGATTACGCTGTCGATGCTGTAAAGCGCGCGTTGCCTACTGCGCACGTCGGCGGCCCAGGCACCACAAACCCGAGCAATCCCAGGGCGGCTGAATATTTCAAGAGTTTTCTGGAGCACTGCGTTCGCGGCAAGAATTACGCCACTGGAAAGACGGGCGCGCCCCTGGACTTTATTTCATTTCACGCCAAGGGGGGCATCAAATTGGTGGACGGTCACGTGCAGATGGAAATCCGCAGGCACGTGGCTAATATCTCCAGCGGCTTTGATATTGTGGGGAGCTTTCCCACCCTTCGCCATTTGCCCATCGTGATCAGCGAGTCCGACCCGGAGGGCTGCGCGGCGTGCTCTGTGGCCGCCCATCCTGAGAATGCTTACCGGAATAGTTCCCAGTACGCCAGCTACAACGCGGCTGTGCTGAAGGCAGCGCTTGAATTGGCCCAACGCGACAAGATGAACCTGCAAGGTGTATTAGGGTGGGCGTTCGAGTTTGAGGACCAGCCATATTTCTCCGGATTCCGAACCTTGATCACCCGAGATGTCGATTTGCCGGTGATGAACGGGTTTCGCCTGTTTGGACTGATGGGCAGGGAGAGAGTTCAAGCTGAGAGTAGTGCAGGGCTAAACGTGGACTCAATATTGAACTCGAGCGCGAGAAGCGCTCCTGATGTGAACGTCCTTGCCACCCGAGGCGATCACGAAGTGAGCATCCTGGTGTGGAACTATCAGGACGACGAAGTATTAGCACCTCCCGTGCCCATTGATTTGGGCGTGGAAGGAATGGGCGGCCCAATCCACCAGGTCCTGCTGAAGCATTACAGAATTGATGAGAACACCAGCAATTCGTACACGGCTTGGAAGGAAATTGGTTCGCCGCAGGATCCCTCGGCGGAGCAGCACGCCGCTCTGGTCAAGTCGGGACAATTGCAAATGGCCAATCCTCCCCAGTGGGTTAAAGTCGCCGATGGCAAGGTTCATATCGATTTCCCACTTCCATCTCAAGGTGTCTCACTGCTTCAATTGAGCTGGTAATTTCTCAGCTTGAATCAAATTAAAATTGTTTGGAATTTGAGTTTAGCGAACCGCCATTGGCGGAGGGAGGATACAATCGATTAGGCTTGGTGCGATTCGGATGGGAACCACGCTTACAAGAAGAGAATTGCTGAAAGTCATGGCGGGAGCGCTGGCGCAAAAGCCCGTGGCCCGCTCGCTATCCGCAACCCCGGCCCCAATCCCGGTCACTTATGTGGATGTGGCCCGCTCCGCTGGTATCACATTCCAGCATGATAACGCGGCTTCTTCAGAGAAGTACTTGATTGAGACCATGGGCTCGGGGTGCGGGTGGATTGATTACAACCAGGATGGGTTGCTGGACTTGTATATAGTGAACGGCGCAGCCACCCGCCTCTATAAGCCTCAGCACCAGTTGCGCAGCGCGCTTTACCGCAACAACGGAGACGGAACTTTCAGCGATGTGACCACGCAGGCCGGCGTGGGCGCGGAAGGGTTGTTCGGCATGGGCATCGCCGTCGGCGACTACGATAACGATGGATACCCCGACCTCTACGTTGCGGGCTATGACCGCTCCATTCTGTACCGCAACAACGGCAATGGGACTTTTACCGACGTGACTGCGCACGCGGGCGTGGCCAACCAAAACATGTGGGGATCGAGCGCCGCGTGGTTTGACTATGACAACGATGGCCGGCTCGATTTGGTGATTGCGAATTACGTTGACTGGTCGCCGGACAACAACCTCTGGTGCGGGGAACACAAGGAAGGGTATCGAGGCTACTGCCGTCCCGACGCTTATCACCCTCAGACACCCACGCTGTATCACAACAACGGCGACGGCACTTTCACCGATGTGAGCAAATCCTCTGGCGTGGGCGCAAAAGCCGGGAACGGATTGGGAGTCGTCACATTTGACTATGACAATGACGGCTGGCAGGACATTTTTATTGCCAATGATGCCATGCCCAATTTCCTCTTCCACAACAACCGCGATGGGACGTTTCGCGAGGTGGGGTACATGGCCGGCGCGGCGGTGAGCATCGATGGGCGGACCGAGGCCGGCATGGGCACAGACGCTGGAGATACCATGGGCAACGGGTGGCTTGATCTGATCGTAACTCACCTCGATTTTGAGCAGGCGCGACTCTATCGAAACTTAAAAGACGGGTCTTTTGAGGATGTCACCTTTCAAGCCAAACTTGGGTTTACCACCTTTCACTTGAGTGGATTTGGCGTGCGCTTTATGGACTATGACAACGATGGCGCGCGCGACGTGTTGATGGCGAACGGGCACATCCTTGACAACATCCAGCTTATCCACGCCGACACCCGATACGCCGAGCCCAAATTGATGCACCGGAATATCGGGAGGGGCGTATTCGAGAACGTGAGCGCCAAACTTGGACCGGATTTTGTGCTGCCACGCGTGAGCCGCGGCGCGGCAGTGGCTGATTATGACAACGATGGTGACCTCGACATTCTGGTGAGCAACAATGGCCAGCCGGCTCAACTCCTGCGCAACGATGGCGGGAACAAGTATCACTGGCTGGAGATTTTCCTGGTGGGAACCAAATCCAACCGCGATGGCGTAGGCGCGCGCGTTAAAGTGGTGGCGGGAGATCTGACTCAATACGACCAGCGCAAGGGCGGGATGAGCTTTCAATCCGCACAAGACCCCCGGCTGCACTTTGGGCTCGGGAAACGGGAGACGATCGATTCGATTGAAATTCAGTGGCCCAGCGGAATGCAGACTAAACTTTCCAACATTAAAGCCGATCAGATCGTTACACTCAAAGAAGGGGAGGGCCAAATCCCACGGTCGTTCCCAACACTCCGCAAGGGCTGATATCGCAAGAATTATTTCGGGTGTTGTTTACGCTGGGCCAGGGCGAGGGATAACCCGCGGCGCGCTTCACGGTCATCATCATTCCAAACCAGGATGGCACCAAACTCAGCGATGGCGGTGCGCCAGTCGTGAGCTGCCTGGGCAAGCTTTGCCAAAGCCCGGTGCGCTTCAACCAGGCTGGGAGCAAGGCCAACGGCCCGACGAAACTCCTCCCTGGCCGTCTCCATTTGCCCCTCGCGCTGAAGCAGCAAACCCATCTGCAAATGAGCCGGAGCATAGTCAGGCTTCAATTGGATTACGCGTCGCAGCGACTTTTCCACTTGCTCGGCGGGTGCGCCCTTCTTCCGCAGTGCCAGGGCGAGCTGAAAATGAGCTTCGGTGTATTCGGGGCTAAGCTCGGCAGCGTTGCGCAATTCGCTGAGCGCGGCGTCGATCTCCCCTTTTCTCAAATGCTCCGCGGCGGATCCGAGGAGAATGCGCGACCGCCCTGCGTTCGCCTTCAGGTCATCCAGCGATTGTGCTTTCTTAAGCTCTGCCTGCGCGTCATCCTTTCTGCCCTCCCGGTTCAAGATTCCAGCCAGCGTGATGTGCGCCGCGGAATCGAATGGGTTGATACGGACGGATTCCGTCAAATTCTCGAGAGCGCGCTGAGTATCATTTAACTTCACATAAACGGATCCCAGTAAGTACCTGACCTCCGCGTCGCTGGAGTCTTCCTGGACCGCTTCCTCCAGCTTGGCTGCCGCTGCTTCGTAAGATCCCTTCTGGCGCAGCACGAGCCCCAATTGGCGATGGGCGCGCGGGAACCTAGGATCAAGCTTCAACGCCTGGTTGAATTCCTCTTCGGCGGTTGCCAAATCACCTTTCACTCGCGAAGCCTCGGCAAGATCGTAGTGCGGCTCGGGATTGTTTGGGGCAAGCATAATTGCTTCCCGCGCCGAGGCGATGGCGCCATCCAAATCTAGGTTTTCTGTAAGGGTTTGACACAAGGCAGTTCGAAATTTCACGGAATCAGGTTGAAGGCGAACAGCCGCCTTTAGTTCGGCTGCGGCTTCCTCCAACTGCCCGATTTGTTTCAATTCCAGCCCGAGGTTGTAATGAACTTCGGCGGCGAAGGACGGATTCTGCTTTAGAACCTGGCGCAGCAATTGAATCGCACCTTCATAATCCCCAAGTTTCCAACAAGCGGCGCTCAGGGCGTATCGAGCGTCAATCGATTGGGGCTCGAGGCGCAGAGTCGCCTCGAATTCTGCAATGGCCTCGGCTGTCCGCCCCAATTGGTCGTTGGCCACGGCGAGGTGGAAGTGCGCCTGGCCGAAATCGTCGGAGAGGCGGACGGCCTCGGCAAATTCCTTGGCCGCCTCTTCATTCTGGCCGGACTCCGCCAGCGCAATGCCCAGGTAATCGTGCGAAGCAGGGTCGGAAGGAGCTTGGGCAATCGCGGCGCGAAACTCCTCCAAAGCCTTGGGCAGGTTGTGCTGATCCAGGTAGGCGACACCCTGTTGCTGATGGACGCGCGCAACGGAGACTTTCCCTTGAGGCAGCGCGGCTGCGCACAACGGAACGGCCAGAATCAGTGTTGCGATTCTAACTCCGCTAATCCAACCGGGAATTGATTTGGTGTCGCGTCCCATGTGGTGAACAAACCCATTTACCATCTTACCGTAACTTGCGAACACAGACTTTCGTCAAATGGCCGACAAGCATAAAACCGGAACAATGGCTTCGTGATATTTGGATATGCCCATCTCGCCCTCAACATGCAATTTGGATTATGATGGCATTGCGGAATCGTGGCGAGTTGAGAATCGCATGAGCCCAGTGGGTGGAACCTTGAAATGGCTGGGAACGACATTATGTCTTGCGCTCGGCTTGCTGTCCCAGACGCCTTTTGTATACGCCTCCACTCCTGCGAGCCGCTGTGCGGTCTGCCATCCCAGCGAAGTTGCGGGTTACTCTCGCTCGGCCATGGCGCACTCTCTTCGGCGCTCGGGAAAAGAGCCCGAAGGGTCCTTTGTGCACGCCGTTTCAGGGACAAAATTCACAATCTATTCCAATAAAGACGGGCTCTGGCAGCGGATGGAGCGCGACGGAGACGTGTCCGAATACCACGTGGAGTATGTGGTGGGCTCGGGCAATCACGCCGCCGGGTATTTGGTCCTTATCGGAAATCAGTTGTTCCAATCACCCATCTGCTACTACTCGCGACTCAATCGATACGACATGGCGCCGGGATACGAAGAATATCGCGCGCCGGATTTTATTCGCGCGGTCAGCGAAGCGTGCCTGCTTTGCCATTCCGGCAAGCCGCTGCGTCTCAAGGGCACGCTCAACGAATATCCTTCCCCTGCGTTTGCCCAGGAATCAATCTCCTGTGACCGCTGCCATGGCGACCCCACCAAGCATCTGAAAGCACCTCTGCCGGGATCCATTGTGAATCCCGCCAAGCTTTCTGCCGCAGGGCGGAACAGTGTTTGCGAACAGTGCCATTTGAAGGGAGTTGTCCGAGTCTTGAATCCAGGCAAGCAATTTGTGGACTTCCATCCTGGGGTGCCTTTGGAGCAAGTCTTCACGATTTACACCGCGTCATTGCCCCCGGATAGTCCTGAGGAGGGTTTGAAGGTGGTCAGTCACTCCGAGCAGCTTGCGTTGAGCCTCTGCTCGCGCATGAGTAACGGCCATTTGTGGTGTGCCACATGTCACAATCCGCACGATCAGGCGAGACAGCCTCCACAATATTACCGGGCTCGATGCATGACTTGCCATGCCGGCAAGTTGGCGAAGTCGCATCCCGGCGGCTCGAAGGGCAACTGCGTCAGTTGCCACATGGCCAAGCTGGACGCCAAGGATGGAGGCCACACGGTTTTTACCGATCACCGGATCTCGCGAAACCCACAGGCGGACCATCAAGGTGTAGCGTCGGAAAGCAATGACCTCGTGCCATGGCGGGAGCCTCAGCCCGCCTTGCGCGAACGGAATTTGGCGCTCGCTTATGCCAACGCGGGCCTGGAGAACGAGTCCATGCTTCAGGGCCTCCAAGGTTATCGCTTGCTTCTCGAGGTCCAGAAGCAATTCCCTGACGATCCCGAGGTGCTTACCTCCTTGGGCCGGATTTTCTTGATGGGCAGGCAATCCGCGCAGGCGGCTGAACTATTCGAACAAGTATTGCGCCTGGGCTGGGTCACCGCCGCCAATGAAATGTACGCGGGAAGGGCATGCCTTCAGGCGGGGCAAACCGACAAGGCTATCGACCATCTGGAGCAAGCTCTCAAATTGGACCCGCTCCTTTTACCCGCTGCGGAGTCCCTGATGCAGGTTTATCGCCAGCAAGGTGATGAAGACAAGATTTCTGCACTTTCTGACCATGTTCGCCAAGCGCTGGGGTATTCGGCGCCTCACGCTGTTGCTCCTCCAGACCATTGATAACAAGCGTTGCAGTTGGTCAAAGGCCCTCTTGGCCATGCCCGAGCACGGGGATTCTCCTCTCTATAACAGAGATTGGTGACAAACAATTTGAGAGGTCTACGCCTATTCACAAAGCCCGGCATAATTGGTTTGCATTAGTTGCATAAAAAAAATACTTGACAAGGTTCTCTCAAATGGGTTAAACGTTTACATAGGACTGGATACAAAAGCGGATACAATGTTTTCTTGCGTCGAGTGTTGGGGTTAGTTAAGAAGGCTGTGGTTTTTGCCGCATCTGGCATTAGGGAGTGAAAAAAGCAAGGGCCATTAGAGCCACACTTCAACGGATGACTCAGCGAAGACCTATCTGGGATTCAACTATTCCAAGGAAGTGCACACGTCGGCGTGCCGGCGTAAGAAGCCGCTATGCGGCTTCGATACAAGACAGGAGGCTACTTCAATGAAGTTTGGGCGAATTCTCTCGGTGACCAGCTTGGCAGTGTTCTTTCTGCTGCTCGGCACATCAAGTCTCATGGCACAATTCTCCAGCGGCCTGGAAGGCACAATTTTTGATCCAACCGGAGCCATCGTTCCCAACGCCACCGTAACACTTCACGACGTGAACACGGGGTCGGAGCAAACCACCCAATCCACTTCCGCAGGGAATTACAGATTCACTGCTTTGCCGGCGGGCCATTTCACGCTCTCCGTAAAGGCGAGTGGTTTTGAGGTTGCTTCGCTCACTGACATCTCAATCCAATTGGCCGAAACACGGACCTTGAACGTTACCCTTAAGCTCGGTGGAGCCACGGCGACTGTGAACGTCACGGCCGAGGTGACCCCGGTTAACCTTTCCACGGGCGCCGTTTCGGGCCAAATTAATGAAACGAAGGTGCACGAACTCCCCCTCGTTGGCCGGAACATGTTCAGTCTCGTAGTTCTGACACCGGGAGTGACGGGATTGCCCAGCGGCGGCGGTCAGGCTTACGCGCAAGCGACGGCAGATATTTTCAACGCCGAATATGGCGTGAACCTCAACGCCAATGGGCAGCGTGCCGAATCGAACAGCTTCGCTGTTGATGGTGCCACAACCAACGGCAATCCGCGTGGTGGCGTCACCAACCTGACACCCAACGCCGACTCCGTTCAAGAAGTCCAAATTCAGACCAACAACTTTTCCGCCCAGTACGGACGCAACTCTGCGGTCATCGTCAACGTAGAAACCAAGAGCGGCTCGAACGACTTTCACGGCACGATGAGCTGGTTCCACACGGATACGCACTTGAATTCTCGCACCATATTCCAAAATTCAGGGGGGCTGAACAACAAAGGAGCTCCGCTGTTCCTCCGCAACGAATTCGCGGGAAGTTTGGGAGGGCCCATCCGCAAGGACAAGGACTTTGCCTTCGGTTCGATTGATATTCTTCGCTCCGGTGTAGGGGTGGCCGATAGCAGAAAGATCCCCACGCCCCAGTTAATCAGTTATCTCAAGGCGAATGCTCCCAGTAACGTATCCACCAGCTTGCTGGGCGGATTCCCTCTTTCATTTGCGCCGACGAGTGGCCTCACGACCGCCGGGGCAGACGTAGGATCCGCGTGCAAAGGCAGCAATCCAGTGGGAGCGTTTGGTAACCCCAACGATGGTATTGTCAACAGTGGTCCCATTACGCAAATGCCCTGCGACCTTCCAGTCACCGGGACAGGCAACTTCTCTACCACGGTGTTCCGCAATGGCATCCAGTGGAGCACGCGCGTTGACCACAACTGGAACAACTTTAAGGACAGGCTGTACGGGAGCTTCTATCGGACGACCCGGCAAACCGTTTTGTTTGCTTCGCCTCATACTTATTCACCGAACTTCAACGTGGCGGAGCCGGAGTACACCCACCTGTTGAACGTCAATTGGACCCATTCCGCCGGCGGAAACTTCGTCAACCAAATGACGGCGTCTTATGTCCGCACATTTGGAAATGCTCCCTGTGACCACTGCGAAGTCCCTTCTATGGGTTCCGGCGATGGCACAAACCTGCCCGGGAACGGATTCATTGGTCTGTTCCGGCAGAACAACTATGAATGGAAAGACGTAGCGAGCCTGGTGAAAGGGCGGCACAACTTCAAGTTTGGCGCCAACTTTGCCCGGCACCACGACGATGAAAACTTTACTGACACCACGCGGCGTCCCGATTTCAGTTTCGCCAACATTATGTCATTCGCCGCGGACACAGCGCGGAGCGAGGGAAATATTCAATTCGACCCCCGAACAGGGCAGGTGGGCTCGGTCAACGTCGACTTCGCTTATCGGGCCAGCGACCTAGGTGCTTTCATCCAGGACGACTTCAAGGTAAGGACGAATCTTACGCTTAACGCTGGACTGCGCTGGGAGACCTTTACCGGCGCTACGGAGAGATTCGACCGGCTGAATAATGGCCAGTTCGAGAACGGCGGTACATGGCAACAGAAGATCGCCACTATGAGGATGGTTGGCGTACCTCAGCTTTGGCATACGCCCGTAGGGAATCTGGCCCCGCGCTTGGGATTCGCATGGGACCCGACGAAGAAGGGTAAGATGTCGGTCCGTGGCGGGGCTGGCGTGTTTTACGACCGGCCGGAAAACCAGTTGTATACAGGGGATCGTAACAACCTCCCTCTGGTGGCGAACGCCACATGCTCACTCAATGCGGGTTGTACGCCGGTTTTCGGTGTGGGCGCTTCGGGCAAGTCACCTTACAACTTTCCTGCCGTCCCCGGAGTTGCGACTATCGCGGCCATAGGACTGAATGCCCAAAACGGACTGAATGGGGTTAGAACCGGCCAGGTGGTCACTGACGAGCACTTGAAGACGCAGTACGGCGAGAACTGGTCGTTGGGCGTGCAGTATGAGGTTTTGAACAACTGGCTGGTGGAGGGCGACTACCTCGGTTCCGTCGGTCACCATCTGTATTCGGCGTACAATGTCAATCGATTCGCTGGCGACCTCATCCAGAACAACGGCACTTACACCGGTTACAACAGCAGCTTCGGCGGCATCCAGTATGGCCAGGCGAATTACAACTCGGCCTACAATGGCGGCACGTTTAGCATCCACAACCGCGGCTTTGCCAGGGGAGTTAATTTTCAGGCGGCGTACACCTTTGGCAAGGTCACCGACCAATCGCAAACGTTCGGGCCTGAGCCCATCGATCCTTTGAATCTTCAACTCGAGCGCGGCCCGGCGGATTTCAATATTTCCAGACGACTCTCGTTCAGCACCCTTTGGCAGATTCCGCGTTTCGGAGGCAGCTCCACGCTTGCAAATGTATTCCTGCATGGCTGGCAGATTAGCAACATCACCATCCTTCAGAAGGGTTCACCGTTTGATGTCTCGTGTGGCGCAGGGTTTAATCCCAGCCTTGACCCATCCGGCCAGATGAGAGGTTGCGACTACAACGCTGATGGGACGTCAAACGACCGCCCCAACATCGCTTCAGCAGTTGGCAGAAGCGGCTTCAGCAAGACCCAATTCCTCAACACGGGGGTCTTTAATTGTGGAGATAGTCCGCATTGCTCGGCCCTGTTCCCCGTACCAACCCTGGGGAGCAACGGGAATCTGGGGCGGAATGCTTTTGTAGGGCCGGGATATATCAACACTGACTTTTCCGCGACCAAGAGGACTCGTATTCCCTGGTTCGTTGGAAAGGAGGGCGCCCAGTTGGAGTTCCGCGCCGAGTTCTTCAACGTATTCAACAACGTCAACCTTACCGGGATGAGTACTGATATTTCCTCCGTTGGCTGCGGCTACGACCAGGTTTCCGGAGCACCCATAAACTGTTCACTTGGCGGCTTTGGTAAGGCGAACGGATCTTTCCCGGCCAGGGACATTCAACTTGGCATCCGGATAGAGTTCTAACCGGCTGTTAACCTGCTCGTGTTAGTGGATGTTCAAGAGCCGCAGGACGCAAGTTCTGCGGCTCTCTTTTTTGTGATTGGCGTTTTTAGTGCGGGGCCAAAAGCTAACGCTTGAGTTTTTCGATTGCCAGTGCCATTCTGCAGTCATCGATTTATGAACAGGCACAAAAGTATTCCCGGCTTGCGTTTACACCCTCGGACTTTCTTGAGCATTGTCATGATGGCAGCCACTTACGGCGTCGAGCCATCGACGCTCCTCGCAATATCTTACGCAGGACCAGATTCTTCCAATAAAGTTCAGCAGTCGAAGGCCACGGCACATCCTTCCGCAGATTCGCAGGCGATTCTCAAGCTTGCGCGCGCCGCACTTGAGGCGGGAAACACAGAAATGGCGGTCAGCATTCTCGCCCGGTTGCCAGAAAAAGACGGTGAAAGCCACTTCGCTGCCGGCGCCCTGCTGGTGAAGCATAAGGCCTACGCACCTGCCGCGAAGGAATTCGGGCTGGCCCGTCTTACGTACAAGGACGCCTACCTGGCGGGGTATGATGAAACTCTGGCTTATGTCAACGCCGAGGATTATGCGGCCGCCATCAAGACCGCGAACGAATTGCTGACCCAGGGTTTTCAAACCTCGGAACTCGCGGCAGTGGCGGGCACCGCCTACCAGAAGAGCGGCCAAACCCAGGAGGCCTACAACGCCTTCCGGCTCGCAACCCACTTGAATCCCAGGAACGAAGATGCCTACGTCGACTTGTGTGACATTGCCTTGGAGAAAGATAGCTACGATTTGGGAGTCGAGATTGCCGGCGTAGGTCTGGCCAACCTGCCCAATTCCGAGCGCCTCTACGTCCAACGTGGGGTCATGCGCGCCATGAAGGGGCAATTCGAAGACGCGCAAAAGGATTTTACGAAGGCGTCCGAATTGGCCCCCAACGAAGTCCTGCCCGATGTAGCGATTGGGCTGTTGGCAATGCAGACAAGCGATTTGGAAAAGTCCGTTCAGGACCTGCACCGCGCCGCCGAGCGCCATCCGGACAGCTACCTGGCGCAATACTGGTTCGGCAAAGCTTTGGAGCGCTCGGGGGCAGCACCCGGTACCAAAGAGGGAGATGACCTCCTACGCGCCCTCAAGACTTCGGTTCAATTGAACCCAAATTTCTGGCACTCACGGGCGGACTTGGGTAAAATCCTGATTAGCCGCGGAGAAGTGGATCTGGCGATCACGCATCTGCAAAAGGCTGCCGAGTTGAATCCGTCGGCCACCACTCCTTTGTATCTCCTCGCGCAGGCATACCGCCGCAAGGGCGATGAAGGGCGCGCAGGCGAGTTGTTGAAGCGCGTCAGCACGATGCAGGCGGAGGAGCGCGAGGCACTCCCGCAGGCGGCGTTGAAGAATATCGTTCGTGAGGGGGCTGGTGGCAACGCGGTCAATCAACCCAAACCCTAGACGCTTGACTGACATATTCGAAGGAGAAATTATGACTCGGTTAAAACTCGGAATATCTTTACTGGTTATTTTACTCAGTGTGGCCAGCGCGTTCAGCGCGCCAGGTGAAAAAGCAAAGCCCGGCATTGCGAAGAGCGATTTCGGAAAAACTGCGGAGGGACAGGTGAGTGAACTTTATACGCTGACCAACAGCAAAGGGATGAAAGTGACCATTACGAATTACGGCGGACGCGTGGTTTCGATTGTCGCGCCCGACCGGCAAGGTAAGATGGGGGATGTGGTTCTCGGATTCGACAACCTCGACGGATATCTCGGCAACAATCCGTATTTTGGCGCTTTGGTTGGCCGGTACGGCAATCGGATCGCCAATGCCCAATTCAAGCTGGATGGCAAGGTAAACAAGCTGGCCCAGAATAACGGCCCCAATAGCTTACACGGAGGCAACAAGGGTTTCGATAAGGTGCTTTGGTCGGCGAAGGAATATTCCAAGAATCCACCCGCCATCGAAGTGACATACGTCAGCCAGGATGGCGAAGAGGGCTATCCCGGAAAGCTGACGGCCAAGGTGATTTACACGTTGACGGACGCCAATGAGCTGAAGATCGATTACACGGCCACCACCGATAAAGACACGGTGCTGAACCTAACCAACCACTCCTATTTCAACCTGAGCGGCGAAGGGAACGGGGATATTCTTAAGCACGAGATGATGCTCAACGCCGAGCGGTTTACGCCGGTGAACTCCACGTTGATTCCGACCGGTGAACTGCGCAAGGTGGAGGGTACGCCGTTTGATTTCCGCAAGCCCATGGCCATCGGGGCCCGCATCGATGGGGATGACGAACAATTGAAATTCGGAGGAGGATATGATCACAACTACGTTCTGAACGGGCATGGCTTGAAGCTCGCGGCACGCGTGACGGACACGGAATCCGGCCGCGTGATGGAAGTCCTGACCACCCAACCGGGAATTCAGTTTTACACTGGCAATTTTTTGGACGGGACGGTCCAGGGGAAGGGCGGAAAGGTCTACCCGCGCCGCTCGGCGTTTTGTCTCGAAACCCAGCATTTCCCGGATTCGCCCAATCAATCCAAATTTCCGACTTCTGAATTGAAGCCAGGTCAGGCGTACCATCACACCACGATTTATAAGTTTTCGACCACGAAATAAAGTTTAGTCGCGAAGAAATAATTGGGGCGTGCAGAAATCTCGTCTGCACGCCCTCAGTTTTTGAGGTGGGTGTGAAGGCACGGCGCGCACCATGCACTCCCATGGCCGGCGAGTTCTATTGCTTATCCTGAACTGGCGCCATCATCTCCAGCAGCGCGTGGGCGGCCTGGCTTGAAAAAATCTCATCATTAATGTTTGCGTCCAGTTCCACCAGCCTCACGTGCGGGTCCAGGTGGGCTTTCAGGGCGTCATGATAGCTGCGATCCGCTACAGGGGAGTGGAAGGCAGCGCCCGTAACGTCGATGGCGGAGACGCCGCGCAAGGGCATAATGAATGTCACAGGGCCCCGCGCGCGGTTCAGCTTTTCCGCGGTGGTCTTGCCCAGCACCGCACACTCCTCGGGGGTTGTCCGCATCAGGGTGACGTTGGGATTGTGGCGGTAAAGCAAGCGGTCTTTGTATTTTTCCGGCACCGAATCGATGGGGCCAAAATTCACCATGTCGATGGCGCCCGGGCAAACCACCTGGGGAATGCCTTTCAATCCTGCCGCTTCCAGGCGATGCGGTCCCGCGCTCAACACGCCGCCGGCCAATTCGTCAGCCAGCTCTGTGGTGGTTATATCGAGCACGCCATCGATGTAGCCGTCGGCAATCAAGCTTTCCATCGCCAGTCCTCCCGAGCCCGTCGCGTGAAAGACCAATACCTCGAAGCCATGGTCCTCCAATATCCGCCGGGCTGCCGTAACGCAGGGCGTGGTCACTCCAAACATGGTGGCGGCGAGTAGCGGCTTCGAGTTTTCGGGATTTGCTTCTTCATGCTTCACCATGCCAGCGATGGCGGCGGCGGCGTTGCTCAAAACGCGGCGCGATAGAACATTCAGCCCCGCAATGTCCACCACTGAGTGAACCATGGTGATGTCCTTCGTTCCGACGTAGGGGCGGGTGTCCCCGGAGGCGAGAGTAGAAACCATCACTTTGGGGAAGCCCACGGGCAGTGCGCGCATGGCGGCGGTGCCAATTGTGGTTCCGGCAGAACCTCCAAGGGAAATCACGCCGTCGATCCGCCCCTCATCGTAGAGTTTCCGGATGACCACTGTGGCCCCACGGGCCATGGTGGCCACGCCTTGCCCGCGATCGTTGGCTGATTGTAGGTCGGCTAATTCCACACCGCCGGCTAGAGCCAATTCCTCGCTAGTTATGTCGGGTGCTAAGGTGGGACGCCCCAGCACGCCGGCATCAATCACCAGAGTCCGCAAGCCTGCCGATTCGATCTGCGCTCGGAGGTAGGCGAACTCCTCGCCCTTGGTATCGAGCGTGCCGAGGATGGCGACCGTTTTCTGTTTCATGTGAATCGGCGGCTTGCATTCATTGATTCTGCTTTCAGCCACCGGAAGGAAGCTTCCCCGGCGGTATCAGCCTGACGCCCGGCAAGGTACGCAGGAGCGCTTCCGGCCCCGGCGGACAGTAGACCGCGACCATCTTGAGCGGCTCCCAACCCGTGTTGATGGTTGCGTGGAAAACGTCGGCCGGAATGTGCACGACATCACCCTCGCTGACCGGCTGCCATTTCTCGCCGCCAATATCAATCATCTGGTTGCCGCGCCCGGAAACGATGTATAGGATTTCTTCGCACCCGGGATGGTTGTGCCGCTCGTGCCCTTTGCCCGGCTGGAGCAGGACCACGCCCATGCTGAATTGGCGCGTGTCGGTGACGCGAGGCTCGCTCATCCATTTGATCGTTCCCCAGTCGAACACCATGGTCTCCACGTCGGGAGGGTGAATAAATCTGAGTCCTGGAAATTCCGCCATTATTCCTCCTTTGCTTCAAAAACTTTCAAGATTTTCGCTTTGCCTGGATCGCTTTGAATCGCTGCACTTGCCCGGTAATGGCTAATTCAGTGGGCAAACGTTCCACGCTGGAAGCGCCAAAAAAGCCATGGACGCCGTGCGTCTTGCCCAGCACGTAGTCCACGTCATCGGGCTCAGCCAAAGGCCCGCCGTGACAGATTACGAGGATCTTTGGATTCACCGAGACCGCGGCGTCACGCATCGCTTGGATGCCGTCGGCAGCCTGGTCGAGCGTGAGGCTCGTCTTGGCGCCGATCGTTCCCTGGGTGGTCAAGCCGGCGTGGGTGACTATCATGTCCGCTCCGGCCTGAGCCATCAGCCGCGCCTGCTCTTCGTTAAACACGTAAGGGCAGGTGAGTATACCCATTTGGCTTGCTTGGCGAATCATCTCCACTTCGAGGTTGTAACCCATTCCAGTCTCTTCAAGATTGGCGCGGAAGACTCCGTCGATCAACCCCACCGTGGGAAAATTCTGAACCCCGGCAAAGCCCATGTCCCTGAGTTGTCGCAGGAAGTGGGGCATCAATCGGAACGGGTCCGTGCCGTTGACGCCGGCAAGCACGGGAGTTTTCTTGACCACGGGAAGTACCTCTCGCGCCATTTCCACCACAATGGCATTGGCGTCACCGTAGGCGAGGAGCCCGGCAAGCGAGCCACGCCCGGCCATGCGGTACCGGCCTGAATTATAAATGATGATGAGATCTGCGCCGCCGGCCTCCGCGCATTTTGCGGAAATCCCGGTGCCTGCTCCCGCGCCCACAAGAAACTTCCCCGACGCAACAACTTTGCGGAGGCGTCTTATATACTCCGTTCTTTTACCCGCCATCTGGCTACTCCTCTGAGTTCCTGTCGGTCGGCCTCTCGGCTTTAATTAAGACCGGTTGCGCGCACAATCTCGATTCCTAAGATAAAGGCCTCATTATGCTACGCGCGCGCGAACAGTCAAGCAAGATTGCTGACTTTCGTCGCGTGCATGGTAGGCCAATGATTTGTCAGTTGCAATACAACCTGCATTGGTGGTATGAACAGTAGCATGGCTCGGTTAAACGCTTTATCATGCTTCACCACCCGCTGCATCGAAAACGTGCCGGAATCACAACTTAAACTGAGGTGACCTATGTTATCCCACTTGAGAACGCGATCCGCAAATATGGTTGCCAGCATAGGCGCCTTGGCATTTCTGTTGATCGCATGCGTGCAAATCTCCCACGCAGGAAAGGGGCCCCATCCCAAATATCCTCCGGCCACTGCGCATCTGGGCGAAGTTTCCCTGAAGCAAGTGACGATTGACGACAAGTTCTGGTCACCCCGCCTGGAAGTGAACCGGACCAAAACTCTTGATCATGTGTACCAGGAACTGGAATCCAATGGGTGTATTCGCAATTTTGACATTGCGGCAGGGAAGGCCACTGGCACTTTCGGCGGGCCGTGGTGGGCGGACTCAGACGTCTACAAGTGGATTGAAGGCGCTACGTACATTCTGGGCAGCCACCCCAACCCGGAACTCGAGCGCAAGGTGGATGACCTCATCGCGAGAATTGCCGCCGCGCAGCAGCCCGACGGCTATTTGAATACCCACATCCAGATTGAAGAGCCGGATATGCGTTTCAGGAACCTGGCTTTCTTTCACGAAGACTTCAGCTCGGGCCATTTGTTTGAGGCTGCTGTTGCGCACTACGAGGCTACCGGGAAAAGGACGCTGTTGAACGTTGCCATCAAGTTGGCCGACTGCTTTGACGCGACGTTTGGCCCAGGCAAGCGCGACGGGCTGTCCGGACACGAAGGGATTGAACTCGCCTGGATTCGCCTTTATCGGGCAACAGGGGAGGAGCGGTATTTAAAGTTGGCGGAGTTTTATCTGAACGAGCGCGGAAAAAAGCCTTCGCTCTTTGAGATTGAATACAACAAGCTGCCCTCGGATCGAACGGTTTTGTGGTTCCAGGGTCAACCCAAAAACCTTCGATGGCTGCAGGATCTCTTGTACAGGTCTCATCCCCCGGCATTCAACACCAGCTATGCACAGGACAACTTGCCGGTTCGCGAGCAGAGCGTGGCTGTGGGTCACGCAGTGCGCGCCATGTTTCTCTATTCCGGCATGGCGGATGTCGCTTACGAAACGGGCGACCAGGGTTTGATTGATGCTCTGAATCGTTTACATGACAGCGTAACCCTGCGGCGCATGTACATCACCGGGGGCATCGGGCCATCCGAGAAAAATGAAGGCTTCACCGACGATTACGATCTACCGAATGACAATGCTTATCAGGAGACATGTGCCTCGGCGGCCATGGTCCTGTGGAATTTCAGGATGTTGAAGCTGACCGGGGACGGTCAATACGTGGACCTAATGGAACAGTCCCTTTACAACGCCGTGCTGGCAGGTGTTTCTTTGGAAGGGAACTCGTTTTGCTATGCGACTCCGCTTGCCTGTGACACGAAATTCAAACGCCAGGCGTGGTTTGAAGTTCCGTGTTGCCCAACCACCGCGGCGCGATTTTTTCCTTCCATTGGCCGGTATATCTACAACACCTCCGAAGGCGGAGTGTGGGTGAACCTCTACATCGGCGGCCGAGGAGATTTTACATTGGGCAACGGTGGGAAGGTCACTTTGAAACAGACCACCAATTACCCCTGGCAGGGGAATGTGAAGGTGCAAGTCGTGCCAGAGAAAGCGGAGGAGTTTACGCTCCACTTGCGCGTGCCCGGATGGTCGAACGGGACAACGATTACATTGAACGGAAAGAAAATCACACCAAAGATTGCGAGAGGTTATGCGGAGATTAACAGGAAGTGGTCAGGGAAGGACGTAGTGGAGTTGTCGATTCCCATGCCGGTCCAAAAGCTCGAAGCCAATCCCAATGTGATGCAGTCACGCGGCAAGATTGCGCTGCGTCGCGGGCCATTGTTCTACTGCCTCGAGCAGCCCGACAATAAAACCGACTTGGACAAGATTGCGTTGACCACGACTGCGCAGCTGACAGCGCAATTCGATCCCAGCTTACTGGGCGGGGTGATGGTCCTTTCGGGCCAAGGCCGCACGCACGATGAGAGCGGTTGGGAAAACGCCCTTTATCGTCCTATTCGATCAGCGAGCGGCGAACCGGTCGCTATCAAGGCAATCCCATATTGCGTCTGGGGCAATCGCGGGCAGGAGAAAATGAAGGTGTGGATTGACACCACGGCGCCTTAGGCACCACCAAATTATTCTTCCATCTTGTTCGCCGCTTAAGAAGCAGGCATTTCAAGCGGCGCCCTCCATCACAGCTTCTTGCGCGTGTAGCCCGACGCGACCATTGTTCCCACCGTCCCCCCAGCGCGGTTCAGCTGGACATCGTAGTGAACGGGATATCCGCCTTGAACGCTGATATTGTTAGCCTGAATGCCTCCAATAAAATAACCACCGCTTCCGCCGCCTCCCAGAGTCACGTCGGCATTCGGAGCGTTAACCAGCATACTGACCGCACCGTTACCTCCTAAGCTTATGCAACCTCCGGTGCATGCAGCGTTCACTTGAACTGCGGCAGGCGGAACGTTGCTACAGGGAGTATGGGCGCAGGTAAGGGCGCTGGCCAATCCTTGGCCGCCAATCGAGAATGAAGATTGGATATTCAGCACCACATAGCCGGAGATGACGATTGAACCTTGGTTCTGGTTGAAGCTTGCGATGTCGTACACGACAGGGTGGAAAGCGTCTGGGCCTCCAACCAAATTCAGGACAGGTGCATTGGGTCCAGTGCCGCCGCCGGACATGCTGATGCTTCCAATCTCGTAGGGATGGGCCGTTGTGCCATCGCAACTCCCATCACCGTTCATGCAAGGCGAGTGGGCTGCCAAGGGTGGAGCGTTACTGGAATTGGGCCACGGTGGGACTGGCGGCATGACCACTCCCGCTGGAAAACTGGTGGTGCTATTCGCACCCAAGTTGAAGTTAGAGGCACCGGAAGGAAAGCCTGCCCGAAATGTGGGCGCCGCGGTCGGATCCACGTGCGGGCTGCTCACCACCTCGCCCATCACAGAAGAAGCGTTGCCATTGAATCCATAGGGAGTTGGGCAGCCCGCTGTGGGCGCGCTGCCAATTGCTACGTTTCCGGAGACGGTGATGTTGGACCCCAGGGTCACAGAACCATTCGCGCCCACGCCGGCACCCGCCTTGATCACGTTGGTCGAATTTGAGTCGCAGCCGCCGGAGGAGACCGAGGGGTTGCCGCCGCCGTAGGGGCCGAGGTCCGAGTTAAAGGCATCCGTGCAAACACCGGCGCTGCCCTGCATAGATACCGAACAATATCCGTAGAGAGCATTCCCCCAACTGGGAAGGAATATCGGCTGAATGATGGCCTGTTCTTCTGCCATACCAACTCGCGCCGTTGACCCCGTCCCGCCAGACCATGTGGCGCGCGACGTAATCAACCAGGTTTCAACAGGGACCGCATTGACCCCGGCGAGCGTGCCTGTGTTCACTGTCTCATAATTCAGCAGGACTGCGCTGATGGAAAAACTTCCGGAATTTTTTGCGTCGCCCGCCAAAGGAATGTTCACGAGGTCAGAAGTGAACTTCAAGGCCACAGAATTGATGGGATAATTCGAAGTTCCCGTTCCAGGAATCCCCATCAACTGAACAGTCCCATTCACGCTGGGACAGGCCGAAGCAGTGCATTGGACCGGGGAAGTATTGAATGTCCACAGATTGTAAGGAGGGCCCGTAGCGCTCACATTGTATGAAGTTCCTGCCTGCGCTTGGGACACAGCTTGGTAGCGCGGGCCGGCGAACCAGTTGCGCGCTTCCTGAATACCTGCCTTCGCCAAATAGTCCGCCTGCGTATCCAGCTTGTAGTTGTTACTGGCCATCGTTTCTGACCGCGCAAGAAAGACCAGAGCGGCAGTGAGAACAGAAAGGATGAGGAGGGCAAGCAATACTACAATTAAAGCGATTCCTAGGTCCTTGGACCTATGCGTCAATTCTCTTGGCGATTTCAATTGGCTATTCATCTTTGCTCCCGAGTGTTTGGTTCCGTTTAATTCATCGGCAGGCCGGCGGGTGTTGCAGGAAGGAATTTGTATCCCCCTGCCTGGTTCACCTGGACTGCGGCGGAAAGATTCAATGGGCGGATTTGAGTGGACATAATCCGCCATTCAATATGGTTCGTTTCAATGTTCTGTGGATTGACTGCTACACACATGGTGATGACAACAGTTCCGACCACAGTGGTCTGGTTGGGCACGATCCCCACCAGAATGGTGCTGGGGTACGCGAACAGCGGTTTCCCCGTGGGGCCAGTAGGATTCGCGGTGGAGATGTCACGATAGAGCACGTTTCGGACCACCGGGGAGGCGGCAATATTCGTTGCCCCGGCAGCGAAAGTTACCGGCGTGATCGAACGCATCAGGCTATAAAGCGTGTAGTTTTGTCCGTTGATCGAAATCGTCGTAGAAGGCGTGGTTGTCGGTTGAAGGCTGTACACCACGTAGTTGATCACGCCATCGTCGTTGATGTCTCCATAAAACTCCAGGACATGATCACTGGAGGTGTCGGTGCCGGTCAAGATTCCCGTGGGGTAAGGCAATTTATAGCTCGCCACTCGGAAGGGTAAGGTAGTCGACGGTGTGGTGTGGTTCATGATGAAACCGGCTTGAATCTGGTTGGCTGTGGCGCAAGCGCCCGTGGCTGTGGTGCCCGTAACCTGAACGAATTCGTTGTTCACGCCGGTATCTACAGACAGCCAATCGCCCGTGCCGATGTTTGAAATGCTGTTGATGGTGACGCACTGGGGGTCGGCGTTGGCGGTCACAGGGAGCGCGCAAGTCCGATTGGCGGAGAAATTCGGGTTGTAACCCGCTTGGCCAATTTCCTGGGTCAAGAGCTCCATAGCTCCGCGCGCGCCTTGATTTGATTCCACCTCCACCTGCGTTCCTTGAAGCTTTTTCTGGGCTTGCATGATAAACGGAAAAACCGCTGACATCAAAAGCATGATAATCAGCACGCTGACGGTCATTTCAATCATTGAAAATCCTGCGGAGCTTTCGGAATGGGTTGAGTTTTGAGTGTTATGAACGGTTGTCATCATTTTCCCCTTAGTTCGATAGGACGCTGGTAAGGACTACGATGGGTGTTCCGCCGAGCGCACTGGTGGCGTTGAGCGAATAGACTGCCACAGTGATCTGCTTCATTGGCTGGCCTGTTGATGGAAGATCGGTAATTTCCCATTGCCGGACATATGCGATGTTTAGGACTGCCGCGCATGATGCACCCGCGTTGGGCACCCCGTTGTGGTCCAGAAAATCGACATAGCCGATATTCAGGCCCGTTGTGGGGCACGTCGACTGTTCCGGGGCTGTGGCTCCTCCCGCCAACAAACCCTGAGTCCAAGAGGCGCTGCTGATCCCCGTTGTATTGCAAGACAGAGGCTGCGATGCGGAGGGCACATTGCAATTGACAAAATTCAGTGAGAGCAAGTTCTCGATTTTGTCCTGGGCAAAAATGGTCGCTTGAGTGGTCTCCGTTCCTTGATTCTTGGTGGTGGCCGCCACTTGAGCGATCAAGCTGCCCATGCCGAATACCGAGAACAACGCAATGCACACGGCCGTCATTGTCTCGATGAGGCTCACTCCACACTCGCTTTTGAAGCCATTCATGATTGGTTTCCTCACTGGTTCTCTCCTAAGCCTACAAATTTCGCGGCCTTGATATCCCTTGAATTTTTCGAAACATCCGCGTTGCCGGAGCCTGCGGCAGCGGAGTCTCTTTCCGTCGACCACTGTGAAATAGTGAAGTGCGTTTGGGAGGGTCGAAGGCTTGCCGAAGTCCCTGCGTCCTGGGTGGCTGAGTCTTGCCGGCGCACAAACATGATCAGGGTTCCGAGGGAAGCCGTCATCGATAGAGCGCCGCCCAGGGGAACATCGTCCGTGCCCCGGAGCCGTACCAACACGCCGCGCACCGTTGTGCTGGCCGGGCTAGTCATGGTCACTTGCACTGAAGTCTTGTCCATGGGCCCAACTTGAACATACCTCTGAGAAAACACTGTCGTAGCTGCGACGCTTTCGGAAGAATCGCCGGCAGGAACCAGGATCAAGTCCTCGCCCCGGGCCACCAAGTCTTCTGCTTCCATTTCAAAGGTCATTGCATTTGGTGTTTGGTTGTCGACGGTGAGAATCTGCGTGATGCTCTGGCCGGGCTGGTATTGCGCCATCATGACCGTGGGGGTTATGGCGAGACTCCCCAAAGCAGACAGGCTGGCCGTGGCCAGTTGTGATGGACTCACTGCCTGCCTTTTTTCAAGCGCTTCTCGAATCAGAGGCGAATGGGTATGGCGAGGTGCTGCTTTAGACTGAGAGATATCAAAATTCGGCATCTCTCGATAGGCCGCGAAAGCGAGCAGGAGCGCTAAAGTGATATAGGCAGTGGGCTTCAACCAAGGACGGCCGGATGTTCCGGCATCGACATAGTTCTCAGGGGTCGAGATCTCGAGCGTACCTCCGGGGGCAGTCTTTGTGGGCTGCTCCACCAACTTTGTCTTCTCGGGCTCTTTCGCCTTGACCTTGGGTTGCTGGTCAGGCAGCGACCCCGTTTCGAAATAGAGGTCGTGAAGAGTTTTTCTTGCGTCATTGCTTTCGACCAGCCAATCTTGTTTCATGGTTACCCCAAATCCTGGGTTGCGTGCTGGACTTCCGTTTGACCCGGCTGAGTGTGCGTACGCCGCCTTCTGCGTTTTGCCCTTATGCTCCGCAAACGGCTTCCAAGGTGGTTTCGTCTTCTTCAAGGGAGGGAAGTAAAGGAATCCGCAATGGCACGACAGAGCGGGCTGCTTGCTCCATTTCCCTGGCGGTCCCGAACTCTTCGGGAAAGTTAATCACGCGTGACATGAATGAAAACCGGGCGCCGGAGTTGCTGGCTTCCATGAGACTGCGAGAGAACCGCTCTGCCACACGAGTAGCGGAGACCGTATCGAATCCAGACAGGACGACTCCAAAGGCGCCGGTTTCAAAAAGGTAGAGTGAATCACCCTTGCGCATTTTCAGTAGGATTGCCTTTGCAGCGTCACCATAAGTGTTTGCAATCTGGTTTTCATCCGAGGGGTCTGAGCTTGGATTTAGCAGGAACAAAAGTAAAGAGAGAGGTTCCTGAGAGTTCACACAGCGACGAAAGTCCATGGCCAACCGGTCCTGAAAGCGGCTCAGGCCTGGGAGTGTCTTGAGCAAATCCGAGCTGGCTTGGTCGCGGATTTGGGTCAGCCGATTCTGGTCGTCGGCGAGTTTCATTCGCAGCCGATAGATGACAACCTGGCGGTTCAGCAAATAGGCGATCATGAGAATCGATAAAGAGCAAAAGGCGAAGAAAACCTTGCGCGCCAACGAATCTCCCCCCGCGACCGGATCCGAAAATACCGTCTGATACATGAAAACGGCCAAGCCTGTGGCCATGACGGCAATCGTCGATATGGCCAGAATTCCCAATTGGAACTCACGACGTTCAAGAGCAAGTGGATTGATCTTGTCAAAAACTCGCATGGCTGATTCACTCCTTCTTCATTGGGCGATTGGTGCTTCAGGGTTTCCCCCCGCACCGCTCACGGTCAACACTCTTTTAGTTGCCTCGCAATCAGAGTGAAGCAAGCGGAAGACCAAACTTAGCTTCGAACCACATGTCGCTAGTGTTTATTTTTCAGTGAGTTGGATAGTGGCTCGCCCCCGTCTGATATTCTTCAAGCTTGAAGAATGTTCAGCATAGACATGACTGTTCAAAAAAAGAACAGTTGAGGAAACTAATACCAAGGTGAGGTGAGCGTAGTGTGAACGCTGACGCGAAGGAAGGAGCGGCCCGTTTGTTCAGGACCGCTTCATGGTAGGCAAGCAGGGGAGAATCAATGGTGGGTGACTGTTGGCTATCCTGCGACTGTGGTGATGATGTAGCTTCGGATGGAATCTTGGTATTCCAGGGGGAGCGACACGAATTCAATTCCAGCACCCCCCTCTTGATCCTTGCGTACCACGAGACCCTGGGCGTTTGTGATGTGGGCTCCCTCGGGAAGCGCAAAATCCAATTTGATCCGCTGGCCCACTTCCAAGCCGCTCGAAGGGTTCAAGAGCATGCCACCTTCTCCGATATTCATGCTCAATGTCTCAAAGTGGCGCCCTCCAGTTTCATCGATAAAGCAGCTGACCGCGGTTCGGAAGGGCAGGCGGGCATGGCGGCGTCGTTCTTTCAACATGGACCCGCGCAGGGCCCTCACAAGCCCGGATACCTCTCTCGGCCCCACGGGCTTGGCGAGAAAACAAGACGCCCCGGCTTGAAACCCTTCCCGCATGGTCTGAACGTCACTGAGTCCGGTAATCAGAACGACAGGAATCCGGGAGTTCATCGAAGATCCCCGCACCACTCTTGTCAGCTCAAACCCGTCCATATTGGGCATGCGGACATCGGCAAAAACTCCGTCGAATTTCTCGTTCCTCAGCAATTCTGCCGCACCTTGGCTGTCTTGTGTTGCCAGAACCTCATATCCGTCGTTTTCAATCGTCATTCGGATTAGATCCAGGATAGGCTGTTCGTCATCAACTACCATGATTCTCATTGGCACGGGACACTCTCCTAAACTTCCTCCATTCGCCGAACTCGAAACTCCTAAGGGCAATTCGAATGCCAAGTGGGAAAAGACGCTGCATGGCAACGCTTAAGGGATTCCTTTCGCCCCCCCAAAGTTCTTGCACACTCATCCCGCAGAGTGCTGCAAGCTATTCATAAAACGTGGCTTATTAGGTGATTGAGAGAGGTGCGCATGCAGGAATTGGTTGACTTTAGGGTTGACCCGACCAGGGAGCTTTTTCTGACTGAGGGGAGCGCAACTTGATTGGCCTGGTTGTTCAGAATCCAGACATAGGCTTCGCGAATCGGACAGCGGAGCCTGCCTCTTACGTATCATGGCTCAGTATGTTCGGCCTCCTTCTTTACTTCAGTTTGGTTTTCGGCTATCAAGCGGTAGAGCGTTGCCCGGCTGACTCCAAGGATTTCAGCGGCCCGGACCTTGTTACCCCCAACATGGTGTAACACACGCCGAGCGTGGCGCCGATTTAGTTCTTCCAAGGGGAGTGTCACTTCATCTTGAAGCATAGCTCGGCTCTCGGGATTGCTCAAATAACCGGGAAGGTCTGGCACATCAATCACGCTGCCCTCTGCCATCATGCATGCATGGCCAAAAACATTTTCCAGTTCACGCACGTTTCCCGGCCAGGAATGCCGGGCGAGGAGGGCTTGTGCCCGCCTCGTGAGGGTGGCCAGGGGTTTGTTATATTGCGCGGCAAACTGCTCCATAAAGTGACGCTCCAAGAGCGGTAAATCCTCCAGACGATCCAGCAAGGATGGAAGTGCTATTTCGACCATGGAAAGGCGGTAATAGAGATCCTCGCGAAACTGCTTTGCCCCAGCCAGGGCGCGAAGATCACGATTGGTAGCGGCCACCACCCGAACGTCAATCTTGCGGACTGCAGGAGAGCCGACTCGCTGAATTTCCTGGCTTTGCAGGACGCGCAGGAGTTTGGATTGGGTGGTAAGCGGCATTTCACCGATTTCGTCCAGCAAAATCGTCCCACCATTGGCGTATTCAAACACTCCAATCTTGTCCTGAGTGGCGCCTGTGAACGCGCCCTTCACGTATCCGAACAATTCGCTCTCAAAAAGGGTCTCAATGATGGCAGAGCAGTTGCAGACTGCGAAAGGACCGGAAGCCACGGGACTTAGATGGTGGAGCGAGCGGGCCACCAATTCCTTCCCCGTGCCCGTCGGCCCGGTGATTAGAGCTGTGCGATAGTGGGGTGCGACGCGCCGGATGCGGGTGTAAACGTCGAGCATCTGAACACTTCGCCCGATCATGCCTTCAAAGCAGTAGGCCTCCACAAGCTCGTGGTCCAGTTGCAAGGCCCTCTGGGCCCGGCGAGCCTCCTGGACCAGTTTCTCCACCCGGTGGCGCAGCTTGTCCACCGATAGAGGCTTATTCATGTAATCGCTGGCACCCTTTTGGATGGCCTCGACTGCCGATTCTGTAGAGTATTGACCCGTCATCAAGATGACTTCTGTAGTGGGGTTGAATGCCTGAACCCTCTCCAAAAGCTCCATCCCGCCCATCTTGGGCATCACTAGATCAGTCAATACGATCTGGGGGTGCTTTTTACAAATAATTTCAAGGCCCACCTCGGGATCAGTGGCTGTGAGGATTTCCAAGCCGTCTTGAGCCAGAATAGTACTGATTAACTGGAGGGTGGAGGGGTCATCATCAATTGCCACCAGCCTTACGGCCGATTTCTCATTGCCTTCTATCATACCCTCACCTTACAGCAGAATTGTATGGTTAGCCAAGCCAAATGGGATAGCCTGCCCCCGGATCCTTTCATCCCGTGCCTGACTGCTCATTTTTTGAACACATCTCTCAGCGTCGGACAATTGCCAGAAATCCTGGCTTTTCTTCACTTTGAGTTATATCTCTATCCGATAGATGAATAACACCCTTTCGGGTTCAATGCGGCAAGAACGTTTGGGCCTAGGCTTGCGCTATGGGATGGTGACCGATGCGCCATTTACCGAATAGGGGAATTCTGGGGGGGAAAGCAACTATGAGCGAAATGCCAAAGAAGGGTCGAGTTTTGGTGGTTGACGACGAGTCGCCCATGCGTGAAATGCTAACGGAGTTCTTATCGCTCAAGGGTTTTGAATGCCAAGGATGCCCTAATGGGGACGAAGCGCTCGCGCTTCTGAAGCATGAGACATTCGATGCGCTCATATCTGATTTGAGAATGCCGGGTATTTCTGGCCTGACCCTTCTGGACGAGGCGCACAGGAATTACCCTCTCTTGGCATGCTTGATGGCGACGGCGGACGGCGAAATCCAGAATGGTATCAAGGCCATGAAGCTCGGGGCCGATGACTACCTGCTGAAACCCTTCAAGCTGGAGGCTGTGCTGGCAAGCATTCAGCGGGCCTTGGAGAGGAAGCGCATGGAAGCTGAGTTGGAAGCCTACCGTCGAAATCTGGAGGATATGGTGGAACAGCGCACCAAACAACTGCGCACTGCCATGAAACGCATCGAGCTCAATTATGACGAGACGCTCGAAGCCCTGGGCGCGGCACTCGATCTGCGGGACTCGGAGACCGAAGGGCACTCCCACCGGGTCAGCTTGTATTGTTTTGAAATGGCTCAAAGGATGGGCTGCTCCAGCGATCAACTTCGGCAGATTGCGCGTGGTTCCTATCTCCACGACATCGGCAAGATAGGGATTCCGGACTCGATTTTGCTTAAGCCCGGGAAACTGACAGCCGAAGAAACATTGATGATGCAGACCCACGCCCGCATCGGCTACGACCTCGTGTGCCGGATCGCTTTTCTTGCTCCGGCTGCTGAAATCGTATTAACTCATCAGGAACGATTTGATGGGACGGGCTATCCTCAGGGTCTGGTTGGAGAAGAGATCCCTTTGGGGGCGCGAATATTTGCCGTCGCGGACACTTTGGATGCGATGACCTCGGACCGCTCCTATCGCCAGGCTCTTCCATTCTCTGAAGCCCGGGCCGAAATTGCACGTGAAGCGGGCCGGCAGTTTGATCCCGAAGTTGTCAAGGTTTTTCTGTCTTTTCCGGAACAGGTATGGAAAAACATCCGGAATCAGGTCGCGGGTCTGCGCCCCTTGCCGGCCACGATTTCATCTGAAAAAGTTTGTTCGACGGCCACCAAGTCAGTTTCCGAGGCCTCTCAAGAACCGGCTCTGGCAGTTGAAGGCCCTTGGACGAATTGAGTATTTGGAGTGGAACAATCCATGGAAATTCTGATTGCAGAAGACGATGCGGTTTCAAGGCGATTACTCGAGATTTGTCTGCTTCGATGGGGCTATGAGGTCGTGATGGCTCAAGACGGGATCGAGGCGTTGCAGATTCTCAGCCGTGAAAACCCGCCAGCCCTCGCAATTCTCGACTGGATGATGCCGGGGATGGATGGCATTGAGCTGTGCCGGAAAGTCCGCGAAAGCAAAGCCATGTTGCCCACCCATATCATTCTTCTAACTGCTAGAAATGGGAAGGCCGATGTTGTGCTTGGTCTTGATTCAGGGGCGGACGATTACATTGCCAAACCCTTTGATCGGGAAGAGCTGCGCGCGCGTGTCCAGGTGGGAGTTCGCTTGGTCGACCTGCAGCGAAAGCTGGCCGAGCGTGTGGAAGATCTAACCCACGCCCTCCAACAGGTGAAGCAGCTTCAGGGCCTGCTTCCCATTTGTTCATACTGCAAGAAAATCCGTGGCGATAACAATTACTGGCAACAGGTGGAGAGCTATATCAGCCAGCGTTCGGAAGCACAATTCAGTCATGGCATCTGCCCGGACTGTTTCGAAAGCATCGTGAAGCCGGAGCTGTTGACTCTCTCGAAGGCAGAAGGAAAGAAAAAATGATGCAGAGTTTCGTTTCCAACTACCCTTGGGTTCGGAAAGTGCTGAGTCTGCGGCCTGCGGTCTGGGGCCGCCGGCTCATCGTCTGTGTGCTTTTCCTTACGCTCTACATCCTTTTGGACAGGTTGGCCCTGGGTCTGAGCATTTGGCCGAACATGTACACCTGGTACTTGCCCGTCGGCATTACCATGGCGCTTTTGGTAGGCATGGGGCCGGAATACGGTCTCCTCGCATTCCTGGCATCCACCCTTGTTGCTGTTGTGGATTATCACATGCCGCTCTCCTCCTCATGGAGCGCGATTCCCTTGAGCCTGGCTTTCGGCTTGGGCTATATGGGAACGGCCGTGTTGTTAACCAAAGTCTTTCCCATCGACACGCGATTTAAAACCTCACAGGATGTTGGCCGCTTCATCTTCATTACTCTTTTAGGGTCACTCTGCGTCGCAATCCTTGGGGTCTGCTGCAATGGCATGGATGGGTTAATCGATGTATCCGATTTTTCCTCCAACGTTTCGAATTGGTGGGTTGGCGATATCATTGCCCTCAGTGCCTTAACACCCTTCTTGTTGGTTTTCGTCGTACCCGGGATTCGCGCGTGGGTGGAGGGTGAGACGCTCCAGAAAAGGAAACCTGAACCTCAGGGCCAGCCTCTGCGGGGCCGCGAAATTCTGGAAATCGTAACGCAAAGCACCGGCGTGATCGTGGCACTTTGGCTCGTGTTTGGGCCCACTTTTACATACCGCAGCCGGTATATTTACGTGTGCTTAATTCCAATTATTTGGATTGCCATCCGCCACGGAATCAAAGGCGCGACGCTCGGTGTTCTCAGTTTCACGGTCGTAGCGACGACCGCGCTCCGCTTGGCCCGGGTGGACGTGCAAACATTGATGCGATCGCAGGTGCTCATTCTGTGCCTTTGTCTCACGGGGTTGATTCTGGGAGTAGTGGCTTCCGAGCGCAAACGGGCTGAATTTGAAAACCTGAGACTTGCCACGGCGATTGAGCAATCCGGCGAAAGCGTGGTCATAACCGACATTGAGGGGCAGATTGAGTACGTGAACCCCGCATTCACGCGGATGACGGGCTACAGCGCCGAAGAGGCACTGGGCCAAAATCCGCGGATCTTGAAGTCGGGAAAGCAGTCCCCTGATTATTATAAACAAATTTGGAGGACCATCCTCGCTGGGAGAGTCTGGAGCGGGGATCTGATCAACAAGCGCAAAGATGGGTCGCTTTACACAGAGCAGATGACTGTCACACCGGTTCGGGACACAAAAGGCGCCATTTCGAATTTCATCGCCATCAAGGATGATGTGACGCAACGCCGGGCCGCTGAAGAGGGGCTACGGCATAGCGAGGATCGATATCGCGACCTGGTCGAGAACAGCGGCGTTCTCGTCGGCACACAGGAACTTTCGGGAAAAATTCTCAGTGCCAATGCGGCGACAGTCAGGACTTTTGGCTTCACAAAACCAGATGATCTCATCGGGCACAACCTGCAGGAATTTATCCCTGAGCGGTTTCATAATCAAATCCAGCCCTACACGGAAGCCCTCGGGAAAACGGGAAAGGCCAATGGAATGCTGACCATTCGAACTCTTCAAGGCGAGGAGCGAATCATTGATTATGCCAACTCGATCCGCAGCGAGGGCCTGAACCAACCGATTGTCCGGTGTTGCGGATTTGACGTTACGGAGCGTGAGCGACAAAGGAAGGAGCTCCAAAAAGCAATGGAAGCCGCTGAGGTCGCCAACCGGGCCAAAAGCGAGTTTCTGGCTAACATGAGCCACGAGATCCGTACTCCGATGAATGGCATTATTGGCATGACCGAGTTGGCCCTCGAAACCAGCCTCAGCCCCGAGCAGAAAGAGTATCTCGAAGTGGCGCGCTCCTCCGCCCGATCACTTTTGACTGTGGTCGACGACATTCTAGATTTCTCCAAGGTGGAGGCCAAGAAACTGGAATTTGATCTCGCGGAATTCGACTTCCGAAACGAGATTGATGACATTGCCCAAGCACTGGCTTTAACCGCTCACCAAAAGGGGCTCCGATTCCTGGTCGATGTCCAATCCAGAGTGCCCGAAAGGGTGGTGGGGGACCCGGCTCGCCTGCGACAAATCCTGGTGAACCTGCTTGGGAACGCCCTCAAGTTTACCCAAGAAGGTGAGGTTGTCCTGAGCGTTGTCACCGAGTCCAAGAGCGAAGAAAATGTCCTGTTACACTTTTCTGTCAGTGATACCGGGATCGGCATTCCTAAAGGAAAACAGAAGCTTATTTTCGATCCTTTCTCCCAGGCTGACACATCGACTACGCGCAAATTTGGTGGAACCGGCCTGGGCTTGACGATCTCCTCCCGGCTGGTGGAATTAATGGGAGGGCGCATCTGGGTGGCAAGCGAAGAAGGCACGGGAAGCACGTTCCACTTTACGGCAGAGTTTGGGATGGTCAGCGCTGTCCCTCCAGAAATGCCGGCAGTTCAGCCACAGTACCGCAAGGATGCCTCCGGCAAGGCCATTGCCAATACTTCGAATGACCTCCACCGCGGCGATCCCCGGCATGCTCTGCGGATCCTCCTGGCCGAAGATAATCCCGTCAACCAACAATTGGCCATCCGCCTTCTCGAAAAGCGGGGTCACAGGGTCGTGGCCGCGAACAACGGGCGGGAAGCGCTGGACCTTTTGGGGAAAGCGGCCCCGAGCGGATACGACATGGCGCTGATGGACATCCAGATGCCGGAGATGGATGGTTTCGAGGCCACGGCCGCGATTCGCGACAAGGAAAAGTCCACTGGAGAACACCTTCCAATCATCGCCATAACTGCCCATGCCATGAAGGGAGATCGCGAGCGATGCATCCAGGCCGGCATGGACAGTTATGTTTCCAAACCCTTTACGGTTGAGGAGCTCATCGCCGCCATAGAGACTGCGATGGATAGCGTGCGCAACACGGCTGTCGTGGGCCCATCGGAATTGTTCGATAAGACCAAAATTTTGGCCCGACTAGACGGAGACGAGGAACTTCTCGCCGAAGCAGCGGCCCTATTCCTGCAAAATTGTCCTAATTATATGGCCAGCATCCGCGCGGCCATCGCAGACGCTGACCCCAAAAGTCTCGAATTCGCTGCCCACGCCCTCAAGGGATCGGTGGGGAACTTCGGCGCCGAACTTGCCGTCCAGGCCGCCTACCAGCTTGAAACGATGGGCCGTCAAGGCGACTTTAAACATTCGGAAGAGGTCTTTCAGACTCTCGAAACGGAAATCGAAAATGTCAAACTTTCATTAGGGGCCATAAGCAAAGGGGTTTATCAATGAAGATTCTAACTGCGGACGATGACCCGGTTACACGGCGAATGCTGCAGGCCATGCTAGAAAAATGGGATTATGAGGTGGACGTCGCCAGCAACGGGGCGAAAGCGTGGCAGATGCTTCAGGGGAAGGAAGCGCCACGCATTGCCATTTTGGACTGGGCAATGCCCGAAATGGATGGCATCCAGGTTTGCCAGAAAATTCGCCAGCAAAAAACGGAGCCCTATACCTACGTCATCCTCCTGACAGCGAGGGACCACAAGGACGATGTGGTCAAGGGCATTGAGGCAGGTGCGGACGATTACCTCAGCAAGCCTTTTGATGGTGCGGAGCTTAGGGCTCGCATCCGTGCGGGAATCCGTATTCTTGCCTTGCAGGAGTCGTTGATCATTGCCCGTGATGCCCTCCGATTCCAAGCGGACCACGACAGTTTGACAGGTCTTTGGAGTCGTAGCTCGATCCTTGACGCCATGCGACGAGAATTGTCACGCGCCAGCCGCCAGCGCCTGCCTGTCGCCTTGATCATGGCTGACTTGGACCAATTCAAGCGCATCAACGACACCTTTGGGCACCTGGTCGGGGATGAGGTTTTGCGCGAAGCGGCGAAAAGGATGTCTTCTTGTGCTAGACCGTACGACTCGGTTGGACGGTATGGGGGCGAGGAATTCCTGGTGATCTTGCCGGGATGTAATGACATGGACTCTCTGAAGTTTGCTGAAAGGCTGCGCGCGGAAATTTCCTCCAAGCCTTTTGAAACTTCGAGCGGACTTATTACGGTGACCCTGAGCCTCGGCGTGGCGGGTGGTCGCAGTGCGATCCTTCAAGGGCCAACCTTCTGGATTCACGCCGCCGACGAAGCCCTTTATAGGGCAAAAGAAAAAGGACGGAATTGTGTTGAGTTTGCCGCAGTTGCGACAGAAGGCGCCATCGCCGCCTAAATGGCCCCCAAGGCGCTGCGAATCAAAACAATAAGCGGCCGCGCTCGAAAAGTCCCAAGAGGATTTAAAGAGCAGACCTATCTCAACAACATGTCCCTTTCTAATATAACAATGGATATAGCCGTATGACGAAAACTTCAGCAAAGACCTTTGTTACGCTGAGTGAGTTCCCAAGAGAGATAATGGCAGTGTCCCGCAAGGATGGGCTTTGGACAATTGAGGTAAAGCGGTTGTCAAAAAGAATATTTCTGGCCGGCGTGGTGCTGGCGCTTGGAATTGCCGAGGTGCTTGGTTCTTCTCTGCCATCGGTATCAAGCGACGCCACCAGCCTCAAGACCATTTCCCAAATTCGACATCTAACCCTCAATCAAGCCAAGCGAGGCCTTCCTGTCCACGTCCGCGCTGTGGTGACTTACTTCGAACCCACGGAACCCGACTTGTTTATTCAAGATTCGACGGGAGGGATCTGGGTGGACTTGGTAGGGACGAATTTGACAGCCTCCTTTGGCGAATTGATTGACCTTGCCGGAATCACGTCAGCCCCCGATTTTGCCCCCCAGATTACCAAACCCACTTGGAAAGTCATTGGGCGGACGCCCCCCCCAGTGGCTCGGCGGGCTCCGTTCTTGCAGATGGCCTCCACGCGCGAGGATAGCCAGTGGATGGAGGTCGAAGGTATCGTCCGGTCCATCGGGACCGGGGGAACGCAAAAGCAGCTCCTTGCACTTGACATCGCGATGGAGGACGGGCGGCTGACAGCTCTGGTACCGGGGCTGAGCCACCCTGCAATCGCCAAATTAGTCGATGCCAAAGTCCGGATCCGCGGGGCTTGTGGCGCCAATTTCAACAGCAGGGGACAATTGCTTGGAGTTTTGCTTTATGTCCCGAGTCTGGCTGAGATTCATGTCGAGAAGCCCGCGCCAGCCGATCCGTTTGCAGCGCCTTCCCAAACCATCGGCAGCCTCATGCAGTTTTCACTGGCGGATAATTCCGGGCGCCGAATCAGAGTGAGTGGAGTGGTCACGCTTCAGCGGCCCGGCGATGGGCTGTTCATCAAGGACAAAACCGAAGACATTTACGTGCGAACAATCCAGACGGATCCGTTAGTGCCAGGCGACCTAGTGGATGTGGTTGGATTTCCAGCATTAGGTGAATTCGAGCCGTTTATAGTGGATGCCATCTTTCGAAAGGTCGGCCACTCGCCTCCACCCCAGCCCGCGGACATGAAAGCAGAACAAGCGGGCATAGGCGATTTCCATGCGACACTGGTAAGGATCAACGGACGCCTGCTGCAGCGCACGAGCGTAACCGGCGACACTACTCTGGTTTTGCAAGCGGGCTCAGTGGTGTTCAGAGCACTTCTGTCTGGTCCCGGTGCTTACGAGAAGCTGCGGTCTCTGGGGAATGGCACTCTGCTTCAGTTGACAGGGGTCTGCCTGTTGCAGACCAACGCCAATGGAGGCACTCCGTCATTTCAACTTGTTCTACGGTCTCCCCAGGACATCGCAGTGCTCGAAACCGCGCCCTGGTGGACCAGCCAACACCTGTTGCGGACACTTGGGCTGGCGCTCGCCCTTTTGCTGGCGGCAATTGGGTGGGTCGCGGCCTTAAGGCGCCGGGTGAGACAGCAAACGGGCGTCCTCCTGCATCGCCTCCAACGCATCGCCGCCCTTGAGGAACGCTACCGGCTGCTCTTCGAGCGTAATCTTGCCGCAGTTTACTCCGCGACACCCGATGGGCGAATTGTCGACTGCAATGACGCCTTCGTTCGCCTTGTAGGGTGTGTCTCCCGAGAAGAGGTGTTGGGGCATTCCGCGCAGGATTTTTATTGGCAAGTTGCCGATTGGGAGACTCTCATCACCCGGCTCAAGGAAGACGGATCTATCAACAACACCGAATATCGAATGCGCCGATTGGATGGAACTCTTACCTGGGGGTTGGAAAACGCAACTCTGATTCAAGCCGCAGATGGCGACCAATGGCGAATTCAAGGGACCATCATTGACATCACAGAACGGAAGCTGGCTGAAGAAGAGGTCAACAAGGCCAAAGAGGCCGCTGATGCCGCGAATCGTGCCAAAAGCGAATTTCTCGCCAACATGAGCCACGAGATTCGCACCCCCATGAACGGTATCCTTGGCATGACCGAGCTGGCTTTGGATACCAACCTCACCTCGGAACAGCGCGAGTACCTCAGCATGGTGAAATCCTCCGCGGATTCCCTGCTGAAGGTTATCAATGACATTCTGGATTTCTCCAAAATCGAGGCTGGCAAACTCGAATTGGACCTGATCGATTTCAGTTTACGCGACAGTTTGGAACAGACCATCAAAACGCTGGCATTGCGAGCCCACCAGAAAGGCCTGGAATTAGTGTGTGACGTCAGCGAGGAAGTGCCGGAATTGATTATTGGCGATCCGACTCGCTTGCGCCAGATCATCGTTAACTTGGTCGGAAACGCCATCAAATTCACAGAGAAGGGCGAGGTGGTGTTGCGGGCGGAATTGGAGTCGCATCTGGAGGACGGAGTAGGGCTGCACATCAGCATTTCAGACACTGGCATCGGTATTCCTCATGAAAAGCAGGAACTCATCTTCGGAGCATTTTCACAGGCTGATGGCTCAGTCACCCGCAAATACGGCGGAACCGGGCTTGGGCTGGCGATATCCCGGCAATTGGTGGAGATGATGCGTGGGCGCCTTTGGGTGGAAAGCGAAGTAGGTAAGGGTACAGTCTTTCATTTGACCGCGCCCTTTGCACTCTCCAAGGCAACCATTCCTTCCAAACCCTTGGACCAGTTCAGCCTCGCCGGCATTCCGGTTCTGATAGTTGACGACAATGCCACCAACCGTCGTATCTTGCAAGACATGCTCACCTATTGGCAAATGAAGCCGAAGCTCGCCGATGGTGGCCGCTCAGCTTTGGCCCTCTTGCGCGAAGCGCAAGCGAGCGGAAACATCTTTCCACTAGTTCTGACGGACGCACACATGCCGGAAATGGATGGGTTCACCCTTGCCGACCAGATCAGGCATGATCCAAAGTTGGCGGACGCCACGATCATGATGTTGACTTCCGGCGGCCAACGAGGAGACGCGGCCCGCTGCAAAGAGCTGGGGGTCGCTGCTTATTTGACCAAACCCATTCGACAGTCTGACTTGCGAGAGGCCATCTTGACAGTCCTGGGAAGCAAGTCGCCGGGTGCCGAAGGTCAGAATCTGGTCACTCGGCATTCGCTCCGCGAGATGAGACGGAGCCTGCGTATCCTTCTTGTCGAAGACAACGCCGTTAACCAACGCCTGACTATTCGGGTGCTCGAGAAACAGGGACACTCTGTAGGTGTTGCCGGAAATGGGCGCGAAGCCCTGGCCGCACTTGAGCGGTCCAACTATCACGAATTCGATTTAGTGTTGATGGATATTCAGATGCCGGAGATGGACGGTTTCGAGGCTACTCGCGCCATTCGCGAATTGGAGAAATCGACGGGGAATCATCTTCCGATCGTCGCCATGACTGCGTACGTCATGAAGGGCGACCGCGAGCGTTGCCTCTCGGCGGGGATGGATGGCTATGTGTCCAAGCCCATTCAGGTGGAGGAGTTGTTTACCGCCATAGAAAGCGCACTTCCTCCTGGTCCCGACAGCCTGGCCGTGCGTCCAGTAGAAGCAATTGACCGGAGCGCGCTCCTGGCTCGTGTAGAGGGCGACGCAACCCTGCTGGCCGAGATGACGAGCCTGTTCCTGCGTGACTACCCCAAGTACTTGTCAGATATCCGCGTTGCAATTGTACGTCGCGATCCCAAAGCTCTGGAATCCGCCGCCCACGGCTTGAAAGGGTCGGTGTCAAATTTCGCGGCGCGAGTCGCCTTCGAAGCGGCGCTGCGGTTGGAATCCATAGGCCACAAAGGAGACTGGCGAGATTCGGAGGGGGCACTCCGATTTCTAGAGCAAGAAATTGAAAACCTCAAGCTTTCCTTAGCAGTGGTGACGGGAGGAGTAACGCACTGACGACGCTTTGCCCCACCCGCCGCAGTGTGACTCTCTCTCTCCTCCTCAATCACTTCTGGAGGCCCAGTGAAACCATGCCCATTGGAGGAAATGCTTTGCCTCTCCCGCCGGAAATGTATCGATTTTGAACACCTGATTCAATGATAGACGCTCTCCTGCAGAACGGCTGATTATGCGCTGTCTGAATTGTCCGTACTCCATTGAAAATACAGGGGGTAATCGAACCTGGTAAAATCAGAATTCGGTACTCAGAATGCCTTAGGGATGGTAGAAAAGGGAAACTCTTAGATGGAGCGGAAAGTGGCGGAATGATCCCGAAGCGGTCAAGTAGGTGATTTTCAGGCCCGTCGCGAACCATCAGGCACGGGGGGAGTAATTCAGTGCTGCTATTGGACATGGATTGTAAGGTAATCTCCGACGGAATGGAAGCAATAACCAGCCAGAAACCAGACCAGCCGTTCATTGCCACAGACCGCGCGTCAATCGAAATTCCAATACGTGTGTCGGCTTATGACGAAGGCAGAGGGGAATTCGTTGAGGAGTCGCACACTTCGGAAGTCACCAAATGGGGCGGTCGGATCGTGCTCAAGAATTGGGTCTATCCCCAGGACATCGTGCGCATTGTCAATATGGAGAATTATTTCGAGGCGGACTTTCGCGTTGTTGGCCTGACCCAATATACAGACCTGGGTGGTGCGGAGTGGGTGGTGGAGTGTATCGAGAAGGGTCGCAACATTTGGAACCTCGTGTTCCCCGCGTTCAACGTCCTGGAACAATGCGAGCCCGCGATTCCACTGGAATGCCGAGCCTGTCATTCCCCGGCACCCTTTTCACTGATGCCTCCGGAGACCGAAGTTCTCCAATCCACCGGTCTCATTGGATGCTTCTGCCAGACTTGCGGCAAAACCACCTATTGGACGTTTACCGAGGCGGGCCGCCGTCCTCCAGCTTACCCTCCGTTTCAAGATGTAGCGCCGCCGCCGCGAGTCGAAAAGACGAATGCAATAGTTAACACACGCGCGAACCGGAGGATTGCCCTCCAACTCCCCATCGTGATCCAAAACAAGAAGGGTGAGGAGGAATCCTCCGTGACGGAGAACATATCCAGGGCGGGCTTCGCGGCTATTCTATCCATGAACTTGGCCGACGGCGAAATTGTGAGTTTTGTGTGCGCACAATTTGCCGGCGGCCACAACATCAAGCTCAAAGCGGAATGCCGATGGGGCTCCGCGCTTACGCCGGGTGGCACGAAGCATATCTACGGTTTTCGGATGGGGTTGTGAGACGGATCGCGAGGATCGCCCCGAATTTAAGGGGAGTACATGGTCGCAACTAATTGACAATGCACCGGAAGCGTGGCCTCTTGGATTTCGCTGCGCCGTGCTCCGCCAACTAAAGACCACCATGAAAACTCATCATATTCCAATAATTGTGGGGATTGGGAGTCCCAATCCGGAAAACCGAGAAAAGTTCATGGAACTTGGGGCAAGCGAATTCCTTAAGAATCCGCTTGATTTGACGCCCATGTCTCCCAGCTTAGGCATATTATTAAGTGTGCCGCCGTAGTTGGACGTTCTCCGGGATTCAAGAGCGATCCATGCCTGTGGATTGGCCCTTCGTGTGCCTCTCCGGCGCTTGCCTGCTCAGCTGGACCTGCGCCCAGGGAGGGCGCTGATGAGGTCTGTCCCGCTGCCGGTCTTACCGGATTGAAACTGAGATCCCAGCCTAAGACTTGAGCCCGATAGTTCCCGTTAGTTGCCTATAAGAAGTTAAAGTATTTCGGTTTTTTAGCCGATGGTATTGACTGCCGCTCAGTATTGGAGGTGCTGGCTCAAATTCAAATTGTCCGGCTATCTTGGCAACCTTGCTGCGGTGTACCACGAAATCGCAGGCAGGCACGCAAGACACTACGACTCCTTGGGAACTTTCTTCATTCCCTGGAATCATATCGCCGCTGGTTACCCCCACAAATAACTGACCAATGCATCCAGAGCACATGGCGCTGAGACCACCGCAAGAATGCGAAATTCCGACGGTGACAAGCAATCAGTATTGAAAGGAGTCGAGTCATGGACACTTTGATGGGGCTTCTTAGATCGGACGGGTTTATGCCGCATGGTTATTGTTATCTCTGGAACTCCGGACTGGTTTGGCTGCACGCGGTTTCGGACATTCTCATCTTCCTGTCGTACATGGCGATTTCCATAACGCTGGTTTATTTCGTGCGCAAACGCCGCGACCTTCCTTTTGGTTGGATGTTCATTTCCTTCGGAGTTTTCATTGTCGCCTGCGGGTTCACCCATGCGATGGAGGTCTGGACCCTTTGGTATCCCAACTACTGGGCTGCCGGGGGCGTGAAAGCAGTGACGGCAATGGCCTCGGTAGCAACCGCCGTTCTCCTTGTGCGACTCGTTCCCAATGCGCTTACCATTTCCAGCCCCGCGTTACTGCGGGCGGAGGCTGAGAATCGTCGCCTGGCGGCGGCGATCGAGCAAGTCGCCGAGGCAATTATGATTACGGATACGGCTGGCATCATCCAATATGTGAATCCGGCGTTTACTTGGATTACCGGATATACCAGCGAGGAAGCGCTCAAGCAGAACTCGCGCCTCCTCAAGTCGGGTGTCCAGGACGCAAAGGTCTACCAGGAGCTTTGGAAAACCATTCAATCGGGCAAAACGTGGCAGGGTGAGATCGTGAATCGCCGCAAGGACGGAAGCCTTTACCCCGAGTGGATGACCATCTCCCCCGTCCTCGAATCAGCCGGCAGGATTGTCAATTACATTGCCATCAAGCAGGACATCACGGAACGCAAGCGGGATGAGCTGGAAATCATCAACTTAAACCGGGTATATGCGGTGATCAGCCAAATCAATCAATTGATCGTTCGCACCCGGGAAGCGAACACCTTATTTGCCGAAGTATGCCACATTGCGATCGGACACGGCAAATTCCGTATGGCGTGGATTGGCATGATGGACGGGAAAGACGGGATGGTCAAGCCGGTTGCCTGGGATGGTGTAGAGGAAGGGTATCTGAAGTCCATTAAGAAAATCTCGGTATCAGATTCTCCTGAAGGACGAGGACCCACCGGCACTGCCATCCGGGAAGGAAAACAGGCTTGCTGCAACGATATCAGAAACGATTCCGGCATGGCCCCCTGGCGCGATGAAGCATTGAAACGGGGTTTCGGCTCGGTCATTTCGCTGCCCATTATCATTCATGGATCATCCGTCGGTGCTTTTACTCTCTACGCGGCTGAGCCGTTTTTCTTTAATGAAGCAGAAAGTAAGCTACTCGAGGAAGTTACGGGAGATATTTCCTTTGCGCTCGAAGTGATGGAGCAGGAGAATCAGCGAAAGCGGGCCGAGGAGGCACGGGTCCTCCTGAGAAAAGCCGTGGATACGGCCGGCGAAGTGATTTTCACGACCGACCGCGAGGGCATCATTACTTTTATCAATCCCGAGTTCACTCGACTCTACGGATACACGGCGGAGGAAGTTGTCGGCAAGTCTACGCCTCGGATCTTGAAGAGTGGCGTCATGAGCGCGGAGGCTTATGCGAACTTTTGGAAAACAATTTTGGGCAAACGCGTGGCAAGGGCCGAAATGATTAACACCAGCAAGGATGGACGCATTGTGTTCGCGGAGAGTTCCGCCAACCCAATTCTGGATGAACGCGGGGATATCTCAGGATTCTTGGCGATTCAACAAGATGTTACCGAGCGCAAACAGGCGGAAGAGGCCTTTCGGCAAGCGGAGGAGAGATTTCGAAAGGCATTCAATACCAATCCGGAACCCGTTACCATTTCCACTCTTGCAGACGGGCGCTACATCGACGTGAACGAAAGTTTCCTTAGAATCATGGGTTATCGACGGCAAGAGGTGATTGGACGCACTTCCAAGGAAATAAATTATTGGCAAATGCCGGAGGATCGGGACACATTCATCCGTCAATTACGGGAACATGGCAAGATTAGCGACGCGGAGATCAATTTCCGCACGAAATCCGGGGAGAAGCGCTCGGGGCTTTTGTCCGCAGAAACGATAGAATTGGATGGGCAGGAATGTTTGCTAGCGGTGACCAAAGACATTACGGCGCGCAAGGACCTCGAACAGCAGTTTCGGCAGGCGCAAAAGATGGAAGCGATCGGAAAACTGGCCGGTGGGGTGGCGCACGACTTTAACAACTTGCTCACCGTGATCAATGGCTACGCTGAAGTAATGCTGGGGCAACTCCAACCTCAAAGTTCCCATACGAATTACCTGAATGAAATAAGGAAGGCAGGCGAGCGCGCCGCCGGCTTGACCCGCCAACTCCTGGCCTTCAGCCGCCAGCAGGTGTTGGCGCCACAAGTGCTTGACCTGAACCAGGTCATCGCCAATGTGCATACCATGTTGAAACCGTTGATTGGCGAAGACATTGACCTGGTAACAACTCCAGGGCAGAGGCTGGGACTCGTGAAAGCCGACCCGGGCCAGATCGACCAGGTGCTGCTCAATCTTGCAGTTAACGCCCGCGACGCCGTGCCGAAGGGAGGAAAGCTGAGCATCGAAACAGCCAACATGGAGTTGGACGCGACCTATGCCCGCGAACACATGACTGTGGTGCCCGGGGCCTACGTGATGTTGGCAGTGAGCGACTCGGGCACAGGAATGGACGCCGAGACGCAGAAGCGCATCTTCGAGCCTTTCTTTACAACCAAGGAGAAGGGGAAAGGGACTGGGCTTGGCCTCTCCACTGTCTACGGCATAGTCAAACAGAGCGAGGGGTACATCTGGGTGTACAGCGAGGTGGGGCACGGAACGACGTTTAAGATTTATCTGCCGCGCGTTGACGCCCCCGTCGCGGTTGTGGGGTCTGCAAAAACCGAGGCTGAACTGTCCTGCGGCCGGGAGACAATCCTGGTGGTCGAGGATGACACGCCGATTCGCCAGCTTATTTCCGAGACTCTGAAATCGAAGGGGTACCTAGTCCTTGAAGCGACCAACGGGGAGGAGGCGCTCGGGGTGGCAGGAAAGCACCTGCAGACAATCCAACTCCTATTGACCGACCTGGTGATGCCTGGCATGAGCGGAAGGACTCTAGCGGAGCGCATGGCAGCATTGCATCCGGAAGCGAAGGTGCTCTTTATTTCCGGCTATACGGACGATGCTGTCATTCGTCACGGCGGGCTGGAAGTGGGCACGGCCTTCCTCCAAAAACCGTTTACTCCGGGTGTGCTGGTGAAAAAGGTACACAAGGTCCTGGACGCGGGCCAAGAAGGTTTGCCGGAAATGTGATGTAGTGCCGCCGCTTATCGTATGACCCAAGAGTTGCTCCCGGGACTCCAGGCATAAATACTGATTCGCCCACCCACCGTGACCACTACAGCGTCACTCAGGTTGTTTCCATTCTTGAGGTATATGACCGCGCCGCCGTCCGAGAGGGGAGTGCCCTTGCAATCCACCGGCAATCCCCGCGTATTGAAATAGAACACTGTGGATCCAGTCCCCGTGCCGCCGAGCGAGGGTGGTAGGACAGCGCCTCCGGGGTTGGTGGTGGTAAAGGTGTCGCCGGTGGAAAGGTATTGGGAGCCGCTTTCAATGTCCGCTTGAAGGTACGGCATATATGATTGAACACAAGGAGCGACGGGGGCGAGACAATCCGTGTCGGTGCCGCACAGTCGCTCCATGGTGAAGGATTGGGGAGATGTCGCTGTGAAGATGTTCATCCGGTAGGGCGTAAATTGCGAAGTGGCGCGAAAGCGCGTGACATTTAATTGTGCGGCGATGGCACTCGCATCGCCATGCAGCCGGTAGCCCTTAAGTGCCGACAAAACCTGCGGAATCGCCATGGCAATAATTATGGCCGCAACCAGGATAACCACCAGCAGCTCTACCAGCGAATAGCCGCGGCCCCCGCCATTTTCCGAGCCCCAGCCCGGCGTAACAAAGAACGATGTTTCATCTTGAGCGGATGAGCGCGGGGCCACGGATTCTGATTGAGATTGGATCCTATGGTCAGTGGTCGCCGGTGGCATAGGCAAGGCCTCCTACCGGAAGAGATATTATATGCCAGGCAGAACGCTTTCAAATAAGCAAGTCATGGAATCTATAAGATTGATCGGTTTCACGCACGAAAGTCGCCACTGCGGCAACGATGGGGCGATTCTTAGGAGCTGGCCCGGCGGTCCGCTACAGGGGACTTCATTGGGTAAAGTCCTAAAGATCGAACCGGAACAGGATGGGAAGGTCCTTCCTGTCGAAATCGACTATGACCGGCAGATTTGGAGCGGCCTTTCCTGGGGCGGGCGAAATCAAGCACAAAGACATTTTGAGCGAACATGCCATCACGATTCGCTGCTTATCAGCCGAGAAGAGCGCGGTGACCCTCGATGGACGGCTCTTCAACGTAGTGTATTGAAATCTCCGTCTTTTTCCTGGCGGGCAAAGCGTTGAAGAATCCGCGGGAGCCTACCACGCTGGCTGCATGGCTTTGGTCCGGCCAGAAACCTTGCGCCTATATCTCTGCGCGCTTCAAAATACAGGCGTTAGCCATCCGTTGAAATCACAATCAACTGTGATGGGTGTCACGGACTCTCTCTCATCCAATGTGGTCGAATCTTGGTATACGCGCCTTACGAGAGTGTGACGTATGACCGCTCTCACCACAGATGGTCCGGTCCGAATCTGCTTAAGAGATTACAGGTCTTCCTTTTTTTCCGTTCAAATTTCTCTAACAGACGACCATCGATCCGCTGAGGTTAAAGCGCGGTCTGTGATTAATTTCCGTCGGGTGTTGGGTCAAAGGTTGAATTTGCAGTTATGCAGATGCGTGTAAAATCCCCGTCGAGGATAGTCCTGAACGCCGTTTTGTCAATGCGCACAAAGGCAAATTCCAGAACGATGGGCGTATTCGTACATAGGCCCTGTCGCGTCGGCTTAACAGGGGATTGGGTGCTTCGATCTGATCAATTGAACTAGGAGGCTGTATGCGCAGAATGTTTTTGTGGAGTTGCATCTTACCCTTAGTCTTTACCAGCGCCTTATGGGCGCAATCCAACCGGGCGACCATCACCGGCACCATCGTGGACGCCAGCGGCGGGGTTATCGCGGGCGTCGAAATTACTGCGACTAATCTCGGGACGAATGTCACCAGCAGTGGTGTTAGCAATGATGCCGGCATCTATTCCATTTTGAATCTGCCGGCAGGGCAGTACTCCGTGAAGTTCACAAAAACTGGGTTTGCCCCATTCGAATATGTCGACATCACGCTCGATGTGGGCGGGGTGGCGCAGTTGAACCCAACCCTGACGCTCGGCACCGTCCAAGCCTCAATCACCGTGACCGAGAATGCTCCTGTTCTGGAAAAGGAAACCTCAACCGTGGGCACGAACCTGAAGATGGGCGCAATCAATGACTTGCCCCTGAACATCTACGGCGGCCGCGCCCTTGAGACCTTTGCGGTCGCGATCACACCAGGGTACTCGCCGATAAGCGATCCTTACATGTCAATCATCAACGGCACGCAGGGTTTCACCAAAGATTTTACAGTGGATGGAACCTCGGCCACTGCCCAGATCCAGGGTGATTCGTTTGAGGTTGCGCCCACCATGGAGGCTGTGCAGGAAGTGCAGTCGGAGACGAGCGGGTTGGGCGCCATGAACGGCATTACCAACGGTGGCGTCATCATGTTCAACCTGAAGTCGGGGACAAACAAATTCCATGGGACGGCATTTGGGTTCGGGCATAACGAAGTGCTGGATGCCAATACATGGACCAATAACAACATAGGGCTTCATCGCCCCGCGGCCCGTTTTTGGGATTACGGGTTCAGCGCTGGCGGCCCGATTATCAAGAATAAAACGTTCGCCTTTGGCGCTTTTGAACGCTTCACCCAAAATGATTTCACGTTAGGCGGGTTTGGACAGGCGGCAACCCTTCCGACCACTGCATTTCTCGGCGGAAACTTCAGCGCCCTGCTCGACACGACAAAGACCTTGGGGACCGACGTTCACGGGAACACAATCTATCAGGGAGCGATTTTCAACCCCAACGACCCAGGAGCAGTCTTTGTGGGCAACATTATTCCCACGAGCTTGTTCAGTTCCGTAGCGCAAAAAATCGTCGCCATCTACCAGAAAGACTACACTCCGCAGTCGTCGAGTCTGACTCAGAATAACCTGTTTCCAAGCAGCAATTCACCCTCGCAAACGCCGATCCAAGCGGTGGTCAAGCTGGACCACATTCTCAATCAGAACAATCGACTCTCCGGTTCATGGGTCTATAACCACCGGCCCCGCACGCTGGCGGATTCTGGTGGGGTATGGGCGCCGGGCAGCACCACCGGCGGGGCGCTGGCTGACGTGCGCCAACAGTTGGTTTATGCGCACGAATTGCGCGCCAGTGAGTCGTATTCTATTCGTCCCAACTTGTTGAATGTCCTCAATCTGACCTACAACTGGTACTGGAATGGCTCTGTCCCATCAATTTCCGGTACGGACTGGCCCTCGACCCTCAGTTTTGGGAAGACAGGTGCTGACAATTTCCCCGACATTCGATTTGGCGGGTCGGTGAATGGGTACAGTGAAACCGACATTGGCAACGATTGGCAGGGCAACTATGTGGGCGCAACATTCATATTCGGTGACAACCTCTCTTGGGTCAAAGGCCGCCATACCTTTACCTTTGGGGGTGACTACCGCGCCATGGAAATCAACAGCCATGCCGGCGGAGGCACGCTCAGGTTCGATTTCAATAACAACACCACGGGCGCTCCGTCCGAGGCTTATGCCAACCAGGTAGGATTTGGATTTGCCAGCTTCCTACTCGGAAATGTGCAGTCTGCCAGCCAAAGCACGCCGCTCAACCTTTATGGCCGGCGCAAAGCGATGTCCCTCTTCGCAGAGGATAATTTCAAATTGACTCCGAAACTTACCCTGAACCTTGGCCTGCGGTGGGATGCGACGTTCCGCTTTCACGAAAAGTACGGGCACTGGGCCAACTTTGATTTGACGGCCAACGACCCGAACCTGGGTATCCCCGGCGCTATTGTGTATGCCAAGAATGGCAGCGACAGTTTTGAAAAGAACCAATACTGGACCAATTTTGGTCCCCACATCGGTTTCGCATATGCGCCTTTCAATAAGGTGGTCTTCCGCGGGTCGCTTGGCCTGTTATATGTGCCTATTGGCATCCAGTACTGGACAGGTGTGCCTTACGGATTCGCGCCAGGATTCCGGGGAACGAATGCGACATCTTCGCCGTTTAACTGGGACCTGGGCTATCCGGGGGTTTTTGCACCTGGCACCAAGACCTCCACTCCTCCGGACACGATGTTCCCCATCGTCAACGTTGATCCGCGCAGCTTGCGGACCGGATATACGGAAAATCTCAATATTGGTGTCCAATACGAGTTGACAAAGGATACACGGATCGAAGTCAGTTATGTGGGCAACCGGGGTCATCACTTGCAGGACACCACACTTGCAGGCAATCAGCCTGCGGCTTCCACGTTCTTTAACCTTGTGAATGCTGGAAATCTCTGGAACTGGGTTTGTGACTCGGCATCTGCAGTATCCAACGGCGTTCCTTACCCCTATCCTGGCTTTTGCGGGACCGCCGGAGCCGCGATTGCGCCATACCCCCAGGTGGCGCACATTAACAACGATATCATGTGGTATCCGACGCTTTACAATGTGGGAGTGCCTTTGGGGCAGTCGTTCTATGATTCTCTCGTCGTCGAAGTGACCAAGCGCACGGGCAAGGGCTTGACCATGGACTTCAACTATGTGCTCTCCCGCCAGATGGGTAACTCCATTAGCAACTTTGGCGAGTCGTGGTACACAAGCTCAATTCAGGATATCTACAATCTGAAGGAGGCAGCTCATACCCTGTCACCTTATGATCAGAGGCACGTTTTCAAGGGGTACTTCACTTACCAACTTCCCTTGGGGAGAAATCAAAGGTTCTTCAACAACACGAATCGATGGTTGAATGGTCTCGTGGGCGGATGGCAATTGAGCAGCCTCCTGCTTTACACCTCGGGACAGCCCTTGCGCTTCCTCTCAAATAATTACTATGGTCCCGGTTGGAATTCGACGTACGTCAACTATGACTTAACGAGCTACAGCGGGAGCAAGTTCAACGCAGGCAATTTTACACCTTCAACGGGCGATAACCCCACTCCGGCGGGGAATTTGTATTTCCCCAAGTCGGTAGCCTCCAATCCGACCTATGGCGAGCTGGGTCAGGGCCCGAGCCGCGTGAATGCGCTGCGCGGCTTTGGAACCGCGAATGAAAACGTCGGTCTTTTGAAGAATTTCAGATTCGGTTCCGACGGCCGGTACGCCCTTACTTTCCGGGTGGAGTTCTACAATCTATTTAACCGACACAATTTTGCCAACCCAAACACCGATATTGGGAGCGACCAATTTGGTTACGTGACCGGCATCAGCAGCTCGCCGCGTCAGGGACAGTTTGGCGCTCGCTTCGAGTGGTAGTCTTCTTATAGTGTTTCAGTCCGGGCAACCCGCCAGATGGCGGGTTGCCCACCCTTTTTCGAATAAGTCGCACGTCAACACTAGTGACTCACTGCCTCCGTGGGAGTAGCATGTCCAAACAGTCGGGAATCCATTTGGCTATGAGATTCAGTCCGTCATTTAGCGCCTTACAAGGCCGAGAGATTCCTGGTCTGGCCCTGTTGATTGCCTTTTTCTGCGTGGGAGCGCAATTGATAGTCGCGCGCACTCCTCCACTCCAAGGCACGACTAGGACTTACTACGTCGATTCGGTGGAGGGCAGCGACGAGAATGCTGGCACCTCTCCTACGGCCGCGTGGAAGAGCTTGGAGAAAGTCAACGCGACAACTTTTCTTCCCAGAGACCAGATCCGGCTGAAATCCGGGTCGGTTTGGAAAGGCCAGCTCTGGCCCAAAGGCTCGGGCGTGGAAGGGAAACCCATCACCATGGACATGTATGGCGGCGGGGTCAAGCCCGTCATTCAGGGTGCCGGATTGGCGGAAGACGCGGTCTTGCTGAGGAACCAGGAATACTGGGAAATTCAAAACCTGGAGATTACCAATACCGGAACCGCTGCGGCCACTCGTCGCGCGGTGCACATCGCGGTGGAAAATTATGGTGAGGCGCATCACATCTACATCCGCTCGCTCACCATTCACGACGTCAACGGCTCGGACAGCGTGAAGCACAATGGGGGGATTAACTACACTTGCGATGGTGAACAAAAACCCAGCCGTTTCGTAGACCTGCGAATCGAGAACAACGAAATCTATCATGTGGACCGCAGCGGCATCTTTGGCTGGTCAGACCGCTGGGAGCGAACAAAGTGGTACCCCAGTATGCAGGTTGCTATTCGAGGGAACACGCTTCACGACATTGGTGGCGACGGAATTGTGGTGGTGGCGACGGATGGCGCCATAGTGGAGCACAATACGGTGGGGCGTGCCAACCAACGCTCTGAGGGCTACAACGTGGCTATCTGGCCCTGGAGCGCCGACAATACTGTGATCCAGTACAACGAAGCTTACGGCACCAAAGGCCAGCGCGACGGAGAAGGGTTTGATTCCGACTGGAATAGCAAGAATACGGTGATCCAGTACAACTACAGCCACGACAATGACGGCGGATTTCTTCTGATTTGCGATGATGGCAGCCAGAAGCCGGAGGTCAGCGCGGGGAATACGGGTACCATCGTTCGCTACAACATCAGCGTGAACGACCGCACTCGCGGCATCAATATCGGCGGCCCGGTGAAGAATAGCCTCATCTACAACAATACGATTTACGTGAGTAAAGACCACAAGGTTGATATATTGCAGCACACGGACTGGCATGGGTGGGCCAACGGAACTTACTTCTACAACAATATTTTCTATGTGGTGGGAGAAGGCCAGTTTTTCTACGGTGTGTCGCGTGACGACAATGGAGCGTATCGTACCGAGCCGGGATACGGGCAGAGCAAGGACAATGTGTTTGATTCGAACATTTATTTCGGCAATATCGCGCCGCCTGGTGATCCGCACTCGCTCACCATTGATCCCCAGCTCGCTGCGCCAGGCACCGAGGGATTTGGCCTGTCGGCCCTGTCCGGATATCAATTGCAGCCTGGCTCGCCGGCGCTTGGTACAGGCAAATTCATTGAGAAGAATGGTGGGAAGGATTTTTGGGGAAACCCAGTTCCGTCCTGTGGCAAGCCGGACCGGGGAGCTTCGCAATCGAACAATTGCGTGGCCAAGAACCAGTGAGCCAAACTAAGCTGCAGAAATGGATTCGGAGGAACTTTTCATGAGGATTCTTGATGTGTGCGAAGAAAACAAACCGACAGAATTGAAGCTAGGGCGTGAGCATAACGGGCTAATTAGGTTCACGATAACGCTTCTGTGCATTTTGTGTGCTGCAAGTTTCAGTCAAGTGGCGCGGGCCAAGGAACCATTTCGCGCGAACCAAATGGAGACGGTGCTCTATGGCGCCGCCTATTATCCCGAATACATGCCCTACGACCGGCTCGACAACGACGTACACTTGATGCACGAAGCTGGCATCAGCGTGGTGCGCATTGGAGAATCGAGTTGGGGGATCTGGGAGCCCCAGGATGGCAAGTTTGAGTTCGCGTGGATGGACCGTGTGGTGGACAAGTTGAACGCGGCGGGCATCAAAATGGTCATGGGCACGCCCACCTATTCCATTCCCGCGTGGATGTACAAAGAGCATCCGGAAATTATGGTCAGGCGCCTTGGCGGACAAAAGATTGATTTCGGCCTGCGGCAGAATTTCGACATTTCGAATCCCACCTACCGCTACTATTGCGAGCGGGTGATTCGAAAAATCCTGGAGCATTACAAGAACAATCCCGGTGTGATTGGCTACCAGATTGACAACGAAACGTCCGCATACGGCGCCGCGAATCATGATATTCAGGTTGGATTTGAGAACTACCTGAAGGCGAAATTCAAAACCGTTGATGTGTTGAACCAGATCTGGGGGCTGAACTACTGGGGACAACGGTTGAACGATTGGTCTGAGCTGCCGCCACGAGACGGCATTATCAATCCGGGATGGAAGCTCGAATGGGAGCGCTACTCGCAGTGGCTGACCACGGACTTCCTCGCCTGGCAGGCGGCCATCGTCAATGAATACAAGCGTCCCGACCAGTTTGTCACCCAGGATTTCGCCGCCCCACCGCGCCCGGAAGTTAATGAGCTGGCTGTCTCGCAAACCCTCGACATCGCCGCCGCCAATCCCTACCATGGCACACAGGACCAATTTGACGGCGAGACGTCTTCCTTTGTCGGGGACTACACGCGCTCGCTCAAACAGACCAACTACCTGATCACAGAAACCAACGCGGAAGCGATTGGATGGGATTCCAAAGATCAGTTCCCCCCCTACGATGGCCAATTGCGTTTGGATATGTACACCCACGTTTCGGCTGGCGCGAACATGGTGGAGTATTGGCATTGGCATTCCATTCATTATGGCCAGGAGACCTATTGGAAAGGCGTGCTTGGCCACGACCTTGAGCCTGGACGGACGTACGCTGAGGTCAGCCGCACGGCACACGAGTTACAGAAAATCGGGCCGGAGATTGTCGATTTCCAGCGCAAGAATCAGGTGGCCATCCTTTACAGCGATGACTCTCATTACGGTATCGAGTTCATGAAGTTCAGCGACCGGCAGAATTACCGCTCCATCTTGCGGCAGATGTATAGCGCGCTTTATCGCGCCAACGTGGGAGTGGATTTCGTTTTCCCGGAGGGCACGAATTTTGTTCAGTACAAAGTGATTGTGGTGCCGCCGCTCTATGTAGCCAGCGATGCGGTGCTCAAAAATCTGGTGGATTACGTGCGGCAGGGCGGCCATGTGGTATTAGCGTTCAAGAGCGGGTTTTGCAATGAATACTCGACCGTGCGCTGGCAAATGGCGCCGGGCCCGTTGCGAGAAGCTGCGGGTTTTCATTACCAGGAATTTTCCAATCTGGCCGAGCCTCTGAAATTGAAAGGCGATCCATTTCATGTGGGTGCGGATAACAAGGTCACAGACTGGGCGGAAATGCTGATTCCCGATACCGCAAAACCCCTCGCTTATTACGACCATCATTTCTTCGGCAAATATCCCGCCATCACTCAAAACGAGTTTGGCCAAGGGACGCTGACCTACGAAGGGACCGTCCTAAGCGACAAGGTGCAGGCGGCAGTCCTCTTGAGTGTTCTCCAAAAGGCGGGGCTCACCGGCCCGGACCAAAACCTGCCCGCTTCGGTGCGAGTCAAGCACGGCGTCAATCGCAAGGGGCAGACGCTCCACTATTACCTCAATTATTCGAATGACCCGCAGACTGTGACATACTCATATGCTCCGAGTGTAGACCTGCTCACTCAGACGGCCGTGGCAAAAGGGCAGGCGATTATACTCAAGCCGTGGGACCTCGTTATCCTGGAAGAGAAATAAGGTGAGGGTTTCCGCGTCGCGGTCCGCTTATGGGGGAGTCGTCTCCGACTGGGCCGTAAAACGTTGGGGCTCCACTTGGGGCCGCAGAAGCGTGCCCATTCCCGTTATGGCGCTGGCGGCAGGCTCAGTGGCGCCCCGCATTGTGGGATCGCGTTTCTTGCGACCTATGCGTTTGAATATCCCTGCTCAGAGCAACCAGCTCAAGCAGATTTATCCATTCCCTTGATTTGAACCCGCGAATGCGCATACATTCCACAAGGCAGTGAGCCTGCGCCAGCCGGCCCGCGAACTAGCCAATCTGGGAGGGGGATTTTATGAAAACAACCGACATCTCAAGAAGGACATTTGCCCTGATGGCCGGCGCAAGCGTGCTCGCCGGGAGCGCAGGGTTTGGGAGTGGCAATGCGTGCGGTTCTGGCGGCCACAATCTATCTAATCCTGTCGCAACAGATTTCGTTGACGAGGCAAATGCTCCCATTACTGCCCGGCAAGTGATCGAGCGGATCAAGCAAAACGTGGGCGTAAGCTGGCGCAGCACGACCGTGGATACGTTTAAGGCAGGCAATCCTGACACGCGAGTGAAGGGAATCGCGACGAGTTTCATGGCCACGCTCGATGTGCTTCAGCGTGCCGCCGCTCAACAGATGAATCTGGTGATTACGCACGAGCCTACCTTTTACAACCACCAGGACCAGACCGATCAATTGACCAGCGATCCTGTCTACCAGTTTAAGCAGGATTTCATACGCAAGAACGATTTGGTGGTTTGGAGGTTTCACGACCACTGGCACGCGCGCAAACCCGATGCCATGCTGGTGGGTTTGGCACAGATTGTGGGTTGGAAGCCTGATGAACGCGATCACGCAGAGGGATTTTACACCTTGCCATCCACCACACTGGGAGAGATGGCGAAAGATATCGAGCACCGGTTAAACATCCGCACCATAAGAGTAATCGGTGACCCGCAATTAAAAGTGGGACGGCTGGCGGTGAGTCCCGGCTACACCGGGTTGGAAACTGTAATGGAGACACTGCCGAAAGCTGATGTGTTCATTTGTGGTGAGCTTCGTGAGTGGGAAGGAGTAGAGTACATTCAGGATGCCATCGCCTCGGGTCAGCGCAAAGGAATGATCGTGCTGGGGCACGTGGCCTCAGAGGACCCCGGCATGACGATCTGCGCAGCCTGGCTGAAAACTTTTATCGCTGAAGTTCCGGTAACGTGGATTTCCGTGGGTGAGCCGTTTTGGAGACCGAGTTGAGTGGGAGCGAAGAGTTTGTGATTCTCAGACTGTGCGGCTCTTAGGATATTGGTGTTTGATCGGGCGTATAATCCGGCTAATGTCCCTGCTGCGGCACCTGCGGTGCCGCGTAGCGGCGACAGACTTTGGCCCATGGCGTGAGCCATGGGAGAGGTATGCACGAGGGAAACAAAGCCCGGTCAGGGGTGACAGAATACGGCCACGGCTCACGCCATCTAATAGACTTTTTCTGTCGCCCCGCTGGGGCTCAATGGAGATGCCTGTCGCCGGTTTTCCCACGGCTTACGCCTTGGGCCACACTATGGCGTCCGCCAACTGGCCGACTGGAAGGCTATTGATCGCGCGCTGTTACCGGCCAATGAGCGTGCGCGCATCTGACCAAGAAGGACCGCATCAGAGTTTCTGAGAGGCAAAACTCCACGCTTGTATCTACCCGCTACGCAAGACAAAAATAAGACCGCACTACCGGTTGTTCAAGTGGCGGCACAAAACAAATAGACAATCGTGCTCCTTCCTTAGCAGTGGCTGAAAGGAGCGCCTCCCAATTTTTGATTATCCACAATGAAATCGTGCGTTTCCAAGTCAGTTGAATAACCTCCTGCGTGGCAGCTTGTGAGAATTGGGAGTCGCCAATCGCCAGCAAACCCTCATTCTCCCCCTTCCCAAATCCTTCAGTGAGCGACTGGAATACGCACGATTTCCACCGAGCAATGTGCATGGCGGGCCACGTGTTCCGCAACGCTGCCGAGCAAGAAGCGCTGCACACCCCTTCGCCCGTGGGAACCCAAAACGATGAGATCCGCACGCCACTCCGCGGCAGCATCGATGATCTTCTCTCTGATGTCACCATTCTCGACTGCACCTTCCGCCTTGAAACCCGCAGCGCGAAGCCTCTGAACCTCTCGCTCTACCAAGTCGCGACCGTCCTTTACCGCACTCTCAAGCTCAGGGGCATAGCCTGCCGACATCTGCGGGGGAGGAGAGAGCGTGATCGGCTCGACGACATGCAACACCAGCACTTCCGTTCCCTGCGGCGGAATCTGTGCAACCACAACTTGCAGAGCTGTGTCGGAAAACTTCGATTCATCAACTGCCAGTAAAATCTTCATGACATCCTCCAACAGAGAATAATCGCCCGTTCACTCTTGGAAAGATTCCCTCTCAACATGGATTCAGAGTCCATAATAGAGTTTGTTTGTCCGATCCATTGAAGAGAGGATAACACAGGCATGGTGCTGCCTCGCGGGATTCCATCATCCAACCCGCGAGTGTCGGGAGTGTCATACCCGTCGGTCGCGTGTCGCTGCCAGGCGATGAGCGAAGGCGAATTCAATGGGAACGAAGAGCCGCATCAGAGTTTCTGAGGGGCGAGACGCTGCGCCCTGGGTGCCTACTACATAGAACAATAAGGGTATGTGTCATATTAACCCATCACGAGAATGATTGGCTGGCGGCCAGTGTTAGCGTAGAATAGAGCGTGTGAGTTATGAATGATGTTTCAGTTTTGGCCCAGGGCGATTGCCCAGCAAACTCTCTAGCCTGGAAGGAAATCGTGGCCCGATACCGTCAGCCCTCTCTCTGGCGCAGTGTGTGGCAGATCGTGGATACGCTCGTTCCTTATGCGGCTCTCTGGTATCTGATGTGGCGCAGTCTGCCGGTGTCCTATTGGATTACGTTGCTGCTGGCGGTGCTGGCGGCAGGATTTCTGGTGCGGGTGTTCATCATTCACCACGACTGCGGCCACGGTTCGTTTTTCAAGTCCCAGAAGGCCAATGATATTTGGGGATATATCACCGGCGTCTTCACCTTCACGCCGTATTATCTGTGGCGATGGACGCATGCCATCCACCATGCGGGGTCGGGTGATCTGGATCGGCGCGGCTGGGGCGATGTGTGGACGCTGACGGTGGAGGAATATCTCGAGGCGTCCCGCTGGAAGCGGTTTACGTATCGGCTGGTGCGCAATCCGGTGGTGTTGTTCGTGATCGCCCCGCTGTTCTTGTTTGTAATCATGTACCGATTTGCCCCGGCTAAAGCCAGCAAGCGAGAGCGGCACTCCGTGTATTGGACGAATCTCGGGATCTTGGGAATGGCCACCGCGCTAAGTTTGATCTTCGGCGTCAAAGCGTATCTACTGATCCAGTTGGCGGTGATCATGGTGTCCGGCTCCGCGGGGGTTTGGTTGTTTTACGTGCAGCATCAGTTCGAAGGCGTGGACTGGCAGCGCCACGGCCATTGGGATTACACCACGGCGGCGCTCGAAGGCAGTTCTTTCTACAAACTGCCCAAGGTCTTGCAATGGTTTTCGGGCAACATCGGGTTCCATCACATTCACCATCTGAGCCCGGGGATTCCCAATTACAACCTGGAAAAGTGCCACAAAGCAGAGCCGCTGTTCCAGAACGTGCCCGCCCTCACCTTGCTTGCGAGCTTTAAATCATTCACCTTCCGCCTCTGGGATGAGCAGGGCCACAAGTTGGTCGGTTTCGGCCATCTCAGAACTCTTCGAAAACAACAACCCTAAGCCACGCGGTGTAAACACGTCGGCAGCCCCAGAAATTTGGTCGGAGCTCCTGGCTGTCATGCTGATCCTGCAATGAGATATGATTGCACCGCGGCCACATCGTGGGGCGATATGGAAGTGTCGCCAATTCGCAAGGTGACCCACGACTATCTTTTCTGTGAATGATGCGGGTTGCACTCCCGCAGAGCCTGCCTCCGCTTCACCAGCCGGCCGACATCTTGCAAGAGAACGTTCTGGCAGTACAATGAAATTCCAGCGAACGGCGAACAGTGTCTTAACTGTTTGTCTCACGCCAGGGGACAACCGCTGAGGCTTACCAGCTTTACCTCAAAGGGCGCTACGACTGGAATAGGCGAACGCCCGAGGGTTTAAGGACAGGTCTCGACTTTTTCAACGCCGCCATCCAGGAAGGACCCTGATTATGCATTGGCTTCCGCTGGGCTGGCGGAGGTCTACACCGTGGCTCCGGCTTTGGGAGTCTTTTCTCCTTCGGAAGCAAATCCCAAGGCGGAAGCAGCCGCCCAAAAGGCGGTGGCCCTTGATGAGACCCTTGCCGGGGGTCACTTGGCGCTCACAGACGCCGAAGTTAGCTCTTACGAATGGGAAAGTGCCAAGAGAGAATTCCAGCGCGCTCTGGAACGCAATCCAGGCTCTTCGACGGCACACTATTTCTATGGTTGGACCTACCTGTATCCACAGGGCCGCTTCGATGAAGGGATCGCGGAATTCCGGAGGGCGCTGGAGCTCGACCCGCTTTCGCTAATCATCAACGCCAACTTAGCAGACGCTTTGCGGATTGCCGGCCGGAACGAGGAGGCCCTGGACCAAGCTCGAAAAACCGTCGAACTCGACAGCCAGCTTCCGCCGGGGCATGCGGTACTGGGCTACGTCCAGGAAAGGATCGGTAAGTTTCCGGAAGCCATCATCGAGCGTCGGAGAGCCAGGAGCTTTCTTCCGGCAACACTCAGTCCATTGCACGAACAGGGCATGTTTACGCCGTTTGGGGGAAGCGGGCGGAGGCTCTGATGGTGCTCGCCAGATTGAAAGAGACGCGCCGGATTTCTTACGTGGCCGGATATGACATTGCGCTCATATACGTGACCGTCGGGGAGAAGGACCAGGCTCTTGAGTGGCTGTAGAGGGATTTCGAGGAGCATTTGTGGCGCATGATCTTTCTCAAGGTAGATCCCAACTTCGAACGTCTCCGTTCCGCCCCGCGCTTCCAGGACCTCGTCCGGCGGGCCGGCCTGCCGGTCTAGAATCCCCTAAACGGAAGCGCTCTCCACCGACCGCGCCGGGCGAGTCGGCGACGATACAGGAGTTGAGCGACTTCGCTCTACCCTGCGGCGTTACAGGGGACCTATTCAGCATTTCCGGACAGGGAGTATTCGCCAGCGCCCAAGGCGCGGAGAGCGCTCGGCGAGGTGCTGTGCCGTTGACTCGCAGCTTGCCTGCGTAAGCAGGGTTGACCAGGCGTTCTAGTGGAAGTATTCTTGGTTTCCAGCGCCAGAAGTTTTTGGACCTGCCAGCGCAGACAGGGCGGGGCGTCATGAACATCTGTGACGCAGATCGTCGCTTGCCACTGGGACAATTCCTTGAACAGCTGACGCCGCGGCACGCCGTAGCCTGCCTACCCGCCTACCGCAGGCAGGGTTCGTCCCTGCTTGCGCCGGCAAGCTAGGCTGGCCCGCCCAGACGGGCTGGCCAGGACCGGTTTTATCCAAGTCAGCCTAAACATGAGTTAGGCGGCTGGGAGGCAAACGCTTATGAGCATCGAAATCGTACGGGGCGTACTCCTCAGGTGCACGCTCATCAATTACGGGATCCTTTTGCTGTGGAGCCTGGTCATGGTGGCACCACACGGATGGGTGCATCGGCTTTATGGCCGGTGGTACCGGATCTCAGCCGAGCAGTTCGACGCCATTCAGCTCTCGGGTATCCTGCTGTACAAGATCCTGATCATCGTGTTCAACCTGGTTCCGTACATCGCCCTCCTGATGGCCGGATGAGCATTCGCCGCCTAACAGGGCGCTGCAACCGACGAGCGGCGCCCCAGCGGACGGCGGAGGCTCGAAGCGTTTACCTGGCGCCGCTCGCGGCTGAACACCCAGGTCGTTAGGCGGCGCAGCGAAATGCGCGATGCAGATTTCCGCCACCTGGCGCTCGCCACCCGAGAACGCGAATTTGACTGGCGGCGTCAATCGTGAAAAAAAGAAGAACTTTAATGACAAACTCGGATTAAAAGCAAGGTCTGGTCATCCTGTTGCAAACCGTACTGGCGCACCTCATCCATGATCAGCTCCCAAATGTGCGGCAAGGGCCCTGCGGCGTATTGCGTTAGCAGTTTTTCCAGGCGGTCCAGTCCAAACTCTTCGTCCTTGTCGTTGGTGGCTTCCGATATGCCGTCGGTCAGCATGAGGAACATATCGCGCGATGAGAAGGTAACGCGCTGGCTCGCATAGCAGCCGCCGGGGATTAGCCCCAAAGGAAGCTGTTCCATGGAGAGTCGGACCGTGTCTCGGCTGCGATCGCGATAGTGCAGGATGGGTACGTGCCCGGCCAAAGCATACTCCGCCTCCGTCGAACCGTCGAAGTAGAGCAGAGCCAAAGTGGCGTACATATCATGTTCCTTCACGGCAGGAAGCACACGATCCGCACTCTCGAGCAAAGCCACCGGCTGCTTTCGAAATTGAAGGGCGACCCGCATGGCAGTCTTCAACATTCCCATCAGCTGGCCGGCGGGCAGGCCGTGTCCGGAGATATCGGCGATATAAGCCAGCAGATTCTCATCGTCTTGGATGACATCGATCAAGTCGCCGCCCATTTCTGCGCTGGGGATGGATCTGCCGTATACCTCGAAAGTTCCGTTCTGGAAAGAAATAGGTGGAACCAGCGTAGCCTGGATGGTGTGGGCAAGAGACAGTTCGGTCTGCATTCGGACACTAGCTAGACCCTCAGTAGTGACAAAAGACAGCAACAGTCGAAAGCCCAAGCCTGCACCCAGATAGATGCCGATGGCGTCGAATACCACCCGCTGGTGGAGTGCGTCCGGGACTGAGAAGGACCTAGAAACATGCACGGTTCTGTAAGCCAGCCAGCCAACCACGACGCCAAGCAGGGTCAGAGGGAGGACGAGTTTAATTTTCTTGATTCTGGCTGCTTGGATGCCTGCCGCCATTGTGCCCGCGAGGATGGGCCAGAAAAAACCTCCTCCCAAACGTTGATGATTGAGCTGCAGCAGATCAATAGCAAAACCGACCCCGAAGCTGATGAAGAAAGTCCCCATCAGGAGCTTTTTCATGTAGCGTAAGGGCAGCGCTCGCCAGTAGGGACTGAAGGCGCTGGGATAGGCTGAGCCCACGCCCGCTAACCACTTGTGAAGCCTCTTGTTCAAGAACGCATCCTTTCCCTGAACTGGGACCGCTGCGCCATGAGTATAGCAAGTAGCGCACACCACCGCTTTTGAGGTGCGCGGCTTCTCAGGTTAAGCTTGTCTGTTCATCACGACTTCGGTTCTTTATTTTAGCGCGGCGTCGGGCCTCAGACGCCCTTTTCTTTCCGAGCGGTTAATAAAGCAGTGGCAAGTGCCCGCCCCGGTTCCCCTCGGTGGATACGGGCCGGGCATAAGTGGCAAGTGGCGAGACACGGCCTCCGAGTTAATCTGCCATCAGACCTGAGAACGCGAATTTGACCACCAGCGGCAATCGTCAAAAAAGAGGAACTTTACGTCGTCAACGGCTTGCGAGATGATGAGGGGAGACTTGACCCCGATGAGTGCATGCTAATGATCGAGCATCAACACATAGGCGCAGAGCAGGAATCCCGGCCGTTGCCGTTGCTAGCCCCACGAGTTCAGAGCTATCTCGACGAGTTGATCGCGGCGGGCACTCGCATCGGCCGTCGGCCGGTGAGCATCATCCTCTTTGGCAGCGCCGCGAAAGGCGCTTTCTCAGAGGGGGTTTCCGACGTCGATGTCATTGCCGTCGCCCCGGACGGGCTTCCTCAAGCTGAGAGGCAAGTCCTGCGCGATGAGTTCCGCCGCTTGGAAAACCTGCATGGGCTACGGGCCCAGACCAAGCGCGCCAGGAATTGGCTTCAGGCATATGCCGATAGGGTCAGCGGCATCGACTTCTCCTTCTTCATCTGTACCCGGGGGGAGCTGGTCTCCGCCGACGTTGCGCGAGTGCTCGGTCTGACTGCAGTGGAAATGCTCTTCGTCGACCGGACGGTCTTTGCCAGCATCATCGCTTCCTCGGTGACCGTGTGGGGAGAGGATCTCCTGCCCCACATTTCGCTCAAGCCGATCCGGCGCTTTGATGTCCTCAAGGCTTACTTTTCGTTTATGTGTCAGCTTCTACTTTGGATGTGCGCGTTCCCATTGCTTCCGAATGCCACCCAGTGCGGGCTTGCCACCCTCAAGCACGCGCTTCACAATTGCTACTTCTGCTACAAAATGACGACCGCGCCCCTGGCGGAGGAGATCGCTTTCTTCACCCTTATCCTGGGGCAGAGTGGGACGCTAACGGAACTCCTTTCGCTGAGGCAGCGGTACCGCAAGTCCTTCCGCTTCGTTGTCCGTTGCCTGGGGACGGTCACACTTTTGCACTTCCGAACTGCGCGGGACAATGCGTTTCCGCAGGAGATCTCGCGCCCCAGTTGAAGCGAGTTGCATGAGCTCTTGAACGATCACCGCCCAAGACGGCTATTCCCTGCAACTGTCGGCGGCGGTGCTGCGGTTAAGACCAGTGACGAGTGATGAGCAAGGCGCCGCCGAAGCATTTGGCCGATCGGTCCTGCCTTGTCGCCTTATATTTACCGATTCCGCAGGGGTAATCCGAAGTTCTGGCCGAGTGACGGCGAACCCTTCCACTACCGGGTTGTGGGAGAGTGGGCGACGATCCATGCGGTTGAACTCTCCACTCAACACTGCAATGTTGTTCTGTCCCGATTTTGGCTGCTCACGCACTTCATTATGATCCGATGTCGCCAACCGCTATACTCGACGCATGCTCCGCTGTCCCGTCCGCGACTGCCACAGTGCATTGGTGCGCGAGGAGCGGCGACTGCTCTGCACGCGTGGACATGCGTTTGACGTCGCGCGTAGCGGGTACATCAACTTGCTTCAGCCGCAGGAGCGGCGATCAAAGCAGCCGGGCGACACGGCGGCTGCCATCGCGGGGCGGCGGCGATTGCACGATCGCGGCGTGACCGAACCGCTGCTGCGTGCGATCGCCGAGATGATTGACGCATCGCCCAGTGACATCGTTCTCGATGCCGGCTGCGGTGACGGTTTCTACCTCGGCACCCTCGCTCGCCAGACCGGATCTACTGCGCATGGCGTTGACATCTCGGTTGCGGCCATTGATGCCGCGGCGCGGCGCTACTCCGGATGCGAGTGGATCGTGGCCAATGCCGATCGCTTCGTGCCGTACGCCGACTGCTCGTTCTCGGTCGTCCTGTCAATCACGGCGCGGATGAATGCGAGCGAATTCCGGCGTGTCCTGCGCGAGGACGGACGCCTCCTCGTCGCCCTTCCCGCTCCTGAGGATCTCGTCGAGTTGCGCGGCGCGGGCCGCGATCGCGTGGCTCGAACTGTCGAGACATTCGCGCACGACTTCACG
>JBGPCF010000016.1:0-71295 GCA_041481635.1 Terriglobia bacterium | reverse complement strand
CGCCTGGTAGCCCACGTGCGGTCGGCCGTAGGCGTAAGCCGCGACGCTGGCCCAGCCTGTAAAGAGCGGCCATACGGACCCGTAGTGGTACGAAAGCGGGTCGTAGAGTTCGCTCTTCTCGGAGATAATCCGCTCGCCCCAGTCGGTGGCCATCGCCGCGCTACCCACATGATCGAGTTCAGATTGCGCCCTCTCGTTATCCAACTCGTGCCACCAGAGCGGCACGGCAGGCAAAACCGAGTCTTCGTCAATCAGATGCGCCTTGCTGAGGGCGTCCATGCGCGACTGGCGGACGGGGCGATTGAAACCGGGTTCGGCTTCCGAAGGATGGTCGCGAGGCCGCACGGTGGCGAAAGCATAAAAGCCGCGGTCCGGCAGCCAGTAGGTCTTCTCAACAGCGGCGCGCGTGCGGTCCGCCCTGGCGCGCGCCTCAACGGCCAGCTTGGGATCCTTCATCTGGTCTGCGAGTTCCGCGATGTCCAGCGACGCTTGAATCCACAAGCCTTGCAAATAGATTTCTTCATGCGCGGGATAGAGCGGCCCACCTTCAACCCAGCCGGTCCCCGCGGCGGTGTTTTCGATCAGGTCGTTTCCATCGGTGTCCGTGGCGGCGCTAAAGTGATAGGCCTTCACGATGGAGTCCCAGTTCACCCGAATGAAATCGAGGTCACCGCTGGCGCGCCAGTAGTCTGCGTGAGCGATTACGTAAAGCGGGGAGGCGTCCGCACTCGCCCAAGGGTAGGGGTAGTCTGTGAACCATGGAATGAGCGATGCGCTTTGAGAAATTTCGTGGGGAATCTTGCCGTCCGCGCGCTGAAACTTCTTGAGAAAGTCCAATACAGTGCGGGTCGCCGCAAAATCACCATAGAAATTAACCGCCAGTGAAGTCCAGAGCGCATCGCGCCCAAAGAACCAGGCAAAACCGGGACGCTCGCTGTCTCCCGAAGTGCGAAAACCGGCAAGAATGCCTGTGCCGAGGAAGGGATTGGTGGCGATGCCTTTGTCCACACCGACCTTGGCCCAGGCGAACGCCGTATTCAGGCGCTCGTCGGGCGTTCTGACGCTTACGGTTTCTTTTTGGAGTCGTTCGTAATAGGCCACATTCTTTTCGTAGAGGGTTTGCGCTTCACGGAGCAGCTTATCGTAGGTCGATTGGGCCGCGCTGCGTCCGGTTACGCTGCCGGCGATAACAATGGGAATGAATTGAGACTTCGCTTTTTCTGCAGGGACATCGATCACAAACTGGAGAGGGACGTCACGTGGCTCTTCCTGGTAAGGCATCAAGGAAATGTCGCGCCCGGCGGGAGAGCCGACCATGCCAACGAATCGGCGGGTCTCTTCACCGAATGAGTAGGAATGCGAATGTTCATCCCAGTCCACGTACGGCGTCATGAGGCCCGCCGGCCAGAAGAGCCTGAGGCGCGGCCGGAATGATGCGGTGATGGTGATTGGCAAAACCGACTGAACATCGAGAAGCATGATGACGCCTGGTTCATCAACCGGGGCGAAGATGACCTGGTTCACCGTGAAAGCCGCGTGAGAGTAAGTAAAGATTGTCGCTTCCGGGCGCACGGTGATATGCACTTGAATTTCAGAACCGGGAATGTTCAAGGGGTAGCCTTCAATACGAAACGCTAGATTAAAATCGTCGAGGATCTTCATGGGGTAAACCCATGCCTCGAGCGACCGGTTTTCGTATCCGAAAACCGCCGACCTGTGCCCGACAACGTCGAAGATAGAACCAGACTGGGTCCGTCGCTCCAGCTCCAATCCGCTTTTGCGAAGGTCAAACTTCGGCAGGCTGGTCGAGAGAGTGGTCTGTGAGTTCGCTGGCGGCGCGGCGGGAGCGCATAGCAGTATCAAACACAACCCGAGTTGGAGTGAAACTCCCCGCCGCATAAGTGCACTCCGTTCACAACCGAGCCCTGTGGCATGGACGGCACATCTTAGCCGGGTTCATCGTGTGTGTCCAATCAAACGAAGTTTCGAATCCCGTGCTGGTTTTTGGTCGAAGTCACTTCCGCGTCGATTTGATCAGGGTTCTAGTACTCTGAGTGAAAGCAGGTCACCTGAATTGGTGCAAGCCCACGGAAGATCTGAAAGGCTTAGAACGAAGGGGAAATGTTGGCCTGCCTACGAAACAAAGTGTCGGGCGTTCGAATCTCTCCGGGCTACCGACCTGACTCCACTCTGTACAATCGTCTCGCGTATCGCATCCCAGATCAATGCCCAGAAAATGTGACGAAACCGCAGAAAATCTTGTGTTTCGTCGGCTACGGCAGGGTAAATGTAAACAGCGCGGATCCCGCCGCTATGGCAACGTACTCCTTGCCGTCAATCGCGTACGCCACCGGCGCGGCGTATGTCGCCCCGCCCATTTGGAAGTGCCATAGTGCTTTGCCCGTGCTCGCTTCCAGCGCGATGAAATTTCCTTCCGAATCACCTGTAAATACCAGCCCGCCGGCCGTGGACAATACCCCCGACCAGCTGGGCGAAACATGCTTGAACTCCCATTTGATTTCTCCGGTGAGCGGGTCCATGGCGCGCAGTGCACCCCAATACGGCTCGGTGTCGTCCGCCGGAAAATAAGCGCTCCCATAGTAAGCATGCCCCTCCTCATTCACCTGTTCCGATGTGCTGAAGATGTCACACTGCTCGCGCGCGTTCACATAGAAGAGCTTTGTTTGGGGATCAAAGCTGGGTGACATCCAATTGGTGGAACCTGCCGCTCCGGGGCACACCTTGTGCCCTTCAAGGGTTGGTGAACTCTCCGGCTTGGCCACGGGCCGTCCTTCAGCATCTTTTGCCTCGCTCCAGGTGATCGTTGCGAACGGTTTCGAGAAAATAAGTTTCCCCGTCGTGCGATCGATCAGGTAGAAAAAGCCGTTGCGATTGGCATGGGCAATAAGTTTCCTGCCGTCGAGCTCCAACATCACGGGGACCTGGGTGGAGTCCCAATCATGGTCGTCGTGCTTTGTGTACTGAAAATACCAGTTCAGTTGGCCGGTATCCGCATTCAGGGCGAGCAGGCAGTTGCTGTAGAGATTGTCTCCTTCGCGCTGCGCCTTGCGATTGGAAGGCGCCGGATTTCCCGTGGTCCAGAACAATTGATTGGTTTCCCGGTCATAGTCTCCCGTGATCCAAGCTGGCGCGCCACCGATCTTCCATGAATCACCAGCCCAGGTTTCATGCCCCGGCTCTCCGGGAGCCGGCGTCGTGGAAAAGCGCCATTTGCGTTCGCCGTCATCCGCGTCGTAGGCTTCGATGAAGCCGCGCGTGCCGTATTCGCCTCCCGAGATTCCCACGATGATCATGTTTTTCACGGCGAGGGGTGCGAGTGTGAAACTGTACCCCTTCCGATAATCAACGGCTGTCGCATCCCAGACCACGCTTCCGGTTTTTGCATCCAGCGCGATGACATGCGCATCGAGCGTGCCGAAGAACACTTTTTCGCCAAGGATCGCCAAGCCCCGATTTACCCTTCCACAACACGGTCTGATGTCGGATGGATAAATGTATTGATACTGCCAGATGGGGCGTCCAGTGCGCGCGTCGAGGGCGTACACCCGATCATCCTGTCCAGTACCGTACAGGATTCCGTCAACAACGAGGGGCGTGGTCTCGAATTTACCCAGCACGCCCGTCTGATACACCCAGCGCGCCACCAGGCTCTTCACGTTTTCCGTGTTGATTTGTGACAGTCCGCTGTGCCGCCTGCCAGAATAGTCGCCCGAATAGGTCAGCCAGTTCTGCGGTTCCTTCGAGGCCTGAAGAATGCGGTCAAAGGTGACTTGTGCATAGGCCGAAGAAACCATCAAGCTCGAGGCCGTCAGAGCAATGGCACAAATGGAAGTTCGTCTCATCGGCGTAAACCTCACTTTGCGCTCACTGCTGAGAGATAAGCCAGGAGATCATGTAAATCCTGATTGGAAAGCGTTTTCTCACCGTAGGCCGGCATGAGTGACTCGCGCGTTTTCTTGAAGGATTTAAGCTTGTCTTTCTCGAAGAGATGAATCTGCTGCACCGTATCCATCATCTGCAGGCTGAAATTGTCCTCGTTGAGCGCCACTCCCGTAAACGTCTGCTCGTCTTGTGTCGCCACAGTTACGGTTTCATATTCATGCGGAAATTCCTTGGTGTTTTCGATGAGCCCGATGGCCAGGCGGCGGCTCGGATTTCGCACGGAATCCTCGAGCGCTTCCGCGGCGCGCGCCGTGGCGATGTTCGTCAGGTCCGGGCCGAGCCGCCCGCCCTTTCCACTCACCATGTGGCACGTGAAACAGCCGGCAGAGGTATGGAAGAGTTTATCGCCGCGTGCAGCGTCTCCTTCAGCGTAAGCGGCCGATTTCTTTTCCAGGCTGCGAATGTAGGTGATCACCTGCCAAATCTCTTCCGCGGTCATTCCCACGCCCTGGCCGGTTGTTCCATTCTGCGGCATCGCCGTACCGGGAATCCCCTCGTTGATGGTTCGAAAGAGCTCTGCGTCCGTTTTTCCATGACGTTTCTGTGCGCGGGTCAAATCCGGGCCGCGCCCGCCGCCGCGTGCGCCTAGTCCATGGCAGAACGCGCAGTTGGATCGGAATTGCGACTCTCCCGCTTTCGCCGCCCTGGCATCGCCGGCATATGGATTCGTCTCTTGAGCAATGCCTCTGGGCGGTGCCATCAGCATGAGCGAGATGGTGCACGCCGCTCCATACAGGCGGAGAATACCCGCCACATGACTGTGCACGTGGGCGAGGTGCCGGCTCCCAAAAGTTTTGGTTGTCATCGATTTGCACCTTGGGAGAGTTTCTCTCCCGCGAAATAAGGGGCGAATCATAGCACAAGAATTCCGAGTGGCTCGGAAATGTGGCGGTGCGCTACGGGCAAGTAGAGTTCCACTCCGCGATGGACGTTTCAGTCGGGCTCAATCGCGATGTTGGCCCAGCGCGCCGACGCGTTAGCACTCAATGGTGATGGGGGCGGCAGAGATTGAGCAGGCAGGCTCACGCGGACGAATTCGAAGCTCATTCTCCTGCAGCGGATTCAAAGTCGTCCGGAAAAGGTTGTTGGTCGAGTGGCGTCAAACAAAGGTCGAGGGACGTACTGCCACTGAATTCAGGTCAGCGACAGACTGCGGCTAGGCCCCAGCCGCGCTATTTCTTGGCGCTGGGCCGCCGGTTACCTTCTTCGTTACGAACATGATCAGGGAGCCGACCAGCCAGAGTATGAGCGGAATGACGAGCATCGCAATGAAGTGGGCCCCTGCATGAACCCAGGTTTTGCCATCCGCTTTATTGGGCGAATACTCGGGGGCGCTGAAGATGTTGTCCTTCCCCGTCAGAATCGCGATCACTATCCCGGCAATGATGATGCAACCGCCGACAATCGACGCCAATTCGAGTACGGGAAGCAGTTGTTTGTAGCTCCCGAAGCCGCTCGTGTGGACTGTGATCGAGTAGTAGACCAACCCCAGAAGTAATACGACTGTCAGACTGAGGTATTTCGTCGTTGAATTGGGAACGTCGAACAGAGAAAGGCCCAGCCTCGCCAGCCCGACGATCATCAGCAGAATCAAGAATCCTTTTTCGAACTTCAGGTAGTCGGGGATGCTCTTTCCGAAGATCTTCATTTTTGCTGCTCCTTTTACGAGCTCGACAGTTCTGCCCGCAGCCGAAACCCGCAAAGACTCCTAAGCGCCATAGATGTTTGCAGTCAGGTATTCGTTGCGGAATTTTCCGTGTGGATCGTAGTGGGCGAGGAGTGCTTGGTAGTCCGGCATTCGTTCATATAGCGATTTTAGCCGCGTGGAGGACACTTTAAACAGCTTGGCCCAGTGTGGCCGGGCATTAAAAGGCGCGAGCTTCTCTTCGATCATCGGCAATATGGTTCTGACCGCGGCCCACTCTGGTTTCCACGTAAAGTGAATGGCCATGGATGGCCGCTTGTAACAAGGGCTCATCCAAAGATTGTCCGCGTCAATGGTCCGCAGTTCCGTAATGAAAAGGTGGGGCGTCACGTGGTCGCGCAGTTGCTCGACGGCGAGAATGGCCTCGTATCCTCTGTCGCGGGGAACAAAGAATTCCGATTGCAGCTCCGCACCACTACTGGGAGTGAAGTTCATGCGGAAGTGCGGCATGCGCTCATACCAGGGGCCGGGGATGCCCATTTGTTCCGTGCAGTTTTCCGCCGAATGTCCTGTGAGAGGGTGGAGATTCTGGGTTGCGAGCTTTGCTCCGAAGAATTCAGGTTCGAGCTTCGCAGAGGTCCCCGGCTCGACGCGGCTCTTGATCCACACCTGGGTGGCCCGATGCTTTTGCCAGTCGGTGAAGAGACTCACACTGTAGCCGCTGGAGAAGATTTCGTTCAAGTTCTTTTCCAAATGGGCCATGGACAGATTCTCGTAGACCACTTGCCGCATCTGAAATGTGGGCTGAACATTCAGCGTGACCTTGGTTGCCACGCCAAGTCCACCCAGGGAAACCACCGCACCCGGAAATCGGTCACCATCTTTTTCCCTCGATAGGACAACCACTTCGCCATCCGCCGTCACAATTTCCATCGCGGAAACAGCCGTCGACAGGTTTCCATTCTTGCTGCCCGAGCCGTGAGTTCCGGTTGCACACGCGCCTGCGACGGAAACATGCGGCAATGACGCCAGGTTGTGCACCGCAAAGCCCTGGCCATCAAGATACGGTGCAAGTCTGCCGTAGGTCACACCCGCTCCGACGGTGACCGTGCGCGACTTTGGATCCACCACCACCTGATCGAGATTCTTCAGCGAGATTTGATCTCCGGTGCTGTCGGCGATCCCGTTGAATGAATGGCGCGCGCCGAGGGCCTTCACTTTGCTGAGGCGCTTCACCAATTGTTGGACTTCTTCGACGGTCTTGGGAGAGTCCAACCCGCTGGCACGATATTCGTAATTGCCGGCCCAATTCGTTCGATGGTCGGCTTGCTGCCCACGCGCTCCCCATCGCGCCAGCATGGTCCCGGAAATGTAAAGTCCGGAGGTCTTCAAGAATTGCCGTTTATTCATGTTCCTTTAGTTTGAAGCCCGCCCCGGATAATCCGGATGTGATTGCCCCGCTGCAGCCTCTTTTTCTCCAGTCGTTTCTTTGGGCCACCAGTATATAGAGACTGAAGGCGCGCAGGGCAAGATAATTTGGCAATGGGCTCGTGGCTGTAGATGTGAGAAGCCCGAGAGGGTACAATGTCTCGCGCCGCGGGCTCCGCGGCGTTTCAATTCGAGAAATTACTCAAACAGCTGAACAAAGAGTAGCGCCCGGCCCAAGTCCACGCGTGCGAGCCTCTGGTTTCCGGGGCCCTGCGCTAATTGCCTGGTGCAAGAAATTATTCTCCACGCATACCTTGCGCTTCTACAGGTTGTGTGGTAGATAGGTAGAAGAGCGAGGTATGGCGATGCAAACGAAATCGGATCTCCCGCAAGGCACACTGGATTTATTGATTCTCAAGGTTGTCGCGCTCGGCCCGGTCCACGGCTATGCGATCGCGCAACGCCTGCAACAGGTGTCGCGCCACGTGGTCCAAGTCCCGCAAGGCTCACTCTACCCGGCGTTGCACCGGCTCGAGAATCGCGGCCTTCTGGCGGCCGACTGGAAGGAGAGTGAGACCGGGCGTGAGGCAAAATTCTATCGCCTGACGCGCAAAGGCCGGGCGCAGCTCGATTCAGAAGCCGCGAGCTGGCAGCGATTGACCGAGGCCGTCGGCCTCATCCTCGGGATTGCCGAAGGAGGTACGAAATGAACTGGTGGCAGCGAATGTGGGGGCGAGAGCAACTGGAAAAGCAGCTCGACAAGGAGCTGAGTTTCCACCTCGAGCAGCACGTGAGCGACCTGATCTCACAAGTCCACGATCCAGTTGAAGCGCGACGGCTGGCCAAGATTGCTATCGGCGGTCCGGAGCAGGTGAAGGAGGAGTGCCGCGATGCCCGAGGCACACGCTGGCTGGAGGACCTCTGGCAGGACTTCCGCTACGCGCTACGCACCCTGCGGCAGAAGCCGGGGTTTGCGGCGGTAGTCTTATTGACACTTGCCCTTGGCACCGGAGCGACCACCGTAATGTTCACCGTGGTCAACGGTGTGCTGCTCAAGCCACTGCCTTACCCGGAGCCTGAACGGCTGGTGACTCTACAGGAACAAACAGAAAAAGTCACAAGTCCAATTTGGGGCAATCTGTGGGCATTTGCCTACCCTAACTTTCTTGATTGCCAGCGAGAGAGCCGCACTCTTGAAATGGCGGCGCATCGATACACTGGAGGCACGGTCAGCGAGCACGGGGAAGCCGAGTACGTTACCGGCCGCCAGATCTCCTCCGAATTTTTCTCCGTCCTGGGCGTCTCCATTTTTCGAGGGCGTGCCTTCATCCCGGAAGATGACCACCGTGGCGCAGCGCCCGTGATCATCGTGAGCTACAGCTTGTGGCAGCGCCTCTTCGCGGGAAACCAAGGAGTGGTCGGAACTCCGCTGGTGATGGACGGGAAGTCCTACACCATTGTCGGCATCACGCCTGCAGGCTTTCGGTTCGACGGTGAGGAGCCCGGTGTGTTTACTCCGCTCGGTCAAGACCCTTCACCGAGCATGCAGAATCGCGACCGGCATCCCGGCATTCAGGTTCTCGCACGCCTCCGGCCCGGCGCGAAGCTGGCTGAGGCACAAACGGGGCTGGCGCTGATTGGACGTCGTCTGGCTGAGCAGTATCCCGAATCCAACAAGGAACGCGGCTTCATTGCGCAGCCCATGCATCCGGATGTGGGCGATGTCGGGCCCACGCTTTGGCTGCTGCTGGGCGCGGTGAGCCTGGTACTGCTGATTGCGTGCGCCAATGTGGCCAGCTTGCTGCTGGCGCGTGCGATATCACGGGAGCGTGAGCTTGCCATGCGCGTGGCGCTCGGGGCGAGCCGGAGCCGGTTGGTGCGCCAATGCCTCACCGAGAGCACGGTGTTAGGGCTTTCCGGAGGCCTGCTCGGCGTTTGGATTGCATCTGTCGGCATCCGCCCGTTCGTGGCATTCTGGCCAGGCAGTTTGCCGCGCGCTGAGGAGGTCGGGCTCGATGGGCATGTACTGCTCTTCACCGTCGGCGTTTCCCTTTTGAGCAGCCTTCTTTTCGGATTGGCGCCGGCCCTGCGTGCTCCGGTGCGCCTACTCGAACAGGTGCTCCGCGCGGGAGGGCGGACGGTGGTCGGAAGCTCGCGCCGTCTGCACAGCGGATTTGTCATTTCCGAAATCGCCCTGGCGGTGGTGCTGTTGGTCTCCGCCGGAATGCTCGGGCGCACGCTTTTACGGCTCTCCGAGCTCGACCCGGGCTTTAACTATCACAACGTCCTGGTCACGCGGATGGCGCTTTCGTCTGACGTGCTCCCAAGCCCCGCGAAGATCCATGCGGCCTGGCAGGATGTATTGGATCACGCACGGCGCGTGCCGGGAGTGCAGTCCGTTGCCACGGTCGACACCGTCCCGATGCGCGAAGGTAACAACCAACTCGGCTACTGGAACAGTTCGGCCATTCCACCCGTGAACGAGCAGCCTCTCGCCCTGGCCAACAGTGTGACCCCGGACTATCTGAAGGTGATGGGCATCCCGCTGCTCAAAGGGCGATTCTTCGATGATCACGATCGGACGGGCAGCGAGTTCGTCGTGGTGATTGATGACGTATTGGCACAACGCGCTTTTCCAGGCCAGGATCCAGTGGGGAAATATCTCTGGCTCCCCGACTCGAGCAGCCCATTCTCTTCAGGACCTACAGGTCCTGACGCCGCCCGGATTGTGGGCGTGGTGCGTCATGTCCGATACTGGGGATTGGCCAGCGACGATCAAGCCAAAGTGCGCGCGCAGTTCTACTATCCTTTTGCCCAGGTCCCCGATGGGTTGATGCGGCGCTGGTCGGAGCTGATGTCTATCGCTGTGCGCACGAACATCCCGCCGGCGAGTGTGCTCGGACCTTTGCGGCGGGAACTGCGTGGAGCCACCGCGGGAGCGAGCGGCGATCAGGCTCTCTATGAGGTTCGCACCATGGAGCACCTGGTGAGCGATTCGCTCGCCCGGCAACGCTTCCTTTTGCTGCTGTTCGGCATCTTCGCCGGCCTGGCTTTGCTGCTGGCGTGCGTCGGCATCTATGGAGTGCTCGCTTACTTGACCGGCCAGCGCGTGCCTGAAATCGGAGTGCGCATGGCGCTGGGCGCTGGCGCTCGCGATGTGATGTGGCTGGTGCTGCGGCAAAGCCTGGGAATGATTTTCGCCGGAGTGGGTTTGGGTATCACAGGCGCATGGGCGGCGGGGCGCATGATGGCACACCTGGTGGACGGGATGCAGCCCGCCGAGCCGTCAACTTTCGCCATCATGATTCCCGTCCTGGTGGTGGCTGCCCTGCTCGCGAGTTTCGTACCGGCGCGCCGCGCGAGCCGTGTGGACCCCATGAGCGCTCTGCGCCAGGAGTAGCGCGGTTCGGAGAGCCTTACCCGGCCGGAGTTCCGCAGTGAGGGCGCTTGGGGATTCCGTGACAGCTTGTTCTTCTGGAATTGACGCGGAGGGGATCACCCTCACCAGACCTCATTTCGCTTTTTGTTCGCCTGGCACCTGAAGGCGAAATTGGGCGGCTTCACATCAGCCCAACTACAGCCTCGCCGTTACACGGCGTCCTGTGACGCGCGTCACTGAAGAACTACCCACATCAAGAATATAAATCCACAAGTATAGAATAGTCAGATCGCCTGCTTATCTCTAGGACCATAATACGCCAGGCGTTCGACAACGGCTTAACCGGAGGTTCAAATGAACACCACCACACGTTACGACATTGAAGTTTTTCTCTCGTGCAAGCGACTGGCCATGGTGGGGGTATCGCGCGACCCCAAAGATTTCAGCCGCGTTCTTTTCGCGGACCTCTGCCGGCGGGGCTACGACATGGTTCCGGTGAATCCCAAGTTGGATGAAGTGGGCGGCGCGCGCTGCTTTGCGCGCCTGCAGGATGTGACGCCTCCCGTGGCTGGCGTGCTGGTGATGACGGCGCCGGAGATAAGCGCGCGTGTAGTTCGAGACGCCGACGAGGCGGGCATCTCGCACGTGTGGCTGCACCGCGGCGCGGGCAGGGGCGCGGTGAGCGAAGCCGCCGTGACCTATTGCCACGAGCGCGGATTGGATTTGGTGGAGGGATATTGTCCTTATATGTTCCTCCCGGAGACGCCGTTCTTCCACCGCTTTCATGGGTTCTGTTTGAAGGTTCTGGGCAAATACCCGCCTGTGACGAACTGCGAATGCGCATGAACCGTGCCGATCCCGCATGCGGGGGCCAGGGCACGGGGGCGTTGGGGAACATCTGGAAGAACGCGACGAGCGGAGCCACCAACTTTCAGCCGGGCATCGACGCTTCCACAAACCGCATCGGCGGCCTGGGCACCCAAACGTGGGCATACGACTCCAACGGGAACTTGACCAGCACGGGCACGGGGATTGGGTCGGCGAGCTACACGTGGGACGCCGACGGGAGAATGCTCACGGACAGCCAGAACGGGTATACGACGGTAAACCTGACTTACGATTTCCTGGGCCGCATGGTGGAGCAGGCGCGCGGGTCGAGCTACACGCAGATCGTGTACGGCCCAACCGGAAGCAAGCTGGCCTTGATGAATGGCCAGACTTTAGTGAAAGCCTTTGTGCCGTTGCCCGCGGGAGGGACGGCGGTCTATGCACCGGGCGGTCTGAGCCTCTATCGCCACCCGGACTGGCTGGGGAGTTCGCGGTTTGCTTCCACTCCCGCGCGCACGATGTATTACGATGGGGCGTACGCACCTTATGGCGAAACTTACGCGGAGGCGGGCGCTGGGGATCACGACTTCACGGGGCAAAACGTGGACACCACGTGGAACCTCTACGACTTCCTCTACCGCGGGTACGATTTGATGCAAGGGCGTTGGATTTCCCCCGACCCCGCCGGCCTCGCTGCGGTTGACATCACCAATCCCCAATCCTGGAACCGCTATGCGTATGTGGAGAACAATCCGACGAACTTCTTTGACCCGCTGGGACTGGACTCCATTAAAGCAGATTATTGTGATAAGCACCCGCGCGTCTGTAACGGATTCAACGATGCGGTAGGTTCTACGCCTCCGGGTTTGGGATTGTTTGGTGTAGACGAGTTCGACTTGGCGGCGGCCGGACTGCTTCCGCTCGGACCACCATCGGCGGCGCTGCCGGGTTGCGGGGCAGAATTCGTGACTTGCGTACCGACTAACGGGGGAACGCTGGGCTTCGATTCTTCGGGGGTGCACGACTTGCCCGGAAACATCCAAGATTGCGAGATGGGTGACGTCTGTACGGGGATAACCTCCGTCACGATTGCCGATACAGTGGACTTGCTAAAAAATGTCCCATTCAGCGTTTCGGGGTTCATCCCGCTTGTACGTGTGCCCAGGACGGGAGTAACAGTTGGAGCGGCAGGTTCGCTTTCGGGGATTCCAGGACAAGGCGTCGGATGTGTTGCGGGGGGAGTGGGTGCAGCGTTCCCCCCAACCAAAGGTGTGAGTGGAGGACCCTTAATACACGGCAATTTGGCCAATGCGAAATCGATCTTAAGCGGTTGGAGTATCTCCCTGACCCTTCAACCCACGTTTGGGTATGGCTACCAAGTGATAGCGAATTCTAGTGGTGTGCTTGGAGGACCCACGGTCGGCACTACAGGAGTCAGCCTCCAATACACAACCGCTGCATGCAAGGACTTCTAGCTATGGAAGATTGGCTGTTCGTAGGAATCTACGGGATCGGTTGCCTGCTTCTTGCGGTTTATGGGCTCGTGATGGCTTTTTCCCCGAAACTGGCTATTCGATTTCTCAATTGGTATTCGAGGGCGGATAGGTGGTCAAGACCAAATCCCGATTGGGGTTCTGGCCGCCTTATACAGGAGCGGTTCGCAGGAACGGCTCTTGCGTTAATTGCTTTCATTTTAGCAAGTCCACTTCTAAAATGGATCAATCATCCAAAGGCGCTTAAATCTGTGTCGGTAAACACCGTACCGAATATGGCTCACGGAGCCGACTGGTACGCGCTTTTGGTGGGAATGGCTATGCTGCTGGGAGGGGTTTATGTTCTGCTGGAACCGCATTCCTTTCTGCGCTGGATCGGCACCATCACCCCTTATCGCAAGTTGCCCGAGGCCACTGACCGAAGGTCGCAGACTGCGGCGCGCATGTTTGGCTTGCTGATTGCTGGGAGCAGTCTAATTCCGATTTATGTTTGGTTGAAAAGTATCAGGTGAGACCGCGTCCGATCGGGATGGGCGGGCTGGCGCAGGCCTTCCGAGCAAGTAGCGCGGACCCCCGTAGCGCAGACCGCCGTCTTCGCGGTCTGCGGTTTCTCTCGTCCGTAATGGCGAATCGCTGACGGCAATCAAATTCGCGTTCCGGGGTCCAAGGACATATTCACTCGATCAATCGTCAATCCACATCGCCGGTTTTGTTCTGCCGCACTCACGCCGGAATATTCGTGCACGCTCGACCATCGCCATTCCTGAGCCCGGCTGACCAGCCCGGCTTTTACCGGGTTCAAGTGAAGGTACTCCACTTTCTCGTTGTATTCTTTCACGGTGCGCAGAGCACGATCAAAAGAGCGGCCCTGCCCCAGTTCGCCCGACGCACGGCGCCGCCGATGGACCAGAATCATCGAGCTGATCTTGATGGATTTCATAACCACAGCGATGGTCAGCGGATGGGCCGGAGCGCAGATGGCGTGCCAGTGATCCGGCAGAAATACCCAGGCGGTCAAAAAGAAGGGATGAAGAACGCGCGCCCTTCGGCAGGCGAGTGCCAGACAGCGGAAATCCGCGCCATCCAATTTGTTGCGCCGTTTGAGGAGCCGCACAGTAACGAAGAAGAACCGATCGGATAGAAAAGGGCGCCGTAGCTTCGACACGGAGCTACGATACAACCGTGCGCGCACTGTCGCTAGACAACCCGCGGACCTCAAAGGCGGAGGTCCGCTTGCTTGCTGACCATCTCCACGGTAATGGAATCGATCAAGGTGGGCGCGACGCGGCGGATCAACACGCAGCGCGCCGAACGCGCGGGTGGCGCATACGTCGCGATTCTTGCGATGTATGCGTCTGTTCGGACTTTCACTCTCAACCTTGACGGACTGCTAAGAAGAGCAAAGCATCTTGATTGCACACTATAGGATCGCATACATTCCAAAGTGCGGAACGTATGCGCCGCCCGCGTCGAGCCCTCTATATGCCGGCCCTCGTCGCCGTGCGGTGCCAGGCTCAAGTGCGCGCTTACTTTGAGCACCTCCAGGCACGCGGCAAAACCAAGATGCAGGCTCTGGTCGCCACCATGCGTAAACTACTCCACGCCATCTTCGGCATGTTCAAGAACAATCAGCTCTTCGACGGCCGCAAATTCTATGCCGCGCTGGACGTCAAGGCACCCGCTCCGGTGCCCGAGCCTCAGGAGGTCCTATGCCTTTAAATGATTTTCTCGCTTTACAACCAACAGAGAATCTACCCGCTGAAGATGCCGACCTAAAGGTCGGCGCTACAATAAAAATCCGCAGGAACTCCGCCCTTTACGAAACTTCCTGAGCCCATAATGCGTATAACCCATCAAGAGTCGACTGCCTACGGATGATTGGGAGAGCCCGCCATGGAAACACTGCTGCAAGATTTGCGTTATGGTTTCAGGACGCTCGTGAAGGCTCCCGGCCTCACCGCGATAATCGTGGTGTCCATCGCGCTGGGGATTGGGGCGAATGCCACCGTGTTCAGCGTGGCCAATGGCTTGCTTTGGGGCGTGTTGCCGGTGAAAGACCCCGGGCGGCTGGTCATCTTCTCCGAGGGCGAGTCCTTCTCCCATCCCAATTACCTTGATTACCGCGCCCAGACCTCGCAAGTGTTCGAGGGAGTGGCCGCGCACTTCCCCTTCATTCCGGCGAGCGTGGGCGGGACGGGCGAGCCGGAGCGCATCTGGGGCCAGGTGGTGAGCGGAAACTATTTTTCCCTGCTCGGCGTGCAGCCTGTGCTGGGGCGCGGCATCACGCCGGATGAGGACCAAGTGCTGGGCCGCGACCCGGTGGTGGTGCTCAGCCACGCGCTGTGGCAGCGACGGTTCGGCGGGGACCGCGAAATTCTCGGGCGCACCATTGTGCTCAACGGACAAAGCTACACCGTGGTGGGCATTGCCCCGGCGGGCTTCTATGGCACGGACCACGGAATTGTGTCGGAGTTCTGGGTGCCTCTGGCCATGGCGGAAAAGATTATGCCTGACCTTGCCAAGGACGACGCGCGAACGCATCGAGACAATCAGTGGTTGCTGCTGAACGCCCGGCTCAAGCCGGGAGTGACTCGCGCCCAGGCGACGGCCGCAGTGAACGTGATTAAGCGCCGAATTGATGATACTTATTTCAAGGACCAGAAGGAACACCACCCTCCCATCACGCTCAACCCGGCGGGCGGGCTGATTGGCGCCTCGCAAACGCCGGCGCTCAGCCTGATGGCCGTCCTGATGGTGGTGGTGGGGCTGGTATTGATGGTGGCGTGCGCGAATGTGGCCAACCTGCTTCTGGCGCGCGCACAGGGCAGGCAAAAAGAAATCGCCATCCGGTTGGCCGTGGGAGCGGGACGCCGGCGGCTGATCCGGCAATTGCTCACAGAGAGCGTCCTGCTGGCACTCGCTGGTGCGGGGGCAGGATTTCTACTGGCAGCATTGGTGGCCCGCGCCCTCTCCCGGTTTGAATTGCCCTTGCCTTTCCCGATAGTGTTCGACTTCAGCGTCGACCTGCGCGTGGCGGCGTTCACGGCGGGTTTGTCCATTGTAACGGCTGTCTTGTTCGGACTGGCTCCGGCGCTGCGCGCCACGCGACCGGACTTGGTTGCTTCGCTCAAGAATGAGTCGACGATCTTCGGCCGCCCGGGCCGGTTCGGACTCCGCAACGCCCTGGTGGTGGTGCAGGTTGCGCTTTCTCTCGTGCTCTTGGCGAGCGCCGGACTGTTCCTGCGCAGCCTGCGCAACGCCTCTTCCATCGACATCGGCATGAAGCCGGACCACCTTCTGCTGATGGCCGTCGATCCCAAGCTCCACCAGTACTCGCACGAGAAGACGCAACAGTTTCTCGACCAGCTTCGCGAACGAGTGTCGGCGCTGCCGGGAGTGCGCTCGGTGAGTTTTGTTGACAGCCTGCCGCTCAGTATCGGCGGGACAAGTTACGGCTTTAAAGCTCCGGCCGCCCAGGGCCGCGCCGAACAAGACGTGAACGCGGATGTCTACAGCGTCGGCAGCGAGTATTTCCAGACTATGGGCATTCCGCTGGTCCGAGGGCACGAATTCACCCGCCAGGAGCGCGACCAGCCCAGTTTAATCATCAACGAAACCATGGCCCAGCGCGCTTTCGGCAAAGAAGACCCATTAGGGCGCCAGATGATCTCTGAAAAAATTCCGTACACCATCATCGGCGTGGCGCGAAATTCCAAGTCGCGCTCGCTGGGTGAGGAACCGCCCAACTGCGCCTACCTGTTCGTTGAAGCAGCGCCGGAAAAAGTGTTCAGCTTTTTCGGAATTTCCATCGTCGTCAAGACAACCGGGAATCCCCTGGGGCTGGTGCAGCCCGTGCGCGCGCAAATTGCCTCGCTCGATCCCAACATGGCCGTGTTCAACACCGAGACCATGCAGGAGCACGTGGACAAATCGTTTTTGTTGCCGCGCATCTCGGCGACTTTGCTGGGAGTATTCGGGGCAGTCGGGCTGACTCTGGCGGCCATCGGCCTCTACGGAGTGATGAGCTATGCGGTGCGCAGCCGCACTCGGGAAATCGGCATTCGCATGGCGCTGGGCGCCGAGCCGCGCGGCGTGATGGCCATGGTGCTGCGCCAGGGCCTCTCGCTTACCGCGCTGGGCCTGACCATCGGGCTGGCGATCGCGCTGGCCCTGGGGCGATTTACCGCCAGCCTCTTGTACGGCATCAGTGGAACCGATTTGGTGACATTCATCGCAGTGCCGGCAATCTTGCTGGTAGTGGCGGTGTTGGCCATCGTGTTGCCCGCCTTTCGAGCGGCACACGTGGAACCCACCATGGCATTGCGCTATGAATGATTGGGTTTTGCTGCGCGTATTGAAGAGTGCCCCTGAACAATAGGGCTGTTGTCCATGTAGAGCTGACCTTTAGGTCAGCATACTTTATTGTGACCAGGCCTGCCGACCTAAAGGTCGGCGCTACAAAACTTCACGGCGCCAGGGGCCAGGGCGCGGCGAGCACGGCGGCGAGAACGCCCACGTCAAAGGTGGCTGCTCCAATTTTATTCATGATGGAAGGAAACGCGTTCCAAAAGAGCGTGAGTGCCACCAGGGACACGAACGCCGAGGCCACACAGAGATATCGCACGGTGTCAGGCGAAAGGATAAACCCCATCACGCCGAAGCTCGACACCACAAAGCCCGCCATGGCCAGGAACCAGAGGACAACCGCAAATCCCCGGGTGGCGCGTGGAGTGAGCATGCCCCAGAGGAGTGGTGAGTCGTCCGACCAGTTTTCCTCTTTCGCCATGCCGAGCACCGGCATCACGCCCAGCCAGTGTCCGAGGCCATGCGCCAACAGGAGAATCGCAATGATGTATCGCCACATCGCACACCTCCAAGGCTGACGTTCAGGCTGCCTGCAAATCGGAATGCGCCGCTGCTTTCTCCGCGCGCTCCTTGATGCCCAGCATCATTCGGCGCTCCATAATAAAGTGCGCGGGATCGAAGACGGTGCGCTCGAAGAGTTTCCCCAGACAAGTTTGATTCTGGCTGCTGCGCGAGCAGACGATCAGTCGCGTGGTGTGTTCGTCGAGCGGCTCCAGCACGAACCCCCAGGTGCCGCCCGGCGCGCGGCCCGTCTTCTCCACCGTTTTAGCGTCCTCGGCCGGCACCAGAATCATGGCGCGGTTGGGAATGAGTTCGTGGATCACCATGCGCGCCCGTCCTCCGTAGCGTTCTTTGGGGGTGAGCCACACCGTTTCGCCCACCTTGCGATGCTGAAATTCAGGAATGATTTTGTCGGCGTTGTGCATTTTGCAGCCCAGCAGATTCTCCAGCCACGTGTAGCTGTAAAACCCACCGCGGTCCTGACCGATCTGCATGAGCCATGCCCACACCTCGTGCGCCGAAGCGTGGATGGTGATAGCGCGCGTGGCTTCCCCATCCCGGTGAGGCGTAAGCTCATCGCCGGGCCATTCCCAATTCAGCTCATCGTCGGTTGCCCCCCACCGCAGCAACCAGGGACGAATCACCAGCGGGTAGAGCAGAGATCCCACCGCGGCTGCCCCGGCCAGCACGCCCGCCGTTTTTAACTTTAAGTCTTTGGTCATAACTCACCTCGCCGATTCTCGTTTCCCCATTCAAACACCTGCCGGCCACGCTGTTCAGCGGACACGCCAAGTCACAAACTCCCTTTGTAAGTCTGCCCCATGGCCCAAGGCTTGGCAGTGACCACGAGCACATGTCAAAGTGATTAACTTGCGGGAGCCACGGAAGGGAAGGTAGGATGGCGCGGTTGTTTCGAGCATCAAGTTCAACAAAGGCGGCAAATGCTGAACACTACGACGCGTGTGCATTTCCTTATACTCCTGATGTTGGCATTTGTACCCAACATGCTTGGGCAGGGAGCGTCCTCGCCGCCCAAGGTGACGTTTGCCAAAAATGTTGAGCCGATTCTTCAAAAGAACTGCGAGGGATGCCACCGTCCCGGGGAAGCCGCGCCATTTTCGATGCTCACGTACGAATCAACCCGCCCGTGGGCGGGCGCGATGAAAGAGGCGGTCCAGACCCGGAAGATGCCTCCGTGGTTCGCCGACCCTCGCGTTGGGAAATTTTCCAACGCCCGATCGATCTCCCAGAAGGATATCGACACCATCGCAGAGTGGGCCGATGCCGGCGCGCCGGAGGGTGATCCAAAGGGCACACAAAAGCCGGTGGAATTCGTACCCGGTTGGGCCATTCCAAAACCGGACGTGGTTTTCGAGATGCCGCTCACTTACCACATTCCACCGAATGGCACGATTGACTACCAGAAGATAATCATCCCCACCCGCTTCACTGAGGACAAGTGGGTGCAGTATGCCGAGGCGCGCCCCGACAACCGCGCCCACATCCATCACATCATCGCCTACATCCGCGAGCCGGGTTCGCACTGGCTTGAAGATGAAAAGCCGGGCGTGTTCTTTGTGGCGCCCAAACCCAAAGACGACACGGTGGACACCAGCAGCCTGCCCAGCGACTTCCTGGTCGGCTACGCGCCCGGCCAGCCGCCGGAAATTCTCGAGCCGGGGCAGGCCAAGTTGGTGAAGGCCGGTTCCGACATCGTGTTTGAAATTCATTACACCACCGATGGCACGCCGGGCGATGACCGCAGCCGGGTCGGCATGGTGTTCGCCAGGCAACCGCCCAAAGAACGCGTGCTCACCCTTTCCGCCACCAACGGAACTTTCCGGATTCCGCCCGGCGACCCGAATTACAAGGTCGATGCCGAGTTTGACGTGGCGGCCCCTGTGAAGCTGCTTTCCCTGCACCCTCACATGCACGGTCGTGGCAAGGATTTCCAGTACCGCTTGGTTTTTCCCTCGGGCGAGACGCAAATGCTCCTGCGCGTGCCGCACTACAACTGGCATTGGCAACTTTGGTATATTCTCGCCCAGCCGATTGTTCTCCCCAAGGGGACGAAGATCGAGTGCACAGCGCACTTCGATAATTCCGCGAAGAATCCCCATAACCCGGATCCCACCAAGGAGGTGAGGTGGGGCGACCAAAGCTGGGACGAAATGATGGTGGGATTTTTTAACCTGGCGTTCGACGCGAAAATGCCCGTTAAGAATCTTTTCCCCGCATCCAGCCCCGGCAAGGCCGTGCCCACCGCTGACTAGCCTGTTCTCGGGCGAAGCGCCCAGGAGGGCGGCCCGTGGCGGCGGGCTGCCCTTATTCCCGTCTATCCAGCGGCACACTCTGCCTCGATGGGGATTCACGATATAATCGGCGCGGAACGCACGGATCAATGAATATGGGCGTCGCGCACCACCATCAATCCACAATGGCCGAATTGCCCGAAAATAATCCACCTTCTGCGGGGCCGCGCGGGGCCGCGGGAATTCTCTATGGCCTGACGATTTTCGTGGGGGCGTTCCTGCTGTTCCAGGTGGAGCCCATCATCGCCAAGATTATTTTGCCTTGGTTTGGAGGCGCCTCGGCGGTCTGGACCACGTGCCTGTTATTCTTCCAAGTCGTCCTTCTGCTGGGATACCTTTACGCGCACTGGATCATCAACCACTTTCGCCCGCAGACTCAAACGCGTCTTCATCTTGGGCTGCTGGCGCTCGGAATCATTCTGCTGCCCATCATGCCTCGCGACGCGTGGAAACCGCTGGGCTCGGAGACTCCCTCGCTGCACATCCTTCTTCTGCTAAGCGCGACGGTGGGGGTGCCGTACTTTTTGCTTTCGGCCACCAGCCCATTGCTCCAGGCGTGGTACGCGCAGGGACGCAGGGGTGCGCAACCTTACCGGTTTTTTGCGCTTTCCAACGCCGGCTCGATGCTTGCGCTGCTCACATATCCCGCCGGGGTCGAGCCGTTCTTTTCCACGCGCCACCAGGCGATGGGATGGTCGCTGGCCTTCGCAGGATTTGCCGTGCTGTCCGCGACGCTCGCCCTTCGCCCTCGAGGCGCGGCGGAACCGCGCAATCTCGCGCCATCAACGCCCCGACCCACCGCGTCGCTCCAAGTACTTTGGGTGAGCCTCGCCGCCTGCGGCTCGACTTTTTTGCTGGCCATCACGAATCAACTTTCGCAAAACGTGGCCGCCATCCCATTCATGTGGATCCTGCCGCTCAGCCTATATCTGCTGAGCTTTATTCTCTGCTTTGAAGGCCGGGGCTGGTACTGGCGCGACCTCTTCCTCCGCCTGATGGCGGTGGCGCTGGGCGGCATGGCCTACGTCCTCTCTTCGAATTACACCAACTTGCCTCTGTACGTGCTGATTCCACTTTTTTCGGCCGGCCTTTTCCTGTGCTGCATGGTTTGCCACGGGGAGTTGGCGAGGCTGAAGCCCGCGCCCGAACACCTGACGTCCTTTTACCTGATGATCGCGATGGGCGGGGCGGTGGGTGGCATTTTTGTGGCGGGAATTGCGCCTTACGTTTTTCCTGGCTTTTTCGAGTTGGACATCGCGATGGTAAGCTGCGCCGTCCTTGTGCTTGTGGTCCTGCGCCGCGACTCGTCGTCCACTTTCTATCAAGCGCGCTGGCAGCCGGCCTGGCTGATGATGGTTCTGCTCAGCATACTGCTTGCCGGTTTCTTGGTGGTGCAAATTCGCCGGACTGTGACAGGCTCCACCTTGATGGTGCGCAATTTTTATGGGAGCCTCAGAGTAATCGACCAGGACACTTCGGACCCCGACGACGCGACACGACAATTGATGAACGGGACCATCACTCACGGCAAGGAGTTTCTGTTCCCCGATCGCCGCATGGAGCCCACCACCTACTACGGCCCCGACTCGGGCGCGGGGCTGGCCCTGCGCGTGGTGGCCCGGCACGGTCCGCTGCACGCCGGCGTAATCGGATTGGGTGCGGGGACGCTCGCCGCCTACGGCCGACCCGGCGACCGTTACTCTTTCTATGACATCAACCCCCTGGTGATTGAGTTGGCGCACTCGCAGTTTTATTTTTTGAAGGGATCGAAGGCGCAAATCGAAATTGTGCCCGGCGACGCGCGGCTTTCCCTGGAACGCCAGCCCAAGCAGGACTTCGACGTGCTGGCCGTGGACGCCTTTTCGGGCGACGCCATTCCTATTCACCTGCTCACCCGGGAAGCGTTTGTCCTTTACTTTCGCCACCTCAACCCGGGCGGCGTGCTGGCGGTGCATGTTTCGAATCGCTACGTGGATCTGAAGCCCGTGGTCCAGCGCGTGGCCCAATCGTTGCGCAAGCTCGTCTATGCGGTGGACAGTAGCGCGGACGAAGATAAAGAAATCTTCAAGGCCCGCTGGGTCCTCGTGAGCGATCGCCAGGAGTTCTTTGATGAGCCGCAAATTAAAGCGGCCATCAAGCCGCTTCCCGCGCGAGCCGACTTTCCCTTGTGGACCGACGACTATTCCAGCTTGTGGAAAATACTAAAGTAGGTTTTGCCGCGCGGGCCGCAAAGCTGAAGGGCTATTTGAGCACTCCGAACAGACTGGTGTAATCGTCGGTCCACAATCGAAGATGGGTTATCGCGGGGAGCGGGGTGCAGGCCTTTTGAATTTCCGGCTTGCTGAAGAAATCTCCCTGGCCGCTTACCAGCATCCAGTCTGAAGCGGACACGGCGTTGTCTTTGTCCGGCTCATTGTGGATATAGGCCACTTTTTTCCCAAGCGATTCGGCGGCGCGCTGGACGACGGGCCGCAAATCCAAATACCGGTTCGAAATATGCACGGCCAGCACGCCGCACGGCTTGAGGTGGTGAAAGTACAGGATGAACGCTTCGCGCGTCAGCAAATGGACTGGAATGGCGTCGCCTGAAAACGCGTCCACGGCAAGCACGTCGAAGTCCTGCGTCGGCTGGCGTTCCAGAGAAAGCCGGGCATCTCCGGGAACGATTTCGATTTTCGCCGGCGAATCCTTGAGAAAGTAGAACTGGGTGCGCGCCAATTCAATGACCGACGGGTTGATCTCGTAGAAGGTGTAGAGGTCCCCCGGCCGGCCATAAGCCGCGATAGTGCCGGCGCCGAGGCCGATGACACCTACGTGTAATTTGTTCTGGGCGGCCAAGACTCGCATGGTCAAACCCAGCCCCGAGTCGGGGCCAAAGTAGGTGGTGGGCTGGCGGCGCCGGCCGGGGGATAAGAACTGCCTTCCGTGCTCGATGGGCCCGTTGCCGAGCTTGCGAGTCGCTTTCTGCGGATTCGAAGCATCCTCATCGACCACCTTCAGGCATCCGTAAAAGTTGCGGACCATCAAGTCTGCATCCACGACGCTGATTCCAATCTCGCCCCCAAGAACGGCCAAGAAAATCCCAATAAAAAAAACCAGTACCAGCCATGCCCGCCTCGATTGGCCCTTATGAAACACGGTGGAGGGGTCGCGTCGAAGCACCATCGTCACCAGTACGGCACAGCATCCCAAACCAACCGGCAACTCGAAGTATCCGCGAAATACATGGGGTGCAATCAAGCAAACGAAGATGCCTCCTAAAGCGCCGCCGACCGAGATCATCAGGTAGAAAGACGTCAGGTGTTCCGCCGGGGGCTTTAACAGCGCCAATTCTCCGTGGCAGACCATGCAGCAAACGAATAGTCCAACCGAATAGAGTGAAATCACGATCGCCAAAGGGCCCCCCGAATACTGGCCGGGAAGGGCGTACGCCATTGCACTCAGCGCCACGACTAGCAGCCAAAGGAAAAGGCCGCGCTGATACCAACTTTTTCCCTCAAAGCACAGGATGAAGCTGAGCAGATAAAGGCTGAGCGGAAGAATCCACAAGAAGGGGAAGGCGGCCAAGTTTTGCGCCAGGTGATTGGTGATCGCGAGAAGAAGTGTTGAAGAGGTGGCGCTGAGCGCCACCCAAAGGAATAGGTCCGTGCGGTTTGACCTGGGGGTCTGGTCATGGGATTCCCGGAGTACTCCCACATTCTTTTTGGCAGCCGCCAGCGTTGCGCATAATGCGGCAAAGCCTGCAAACGCCAGCGACCAGCCCATCGCTTGATGTCTCGTGGGAAAAACGGGTTCGACCAACACGGGGTAGGTTAACAATGCGAGCATTGAAGCCGCGTTGGATACAGCAAAGAGGCGATAGGGATTGCCCCTTTTCCTGATTTGTCCATACCACGCCTGCAGGAGTGGGCTGGTGGCGGAGAGAAGAAAATACGGCAAACCCACCGTCGCAGTCAGCAGGAGCAGAATGTGGAAGGTGGGCCATTCCGGACCCGATGGTTTCCAAGTGTCCTTGGGCAGTATGGGCAGAACCAAAATTCCGAGCGCCAACAGGCAAAGATGGATGGCGGTCTGCACTTTGGGGCGAAGGAAATCAATCACCCAGTAGGCGTAAAGGTATCCGAGCAGGAGGACAAGTTGGAAGAACAGCAGGCAGGTGGTCCAGATGGCCGAGGATCCGCCAAACCATGGCACAATGATCTTGGCGATAATGGGCTGCACTTGGAACAGCAGGAAGGCACTCGCAAAGATGGTAAGGCCGTAGAGTACGGGAATGGTTGCGCCCTGGTTTATTTCAGGTGAAAGAGTTTCCCGATTGCCATTCGCCGGAAAAATATCGTTTTCGTTTGTCGCGGGAGTATTCATCAGGCCTTGGACAAATTGCAAGAGTGAGCGCCGGTCACGCGAAAACTCAGAGGTCGAAACATCCGTGGGTGCTGCTTACCCAGATTCAACTCCATCTCCCAAGTGACCCTTATGAGCTTTGGAAATAGCACGGACGCGAGAAGAAGCTATCTCGATTTGTGAGCAAAGGAAAGTGGGAATGTGGGAGCAATCTTCCACTCACTGCGTTGCGCCAAAATCCGACACAGGATAAGATGGAGCGGCATGAAAAAGGAAATACCTACGCAGTTGTTTGTGGGCTTGGCCATCCTATTGATCGGTGGTGCGTTGCTGGGGATAGAATTTTTTTGGGTGAAACTGGCGCCCATGCACAAGCAGCACGTCGCGGATGAAACCCTGAAATTGCTCCCCTACAGCAACCAGGGTCTTGGGATCGATATGCAGGTGGCGGCGGGAATTTATGGGAAGGTGGAAACCTTTCCCGGCGGAGTGAAGATCTACCGCCCTCAATGGTGGGGGACGGGACCCTCGCTGACCATCACCTCCGCCCCCAACATCGATCACGCCACTGAATTATCCCCGGAGAGTTTGGCGAAGTGGGAAACGGACGGCGTAATAAAGCAGATTGCCCGCTACCATTACGAGCACACGCAGCTCGCGGGCCGCGACACGGTCCTGCTGCAGCAATATACGGGCCGGGATATGCTCCTCACCGCTCATGTGATTTCACCCGACCACATCATCGTGGCGGATTGTTCTACAGGTAGCGGCGACCCTGACATGATGGTGGAAGCGTGTGACGAAAGTTTGCGGAGCCTGAAGGTAGCCGGGCCGGAGCCGACCAAACCGGAGCTCGAGCCGGTGGGGAACCCCAGCTTCACTCCGCCGCGCGCCCTGCCCCACCAGTAAGGCGGCCGGGCTTTCCGCTCCAGATGAGCTCGGAAGGGCGGGCCAGGCCGTGCAGGCCGCGGGCGTAATGAACCTGGGCAAGACTAAAATTAAATTACATTCAACATGAGCCAGTGGGAGCCAATTGAAGGCAACATTGCCACGCCCCTGGGATTTCGCGGAGCGGCGGTTGCGGCGGGGATCAAGAAAGCGGCGGGTGCGCTCGACCTCGCGCTCATCGTTTCGGACGCGCCGGAAACCACGGCGGCCGGAGTGTTCACCAAAAACGTTGCCGCGGCCGCCCCGGTGCATCTCTGCCGCCGACATTTGGCCGCGGGATTTGGGCGAGCGCGCGCGGTGATTGTGAACGCGGGCAACGCCAACGCCTGCACAGGAAAAGGCGGCGCGCATGCCGCCAAGGCCACCGCGGAAGCGGTCGCCCAACTCTTCGGCATCCAACCTTACCAGGTTCTGGTGGCCTCCACCGGCGTGATCGGCGTGCCTCTCAAGCTGAGGCTGATTTTGAGCAAACTGCCCAAGCTCTCGAAAAACCTATCTACGGAAAATGCTGAGGCGGTGGCGCGCGCCATCATGACCACCGACACTGTCCCGAAATCGCTGGTATTGCGGACCCGGATCGGAGGGAGGACGGTGCACCTGGCGGGCGTGGCCAAGGGCTCAGGGATGATCCATCCGCGCATGGCGACCATGCTGAGCTTTATCACCACGGACGCCTCCGTCTCGCCGCGCCACTTAAACCTGGCGCTTCGCGAGGCAGCCGACGTTTCTTTTAACTGCGTCTCCGTGGACGGTGACACCTCCACCAACGACACACTGGTGGCGATGGCGAGCGGTCGTGCGCGGGTGATGGCGTCGCGGGGGGCAGTTGCGGGGAAGATTTTTTGCGCCGGGCTCACCCAACTCTGCGAGGCCTTGGCCCGGATGATCGCGAAAGACGGCGAGGGCGCGGGAAAACTGGTCACGGTGGAAGTGCACGGCGCGCGCAAATCCAGCGACGCGGACCGCATCGCGCGCGCCATCGCCAATTCGCCGCTGGTGAAAACCGCCATCGCGGGGAGCGATCCCAACTGGGGGCGCATTATTTGCGCAGCGGGCTACTCAGGCGCGCGGTTCAACCCGGACCGCGTGGATATTCGAATCAACGATTTTTTCCTGTGCCGCAAGGGCCTGGACGCGGGCTTTGATGAAGCCGCCGCGAAACGCGAAATGGACGTTAAAGAAATGACCCTGCGCGTGGACCTCCACGAGGGGAAAGCCTCAGCGCGAATGTGGACCTGTGACTTGACGCACGCCTACATCGACATCAACGCGTCCTACCGCACGTAAGGCCGCCGCCCTACTTCAAATACTTATCAAACCACTCCACCATGCGCAGGTTAATGTCCCGCCGGTGTTCGGGCTTGGCGATCATGTGGCCTTCATTCGGATAAATCACAAACTGGGTCTGTACTCCCAGCGTTTTTAGCGCGTGCCAAAATTCATAAGACTGGGGCGCGGGACATTCGCCGTCGCGGTCTCCCACCAAGATGAGCGAGGGCGTCTTGACGTTTTTAATGAAATCGATGGGCGAACTTTTGGCATAAACGGCTGGGTCGTCGTAGACGGACGCGCCAAAAAAGGGAATCATCCACTGGTCGAGATCGTTTTCACCGTAGTAGCTGAGCCAGTTGGCGATGCCGGCGCCCGCCACCGACGCCCGGAAACGATGTGTTTGTGTGACGGCCCACATGGTCATATAGCCGCCGTAGCTCCAGCCCGTGATACCCACACGGTCATTATCCACGGGCAGAGTTTTCACCACCTCGTCCACACCCGCCAGAATGTCGCGAAAATCTCCGTAACCGAAATCCTTCACGTTGGCTTGAGTGAAACTCTCTCCCTGCCCGAAACTGCCACGCGGATTGGGAAAGAGCACAAAATACCCGGCGTTGGACAGCACGGAATAACTTAAGGTGGATCCCGGCCAGCCAGGCCCATGAAACCCTCCCGGGCCGCCGTGCACCAGCACCACCAGCGGATATCGCCTGGCGGGATCGTAATCCTTGGGATAGATCAGCCAACCTTGCACGCGGAAATTGTCGCTTGGCCAGTGAATGCTTTTCCCGTCGCCCCACTCCGGGTGGGCGTCTTGATTGAAGTGAGTCAATTGCTTCCATTCGCCGATTGGCCCCGCCCAAACTTCCGGTGGATGCTGAAAAGAATTGCGGACCACGGCGGAGGTCATTCCGTCCGCGGCGAGCGAAAGACTGTAGCCCCAACTGCCGTCCGATATTTCTTCCGGAGCCGTCCACAAAGTTTCACTGCGCCCTTCGATCGAATCGATTTTGGCCACGCCGGGAGAGCCGTCCATACATTCCACCGCCAGGATGTCGCGCGAGTTCGGCGACCAGGCCAGGAAGGAGGCTGAAGCCTTCATATTGGGCGTGACGTCGCGGGACTCGCCTCCTTCGGCGGAAATAACGATCACGTCGCCGCCCGTCGAGCCCTCATCGCTCATCAAGCCTCCGATGAAGGCGATTTCTTTTCCGTCGGGAGACCAGCGCGGCTTGGCGATTTGCAGTGGAGGTTTGTAGATCGATTTTGTGGCGCCAGAGTCGACAGAGAGAATGTAGAGTTCGGCTACGTACCAATTGTTGTCACCGTTGCCGTGGGCGGCGGTCGCCACAAAACTCCTGCTGTCAGGAGACCAGTCGTACTCGTAAACGTAGAGGTCGGCGGGGGAGAGTTGGCGGACTTTGCGCGTGGCCACGTCGACCTTGGCCAGCCGCTGCTCGTAAATATGGCCGCCCACCACGCCACTATCCGGCGTCATCGCTTCGAGTGGACCGGCGGCGCGTGGAGCGTTCTCAGTGAAAAGGAAGGCGATCGTTTTGCCATCAGGCGACCAGTGAGGCTCGGCAAGGTAACCTTTGAGGCGGGTCATCGGGTGCGTCGTGCCGCCGGACAGGCCGACCACAAAAAGTTGGAGTTGGCCTTCCTTTGCGGCGTCTGAAAGAAATGCCAGCCGGGTTCCGTCGGGCGACCATGCTATATCGTGCTCAGCATGCGCGGCGGTCCCGTTGCCTGCGGTGATTCGGCGCGGAGGGGCAGCGGGTTTTTTCAAGGCCGCCACATAGATCGCCGAGTTGGGCGAGGGCGCGCCATTTTTCGCTTTCAATTCCTCCACCCACGCCACGTGGGCGCCGTCGGGAGAGATGGCCACCTGTTTGAATTGTCGCACCGCGAACAGAGAGTCCATGAGCGGGTCGAGCGGGTTCTTGTTTCCCGCCCCAGTTTGCGCGGCGGCCGGCCTCAACGAAATTCCACAGACCAGCAACAAAACCACACTAAAGAATTTCTTCCTCAAGCCATACCTCCCTTGAATCTCACAGAGCCGTTGCAGAGAGTTCAATTGTTGCTCTCGCCTACAGGGCCATGGCGGCAAAGTTGTGTCAAATAGTCCTAAAAGCGCCGGCGGGCATTCTACCGGACAATCCTGTCCCCGCCAAGCCGCCACGCGTGGTGTAGTTTGCAGGGTAGCGCGCGGTTGGTCTGCTATAATCGCAGGCTCTCTGGAGTTTGCGGGAACCAATCTCCTCAAGAGTGCGCAGTCTGCACGATTGGCCGTCAACGGGCAGCCCATGTCTGGAATTATTGGCTACGTCGGAAAAAAACGTGTGGTGCCCGTGTTGCTCGAGGGCTTGCAGCGGCTGCAATACCGCGGCTACGACTCGGCGGGCCTGGCGGTGATCAAGGAAGATCATCTGGAGATCCGCCGCGCCACCGGCAAACTGCGCAACCTGGAAGAAGTGATCCGCCTGAGTCCGCTGGACGGGACTTACGGCATCGGGCACACGCGCTGGGCCACGCACGGTGCGCCCACCGAAGAAAATGCACACCCGCACCGCGACTGCCACTCCACCGTCGTGGTGGTCCACAATGGCATTATCGAAAATTATCTCGAGCTCAAGAAAATTCTGCAGGGCGAGGGACACAAGTTCTCCACTGAGACGGACACAGAAGTGATCGCCCACTTGATTGAGAAACACTTGAACGCGGGCGCAGCGGCTTCGGCCCCGCCAGGCGCGGGCCAGGGCAACTTGGAGGATGCGGTCCGTGCGGCGGTCCGCGAGTTGACCGGCGTTTTCGCGCTGGCCATTATTTCCACGCGGGACTTGGGCAAAATTGTTGCGGCGCGCCGGGGACCTCCCGCGGTGATTGGACTGGGGAAGGACGAATATTTTGTGGCCAGCGATGTGCCTGCAATCCTCTATCACACGCACGACCTGATTTTCATGGCCGACGGCGACCTGGCCGTGCTCAGCCCCACGGGCGTGCGGCTCACCGACTTCGACGGCCGCCCGGTCACGCGCGCGGTCCAGCACATCACCTGGGATCCCATCCTTGCGGAAAAGGGCGGCTTCCGGCATTTTATGGTGAAAGAAATCTACGAGCAGCCGCGCGCCGTGCGTGACACCACGCTGGGCCGGTTCTCGCCGGAGACCGGACAGGTCTGGTTGGACGATATGGAAATCACTGGGGAAGATTTCCGTGCGTTTCGCGACATCCAGATTGTAGCCGCGGGAACTTCGCGCCACGCCGGCCTTGCGGGCAAAATCATGATTGAACGGCTGGCCCGCGTACCCGTGGACGTGGATTACGCCTCCGAGTTTCGTTACCGTGACCCGCTGGTGGACGACAAAACTCTCACCGTGCTCCTGACGCAGTCGGGCGAGACCGCGGATACGCTGGCGGGCCAGCGCGAGGCGCAAGCCAAGGGCTCGAAGACCTTGGCCATCTGCAATGTGCTGGGCAGCATGGTGCCGCGCGAAGCGAATGGGGTGATTTATACCCACGCCGGGCCTGAAATCGCCGTGGCCTCCACAAAAACCTTTTCCGCGGAGCTGGCCGCGCTCTACCTTTTTGCTGTCTACCTGGGCGAAGTGCGCGGCGCATTGCCGGCGGCCAACGCCCAACGATTGCTCGCCGACCTCGCCGTGCTTCCCCGGCAACTCGAATCCGTGTTGCTCAAAGAGGATGAGTGCGAAGAACTGGCGGGCCACTTTTACCGTTCGCCCGCTTTCCATTTTCTCGGCCGCGGCGTCCACTTTCCCGTGGCGCTGGAGGGCGCTCTGAAAATGAAGAAGGTTTCCTACATCCACGCCGAGGGCTATCCGGCGGGCGAGATGAAGCACGGCCCCAACGCCTTGATTGCCGACGGCCTCCCGGTAGTGGTGATTGCCACCTGCGATTGGCATTCCGACGAGTCGAAGGTTCGCTACGAAAGGACCATTTCGAACATCAAGGAAGCCCGGGCGCGCCGCGCCACCATCATCGCGCTGGTCACCGAGGGCGACCGTGAAGTGAGCGAGATGGCCGACCAGGTGATTACGCTGCCGCACACCAACGAATTGCTTTCACCGATCCTTGAAGTGGTGCCGCTCCAGTTGCTCGGCTATCACATTGGCGTGCTGCGCGGCTGCGACGTCGACCAGCCGAGGAATCTGGCCAAGTCCGTGACCGTGGAATAAAACTATGAAACTCGTTTATTCCGACCAATACGATCTCAATCTCGGCGCGCACGTTTTTCCGTCGGTCAAATACAAATTGATCAGCGAAAAGGTGCTGCGCGACGGCGTGGCTACTCCGGAAGATTTTGTGGAGCCCAGCCCCGCGGAGGACGAAGACGTGGCGCTGGTCCACACCGACGCCTACATTCGCAAGCTCAAGACCGGCACGCTCAGCTTTGCGGAAATCCTGCAACTTGAGATTCCCTATTCCCCGGAGCTCATTCGCGCCGTGTGGCTCTCGGCGGGCGGATCGATTCTAGCCGGCCGCCTGGCGCTTGCGCAGACGGTGGCGGTGAACATTGGCGGAGGGTTTCACCACGCCTATCCCGACCATGGTGAGGGCTTCTGCGTGATTCATGATGTGGCCATTGCCATCCGCCGCCTGCAGAGGGACAAGAATATCGCCCACGCCATGACGGTGGACGTGGACGTGCACCACGGCAACGGCACGGCGGCCATCTTCGGCGGCGACCCCACCGTTTTCACCCTCTCCATCCACCAGGTGAACAATTACCCCAACCCCAAGCCGCCCAGCTCGGAGGACATCAATCTGCACGATGGCATCGAGGATGACGAGTATTTGGCCGCGCTCGAGGACGGGCTGGACAAATCCCTAGCCAGATTTAAACCGGACTTGATTTTTTATGTCGCGGGCGCCGACCCTTATCGCGAAGATCAGTTGGGGGGCTTGAAGCTCAGCCTGGACGGATTGCAGCGGCGAGACCGCATGGTGTTTGAGAAGGCGCGCGCCGGGAAAATTCCCGTCGCCGTCACACTCGCCGGCGGTTACGCGCGGCGCCTCGAAGACACCATCGAAATCCACACCAATACCATTCGTATAGCAAAAGAATTTGGCATGTAAAGTGGCGCCGGGAATTCGCCGGCGAGAGCGTGTCTAGAGAAGTTTCTTGAGGTCTTTCCACCCAATCAAAATGATGTGGTTGTCTTGGAGAGCCTTCTTGAACTCCGGGCTGGTGACGGAATTGAAATCGCGCTGCCGCCACGCCGCGCCGTAGTCGGCGTGGTCCACGGTGACCGCTTGAAGTTCCGAATCATCGTAGCCCAGGTGGACGATCAAGTAGTGAACGCCCGGCTTGATGGATTTCAGCGCCGTTACATAAGCCTCCGTCCACCTTTGCGGCTGAACGTTGCCGCCGAACATCACCAAGGAATCGAGCACAACATCCTTGGGCGATAGCAGCGACGCCATCATTTTGTCGCGCTCGTCCGGGACGTGCACGGCGAGGAAGGGCAGGCCGTACTCGTGCGCCACCTTCACCAGCACCGCGTAAAACTCCGGCTTGGCGGCGAGCGTGCCCATGTGCATGTCGAGGTGGGTGGGGCGAATGCCCATCTTGATCGCAAGCTCGATCTGGGCGCGAATCTCGCGCTCGACTTCCTCAGGCTTTGCGTGCTGGGCGACCGGCTCAACGTCGGGATAGAAATACCCATCCGCATCCAGCAAGCTGGCCACCTGGTCTTTGGGCGCCACCGGCCCCCAGCGATAAGTTTTCCACTCACTGGTCAGCGTCAGGTGCAGGCCGAGGTCGGCTTCCGGGTGCGCCTTTGCATACGCGGCGGGTTCGGTGAGCCACGCGCAGGGCACCATGATGCTGGCCGAGCTCACCGCCTTTTGGTCCAGCGCCGCAAAGCTCGCCATGTCCACCGCATGGGCCACCGCGAGATCGTCGGCGTGGAGGATTACCAGCTTGGCATCCGCCGGGTACCCCAGCCGTTCGGCGATATTTTTTTGTTGAGCGGGCGCGTTGCGTGTGACCATGAGCACCAGGATTATGGCTGAAAAGAAGACTTGGATACGGTACACATGTCGGGTTTTCACAAAGTGCTCCTTAAGTCTAAGAGTCCTTGAGCATGGTCGGGGTCGCCGCATGCTACATTTCCAGAACAATCCTTAGTGCTTCTTCAATCGCATTGAGATCTTGAGGAGAAAGTTCTCCCATGCGACGATCGAGACGTTCTTTCGCCACAGCTCGAATTTGATCCACCACGGCGACAGCACGACGCCCCGCGCAATCGATGGGTACAAGCAATGGCGGAGCGGGTTGGGGAGAGGTCGAAAGCGGCACAACGACCACGGTTCGTCGCCGCTCGTTTAACACGTTAGCCCCGAGCACGACACATGGCCGTGTCTTCTTGATTTCAGCGCCGCTCCCCGGGCCCAGCCGCACCCACCAAACCTCACCGCGCCGAGGCTTCATTCCACGGCTCCAGAATCTCATCCGCTAGGGCGTCAAAGTCCCGCTCAATTGCTCGCACGTCCCGGACACGGTTCGCCACTTCACACGCGCGCGCTAACAGCTTCTCCCGGTCTTTCAATCGTGACGCCAAGGCGTCTGCCACGTAGCGTGACCGTTGGCGCGCCGGGACGCGCCGTACAAATTGCGCTACAAGATCCTTGGGCAGATTGAATGTCATCTTTTGGCTTGCCATAATGCCATAATACCATAAACCCGTACAAAAACTAGGCCGTGGCGTCGATCAAGGCTTGAGGGTGATGAGGTGGGTGTTCAGCGATCCGCTGCGATAGCCTTCCAGATCCAGAGTAACAAACGTGAATCCCAGGGCTTTGAAAATTTCCACGAACTTGCGAGACATTTCGGGCGTCATGGCGCGCGGCAATTCTTCCGGAGCGATTTCCAGGCGAACCAGTTTCTCATGAAAGCGCACGCGAAATTGGCGGAAGCCCAGCTCGCGCAGCGCCTCTTCGCCTTTTTCGATGATGGCCAGGCGCTCGGGCGTGACTTCAATCCCGTAAGCGATGCGCGAAGAAAGGCAGGCGGAGGCGGGGCGGTCCCACACGGGCAGCTCCGCGCGGCGAGCCAGTTCGCGGATGTTGGCTTTGGTCATTCCGGCGTCGAGCAGCGGCGTCAGGACTTTGTGCTCGCGCGCGGCGCGCTGGCCGGGACGCCAGTCGCCCTGATCGTCCACATTCACGCCGTAGGCCACAGCGGCGAAACCGCGTCCCGCAGCCAGCTCGTCAAGCTTTTCAAAAAGCTCATCCTTGCAGAAATAGCAGCGGTCGGGATTGTTGGCACGATAGGCGGGATTGGCAAGTTCGCTGGTCTCGATGAACTCGTGACGAAATTGGACGCGCGCCACGCAGGCCTCGGCTTCCTTGCGGTCGCGCTCCGAATAACTCGCGCTCAACGCCGTGACGGCCAGCATCCGCTGGCCCAGCGCACGGTGCGCCGCGAAAGCGAGGTACGCCGAATCCACCCCGCCCGAGTAGGCCACGATCAGCGAGGGAACATCTTTCAGTCCCGCTTGCAAACGTTGTTCCTTGCTTTCAAGTTCAGGCATTGCGAAATTCCCGGCCTAGAGGATTGTGCGAATATTTCCGTGACCATCTCGAAGTGTAAATTGAACGCCTCCGCGTTGCGCCGCTCTTACTGTACCAAACCGCCCTCAGACCCTCCGCCATTCGTATCGCTGCGCACCAGGCAAGCGGCGGCGAGCTGGTCGCCTTCGTCCAGATTGATCAGGCGGACGCCCTGCGCGGACCGGCCGCTTTCGCGGATGGTGCTCGAATCGAGGCGCGCGATTTTGCCTTGCTGGGAAATGAGCATCACTTCGGATTCCTCCGTCACGCTGAGCACGCCCACCACTTTTCCATTGCGCTCCGCCGTCTTCACGTTGATTACGCCCTTGCCGGCCCGCGACTGCTGGCGATACTCGGTGATGGCAGTGCGTTTGCCGTAGCCCTTCTCGGTGACCGAAAGGATCAACTCCTTCTCGCCCACAATTTCCATGCCCACGATGTAGTCGCCCTTGTCCAGATCCATGCCGTAGACGCCGTAGGCGGCGCGGCCCATATCGCGCACGTCGCCCTCGGGAAAGCGGATGGCCATGCCCTCGTGCGAAGCGAGGAAAATAGTCTCGCGCCCGTTGGTGAGCTTGGCGCCAATCAATTCGTCACCCTCCTCGATCCCCATGGCGATAATCCCGCGGGACGATGGGTTTGAGAACTCAGCCAGCCGCGTCTTCTTGATGATCCCCTGCCGGGTCACCAGCAACACGTAGCCCTCGGCGGCGTACGTCGTGCCGTCCGTTGTGACATCCTTCGGCTCGTCGGGTAGTTTATTGACGGCCAAGACCGCCGCGGCTTTTTCGCCCTTGGCCAGATTCACCAGGTTCAGGATGTGCTTGCCTTTGCCCGCCGCGCCGATGTCAGGAATCTCATAGACCTTCAGCCAGTAAAGCTTGCCCGTGTTGGTGAACACCAGGATGTAGCTGTGCGTGTTGGCGATGAAGAGTTGCTCGACAAAATCCTCGTCGCGCGTTTTCATCCCCATGCGCCCCTTGCCGCCGCGCGCCTGCTGGCGGTAGGTGGAAAGCGGGGTGCGTTTCAGGTAGCCGGAGTGCGACACGGTGATCACCACGTCCTGGTCGGCGATCAGGTCTTCCAGCTTGATCTCCGCCTGCTCCTCGATGATCTCGGTGCGGCGCACGTCGCCGTATTCCTTTTGCACCTGCTTCAGCTCGTCGACAATCACCTTCTTCAAAACCTTGTCGCTCGCCAGGATTTCCTTGTACTCGGCGATTTTTTTCTGGAGCCCGTCGTACTCTTCCTGAATCTTGTTGCGCTCGAGAGCCGTCAACCGTTGCAATTGCAGTTCGAGGATGGCCTGCGCCTGCCGCTCGGTAAAGTCAAAGACCCTGTTAACAGAGGGGGTCAATCCCATCAGTCCCTCGCGCGCCTCTTTGGGCGATTGCGAGGCGCGAATCAACTTGATGATGGCGTCGAGGTGGGAAAGCGCCTTCAGGAAGCCTTCCAAAATGTGGGCGCGCTCTTCCGCTTTGCGCAAGTCGTAGGCGGTGCGCCGGCGCACCACTGTCACGCGGTGGTCGATGAAAAGCTGAATGGCATCGATGAGCGGCAGGACGCGCGGCTGGCCGTTCACGATGGCCAGCATGATCATCCCAAAAGTTTCCTGGAGTTGGGTGTGCTTGTAGAGGTTGTTCAGGATCACCTCAGGCTGCTCGCCGCGCTTCAGCTCCACAACGATGCGCATGCCGTCGCGGTCGGACTCGTCTTGCACGTTGGAGATGCCTTCGATTTTCTTGTCCAGAACCAGGTCCGCAATGCGTTTGATCAAAGTGGACTTGTTCACCTGGAAAGGAATTTCTGTGATCACGATCTGCTGTTTGTCTTTGGTTGGGCGTTCGATGGCCGCTTTGGCGCGCATAGTGAACGTGCCGCGCCCCGTTTGATAGGCCGCCTTGATGCCGCTCTTGCCGTAGATGAACGCGCCGGTGGGAAAGTCGGGGCCGGGGACGAGGGAAAGAATTTCGTCGAGTCCTGCGCTGGGCTTGTTAATCAGCGTAATTGTGGCGTCGATGATCTCGGTGAGATTGTGAGGCGGGATTTTCGTGGCCATGCCCACCGCGATGCCGTCCGACCCGTTGATCAACAGATTGGGAACGCGGGTGGGGAGGACAGTGGGCTCCTCGGTGGACTCGTCGAAATTGGGGACAAAGTTGACCGTGTCCTTCTCGATGTCAGCGAGCAATTCTTCCGCCAGGCGTGATAGGCGGCACTCCGTGTACCGGTAAGCCGCAGCAGGGTCGCCATCCACCGAGCCGAAATTTCCCTGGCCGTCAATCAGCATGTAGCGCAAGTTGAAGTCCTGGGCCATGCGCACCAGGGTGTCGTAGACCGCGCTATCGCCGTGCGGGTGGTATTTCTTGATGACCTCGCCCACCACGCCGGCGCACTTGATGTAGCGCTTGTCCGACGTGTTGCCTTCCTTGTACATCGCGTACAGGATGCGGCGATGCACAGGCTTCAAGCCGTCGCGGATGTCGGGGAGCGCCCGCCCCACGATCACACTCATCGCGTAGGCGAGATACGAACTCCGCATCTCCTCTTCAATGTTCACCGGCACGTTGCGAGACGGCGGAACTAATTCCTGGTCACCCATTTTTCAATTTCCTCTTGCACTTTTGAGGTCGAGATACGTTCAACTCGAAGCCCGGGATAAATTCGAAAGGCTTGCAGGGGCATGTCACGAGTGCCGCTCGCACTTGCCGTTGAGGTGCTGCAAAGAACGCACCGTGAATGCCGGGCCGGCCCAATCCGATCCTCTCCAGCTCGTCTTTCCTGGCCATCCCGGACGCCCACTCGACAAGCAATCTGCACTCACAATTGTACCACGCTGGCGCTTTGAGTGGTGGTGCGCAGGCGGGCTTTCCGTGGTCTGAAGAAATCGGTTTTTGAGCCTCGAATTCCGCTTTTCGAGTCTTGTGTTTCCGCCTTAATTCAGCCAACGGGATTCTTCTGGGGTGAATGGTGTGCTGGATGGGCTGAATGGTCAGGCCTTTGAGGAAACAAATCTCCCGGCGTGCCTCTTTCTTGGGCTATGATAGAAACACCGCCCCTAATTTGGCCGCTGGCAGTCATCGTGGACCGGTTCGGGCGAAGGAGAGAACCATGTCAGCAAGAAATGGCGACAAAGCCCGGTTTGGCAAGGATCGAAAGCGAAAAATTGCCCAGCGGAAGCGCGATCGAGTCTTGAGGCAAGAGCTCAGCAATAAAACATTAAAGCCAGCCGCCCCCTCCACCGATAAATAGAGTGCCGGCAAAATGAATCGTGGAACCTACAGAGCGCGTGCTCTGCGGGCTACGATTCCCTTTGCGGCAAGTCCCGATCGTTCAGGAAGCTTTGCCATGCCCGAGCCTTTCCGGCCTGACGAGACTGAGCCGAATTCCCTCTTGGTGAGGAGTCTCTCCAACCGGGCACGTATCCTTATTGTCTGTAACAACGAGGTGGATGCCGATGGGCTCAGGGCCGTCCTTCGCGAAGCTGGGCTGGCTTCCCAAAGCGCCCGTACTATCACTGCGGCATGCGACCTAGCAAGGTCGGGAGGATTTCAGGTTGTCTTTTGCACGCCTTACTTGGAAGACGGATCGTGGCGGCGCCTGATCGATTTAGCCCACTACCACGATCTTGGCTTTGAGGTAGTCCTGCTGGCCCGCACATTCAGCGACAAAGAATGGGCCGAGGCACTGCAGGAAGGGGCATTTGATGTTCTGGACGCTTTGAGTGACCTCGCCCGCGCAGCCGAGGTGGCCCGAAGCGCCGCGGGCGCCGATTACCTGAGGCGCTTTCGCCCCCGGCCCCGCCAAAAACAAGCGGCTTGATCTGCCTGCCAATATTTGCCGGGACCCCGCAATGGTGCAAGGTGATCCATGCACCACTCTGGTGACGAATGGGCACGCAATCCGCTAGTTATCCAGGTTCTTAACTTCCAAGGCGTTTTCTTTGATGAAAGGGCGGCGCGGTCAGCGAAGGGCGTTCCTAACGGCTGTTCTCGCGAAAGAATCCAGATTGGCAACCAGTTTGGGCACATCGGCGGCCTCTAACGCATCGATGCACGCATTAATCGGCACGGTGATTTCCGCAATAAGCGAGTCATAGTGATCTGCCTCAACCGCGTCTGCTTCTCGCCGACTTACGAGGGCCTCCAAGTAGAGGGCAAATAGCAGAAATGCCCCCGCGCCGTCACTATCCGACAAAGTCAGAGAACGGCAGATTGACGCCGCCTCAAGCAATTGTTGATTTCCTTGGAGCCGAGTGGAGAGTATTTTCCGAAGTGCGTTGAAATTCTGGTTCACCACAAGAATCATCCTCGAGAAGTTCTTTTGCTGTAAAGACTGGGTAGTAAGGGTATTTCTGCCTTATCTGATCCGAGCCTCCCTCCTCCCTGTCTACTAAGCTCACTACGGCGATAACGATGAGGCCCGTCTCCTCTGCGGCAGTGATCGCCTCTATCGTCGATTCACCGGTAGTGCAAACCTCATCGACTATGACAACTTTCAAGCCAGGCTTTAACTCGACGCCCTCGACCTGCTTCTGACGCCCGTGGGCCTTCCGTGCTTTTCTGATAAGAAACGCCGGAACAGGATTTCCTTCTAGGTAGCTTACGGCGGCCACAGCCGTTACGATTGGGTCGGCTCCGATTGTCGGACCACCTAAGGCGTCTGGCCTAATGTCGTGGTTCGCAAGCAACTCCAAGATCGAATATCCCGTTAGGACCGCGCCCTCCGGGTCTAGTGTCGTCATTTTACAGTCGAGGTAGTACTCGCTCTGTTTGAGAGAAGATAACGTGAACGAGCCGCGTACAACCGACTTACGTTGCAGCAAGCGCTTGAGTCTCTCTCGGTGCTCCATTGTTGCTCCCAGCAGGATCCTCCTTATGTTACCACCGCGCTGCCGTGAATAGTCGTCAAATCCTCTACTACTGACAGCGGCTGTTCTGGCCATTTTTTTCCCCTTTGAATTGCGGTGAATCAACCACAACACTTTGTATAGGATTTAATTTTACACCCAACATCTTGTGGGTTCCTTCGCAGGTGGAATCCTATTAAAATCATAGTGGCATGTCAACTAGAAAATCCACTAAGATTCCTGATAATCCGAAAGCGTCACTCGCCACCAAAATTGTACTCCAGCGGCACGTTCTGCTTCCCCTGCCGGAGCAACGTCGAGAACGGACAGCACCCACATCTTTTTCAATGCCTCCCTCTCTGCGCAAAAAGCTAAAGGACTACGCCAGAGCCACCGGTTGGTCAATAAGCGAACTCGTTACCTTCATGTGCGTCAAATACCTTGAAGCGGTTGAGTTGGCAGCAAAAACAACAAGTGATCAAGAACTCTGAACTATCTGTAGAGTTCATACGGGAACCTTCTACTAAATATCCAGGTTCTTCACTTCCAGCGCGTTTTCTTCGATGAAGTGGCGGCGGGGTTCGACGACGTCGCCCATGAGGATGGTGAAGATGGAGTCGGCTTCCACCTGGTCCTCGACGCGGACCTGAAGCATGGTGCGCGTTTCGGCGTCCATGGTGGTTTGCCAGAGTTGGTCGGGATTCATTTCACCAAGACCCTTGAAGCGTTGGACGGTGAAGGCTTTTTTGCCGAGGGCCATCACATGCTCGAGCAATTCTTCGCGGCCTTCGATGTTCACCTTGTCGCCGTTTGAAGTGATCATGAAGGGCGGCTTGTCGTTGGTGCGCACGCGGCGGTGCAGATCAAGCAGGCGCCGGTAGTCGGCGGTGGAAACCAATTCCCAATCGATGGTGCGCTCGCCCAAACTCTCGCTGGTGTAGGTGAGTGTGTAGAGGTTGTGCTCCGGGTCGAGTTTGACGGCGGTCTTATAGCCTTCCGCTTTGAGTTCCTTGGCCACTTGTTCGAGCTTGTCTTTTTCTTCGAGTTCAGCCTTTTTGCCCACCTCGGCTTTGAGCATGGCGTTCACCGGGCGGGCGTCGCCGATGCGCTTCTCAAATTTATCGAAAAGCTCCACGTACTCGGAGAGCGCCATCAGGAAATTGGTGAGGTCGCCACCCTCCAGGCGCGTTTTTTGTTTGCCTTCGCCCATCTCCACGGCGTGGTCCTCGGTGGCGCGGCGCATCACCTCGCGGCGGAATTCCTTCTCGTCCCGGATATACTTCTGGCTCTTTCCCTTTTTGAAGAGATAGAGAGGGGGTTGAGCGATGTAAATGTGCCCGCGTTCCACCAGTTCGGGCATCTGCCGGTAGAAGAAAGTCAGCAGGAGCGCGCGGATGTGCGAGCCATCCACGTCCGCGTCCGTCATGATGATCACTTTTGAGTAGCGAAGCTTGGTGACGTCGAAATCTTCTTTGCCGATGCCTGTGCCGAGGGCGGTGATGAGGGCGCGAATTTCCTCGTGGCCGAGCATTTTGTCGAAGCGTGCCTTCTCCACGTTCAGGATTTTGCCGCGCAAGGGGAGAATGGCCTGGTAGCGGCGATCGCGGCCCTGCTTGGCCGAGCCGCCGGCCGACTCGCCCTCCACCAGGAAAAGCTCACAGCGTTCCGGATCTTTTTCCTGGCAGTCGGCGAGTTTGCCGGGCAAGCCTCCCGAATCGAGCGCGCCCTTTCGGCGGGTCAATTCGCGGGCTTTGCGCGCGGCTTCACGGGCTCGCGCGGCGTCAATCGACTTGGCGCAAATCTTGCGGCCGACGGTGGGATTCTTTTCAAAACTCTCCATCAACTTCTCGTACACAAAGCTCGCCACCGTACTTTGAATGTCACTGTTGAGTTTGCCTTTGGTCTGCCCTTCGAATTGCGGCTGGGGCAGCTTTACACTGATCACCGCCACCAGGCCCTCGCGAACGTCCTCACCCTGCAGATTTTCCTTTACGTCTTTGAACAGCGACTGGTTTTGCCCGAACTGGTTGATGGCGCGCGTGAGTGCGGAGCGAAAGCCGGAAAGGTGAGTGCCACCATCCACGGTGTTGATGTTGTTGGCGAAGCAAAAAACGGTCTCCGCGTACCCGTCGTTGTATTGGAGGGCGAACTCCATGGCGACGTTGTCCTTCTCCGCCTCACCGTAAATGGGCGTGGCGTGAAGGACATCCTTGTTCTTGTTCAGATGTTTGATGAATTCGGTAATGCCACCGGTGTAGTGGAATTCTGCCTGCTTGTCGCTGCGCTCGTCCTTCAAGCGGATCGTCAATCCTTTGTTCAGGAACGATAGCTCGCGGAGGCGCTGGGCCAGGGTGTCGTAATTAAACTCGATGGTGTCGAAAATCTTGGAGTCAGGAAGAAAAGTGATCTTGGTGCCGCGGCGCTCGGTCTTGCCAGCCTTTTTCAGGGGTGCGAGGGGCTTGCCGCGCTCGTAAGTTTGCTCCCACGTATACCGTGCGGGGTCTTTGCCGATCTCGCGCCAAATTTCCAGGTCGAGAGATTCGGAAAGGGCATTCACCACGGAAACGCCCACACCGTGCAATCCGCCGGAAACTTTGTAACTGTCGGTATCGAACTTGCCGCCCGCATGCAATACAGTCATCACAACTTCGGCAGCGGACCGGCCTTCCTCTTTGTGCATGTCCACAGGGATGCCGCGGCCATTGTCGATGACGGTCACAGAATTGTCCGAGTGCACGGTGACATCAATTTTGTCGCACTGTCCCGCCAGTGCTTCGTCGACGGCGTTATCCACAACTTCCCAAACGAGGTGGTGCAGGCCCGTCTGGCCCGTGGAGCCAATATACATGGCCGGCCGCTTTTGGACCGCCTCCAAGCCCCCCAACACCTTGATGCTCGCCGCATCGTAATTCTGGTTTGCTGCCTTTTTCTTTTCGGGTTCCGCCACTTGCTTTATCGCCTCCGCGGCACACTCTTTGATGGTCCGTGATCCTTAGACCAAAAGACCGGCAGAAAGCTTCCATCGCTGCCGGCCTCACGGACTCCGTTTTCCATTAACTGAATCGCCCCATCCGGCAATTTCTCAAATCCTCATGGGCATCACGACGTAACGATAGCGGTAAGCTTCCTCATCGCCGGGCCGGAATTGGCCGGCGCTCTGCTCATCTTTCAATTCCAGCTTTATCTTGCCGCCCTCGCCCATCACGTTCAGAAAATCCAGCAAATACTGGTAGTCAAAGCCAATCTGCAAAGCCTCGCCGGCAAACTTGGCGTCCAGCGTCTCGTGCGCTTCGCCGTATTCGCCGCTCGAGGAGAATACTTCCAACTTGTCTTTATCGAGCTGCAGGCGGATGGCGCGCGAGCGCTCGTCGGCCAGCAAAGCGACACGCCGGATGGCCGCGGTGATGGCGTCCTTTTCCAACTCGACCATTTTCTTGTTTTCGCGTGGCAACACGGCCTCGTAGTTGGGAAACTGTCCGGTCAGCTTCCGGGAAATCAGGAGTCGCTCGCCCACCGAGAAGAAGAGATGACTTTCGTCCATGGAGAATTGGACGGGATTGGCCGCATCGGCCTCTGGCAGGAGCCTGTTCAACTCGCCCATCGCCTTTTTGGGAATCAAAACTCGCAACTCATTGGACAGTCCCGCGATCGGCGTCTGCTTTTCCACCATGGCCAGGCGGTGACCGTCTGTGGCCACCATGGCAACGCTATCGGGCTTCAGCAGCAGTAGCGCGCCGTTCAAGGTATAGCGCGATTCTTCGCTGGAAATCGCGAAGATGGTTTTTTGAATCATGCTGGTGAAAACGTCGGGTGGAATCGACGCCTGAGTCTTGGGGGCCGCCGGAAGCACCGGGAAGCTGTCCTTGGCCATCCCTACCAGTTTGAAAGAGGACCGCTCACAGGTGACCTGAACCCAATGATTCTCCAAAATTTTGAATTTGATTTCGGCCTCGGGCAGTGAGCGAACAATCTCCAGGAGGCGCTTGGCGGGAATAGTTCCGGAGCCTTCCTTCTTCACCTTTGCCGGACATCCGCAGCGGATACCCAATTCCAAATCCGTGGCACTGATGTGCAGACCCGAGTCATTCACCTCAAGCAATAAATTGGAAAGTATGGGAATGGTAGTTTTCCGCTCTACCACCCCTTGGGTCAGGTTGAGTTCCTTGAGGACCTCCGACTTCTTCGCTGAGAATTCCATATATTTAGTATCCTATCAGAATCTTAATAGTAGTAGGGGATGTGAATTTGTGGAAAAGACGTAAAGGCATTGAATCGAATACCTTTCCCAATTTGAATTTTGTGGATGGCTCCCTCTCCAATGTGAGTTCCTGTGTAAATCTTCCGTCTTTAATTTAATTCACAAGTTGCGCAAAAGCGTCGGGCTGTCGAAAAACAGTTAAAGTCAACGGAGACTATCACTCAGCTTGTGGATAACCCTGTTTAAATCTTTGTCTGTCTTGCGCGCCTCACCGATTTTGTTGATGGAGTGAAGGACAGTGGTGTGGTGCTTTCCACCGAACTCCCTTCCAATCTGCGGCAGCGAGGCGGTGGTCATTTCTTTGGCCAGAAACATGGCAATCTGCCGGGGGTAGGCGACCGCATGACTGTTGTTCTTGGCTTTCAATTGTGAAATCGTAAGGCCAAATTCCTGGCAGACGGTTCGCTGGATGTTCTCGATGGAAACCCTCCTGTCCTGAAGGTCCACAAGGTTCTTCAGGACTTGCTGGGCCATGCTCAAGGTGATTTCAGCGCCGGTCAGCGAGGAATAAGCAATGAGGCGGATCAAGGCGCCTTCCAGATCCCGAATGCTGGACTTGATGCGGGTGGCGATGAAGAGGGCCACGTTGTCCGGCAGAGGAACGCCCTGGGTCTCGGCTTTCTTGGCCAGGATCGCCAACTTGGTTTCCAAATCGGCGGGCTGCAGGTCGGCGGAGAGTCCCCAGGCAAATCGTGAGCGCAACCGCTCCTCCAACCCGGGAATTTCCTTGGGCGTGCAATCGGCGGAGAGCACCACCTGCTTCTGGGATTCGTAGAGCGCGTTAAAGGTGTGGAAAAACTCTTCCTGCGTGCGTTCTTTGCCGGCGATGAATTCAATGTCGTCAATCAGAAGGACATCGACATTGCGATATTTGTCCCGGAAAGAGATCATGCGGTCGTAGCGCAGCGAGTTGATGACTTCGTTGGTGAACCTTTCGGAGGAAACATAAGCCAGGCGCATGTCCTTGGAATGGCTTTTGATCATATGCCCGACGGCCTGCATCAGATGCGTCTTGCCGAGGCCCACTCCGCCGTAAAGGAAAAGCGGGTTGTAAGCTTTGGAGGGTTGCTCGGCCACGGCGCGCGCGGCGGCGTGAGCGAACTGGTTGCACGAGCCCACCACAAACGTGTCGAAGGTGTAGCGCGGGTTCAGTTCGTGGGCCACCGAATCGAAATCCAACTTCCCTTGGGCTGTCTTATTTTTCCCGTTTTCCGGGGTCTTTTTCTCCGCGCTCTCTTCAAACACGTAACGAACCTCATGGAAGCCGGCCTTCAGCCGTTCGATGGCTTCCTTGATGTGGCTGCTGTAATGCTCCTGAATCCACTCCTGAAACTCCCGGTTGGGCACGCGGACGGTCAGCACTCCCTGGGCCACATTCTCGAAGCTCGTGGGACGCAGCCAGGTTTGATAACTCTGAGTGTTAACTTTAGTCTTGAGGTAGTTCAGGATTTCTTGCCAAGCGTTCATGGCGGTGTCTGCCAGGATCAGTATGAATTAATTGCGTCTGCTCGGCTCGGAACATGACTGACACGCACCCACCGGGAAATCTTCTCCCGTAGTGACGGGTCTTCGAGGTCCCTTGTTGTCCTTGTGGCCCTTTCTGCGTTCCTTATGGACTTAAGGCGTACCGTATAGGGAGATCGATTGTGCCAGATTTTGCTCCGTTCGACTGCATTACTATAACACAAAAAATAGAGCAAGCGAATCGCGAAAGGCGAACCCATGCGCCGCATTTTTATGCCGCGCCACTTTTCACTTCATGGCGGATTGCATAAACGCCGCGACGTCACGCTTGAGCTTGTCCAGCGACTTGCTGTCAATGTAAACCATGTGGCCGGCGTCAAACTGCGCGGTGGAAATATTGCCGCGCAACGACGGGTCCAGGCCCAGGTGGGCCAGCGTGTAATCGACGGCATAGAACGGCGTGGCGAGATCGAAGTAGCCCTCGGCCACCAGGACTTTCATATACTTGTTCTTCACGAAGGCGTTGCGAAGTTGCGCGCTGACGTTGGGAAAGCCTTGCCCTGCCGATCCCCACTCCCATTCCCGGAACCCGCCGCCGAGAATGTAATACTGCTTGTCCGTCTTGTAGCCGAGTTCGGCGCGCACATAGTTGTTGAATACGGAAGTGAAAGGCGGGCGAATGACGGCTTCGCTCGGGTCGTAATTCGGCGCCTCGGAAATTCCGGACTCGTCCATTCCCTTGAATCGGGCATCCAGGCGGCCGACCGTGCGGTTCTGATCGCGCAGCAACTCCTTGCAGAATTCCCACTGCTTCACGCGCAGGTTGGCCAGGTCGACATAAGTTTTTGACAGACCCGTGTAGCGCGACAGGTGGTCCACCACGGAGGCGCTCTCGGCGGCGGTGAGCGAGTCGCCCTTGGCGAGCGCCAGGGCATAATCGTTGGACGCCCATTGCTCGATCTCAGTCAGAGTTTTGGAGAGATCCTGCTGCTGAAGGTCGGCAGGCAGCTTTTTGTGATACCACGCCGTCGCGGTATAGGTGGGCAGGTGCAAAACGTACGGCATGTCGTTCCCCGGAGTGAATTCGAGGGTTTCAAAATTGAGCACCGTGGAGACCAGCACGATGCCGTTCAGCGCAACGCCGTTGTTGATCAGGTAGCCGGAAAGGCCCGCGGCGCGCGTGGTGCCGTAACTTTCTCCGGCAATAAACAGAGGCGATGTCCAGCGCTCGTTACGCGAGAGATAGAGCCGGATGAATTGGCCCACGGAAGCGATGTCGCCCTGCATCCCCCAGAATTTCTTGCCCAGCTCTTTTTTCATGGGGCGGCTGTATCCGGTGCCGACGGGATCAATAAACACCAGGTCGGTCTGGTCAAGCCAGGTGTCCTGATTGTCTTCAAGTTCGAAGGGCGGGTGCGGCATGTCTCCGTCAGGATTGAGTTTCACTTTCCTCGGTCCGATCGCGCCCATGTGCAGCCATACCGAGGATGAACCCGGGCCGCCATTGAAGCAGAAGGTGAGCGGACGCGCGCCGGCAGGAGGATTGTCCAAAGTGTAGGCTATGAAAAAGATGTGGGCTTCCACCGTCCCATCCTCATCCGAAATAGGCATCATGCCCGTGGTCGCCGTGTATTTGAGCGAGTTGCCGTGGATGCGAATCTCGTGGTGCGTGACCACGGGCGGCTTGTCGTCTTCCTTGGTCTTTTCCTCCTTCGCCTTCTCGTCGGTCTTGCCCGTGGGTTGCTTGGCGCCGGCAGGCGCAGTGGTGCTCGCCGGGGTCTCGTCGGCTTGCTCGTCCACTTGTGCCTTCGCTTGAAGACCGAATCCCGCGAGCAGCCCCATCAGAATCAAGAACCGGAAATAACGCATGTTGGCCTCCTGGAATGAAGCGGGACATCATGCCACTTTCGACCGCTGGAGGACAAGGGTTGGAAAAATCTTTTGTGGGGTTCCCCTTCACCAAGGAAAACACCTCCCAAAAATGTTACATTGGACAACGTCCGCTGGGCATGATCTTGGGTGGCCGCCGGTGAAGCATTAATCATTCTTAGAAAAGGACGGAACATGCACAAAGTTGTTTTGCTGCGGCACGGAGAAAGCGTTTGGAACAAAGAGAATCTTTTCACGGGCTGGACCGACGTCGATTTGTCTGAGAAAGGCCGCGAGGAAGCGATAGGAGGGGGGCGTGTGATGAAAGAGAAGGGATATGTCTTTGACGTCGCCTACACTTCCCTTTTAAAGCGCGCCATCCGCACCCTCTGGTTGACGCTCGACGAAATGGACTTGATGTGGATTCCCGTCATCCGCGACTGGCGGCTGAACGAGCGGCATTACGGAGCCCTGCAGGGCCTCAATAAGGCCGAGACGGCGGCCAAATACGGCGAGCAGCAGGTGAAGGTGTGGCGGCGCAGCTACGATATTCCTCCCCCGCCGCTGGAAGAAAAAGATCCCCGCTACCCGGGGCACGACCCGCGTTACAAGGGGCTCACCAGAGAACAACTTCCGCTCACCGAGTGCTTGAAGGATACGGTGGCGCGCTTCCTTCCGGCCTGGCACGATACCATCGCGCCCGCCGTCAGCGCGGGCAAGCGCGTGCTGATTACCGCGCATGGAAACAGCCTTCGCGCCCTGGTGAAATATCTCGACAACATTCCGGAGTCGGAGATTGTGGAGCTGAATATTCCCACCGGGATGCCGCTGGTCTACGAACTGGACGCCCAGCTCAAGCCCATCACGCGCTACTACCTCGGCGACCCCGAACGCGTGAAGAAAGCTATGGAAGCCGTGGCGAATCAGGGCAAGGCGAAGTAGCGGGACAGGGACGCCCTGACGTGACCTAATCTGGCGCTCCGAGCTGGATTCAAACCAGCGGCCTCCGCCTTCGGACGACGGCGCTCTATTCGGCTGAGCTACCGGAGCAATTCTGGTGCTGCTGGATGGAGTCGAACCACCGCTCTGTCGATTATCGGTCGAGCGCTTTCGCCCTCTAAGCTACAGCAGCAAATCTGGTGCTGGTGCGAGGATTTGAACTTCGATCGTGCCCTAATCTGGGGCATACTCGGAGTATAAGTCCGCCGCACTACCGTTGTGCTACACCAGCCAATCTGGACCGGGCGGCTGGATTCAAACCAGCGACCTTGACGTTAGAAGCGCCCCGCTCTTTTCCCTGAGCTACGCCCGGCCGAAAAATGGGACCGCTGGAGGGACTCTAACCCCCGATCTCCGCGTTCGTAGCGCGGCGCTTTATACATCTAAGCTACAGCGGCTCAAACCTGGTGCTCCCGGAAGGATTTGAACCTCCAACTCACGGCTTAAGAGGCCGGCGCGATCACCGTTTCGCCACGAGAGCAATTCTTTGGTGCCGCCGGCAGGACTCGAACCTGCATCTCACCGATTAAAAGTCGGGTCCTCTGCCCATTGAGTTACGACGGCACAAACACTAATTCACGATTCGCGAGTTGCAAATTCGTTTGCGCTTCTGGAGTGCCGTCGTCATCGTCAATCACCTCAAACTGGTGCCGGAGACAGGCATCGAACCTGCATGGCTGTGAACCGCCGCCTTCTGAGGACGGTGTGTCTGCCGATTCCACCACTCCGGCAAAACTCGTTGTAGCGGTGCTCTATGAGCGCCGCAAATCGCGCAAACCTTCCGGACGGCGGTCATAGACCGCCTCTACAAATCTGGTGCGCAGGGCGGGCCTCGAACCCGCAAGCATCAGGCTCTCGACCTGACAGGGGTGCCAATTCCCTTCACCTGCGCCAAGCCATTTTCGATTTCCGATTGATGATTGCCGATCGAGGAGCGCGACCTCGGCCCTGTTCTTCAATCGGCAATCACTTTTGGTGCCCGTGGACAGAATCGAACTGTCGTCAACTCCTTGAAAGGGAGCTATCCTGGCCGTTAGACGACACGGGCACAGAGTTTGGGGTGACCGGTGGGACTTGAACCCACAAAGACCGGATTCACAATCCGGCGCGTCTGCCGATTTCGCCACGGCCACCACTGGTGCTGGCGGATGGATTTGAACCACCGGCTTCCTCTTTGTAAGAGAGGCACTCTGGCCGGACTGAGTTACGCCAGCAAATTTGTCGCCTCGCCGGAGCGATGCAAAACTTTGGCAGGGGAACCGGGACTTGCACCCGGAATGCACAGTTTTGGAGACCGGCGGTTTCCATTAGCCTATTCCCCTGTGGTGGATCACCAGGGGATCGAACCCTGCTGATATTCTCCTTGCAAGGGAGACGGCCACCCCAAGCAGCCCCGTGACCCACAATTCAAGCCTGGTCCGGCTGGTGGGATTCGAACCCACATAAACCCGCTTTTGAGACGGGAGCGTTTGCCGGTTACACCACAGCCGGACATGGCGGAGGGCGGAGGAATCGAACCTCCTCGTCTCACCGAGCTCTGGTTTTCAGGACCAGTTGCCGGCCATTCAGCAGCGCCCTCCAATATGGCCGAATGATCTACCTATCAAATTTGGCGCGGCTGGCGGGATTTGAACCCGCGATCTGCTCCGTGACAGGGAGCCGAGAACTCCAGGCTTCTCCACAACCGCGTGGTGGGAAGGGCAAGTTTCGAGCTTGCGACCTCCGGCTTTTCAGACCGGCGCTCTGCCTCTGAGCTACCATTCCCAATATTGGAGCGGGTAACGTGACTCGAACACGTTTCTCTGGTCAGGCGGACCAGGGCACAACCCATATGCCATACCCGCAACATCTTTTGCCGGGATTCGGGAGTCGGGTTTCGGGGGTCGCAAACAACAGGTGAAATTTCTTTCTTCCGGTTCACGAATCCCGAATCCCAAAACCCGAACCCTGTCATCTCCGGTTGCGGAGGCCGGACTCGAACCGGCGCGGGACGGCTTATGAGACCGCCCGGGAAGCCTTTCCTCCCCGCAACGTATTGGCTGTGGCGGCAAGATTCGAACCCGCGCATTTCCTGGTTAACAGCCAGGTGCCTTTCCAACTTGGCTACGCCACAATCTGGTCGGCGTGAGTGGATTTGAACCACCGACCCCGTGCGCCCGAGGCACGTGCGCTCTCCAGGCTGCGCTACACGCCGTGACTGGTCGAGGAGGGAGGATTTGAACCTCCAACCCCCTGCGTCCAAGGCAGGTGCGCTGGCCCGGTTGCGCTACTCCTCGATATTTGGATCACGGGCAGGGACTCGAACCCCGATTGGCTGAGTCAAAGTCAGCCGGCCTACCCTTAGCCGACCCGTGAATTTCTGGTTCCGGCGTGAGGATTCGAACCCCAATCTCCGGGTTCAGAGCCCGGCGTCCTGCCCGTTAAACGACCCCGGAACAAATAAAAAAGCCGCCTTTTAAGGGGCGGCTGTGGTCTTGCAAAACCGAATTATCAAACCACCCCTATGGACCTAAATCCTCCCGATTATCCGGACGCGCACCAGCCAACGCGGAGTTATCCCTCCGCGCCTGGGTCGATTGCGCGACCGACAAAAATCGTAGGTGGGGTTTTCGTATCATAGCTGCTACTATCCGACGATCATAATACCCGAGCTTGCGAGTCCCGTCAAGAAAACAATTCGAAAGCCGATCGCGAGTTTCCACCCCTGTCGCGCACAGTATGGCAAAGCTTCCACGAGGCCTCAACCCAGCGTGTGACAGTTTCAAAAACGTCACATGGCAATCGCCAGCTTCGCTAATCCCTAACCTCTGTCTTCCTGCGCGCACTTCACAGAGGCTTTGCCCAGGAACTCCGCGGAATCGCCCAACTCTTCCTCGATGCGCAGGAGCTGGTTGTACTTGGCCATGCGGTCGGTGCGGCTGGCGGAGCCCGTCTTAATCTGGCCGGTGTGGAGGCCCACGGCGAAGTCGGCGATGAAGGCATCTTCGGTTTCGCCGGAGCGATGAGAGACGACGGCTGTGTAGCCGTGCCGGCGCGCCAGTTCGATGGCATCAATGGTTTCGGTGACCGTGCCGATTTGATTGAGCTTAATCAAAATAGAATTGGCCGTGCCCTCGTCGATGCCGCGCTGGAGCCTTTCCGTGTTGGTCACAAAGAGGTCGTCGCCCACCAGTTGCACTTTGCCACCCAATTCGTCGGTGAGGATCTTCCAGCCCACCCAGTCGTCCTGCGCCAGCCCGTCTTCGATGGAAATAATCGGGTACTGCCTCACCCAGTCCGCGTAGAGTTTCACCATTTCCTCGGCGGACTTTTTGGATTTGTCCGACTTGTAGAAAAGGTATTTGCCGCCCTCAAACATTTCACTGGCCGCCGGGTCGAGGGCCAGGCATATGTCGTGCCCGGGAGAGAAGCCCGCCTTTTCGATGGCTTCCAAAATCAACTCCACCGCCTCCACATTCGATTTCAAGCTGGGGGCGAACCCACCCTCGTCGCCCACCGACGTCGAGTAGCCGCGGTCCTTCAAGACTTTCTTCAGCGTGTGGAAAGTCTCGACTCCCATGCGAAACGATTCCGAGAATGTATCGCCGCCCACCGGCATGATCATGAATTCCTGGAAATCGACTGTGTTGTCGGCGTGCACGCCCCCGTTGAGGATGTTCATCATAGGCGTGGGAAGGCGGCGCGCCTGCAGCCCTCCGAGATAACGGTAAAGGGGAACGTGGGCGGAGCGTGCGGCGGCGCGGCATACGGCCATCGAGACCGCCAGAAGCGCGTTGGCGCCCAACTTGCCTTTGTTGGGCGTTCCGTCGAGCGCGAGCATCAACCCATCGATGCGCGATTGCTCGCTGGCATCGCGGCCGCCGAGCTCGCGGGCGAGAATGGTGTTCACCGCCTCGACCGCCTGCAATACGCCCTTGCCCTGGTAACGTTTCTTATCGCCATCGCGCAACTCGATGGCCTCGTGCTCGCCCGTGGATGCCCCGGAAGGGACAGCGGCCCGCCCAAACGAGCCGTCGCGGAGGTGAACGTCCGCCTCCACGGTTGGGTTGCCGCGCGAATCCAGAATCTCACGGCCCACAATCAGATCGATCTCCGCCATAAGGAAAGCTCCTTTATTCAATTTGGAAACTGTTGATTCTATCACAAGGCCGTGGAAGGCAGGGTCAAGCGAGGTCGTTCACAAGCCGCGGAGATTCAACCCAAAAATCAAGGCGCCCGCTTTATTCAATCACTCAATCGCCCGATCACTCAATCACCCAATCCCACTACTCCGGTTCTTCGAACAACCGCTGTTCCGGAACCACCACCACAATACCGCTTTCGGAGACATGGTACTTCTTGCGGTCTTCTTCAAGGTTGAAACCGATCTCGGTACGTTCGGGAATATGGATATGCCGGTCGATAATGGCGCGGCGAATGCGCGAGTACCGGCCAATGTGCACGTGGGAAAAAAGGATGGAATTCTCGATCTCGGTGTAACTGTTCACACGGACATCGGGCGAAATCACGCAGTTCGCGACGCGCCCGCCGGAGATGATGGATCCCATGGAAACAATTGAGTCAATGGCCACGCCCATGCGGCGGCCCTCCTGCGCGAAAACGAACTTGGCCGGCGGATACTGGCGCTGGTAGGTGCGCAGGGGCCAGTGGTGGTCATAAAGATTGAATACGGGGGAAACCGACACCAGGTCCATGTTAGCTTCGTAGTAGGCCTCCATCGTGCCGATGTCCCGCCAGTATTTGGCCTCGGTCTGATTCTCGTCCACAAAATTGAAAGAATAGACCTTATGTTTCTCGAGGAGTTTGGGCACGACATCCTTTCCAAAATCGTGGCGCGAATTCAGGTCATCCGCATCAGCGATCAGCGCCTCGATGAGCAGGTCCCGGTTGAAGCAATAGATGCCCATCGACACGTTGCATTTATTGGGATTGGTGGTGGAGGGTTTGGGCTTGGCCGGTTTTTCCTCCCAACCGATGATGCGCCGATTGTTATCAACCTCGACCACGCCGAAGCTCGAGGCCCCCGAAAGATCAAACTCCAGCGTGCCGATGGTGAGCTCGGCGCCAGATTCCGCGTGCTGCTTGAGCATCAATTGGTAATTCATTTTGTATACGTGGTCGCCACCCAGGACGAGGACGTACTTACAGTTCTCACTCCCCACGGAATAAAGGTTTTGGTAAATCGCGTCCGCCGTTCCCAGGTACCATGAGTCGCCCACGCGCTTCATGGGCGGCAGAACGTAAATGAATTCGCCCAGCTCGTTGGCAAGAATTGTCCAGCCCTCGCGGATGTGGCGGTTGAGGGAAAGAGCTTTGTATTGGGTGAGGACAAAAATGCGCCGCAGGCCGGAATTGATGCAGTTGGAGAGCGTGACGTCGACGATACGGTAAACCCCGCCGAAGGGCACAGCGGGCTTGGCCCGGTCGCGCGTCAACGGCTGGAGGCGCTCGCCTTCACCACCTGCAAGTAGGCAAACCAGTGTGTCCCGTACCACGGCTCGGATCTCCTTTGATCAGGCCGGCGCCTGCGCGGCCCTCATTGGGTGCGGAGTTCTCTCAAACATCCTTTATGGATCTTCCAGCGGCGCATTATAGCAAAGCTGCAAGAAATGCCCAGCCTCACCCCGATGGACTGTGCCGGCCGTCATCGCTTGAATCCCGAATCTCGATCGGGCGCTTTCCAATCCAGCCCCACCCTTATACAATGAAAATTACGTCGGAAGGAAAATTTCCGCAGGCTTCACTCGGAGATATCAGCGGTGCCAATGAGCCCCGCTCAGTGGGTCATCGCTTTTTCAACATCTTCGACGGTGCGCGGCAGGCGGCGCGACAAGAGTTCTGCGCCGGTTTCGGTGATCAATATATCGTCCTCGATGCGGATTCCGATTTTCTCTTCGGGAATATAAATTCCGGGCTCATTGGTAATCACCATGCTTGGCGCGAGTGGCGTGTCGTACTGAGCGGCGTCGTGAACGTTCAGCCCGATGTGGTGGCCCACGCCGTGGATGAAGTATTGTCCCAGCGGTTTTCCGTGCAAATCTTTGCCGTGGGTGTTGATATAGTTGAAGGCAATCGCCTGGAGGCTATTCGGACCGGTGCGGCTGAGCATCATGCCGGGCTTGGCGGCGGCCAGTACGGCGTTTTGCGCGCCCAAGACAATTTCATAAATCTCGCGCTGGCGCGGTGTGAAATGGCCATTCACCGGCAAGGTCCGTGTGATGTCGCTGGTGTAGCCGCCGTAGGAGCCGGCCACGTCGATCACCACTACGTCGCCGTCCATCATCTGGTGCTCGTCCTGATCGTAATGGAGCACAGTGGAAAAGAATCCCGAGCCTACGATAGGCGGATAGGAAGGCCACTCGCAGCCCCGGCGCTCGTACTCATAATTCATCAGCGCGGCGATTTCGTATTCCCAAACGCCCGGGTGTGTGGCCTTCATGGCCGCCAGGTGCGCGTCCACCGAGGCTTCCACGGCCTTGCGGATGAGCGCAAGTTCGGAAGGTGATTTCACCATGCGCGCGCGGGTCAACATGGGTCGGACGTCGGCCAGGGTGGCCATGGGCGCGAGATGGCGGAGTTTGGTAACCATGTCCTGGATGAAATGTTCTTCGCCGCTTTCGGGTTGGGTTGTGAGCTCAGTATAAATCTTGGGAAAAGTTTTCAGAGCTTCCTGCAACTCGCCGGGAAAAAGCGCTGTACTCTTCACGGTAGGAAACCCGGTGCGGGCGGGAGCGTCCGCGTCTTCGGGACCAAGCTTTGGACCTGTCCACTTCTCCTGGCGATAGTCGTGGGCCGGGATAAAGAAAACTTCCTTGTCGATTTCGCCGGCGCCGTTGTGGCCCGCCCCTGGCGAGGCTTTGGGGATCAGGAAAAGGATGCCGTCCGGCTCATTCCACCCGGTCAGGTAATAGAACATTTCGTTCTGGCGAAAGGTGGTGGTGGCGATGGCGATCTCATCTTCACTGTAGCCGAACAGCACCACCACGCCATCGCCCGTCTCGCGTATCAGGCGGGCGCGCCGGTCGTGATAATCGGCGAGATTGCCCTTGTCCCATGCGCGGGCGGGCGCCCGGGCTGAGAGGACTATCAGAATCACACTGCAGAATTGCAGGAACAGCCGGCCATGACATCGAATGGCATTCATCGCTCCTCCTGGAAATTCGAACCACAAGGATAAACCTGGAATCTAGCAGGAAAGGGAAAGGCTGGAATGCCAGGCAGGGGAATCAATGGGCTGCGGCAGGGGCTTTACCCTCGACCGGCGTCTTGCGCCGGCCCGCTTCTTTGTCAGCGTACATGCGAGCATCCGCTTCCGCCACCAGTTGTTCGGCGGACTGCCCGGGGACGTGCATGTAGAGACCCAGGCTGAGCCCCATGGGGAAGTCCCCGATGCGGTTGTTGCGATTCCACTCCGCCACCTTTTGGTGGATCCGCCCTTTGACGATTTCCGCGCCGGGCTCATCGGTTTCCGACAGGATCACCAGGAATTCGTCGCCGCCATAGCGCACCACGAAGTCCGAGCCGCGCACGCAGGTTTTTAGAATGCCGGCCATCTGCGCAAGGACGTAGTCACCCATCAGGTGCCCGTAGCGGTCGTTCACTTGCTTGAAATTATTCAGGTCGCTCATGATCACGCCCAGGGGCCGCTTGTTCCGCTCGGCGCGGGCAATCTCGCCTTCCAGCAAGTCGCGCAGGAAACTCCGGCTGAAGACGTTGGTGAGGGAGTCGATCATGCTGGCCGACTGGTCGGATTGAGCGGCGATGGTCTGTTGAATGTTGACCAGGCGGAGCCGGCGCGTTTCGGTGTCGCGCCGAGTCATATAAAGCGTGAACACCACCACCATCATCATGATGATGAATAAAACTTGGGGGGGAATCCGCAAGACCAGCTCGTTATGTGACCAGAAGCTCTCGGGGCTGAGAAAGGAAAGCGCGCCAAACATCATCACCGAGCCCACAAAGACGATCAGAATCCACAAGTCGCGTTTCTGCGACTCGAGCTTGGTGAGCTCCGCCTGAAGGCGAGCCTTTGGCCCCAACTCTTCAGTTAATCCGGGCTGCTTTTCCACGATATTGCCCCAAACCTGTTGGCTAGACGAGAATAAGGATTTAATCGTCCAGGAATCGCGCCATTATTGCGAGTTTGGGCGAAGAATGCAAGCGAAACTTACTCATCCGTCAAGACAACTTTAGTTTACCAAGCGTACCACCCTGAACGCCCCCGCGCTCACGGCGCCACTTTTTCCGCCACCATTTTGGCTTGCGTGAACAACAGCAGGTAATCGGGCCCGCCCGCCTTGGAGTCGGTGCCGGACATATTGAACCCGCCGAAGGGGTGCGCGCCCACCATCGCCCCCGTGCATTTCCGGTTCAGGTACAAATTGCCGGCGTGAAACTCTTCGGCAGCCTTGTCCAGCTTGCTCCGGTCTTTGGTGTAAACCGCGCCAGTCAAGCCGAACTCCGTGTTGTTGGCGATTTCCAGGGCCTCTTCAAAATTCTTTGCTTTGATCACTGCCAGGACGGGGCCGAAAATTTCTTCCTGGGAGATCCGTGCCTGGGGCGCCACATCCGCGATGACCGTGGGCTGGATGAATTGGCCTGGCCCGGGGACTTCTCCGCCACCTGTAATCAAGCGGCCTTCTTTCTTGCCGGCCTCGATATAGCCGAGAATATTCTTCTTGGCAGCTGCGTTGATCACCGGGCCCATGTAAGAGGCGGGATCGTCCGGCGACCCGACCTTGATCTTTTCCACTCGCTCTTTCAGTTTTTGCAGGAAGGCGTCGTAAACGGATTCCACCACAATGGCGCGCGAGCAGGCGGAGCATTTCTGGCCCTGGTAGCCAAACGCCGAGGCCGTCACACCGTCGGCGGCGGCATCGAGATCCGTTTCGCTGTCCACCACAATTGAATCCTTGCCGCCCATTTCCGCCACCACACGCTTCACCCAGATTTGCCCGGGGACGTGCTTTGCGGCCAGTTCGTTGATGCCCAATCCCACTTCTTTGGAGCCGGTGAAGGCGACGAAGCGGGTGCGCGGATGGCTCACCAGCACGTTGCCCACAGTGCTTCCGGGGCCTGGAACGAAATTCACCACGCCTGGCGGCATCCCCGCTTGCTCGAGGACTTCCATAAAACGGTAGCCGATGGTGGGCGAGTCGCTCGACGGCTTCAGCACCACGGTGTTTCCCGCCACAATCGATGCGCCCGTCATCCCCGTCAGAATGGCCAGGGGAAAGTTCCAGGGCGGAATCACCACGCCTACCCCCAGGGGAATGTACTTCAGGACGTTCTTCTCGCCCGGCACCGGCGTCAGCGGCTGAGGGTTTGCCAGGCGTAACATTTCCCGGCTGTAGTATTCGCAAAAGTCGATGGACTCGGCGACATCCGCGTCAGCCTCCGCCCACGACTTGCCCACCTCATAGACCAGCCATGCGGCGTAATAGAATTTTCGGTCGCGCAGGATCTTGGCTGAAGCCAGCAGCAGTTCCACGCGCGCTTCCGCGGGCGAGCGGCTCCAGGTGCGGAATGCCTTGTCGGCAGTCTGGATGGCGCGTTCGGCGAGCTCGGGGTTTCCTTTGGAAAAGACCCCCACTACTTCGTCCTGCTTGGCGGGATTATAGGAGCTGAATTTTTCCGTCGTCTTGATGCGCTCCCCGCCAATGATCAGGTCGTATTCCCGCCCCAATTCTTTCGCAACAGCCTCCAGCGCTTCCTTCATTTTCTGGGCCAACACGGGGCTTCCCTTGAAATCGCACAAGGGCTCGTTTTTGAATTCAGACAGTTTCATCCAAAATCCTCCATTCGCGCAAAGCGAAGCGCGAAACGTGATTATTTCGCCCACGTCATATTCATTTCGGCGAATGCACTATTATATCTATTTAGATGCGGGATGGGTAGCGGAAGGCGCGTGGCGGAGCCGAATGCCTGGCTGGGATTGGCTTATGAGCCTTCCTTTTTGACGAAATTCAGGGAAGCCGAATTCATACAATAACGCAGGCCCGTGGGCTTGGGGCCGTCCGGGAAAACGTGTCCGAGATGCGCGCCGCACTTACGGCAAACCACTTCCTCGCGCACCATCCCGTGGCTGGCGTCCGTTTCGACGGCCACATTCTGTTCAGTAACCGGCGCCCAGAAACTTGGCCATCCGGTGCCGGACTCGAATTTCGTGTCTGAACTGAAAAGTTCGCTTCCGCAACAGACGCAGCGGTAAATCCCTTTTTCGTGGTTGTTCCAATACTGGCCGCTGAAGGCCCGCTCGGTCCCCTTCTTCCGCGTGACCTCAAACTGTTCCCGAGTTAGTTGCTCTATCCATTCGGCGTCTGTCTTTTCAATTTTGTCAGCCACGGTATTTCCTCTCTTTCTTCCGAGTAATTTGTTGAAAGACTCGCCAAATTGTCATTCCGAGGAGCCCTTGGCGACGAGGAATCTCGCTTCGCCTGTCTTCTCAGAGCGAGATTCCTCTCCGTCGGCTGACGGATCGGAATGACACGGGGTGAAAATGTTGTTCAACATACTGCAAATTGGCGATGGCGGCCGTCGCGGCAGCCTGCTACTTCTTCTCGCCCGCCGCTCGAAATAGCTGATTCATTTCGGCGCCCGGGATGGCGCTTTCGGTGATGGCAGTGTAGGTGCCGGAGTCGAGTAACTCGCGGGCGATGCGCCGCGTGAGGGCCATGGTGGCGCGCATGGGCCCCGAGCCTACGCTGATGCGGGCCACGCCCAGTTTCTCGAGTTCGGCGGCGGGCGGCGTTCCAGCCATCGCGAGAATGTTGAGCGGGCCTTGAATCTCGCGGGCCAGAGTGGCAATGGTCTCTCGGTCCGTAACGCCGGGTACGAACACGCAACCCGCGCCCGCATCGCGATAGGCATTGGCGCGACGAATGGCGTGCTCCAGCCGCGAGGCTGGCTCGCCCACCGCGCGGAGGATAACATCCGTGCGCGCGTTGAGGACGAAGGCGACTCCCGCGGAGGTTGCGGCTTCGCGAACCGCTTTTATCTTCTCCACCTGAAGGGCAATATCTGCCAGAACGCTTTTTCCCGGCCCGGCGTCTTCGAGATTCATGCCCACGGCGCCCGCGCCCATAACCGCCCGGACCGTTTCGGCCACCGCCTCGGGCGTGTCCCCATAGCCCGCTTCCATGTCCGCCGTGACGGGAATGGAAACGGCGCCGGCGATTCGGTGGACCACCTGTAACATCTCATCGCGGCTCAACTGCTGGCCGTCCCTCCGGCCGAGCGAGAAGGCCACGCCCGCGCTAGTGGTTGCGAGGGCGGGGCAACCCGCCACCTCAAAAATCCGCGCGCTCGCCGCGTCCCAGGCGTTGGCGAGAATCAGAATGCGCCGGCCGTGGTGAAGACTCGCGAATAGTGATGCCTTCTTCTGCAGATCGGTTGAGTTCGCCATGATTTCTACGAGGGTCCGACCACCGTGTTGGTGAGCGTCCCCAGGCCCTCCACCGTGGTGCTGACCGTGTCACCGGCGTTCAGAAAAATCGGCGGCTTGCGGAAAACGCCGACGCCCGATGGCGTCCCCGTGGTCAGGATGTCGCCGGGCTCCCAGGTCAGAGATTGCGAGAGGTAGCTGATCAGGAAGGGCACTTTGTGAATCAGGTTGGAAGTGTTGGAGTCCTGCATCGTCTGGCCATTCAATGTGAGCGAAATGCGCAGGTTATGAGGGTCGAGGATTTCGTCGGCGGTTACAATCCACGGGCCGGTGGGGGCGAAGGTGTCGCAGCTCTTGCCGCGAAACCACTGCTTGTCCCCGTGCTGCATGTCGCGCGCCGTTACGTCGTTCAGATTCATGTACCCAGCCACGTGCTCGTAGGCGCGGCTCTCGGGAATGCGGCGGCCGCCTTTGCCGATCACCACGGCGAATTCAGCTTCGTAATCCACCTGAACCGAGTTGGGCGGCATCACGATTCTCGCGCCCGGGCCGGAAATTGTGTTCACCGATTTTAAAAAGAAGGTGGGGATCTCCGGCGCGGTAATTCCCTGCTCGCGAGCGTGGTCGGCGTAGTTTAGGCCGACGCAGGTAATTTTGCCTGGTCGAGTGATGGGCGCCCGCAGACGCGCCTTGGCGAGAGGCGTAAACAAGTTCTTTATTTTGGTCTTCGACGCAATGGCTTCGGCCAAACCCCTGGTGATGATGTTCAGAGCCGATCTGTATTTCGCACCGCGCTCCAGCAGGTCGACCATGTCCGCAGGCGGGGCGCCCCACTTGCGCAAAGTGCCGATGGCGGCAGCCGCCCGCTTGTCCTTCACCCGGCCTTTGGCAAACATGGCCAGCGCAACTTCCACGTCGACGACAAAGTTGCCTTCCACAACGCCCACCCGCAGTTCCTTTGCAGATTCATAAGTGACGAGCTTCATGTTTGAGTGTCCCCGGAGTTTAAATTTAGATGTACTGTTTCCAGTTTCTAAAGCACTGGGAGCTATTGTCCCTTCAGTTTGAAAGAGTACGCGCCCGATCCAACGTCAAAAATAATATCACCATTCTTTTCCGCCGTGGCGCCGGTAATGCCTGCGTCGCCCGCAACGTAATGCCCTTTCTCAAAGACGACGCGTTCGCCCTCAGTAATGGTGAAGTCGGTGACGTATTCGTCTTTGGAGATCACAACTTGGGCATCGCTGCCCACGGGAATCGTGACGTCCAACGTGATGTTCCCTTCCGTATGGGTCCAGGAAGAAGCAACCGTCCCGCGAATCGTTTGGACGGAGGCGCTCACACGCGTCAGGTCGCGGACCATTTGCGGTTCGATGCGGATATGCCGGTATCCAACGCTGTCCTGATTCAGATTGATGCCCGCCAGCGCGCGGTAGAACCACGAGCCCACGCTGCCAAACATCACGTGGTCGTGCGAGTTCATAGATGGCCCGGTTTTTTCCTGCCAGAGTTCCCACAGCGTGGTGGCGCCGTGTGAAATCATATAGCCCCAGCTCGGATAGGTAGTTTGCGTGGCGAGATCGTAGGCCAGGTCGGCGCGGCCCATTTTCGTGAGCGCTTCCATCAGGTGCTTGACACCGATGAAGCCCGTAGTGACGTGTGTGTCATGGAGGTATACGATGTCGTTGGTCAAATTCCCCGCGACATGTCCGCGGTGTTCAGGCGTGGCCAGGTCCATGTTCAAAGCCATCGCGTTTGCAGTTTGAGTTCCGTTAGCGTATTCCCCTTTGGCGGAATTGTAGAATTTGCGGTTGAACGCTTCCTTGATTTGACCGGCGAGTTGGGAATACGTTTGGGCGTCGGACGATTTTTCCAGAACCTTCGCGACTCCCGCCAGAACTTGAACGTCGTCGTAATAATAGGCGTCGGAAACGAATTCGCCCGGCGTCTTCTCCACCGCCACCCAATCGCCGTAATAGCTGTAGCTGAGAACATTGTCGGTGGCGCGAGTGCGGAGGTATTCCACGTATTTCTTCAGCCCATCGTAATTCTCCTCCAGGATTCGCCGGTCGCCGTACTGTTGCCACATGTACCAGCAGAGCAGAGGATAAGCGGTGCCCCAGGCGGGATCAGCGGGCGCACTGCCATAGCGGTGTGGAACAGTGTCTGAGACCATCCCTTCGGGCGACTGAATATCGTGAATGTCGCGAATGAAGTTGGTGTAAAAAGCCGCCATGTCAAAATTCATCATGGCTTCTTCGGCGGTCACCTGCGCGTCGCCCATCCAGCCCTGGCGTTCGTCGCGCTGGTCGCAATCCGTGGGTATCCCAAACAGGTTGGTGAGATGGGACCATCCAATGAGCTTTTGAATCTGGTTCAGGATTTGTTTGGAGGCCACAAAGCTGCCCACCGTGCCCACGGAAGTGTGCGCCACACGCCCGCGCACCGAGTCGAGGCTGGGAGCACCGGGAAAGCCGCGCACTTCCACGTAACGGAAACCGTGGTAGGTGAAGCGCGGCTCATATACCTCTGTCTCGCCCCCACCACGCAAGGTGTAAATATCCCGGGACTTCGCGCCACGGATGTTTTCGCGATTGATCATCCCATTTTCATAGACGAGTTCGGCAAAACGCATACTCACAGCGGCGCCGCGCGGCCCCTGCACGCGCAGACGGACCCAGCCGGAAATGTTTTGCCCCATGTCGTACACATAAACGCCGGGCTCGGGGTTGGTCATCGACACCGGCACCAGAGTGTCGACCACTCGAATGGGGGGCATCATTTGAGCGGAAACAATTCCTTTCGGTCCATCCATGGCTTGCGCCGCCATCCACGAGGCATCGTCAAAACCCGGCTCGTCCCAGCCCGGGGTTTCTATCCGGGCATCGTAAGTCTCTCCGTTGTATACGCTGTCACTGGTGATCGGCCCGTCCTTCGCTTTCCACGAAGGGCTGCTGGTTACACTGATTTGCTTTCCACCCGCCAACTCGATGTTTAATTGAAAGAGCAGAGCGCGCGACGTGTACCACCCTTGCCCAAGCATTACGCCCACCGCGTTCGAGCCGTGCCGCATGGCGCGCGTGACGTCATAGGTCGAATACAGAACTCGCTTGTCGTAAGTTGTCCAGGCAGGATCAAGAGCGTTCCTTCCCACCTTCTCGCCATTGATGTGAAGTTCATAGTAGCCGATGCCGGTGATGTAGGCGCGGGCGCGTACGGAGTTGTCGGGAAGCTGGAATTCAGTGCGCAGTTGGTTGTGGCCCCCAATCCATTGCCCTTTCCACTCCTCGCGGGAAGCCAACCCCATTTCAAAACGCGCGTCCCGGCTGTAGGCGCTGGCCTGGCCTTCTTTGTCCCAATATTTCACTTTCCAGAAATAGCGTTGTCCGCTGGCCAGCGGCTTCCCCTGGTATTCCACCTGGGTCGAGTCCTCGGAGGCCACCTTGCCGCTGTCCCATTGATCGCCTTGATCTTTTTGCAGAGATTCGGCATTGGTGGCTACCAGGATCTGATAGACGGTTTGCATCTCGGCGCGTCTGGAATGTTCAAGCACCCAGGAAAAGCGCGGATGAAACACATCGATGCCCATCGGGTTGGTCAAGTACTCGCAGCGTAAGTTTGAAGGAGGTTGCGGCCCGTCCGCAGCGGAAGCGCGACCCGCCGAAATCCATGCGCACGCCAACAGCGCGATCAAGAATAATGTTCGGCCCAAGTTTTTCGATTCCAGCATTGGTCACCTCAGTTCACATCGCGGTATAGCCACCGTCCACCATCAAATGCGTTCCGGTAATGAACGACGCCTCTTCGGAGGCCAGAAAGAGGATGGCGTAGCCGACCTCGCGTCCTTTCCCTACGCGCCTCAGGAATGTTTTGGCGCCTTCCTCGTCATTAAACTGCTCGAGCGTAATCCCTGTCTTTTCCATGTGGCGATAGGAAGCGGGTGTCAAAATCGTTCCCGGACAAACGCAATTCACTCGAACGTGATAAGTCGCGAAATCCATGGCCATGTTGCGCGTCATTTGAAGAATCGCCGCCTTGGTGGCGCTATAGGTGATGAAATTCGGCTGGGCCGCCCAGCTCGAAATCGAGGCCAAATTCACAATCGACCCTCCGCCGGCTTTCTTCATCGCTTCAAGGGCGTACCGCGTCACGAGAGAAGTTCCAATCACGTTGACGCCCAGCGAGCGCTGCCAGTCTTCCACCGAAGCATCAATTCCTTTCAGGACGAAGGTGGCTGCATTGTTCACCAGGATATCGACCCGGCCAAATGCTTTCACAGTTTCTGCGGTAATTTTCTTCGCGGATTCTTCCTTGGATATATCCGCGTGCACGAAGAGAGCTTTGCCCTTTTCCTTCCTGATTTCTGTGGCGGTTTTTTGCCCCGCCGCGGTATCGATATCCGCCACGACGACCTTCGCGCCCTCCTCGGCAAAAAGAAGCGCGGTTGAACGCCCGATTCCGGAGCCTGCGCCCGTGATGATCGCAACTTTATTCTTGAGTCTCATTCTTCCTCCACCAGGTGTGAAAAGATTCGGGCGCCAAGGCCGGGACGTCCCGGCCTTCCGTCCACCGCGAGAGCGGGAAGACAGGGGCGCGGCGAATCCAACCTTGCCGCGCGTACAGCCGTTGCCCCCATCGGGCCAGGCGGCCGCCCCACCGGTAAGCCCAGGGCCGCTTCATCGCCCATGCCCAAAGGCGCATCGCGGTCCGTTCCTGCACCAGAGAGCCTCGCGGTTTGGGTGCGGGCGTCTGCTCCTGGACTTCGCTGCGAAGGTGAAGCAGCAAATCGGGAATATTAATCTTCACCGGGCAAACGTCGCGGCACGCCCCGCACAATGACGACGCAAACGGGAGATCGCGCGCGCCGGCAAGCCCCGTCAGTTGCGGCGTGATTAAAGCGCCGATGGGCCCGCTATAGACCCACCCGTAAGCGTGCCCGCCGATCTTTCGATAAACCGGGCAGGTATTCAAGCAGGCTCCGCAGCGAATGCAAAAGAGTGCTTCGCGCATCTTCTCGTCGGCCAGCGTGGCGATGCGCCCGTTGTCCAGCAGGACCACGTGCATTTCCTGGGGACCGTCTTCGCCGTTGCGCCGCGGCCCGGTCAACAAGGAAGTGTAAGAAGTGAGTTTCTGTCCCGTGCCCGACCGCGCCAACAGTCGCAAGAACACACCGAGGTCGGTGAAGCGCGGAATGAGTTTTTCAATTCCGATCAGCGCCACGTGAACCCGCGGCGCGGTGGTGCAAAACCGGATGTTGCCCTCGTTTTCCACCAACACCACTGTTCCCGTTTCGGCTACGGCAAAATTGGCGCCGCTCAGACCCATCCCCGCTTTCTGAAACATCTCCCGCAGAGCGCCACGCGCGATCAGGGTGAGCCGCTCGGGCTCCGTGGTCTTTTCGGATTTCAAATGGGAGGTAAAAAGGTCGGAAACATCCTGGCGCGTTTTGTGAATGGCCGGGGCGATGATGTGCGCGGGACGCTCTCCCGCCAATTGCAGGATGAATTCCCCCAAGTCGGTTTCCACGGGGCGAATCCCGCCCGCTTCCAGGGCATGGTTCAGCTCAATCTCTTCGCTGACCATCGTCTTGGCCTTCACCACCTCGCGCGCGCCTGCGCGCTTGGCCAGGTTCAGAATGATGGCGCAGGCCTCCTCACCATTCTTCGCCCAGTGAACGTGCCCACCGTTCTGCTCAACCTGGTCAGCGAATTGCGCCAGGTAAAAATCCAGATGCTCCATCACTTCGTGTTTCAGTGCGCGCGCCCGCTCGCGCAGTCGCTCGAGCCCGGGCAAGACGCCCATCGCCTCACGGCGGTTAGTGAACAAACGAAGCGTCGAGGAGCGATACGCGTCCTGCAGGTGGGCGTCGCCAAGAGCGGCGTTCCCGCGCTCGTGAATCTCTCCGCTTTGGACTCCGGTTTCGCTCATGTTGAATCAGTCGATCAGAAAGTCAGTATGTCAGCGGGTCAGTAACTGAAAAACTGAAATACTGACAACCTGAGGTACCTTTCCGTTTGCCACCTTCCACATGCCACCTACCACCTACTCGTTCTTAGCCAACAACTCCGCCAAGTGCATGGTGCGCAGCGGCAAGCCTTGGCGGTGGATGACGCCCGCGAGGTGCATGAGGCAACCGGAATCGTTCGCCACCAGAATCTCCGCGCCTGCGTCGCTGGCGGCGCGCAACTTGTCCTGGCCCATCGCCACGGAGACTTCCGGAAACTTGACGGAAAACGTTCCCCCAAACCCGCAGCACGATTGGTTGTCGGGCAACTCGACCATTTGGATGCCCCGCACGGCGCGCATCAAAGTTCGCGGCTCCTGCTCGATCCCCAGTTCGCGCAAGAGGTGGCAGGAATCGTGATACGCCACGCGGCGGGGGAAGCTCGCACCGACATCTTCCACTTTCAAAACCTTCACCAGGAACTCGGAAAATTCAAAGAATCGCTTTTTCAAATCCAGTGCCTGCTGAAGGCGCGAGGGATCGTCGGCAAAAAGTTCGGGATAGAAAACCCGCACCATGGAAGTGCAGGAGCCCGAGGGCGCCACCACGTATTCAGCGTCGTGATACATGTCCAGCACGCGCGCGGCGACCTCACGGGCTTCCTGCCGGAATCCGGTATTAAACGCCGGTTGGCCGCAACATGTTTGCGCCGGGTTGAACGTCACTTCCACGCCGAGACGCCGAAGGACGTTCACGGCACACGCCCCCACCTGCGGGAAAAACTGGTCGCCGATACAGGTAACGAAAAACGCGACGCGTGGTTTTTGTGCGGCCATTTTGATTTAAGTGAGAGTTGAATTCAAAAACCTTCCATGGCGAAATGCCTTCCGCGCCGGGCCCACCGCACCTCAAACAATCTTGCCATCGGGAAAACGGTTCAACACCTCGGGGTCGTACAGGGGAATCACCACGTCCGCTTCTTCGCGAAGGCGCTGATAAGCGGCCATGCATTCCGCCAAACTTTCCATGATGCCCAGGGGATGCATGTTTTCGACGTTGCCATACTTGAAGCAGCAATCGGTGACGGCCACCCGCCCCGCGCCCTCCGTTTCAACAAAGAAGGCCATTGATGAACGGTGGTGCGTGCCCACCCAGGCCGCCTCAAGGCTGGGCAGTATTTCATCCTCGTCCTCGAGCAACTGCAGCCTCTCCGGCGCCTCGATGGTCAAGTACTCCAGGACATCGTCGGGAATACGCAATTTGCGCGGGACATGCATCTCGTAGTTGGGGGCGTGAAAATCCTCAATCCAACCTCGTCGTGACACGCAAACCCGCGCGTTGTGGAACATTGGAACATTCCCCACGGCGTAGGCCTGCAATGGCGTGATGAGCACGAAATCCACATCACCCGGCACAATATCCAGCCGCCCCAATGCCATTTCCGGAGATTCCTCGTCGCGGCGCACCAGTGCTCCGCGCGGGCCGAAGGCGGAAGTCCAGCGCGCGTTCAGGGTGGTCAAGTCTTTGGGAGGGCCGGTATTAATCACAATCACTTTGCCCTCGCCGCGCACCACGACCATGTAGAAATACAACTCTTCCCAGTCGTCCCAGCGATCCATCCAATAAACTTCCGGACCACGCACCTGGCATTGACCCATTTTCAGGACTTGGAGGGTGTACGGCATGGTTTTATACGCGAAGCCGCAACGCTACTTGAATTCAAAGGGCAGGTCAAGAAGGAAGGCGGAGTCAAGCGGGCGGAAAATGGCAAAAGGAATGCGACTATTCTTATGTTCTGCCCCGCCCAAAAACAAAACTCGCGGGCAGGTCAAGATGGAAGGCCAAAGGGTGAAGGCTAAAGGTTAAAGGACAAGAGGAGAAATTGTAGGGGGAAAAGTTGAAAATAAGAAGAAGGCCAGAGCGTGTAGCGCCCTGGCCTTCCACCCCTTCCGCTTGCTCTTGTCTTCACTTGCCGGTGATGGTCACGGGGATGACAACAGGGATCCCGCGGTCTTCGGCGGCCATGATGGGCTTCGTTTGCTTCGTCGCGTAATGCAGCACCACACCAATCTCGGGCAGCCGCAACTCGCTTACGCTCTTGCCCGTCTTCGTCTTCACCACAACCAGCGAATTCTCGCCGGAGTCCTTGAGATCGTAGGCTTGGGACTTAATGAAGCCAATTCCCACTTTTCCCTGGAAGAGCTGGATTGTGCTGCTCGATTGCGATTTGTCCAGCTTGAAAGAATAGTCCCCTGCCGGCAGGGTTGCCCGGCCCCAGCGAGCCTCAAAAGGCAGGGTGAATTTCCCTGCGTACTCTTGAGCGCGCGCCAGACCCGCGCCAAAGCAGGACGCCAAGAGCGCCACTCCCACCAACCAAATCATCTTATAGCTTCGATTCGAGTTCATGACGTGCCTCCTTTTATCCGATTCTTCTTGGGGGCTCATTTTCTTGCCCTCACTCTCTAAAGCGCAAAAGCCGCCCCAAAACCGTAAGGTCGGCGAAAATATTTTTCATGCGGAAAGCAGAGATGTCTGCGAGGGCGCTGGAGGGCGCTGGTGGCTTGACTTTGCTGAAAAAGCATCATACCTTTTTGGTTAAGCGTTCCCTGCCTTTCAGGCGGTTGTAGGATGGAGCCGTCTTCGCATGAGATTACAGAACTGTTGCGCGCCTGGAGTGAAGGCGAACAAGGGGCGCTGGACAAGCTCATCCCTCTGGTCTACGGCGAGTTACACCGCCTCGCACAACGTTACATGGCTCGTGAGCGCCCCGAACACACCCTGCAAACCTCCGCTCTGGTGAACGAAGCCTACCTCCGGCTAGTGGATACCCCACACGCCAACTGGCAAAACCGAACGCACTTCTTCGCCGTGTCCGCCCAGGTGATGCGCCGCATCCTGGTGGACTGGGCACGGTCTCGCCAGGCGCTTAAGCGAGGAGCCGCCGCGCACCCGGTGGAACTCGAGGAGGCGTGGCTCTCGGCGGAAGAGCCCGTGACGGACTGGGTAGCCTTGGACGATGCCCTGAAGGCCCTGGCGGCCTTCGATGCCCGTAAAAGCCAGGTGGTGGAGTTGCGTTTCTTCGGCGGGCTCAGCGCCGATGAAACGGCCCATGTGTTAAAGGTCTCGCCTGACACCGTGCTGCGCGATTGGAAGCTGGCCAAGAGCTGGCTGCGGCGGGAGCTGAGCAGGGAGAAGTCAAATGCAACCGGAAAGATGGCAGCAAATTGAGCGGCTGTATCACTCCGCCCTGGAATTGGAAGCGAGCCAGCGGGCGCATTTCTTGGAAGAGGCTTGCACAGACGATGACGCCTTGCGGCGCCAGGTGGAGTCGCTCCTGGCCCACGGCGAGGCCACCGGGAGCTTCCTGGAAGTTCCGGCCTTCGAGGCTGCGGCTCAAGTGATGGCGCGGGAACAAGTTCAGGCGGAAGCGATGGCGAACAAGAATGTCCCGATGATTGGGGAGACCATCTCGCATTACCGGCTGTTAGAGAAGCTGGGTGGAGGTGGAATGGGTGTGGTCTTTAAGGCTGTGGACACACGCCTGGGCCGTACCGTGGCGCTGAAGTTCCTGGCGCCAGTTTCGACGAAAGCGCCCGGTGCGCCGCGGATCGATCCACAGGCGCTGGAGCGCTTCAAGCGGGAGGCTCGCGCGACATCTGCACTGAGCCATCCCAACATCTGCGTGATTCATGACATCGGCGAATACGAGAGCGGGCCATTCATTGTGATGGAGCTGCTGGAAGGCAAGACGCTCAAAGACCTGATTGAAGTAGGGGCGCGCGGCGCGCGCCCAGTCGAAAAGGGCGAACACCGTTCGCCTCTACAAATTGACACACTGCTCGATCTCGCCATTCAAATCGCGGACGGGCTGGACGCGGCGCACTCCAAAGGAGTGATCCACCGCGACGTCAAGCCCTGCAATATTCTGGTCACCCAAAGTGGGCAAGCGAAGATTCTGGATTTCGGTCTGGCGAAATTGAATGTAGGGCCGGGGCCGGGGGACCCCAGGTTTTGCGATGGGGCTCCGGCCTTTTCCGATGAGGCCACCAGGCTGCCCCAAGGGGTGGCCCTACAGGACGCACCCACGGCGATGCCATCGGCTTCGCTCACCAGTCCGGGGATGACCCTGGGGACAGTAGCGTACATGTCCCCCGAACAGGCGCGCGGGGAAGAGTTGGACGCGCGCACAGACTTGTTCAGCTTCGGCACGGTGCTTTACGAAATGGCTACTCGGCAACACCCGTTTGAAGGGGGAACCGCCGCCGACGTGATGGCGGCGATTCTCACTCGCACGCCCCAGGCGCCGACAGAATTAAATACCGACGTGCCGCCCGAGCTGGGTCGAATTATTTTCACCGCGCTGGAGAAGAACCGCGACCTTCGGTATCAGAGTGCCGCCGACCTGCGTGCCGATTTGACGCGCCTGAAGCGGGACACGGATTCTGGCCGGAGCACAGGCGTCTCACCCGGTGTAAGAACGATTCATAAATCGCACCCACCGAGGAGGTGGCTGCTCGCACTGGCCGGCGCATTGGCCGTGGTGACGATTGCCCTTTCCCTCGCCTGGTTTGTCACTCACCGGTCGCCTGGGCCTCCTCCGCAACTTTCCGAGCGCCGACTCACAACAAATTCGCCAGAAAACCCCGTGACGCAGGGTGCGATTTCTCCGGATGGGAATTATCTAGCCTACGGTGACCGGGCGGGTCTCCATCTGAAGCTCATCAAAACCGGGGAGACAGTGACCATTCCACAACCTGAGGGGCCAGATGCGCCCAGCCCTGACTCCTGGTGGCCCAACGGGTGGTTCCCGGACGGCACTAAGTTCATTGCGGCCAGCACCACGCCATGTCGGCCTGTCAGCGCCTGGGTCGTGCCGGTCACCGGCGGGCCTCCTCGCAAACTCCGGGAGGATGCCGACCCATGGTCGGTGTCACCCGACGGCACGATGATCGCCTTCGGGACCGGCAACGGCTTTATGCGGTCCCGCGAGGTCTGGTTAATGGGCCCCCAAGGGGAGGATGCGCGGCGGTTCGTCGCTGGTTCTGACGATGACGGGTATTTCTGGGCCGCGTGGTCGCCGAACGGCCAGCGCATCGCCTACGGGAGATTTCACCGGAAGCCTGCCAGTTTTGAGTATTCAATCGAGAGTCGCGACTTGAGAGGAGGCGAACCCAAACTGCTTCTGTCTGACCCAAGGCTGTCGAACGAGGTTGATGTTATGGGTTTTCTGTGGTTCTCCGGCGGGCGGTTCGTCTTCGCGATGGTAAATAACCTATGGGAAATGAGCGTTGATAAGAGCACGGGCGAGCCAGTGAGCAAACCGAGGCGAATCACCAACTGGGCCGGCACCGTTTTGGGTTGTTTCTGCGGTACTCCGGATGGAAAACGGTTGGCAGCCACGGAAATGAGCGGTCAGGATGACATTTACATTGGGGAGTTTGACGCTAATCGTCGCCGTCTAAACAACCCACGTCGTTTAACCCTGAATGATAACAATGATAATTTCCCGACCTGGACGCCAGACAGCAAAGCAGTGCTCTTTCGGTCGGACCGCAACGGGATGCCGGGTATCTTCACGCAGGCGCTGGATCAGGCCGAAGCCCAGCAGCTGCTCAGTGGGCTTCGGTTCGACTCGGGTGCCTGGTTGAGCCCGGACGGTTCTTGGATCCTGGGTCGCGAGTCCGCCACCCCGGCATCCGGGCGCATTATGCGCGCCCCGCGGTCGGGTGGAACACCACAACTGGTGCTGGAGACAAGAGGCCTTGATGGCATGGCCTGTGCGCAGTCTCGGGGTACCAACTGTGTCTTCGGCGAGCAGAGCCCAGACGGCAGGCAAGTGATCATCACGAGCTTCGACCCGATACTTGGGAGGGGGCAGGAACTAACCAGAATCACCCGGGATCTGAGCAAGGGTTATTGTTGGAGCTTATCTCAAGATGGTTCGCGCCTGGCGTTTACGCAAATTGACAATCACGAGAGCCGCATCCAAATCCTGCCATTGAGAGGTGGAAAGGCTCGTGAGGTCAACGTCAAGGGTTGGAGTGCCCTCGACTCCTTGTCCTGGGCCGCAGACGGGAAGGGCCTGTTCGCTGTCGGCCAGCCTACAAGCACAAGTGTCGTTGGCGTCTATGTCGATCTGAATGGCCGAGCTACCGTGTATTGGGAGCAACTCGCTGGCCATCGAGCCTATTACGCTGCTCCTTCCCCGGACGGCCGCCATTTGGCCATTTGGGTCAACGCCCAAATGAGCAATGTGTGGCTGCTGGAGAATTTTTAGAGACAGTGAGAAGTGACGGCCCTGCAGCGGTGGCAGCTAAGCAAGGAAAAGTTAAATGCAGCCTGAACGGTGGCAACAGATCGAGCGGCTGTATCACTCCGCCCTGGAGCGGAAAGAAAGCCAGTGAACGGGTGGCGAGGGAGAACGTCGCCATGATTGGCAAGACCGTTTCACACTACCGAATAATTGAAAAGCT
>JBGPCF010000015.1:0-75568 GCA_041481635.1 Terriglobia bacterium | reverse complement strand
GGTTCTCCTCAGCCGCCCCAACGCAAATCCCATTGATGCGAGAAAAGCCTCAGTTGCGCTGCGGCCATCCTCCATCACTAATTTAACGCGCGCAAAATCCATCACCAGATTTACAAAGCCAACACCCATTGCCACTAGGATTCCCTGCGCCAGGTGCACGTAAAACACCGGCCGATCGTCCAGCCAGTCGCGCATGTGCCGGTTGAGGAACCCGCCGAGACTCTGGTTCAGCATGCGGAAGACGATCCAGTAAAACACCAGGCCGATGAGCATCAGTCGCACCATCCGCCATGCGTACCGGCTCGTCTCATGGAAGAACCCGGCGGCGGGATAGCCGGGCTCATGGGATTGAAAACGGCTGAGCACTCCGCCGGCCAGGATGGAATTCACCAGAATGGAGAGCAGGCCCGCTATCAAGATGATGAGGGCGTATTGATCGAGCAGGCCCGGGTTGTTGAATGAGAAATCCGTGAGCCAGTCCACGGGCAAACCGCGCGCGAGTTCCCGGCCCATCATGCTGTGGCCGGTGAAATTGAGGATGCCGTTATAGATGGGCAGGGCAGCCACTGCCGCGACTCCCAGATTGGTCAGAAGCAGAATCCAGACGGCGGAACGCGTACGGCGCGCCAGGCTGAATCCCTGCTTAAGTGATGCTCGCGAAGTCATCATCCTCCTCTGTCATTTGGCCGGGCGGAATACCCTACTGTGGCGGGGCGCGAGTTTCACAAGCGGCGCTCGTACCCCGCACCAGGCCATTTCAACTAAAATAGCTCGCGGCAAAAAACAAATTCTCCAGCCAGAAGATCCAGCGCACATACCACTTGGCTGCGGCGCGATTGTCTTCGCCCACCACGCGGCTGTTGTTGGTGTAATTGGCGTCCAGGACCAGTTTGTGCTCCGCATCGACTTCTGCGGAATTCACCTTGGAGTTTCTTTCGTAGACATAGCGGATCCAGCGATACTGGCCATCCCAATGTTCATGGACGGTCTCCCCGTTTTCAAAGTGCACGTCCACGTCCACGGGCGCGACAGCCTCACCCAACCGCCGCACAAGCACTGTCGAGCGGTAGCGCTTATCGACGCTCGCGTGAGAAGCAGCGCCGGCATCCGCTTCGCTGAATTCCTGTTTCTTTCCCGGCCCGCCGTAGAGCCCCACCTTGCCCTCGATGGGGTCCGAATGAATTTCGGCTACCGCGTAATCCGCGAGGTTTGAGCCGTAAAAGAACTGTTGGAAGAACCAATCCATATTCCGGCCCGAGACTTCGTTGACCACGGCGATAAAGTCAGGCGTGGCAGGGTGCCGGTAGCGCCAGCGCTGGTGGTAGGTGCGCATCACGCGCGCCATCGTCTCCGTGCCCAGGTAGCTCTCCAGCATTCGCAGGGTGAGCCCCACTCGCGTGTACGAGTTCACTCCATAGCTCGACCCGTTCATATACTGCCAGCCATTTCGAACCAGGTTGTCAATCTTGGCGTGGTCGAGGAAATAGCCCCGGCCGCTGGTGCGCTCGGGCTCGGGCAGGCAGGAAAAGTAAGAACCCACTGGGATGCTGCCCAATTTGGCGAAGGGAAATGACGGTAGATCCACGCTGAGCCAAGGGGTGGCGGCCACCGGCATGCTCAGAAATCGTTCGTAATTGCAGCCTGCGCCGTAGGCCGCCTCCAGCACTTTTCCCGTGGAGTAAGTGTTGAAGCCCTCGTCCAGCCAGGCCTCTTCAAACTCGTTATTGCCCACCAGGCCGTACCAGAATTGATGGCCGAATTCGTGGACGGTGACGCCCTCCGGGCTCAACCCATGCTCGCCAGGCCAGAAACTGGTGCCCACGGTGATGAACGTGGGGTATTCCATGCAGCAGGTGGCCGAATTGCGCGGCACGTCAACCACTGTCATCGTGTCGTAGGGATACTGTCCGTACCACAGGCCGAAATATTTGAGGCCATTGAAAATGGAGCGGAAATAACGGTTGGCCACGTTGGTGTGGGTGGGGCGAAGGAGAAATGTCACGCTGATGTCGCGCAGCGCGATTTGATCCTCGGGAAGATTCAAAATTCGACTCCAGGTGGCTAACTCGGCCGGCGTCACCTGGTCGCGCCAGACAAATGGCCGCGTCACTTTTACGAATTCCGGGCACGCTGTCCATCCGAAATCGTGAACATCCTCCTGAAAATAGTTATAGGTGGTGGTGCCGTCCGAGTTTTTCTGTTCGGAGCGGCGGACACCTGTGGAGCCCACCACATAATTCGAGGGCGCCGTGACATCGACATCGTACGTCCCATAGTCGGCGTAGAACTCAGTGTTGGCATGGTACTGGTGGCAATTCCAACCGGCCGTTGTGCGGCCGCGCTCACCCGCACCCTCATAAACCCCGATTTTGGGAAACCACTGCACCATAAGGAAGTAGTCACCCTCGAATCCGTTGCGAGCCACGGCGTGAGGAAGCTTTGAGGTGAAATCAACGGCCAGCTTAATCGAGCCTTGGGGTGGAATGGGCTGAGGAAGTGCGATGCGCATCACTGTCTGGTCGGCGGCATTTTCATCATCGGGATGAACAAAGGTTTGCAGGGCGGTCAAGTCCGCGCCCCCGGCAATTTGGATCTTGTCCACATCCACCCAGCCCCACCGGTCCGGTCCCTTGACATCACTCTCCTCCTCGCCACCACGGCCCCGCTCTTCGCTCTCGCGCATGAAAGTGCTGTCCAGATTTTTGAAGGCGTTGAGATAGAGGTGGAAATATAGGTCGGGAATTGAGTCGCTGGTGTGATTCCACCATGTGAGCGTGTAGTGACCCTTCACGGTTTTCGTTTCCGGGTCCAGCCGCGCCGACATCTTGTAATGCACGATGGGGTGCTCGATGTGGGACTTGTAAGTGTATTTCTGGCCGTTCGCTGTCGCACCGAGGCACAAGACGGAGGTGAGCAGGACGGGAATTATTCCAGCACGGATTCGCATCGCCCCTCCCTTAAATTTGGAGTGACTCGTGCCTCGCCAACTTTTCATCGCTAAATCGCGCCTGCCACTCTGCCGGCGATTGCGAATACCAGGAGTGGCCGAACGCGGAGCTAATATGTCTGTGAAGTTAGCAGCGTATGTTTCCAACTTCAAGGCGTTTACACTATTTGCCAGCCGCCTTGGCCGCTCCCTTCGTGCACTCCCAAGTCCCTTCGCCGCCGCCCGAGTGCGTCCAGTTACCGTTCATCGCGCCCTTTTTGGGCATCGTCCCTGTGATGGTGACTGTGCCTCCATATGCGTCAAATTCCATATTCAACTTCTTGTCTTTGTACGAGCCGTCCTTAATGTCCGCCTTCTGGCCGGAATCGGAATTCTCGGCGAAGTTCCCCGAGACCTTTTCCCCGATCTGCACCAGATTGTATGTGTAGCTGATGTCTCCCTGCTGGGCGCCGTGGGCCACGCAAACCCACGCTCCCGTGACCGGCCCTGGTTTGTCTTTTCCGAGAGCCAATATGCTCAGGCCAAGGCAAAAAACTGCAAGAACCAGCGCCCTCTTCAGAGTTCTCTTCATGTGTTCGCCTCCAATTTGATGCGAGCCGCGGGGGAACCAGAGTTTGGTCACTTGCCCCAGCCGCCGTGCGACGGATTTTACAGCAATTCCCCCTCACAAGTCCGTAGAAGTTTCTTGCGCCCAGCAGGCAACACCGGCCGACTCTGAAGTTACGTCGCCGGCCAGCACGGAGATTAGCTTCACCCTCTCTTCTTTGACTGTTTTTGAAGGGGGCTTCTTTGGGCAAGGCCCTTTTTATTTCTTGGACGCGGGATGCAAAATCAGTTTCTGCATCCGCCAGTTCAAGAGTTCACCGACGTAGAGCACATTTTTGTCGCTCTGGCTGCAATCCATCTCATGCACCCACCCAAATTGTTTCAGCGCGTGGCCGAACGAGCCGAATTCACCCAGCAAGTTGCCATTCAAATCAAGCTTGTAAATACGGCCCGGCGCGGCGTCGGAACTGTAGAGATACTGTTGAGGCCCGGGCGTAATGCAGATGGCCCATGGAGCGCCGACGTTGGAGAATTCCTTCAGGTAGGTGCCGTCGTTATCGAAAACCTGGATGCGCCGGTTTCCCCGGTCGGCCACGTAAACCTGCCCCTTGGCGTCCACGGCGATGGAGTGGGGCGTGCGGAATTGTCCCGGCTCCGAGCCCTTGGTGCCCCATTCCTTCACGAAAGATCCGTCGGGCGCGAACTTGACGGTGCGCGAGTTGCCGTAGCCGTCGCTGACGAAAATGTTGCCCGCGGCGTCCCAGGCGACGTCGGTGGGCCGGTTGAAGGTGATCAGGCCGTAAGGCCCGGTGCTACTCGAGCCTGCGCCTCCTGCCATTGCGCCACTCTGCGGTGGGGCGGCGGGGGTGGGCGGCGCGCGGCCTTCGTCGGGCTCGGGCTTGCGGCCCAGAAGCAGTATCACGCGTCCGGCAGGGTTAAATTCGATCACCATGTTCGAGCCTTCGTCGACGCAACAAATGTTGTCGTGCGCGTCCACCCGCACTACGTGGGCGAAGGAACGGCCGCTGAACGCGTAGAGCCCTTTGCCGATCTCGCGCAAGAACTCTCCCGAGGCGTCAAATTCCAAGAGGCGCGTTTCGCCGCTGCGCGTGTAAATGTAAATGTGCCCCTTGGAATTAAGTGCCACACCGGGCACTTCGCCGAGGTAGAGGTCTGTGGGAAGTTTGAGAAAATCTGCAACCGAGTCAAAGGGTATTTCGGGGGCCGTCCCTTGTTGGCCAAAAACCGGGACGCTAAGAGAGGCAAGCAAGAGAAAGATGAAAAGCTTCATGGTGACCTCCCGAATTGAGTCATGAATTAAGGCGGGAGTGACTCTATCGCATTACCGCCGCGTGGAAAAGGGCTAGGCTCTTCCCAGGTTTCAACAGCAGCGGTTGGGGCGGGAATACTTCTGCTGGAGTTGGGAGAGATAATATACCTCGGGCGTCATCGGCGGGTGGCCTTGGCGGAGCGCGAAGAGTCGGTATCGTGCGTAATCATTTTCACCGCTCGCCTCGCGGAGGAATTGCCAAGCCATTCGCATCAGTTTTCGTATTTGGACCATTGTACCTCTCATCGAATGTCAGTTGTCCGTCGTCAGTGGTCAAGATTGCTTTTTCGAGCCATTTTCCATTTTCCAATTTCTGCCGTTTCACGCTGTCAGCCGTGACGCCTCCATGGGCGCCTCGCGCAAAACAACTTCCTTCCGGCCGAACACGTAGAGCCACCAGTGGCGGCCGGACTCCATCAAAATCACCAGCACCAGGATTGCGAACACGCCGGAAACCACGGCGTCCAGGCGGTCGTTGAAAATCAGCCGCTGGGTATCCGCGATTTTTGCGGCGGGGATGGTGCCCGCGGCGAGTCGCTCCATCAGAGTTTGCGCATGGGCGAGGAAACCAATGCGCGGGTTGGCGTCCCAGATTTTCTGGTAGCTCGCCGTCATGGTGACGCACACCAGCCAACTGAGCGGTGCGAGGGTCACCCAGACAAAACGCTTTTTCTCCATCTTGATCAGGATGGTGGTGGCGACACAAAGCGCGATGGTGGCCAAGAGCTGGTTGGAAATTCCGAACAGCGGCCACAGGCTGTTGATTCCGCCCAGCGGGTCCACCACGCCCTGGATCAGGAAATATCCCCACGCGCTCACAATCAGCAGGCTGGTGAGCAAAACGCCGGGATACCAGTTGGTGCGCCCCAAGGGTTTCCAAATATGCCCGAGCACATCGTGCATCAAGAAGCGCCCCACGCGCGTGCCGGCGTCCAGCACGGTGAGGATGAAAAGCGCCTCAAACATGATGGCGAAGTGATACCAGATCGCTTCCAGGCCGCCCATACCCAGAGTACGGGAAAATATGTGCGCCATGCCCACCGCCAACGAGGGCGCACCGCCGGTACGGTTGAATAGCGTGAGTTCGCCGACACGATTGGCGAGGTCTGTCATGGTGGCGGTGGTCACGGGGAATCCCCAGCCCGAGATTGTGGAGACGGCCTGCGCAGGCAGATCGCCCACGATGCCGGCGGGACTGTTCACAGCGAAATAAACTCCGGGCGGCAGCACTGTGGCGGCCACCATGGCCATGATGGCGACAAAGGATTCCACCATCATGGCGCCGTAACCCACCATGCGTGCCTGGGTTTCTTTGCGCAGCAGTTTGGGCGTGGTGCCGCTGGCAATCAGGGAATGAAATCCGGAGATAGCTCCGCACGCGATGGTGATAAAACAAAATGGGAAAATCTTGCCGGCAAAAATTGGCCCCGTCCCATCCGCGAAACGCGTGATGGGCGGCAGAAGCATGGCGGGATGCGCGGCGAGAATCCCCAGGGCGAGAATCAGAATAGTGCCAATCTTGATGAATGTCGCCAAGTAATCGCGCGGTGCGAGTAGCAACCACACGGGCAGCACGGAGGACGCGAATCCGTAAATGATGATCATCCAGGCGAGTGTCTTGGCGCTGTAAGTGAAGTAGGGGGCGAGTGTCGCCGATTCGGAAACATAGCGGCCGGCAATCACGGCCGCCAACACGAGCACGAACCCAATGACGGAGGCTTCCATCACACGACCGGGCCGCAGGAATCTCAAGTAAACGCCCAGCAGGAGCGCAACCACAATAGTCGCGGCAATGGTGAACAATCCCCACGGGCTCGCCTTGAGTGCGTTCACGACCACTAGGGCGACCACGGCAATCAGGATTACCAGAATCAGGATCACTCCGAAGAGTGTCGTCCAGCCGCCCAACTCGCTGATTTCTTCGCGCGCCATCTGGCCCAGTGATTTGCCATTGCGGCGAATGGAAAAGAAGAGCGTGACAAAGTCCTGAACGCATCCTCCCAGGACGCCGCCGATGACGATCCAAAGGGTGCCTGGGAGATAGCCGAATTGCGCGGCGAGAATCGGACCGACCAGAGGACCGGGCCCGGCAATGGCAGCAAAGTGGTGGCCGAACACCACCCACTTGTTGGTGGGAACGAAATCGCGACCGTCTTCAAGACGCTCGGCGGGAGTCGCGCGCTGGTCGTTCAATTCCAGAACGCGCAGGGCAATAAAGCGGCTGTAAAACCGGTAGGCGAGAGCATAAACACATGCCGCCGCGGCCACCAGCCACACCGCGTTCAACGGCTCGCCTCGCACCGTGGCAATCATGCCCAGTGACAACGCGCCGACCAGCGCGATGACTGCCCATCCGAGCTTTTTCAAAAGGTGCATTCCAGTTGTCCCTGTTACGACAGTTTCAGCCCAGGACGTTTTTACCACCAAGACGCAAAGACACCAAGAAATGATTATTCCCGGACGGCGTATTTCTTGGTGTCTTTGTGGTTTCGTGGTATCGCATCCTTGCATTGCCTGCCTTGACCTCTTTGCACAAGAATGGGAGCATCAAGGAATGAGAGTGACTTTGGAGATTCCGGATGCCATTTTTCGCCGCGCCAAGGCTAAGGCTGCCGAAAGCAGAATCCCGCTACGGCAATTCGTGAGTGAGGCTGTGGCAGAGAAACTCGACGTGAAATCTCCGGCGGGACCGAAAGCCAGGATGGCCCTGGCGGGAAAGCTGCGCCATTTGCGGAAAGAGACGGTCCGAATAAGCGGCTTGATTGAACGTGAGTTTGAGAAAATCGAACCTGAGGAATGGGCTTGATTCTCGATACCAATGCGCTCTCCGCAATTGCCGAGGGGGAACTAAGCGCAGCGAAAACCTTTGCGAACGCCCGTCACATCGCCATCCCGGTGATCGTTTTGGGTGAGTATTGGTTTGGAATCGCCCAGTCGAGGCACAAGCGTGAATATAAGCGCTGGTTGGAGGAAATGGTTTCTATCTCCCGTGTTCTCGAAATCGATGAGGAAACCGCGCTGTCGTATGCTGAATTGCGCGGGCAACTCAAAGTGGCTGGTACGCCGATTCCAAGTAACGACGCATGGGTCGCGGCCTTGTGCCGGCAACCTTCCCTTCCTTTATTGAGCCGTGACCGGCATTTCGATTTGATCGAAGGATTGCAGCGGATCGATTTGTAAGCGTTTAAACGCCTCACCACCTAATTGTTAAGCGAGGCAAAGCTGTGAATGGATTTACCAGCTAAGGCGGCGACTTCGGAATCGGAGGTCACCGCTAAATGATTTCTCTAAGTCTCAATACTTGCCTCACCGACTGAAATCAATTGCACAATCCTACCTTACTTCACGGCCGCTGCTGGGTGGCGCAACTCCAGATAAGGGCGCAGGCTGTCCATCATGGCGCGAAACTGCGGGAAGTCGAGAGACTGCGCGCCGTCACTGAGGGCTTTTTCTGGAGCGGGATGCACTTCCACGAGCAGGCCGTCAGCGCCGATGGCGACCGCAGCGCGCGACAACGCGGGCACCAGGCTGCGCTTGCCGGTGGCGTGGCTGGGGTCGAGCACCACGGGCAGGTGGGTAAGTTCATTGAGCACCGGGATGCTGGCGATGTCGCACGTGTTGCGCGTGGCCGTCTCAAACGTGCGAATGCCACGCTCGCACAGGATCACATTGGGATTTCCGTGCGCGGTGATATATTCCGCGGACATCAGCAATTCGTTGAGGGTCGAACTCATTCCACGCTTCAGCAGCACGGCGCGCCCGCATTTGCCCAGGGTCTTGAGTAGGGCGAAGTTCTGCATGTTCCGCGCACCCACCTGCATGATGTCAGCGTATTCCGCCACCATGTCGACGTCGCGGTCGCTCATCACTTCCGTAATGATGGCGAGCCCTGTCGCCTCGCGCGCCTTGGCCAGCAGTTTGAGCCCTTCGAGTTCGAGCCCCTGAAAATCATATGGCGAGGTGCGAGGCTTGAAGGCTCCGCCGCGAAGGATCTTGGCGCCTGCCGCGGCCACTGCTTCCGCGGTCTCCATGATCTGCTTTTCGTTCTCCACGGAGCACGGGCCGGCCATCACCACAAATTCCTCGCCGCCAATCACTGTGCCGTCCACGCGGATCTGGCTGCGCTCTTTCTTGAATTCCCGGCTCACGAATTTGTAGGGGGCGGAAATGCGCACCGCGCTTTCCACCGTGGGGATGGCTTGCAGGGATTCCAGGCACGCGGTGACGTCGCCGATCCCGACTGCGCCGATCACACATCGCTCCTCGCCCACGATGGTGTGGACCTTGTAGCCGAAGTCGCGAATCCGGTCGCAGACGTGCTCGATTTCTTCCTTCGTAGAATGTGGCCGCATAGAAATGATCATGGCTCTTCTGCTCCCTTGAAAATAAAAAGCCCACCTTTTCAAGTGGGCTGGCTTGCCAAACTTTTTTTACTTCAGACCAGCACCACCTCAGCCCTTTGGAGCAAGGCCCCAAAAGGAATACGTAAACGAGTTGGCGTAGCGGCTGGTCATCGAACGCACAGTATAGAACGAGAAGGGCAGGAAATGCAAGGGAAACGGATGTTTGCCGATTTCGATATTCGGCCACTTTCCATGGCGGCAGATGCCGGGCTAAAGCCCGGCGCTACAAGAACAAAATGCCCCACGACCCAAGCATTATTTCTTCGCCGGTTCCGGAGTCTCCGGCGCAAGGCCCAGGTCGCTCAGGATTTTGGGATTGGCCTCGTCGGCGGCGAGCAAGTTGTGGCAGGTTGAGCAGTCCTGCGGAATATTTTGGGCGGCATCGGCAGTCGCGTGCGACCCGTCGTGGCAGCGGAAACACCCGGGGAAATCGGTGTGACCGATATTGTTGGGGTAAGTTCCCCAGTTAACCTTCATCTCCGGGAAAACGTTGCGGTTGAAAATGCCCGCCAGTGCTATGCCCGCTTGCGACACCTCCGCACCATGCCGCGAGTAAACATCCGGATAATTCTGCCGGTAATACTGCGCCAAAGCGGCCGGAAGTTTTGTGTCCGCCTCTTGCTGGGTGGCGTATTGCTGCTTAAGAATTTCAAGCCCTCGCTTCTTAATGAAAGGAAGGGCGGTGGATATTTCTCCGGCGGCCAAAGCCTGGTCCATGGCGCGGTCGGGCAAATGGTAGATGTGAGTTGGGCGGTTGTGGCAATCCACGCAATCCATCACCCGGCCCGCCGCAGGATTGGAGGCCGCGGCTTTGGTGTCAGGATCGAGGAAGAGGAAATTCTTGCCGGTCCTGGTGTTTTGGTAATCGACCCAGTGAATGTTTTGCCGGCTCTCGTCAGAGCCGTAGCGAATGGTGATTCCGGTTCCCAGATGGGCGCTATGGATGCCGGGTTCGGCTACTCCCCCGCCAATGTGAAGCAGGAGGACGGTCTGGGTCAGGCTGTTTTTCTCGTCCTCAGCGTATTTGGGAATAATCTTCAAGCGATCACCCACCAATTTCTGTGGCCAGTGGCACTGCTCGCAAGTTTCGCGGGCCGGGCGCAGGCTGTGGACCGGCGTAGGAATCGGCCTGGGGTATTTGTTGAACGCCACCGCGTAGACTTGATAGGTGCCGGAAAGCTTGCTGCGCACGAACCACGAAGCGCCCGGCCCAATGTGGCACTGCACACATTCGACGCGCGAGTGCGGTGAACCCTGGTAGGCGGTGAACTCGGGCTGCATGACGGTGTGGCAGGTCTGCCCGCAAAAGGTGACCGAGTCCACATAATTCATGCCGCTGTAGGTGAGCTGGCCGCCGATCATCACATTGACCGCCGTGATGACGCCCACAAAAGTCAGCAGGCGGCGCAACTCGACGTTCTGGAGGTCGAGAGGCGGAAACGAAGCGGGGAACAGGCCCCGGTGATGCTCGCGGCGACGGCGCAGAATGATCCCGGCCGGGATCAGGATGAGCCCGGTAAAGAAGACGGCGGGCAAGGCCATGAAGGTCAACAACCCAAGGTATGGATGCCGAATGTCACCGCGAATGATGGTGGGCAGCAGCCAGATCCAAAAAACACCTGCCGCCGTAACCAATACCACGCCGATGCGGCTTAGCCAGTTGCTGGAGAGATGAACGAGCGGGGACAACCACCTGAACAGCCTAGTCTCTTGGAGGATCATGAGTTGTCTTTTCTGTTTTGTCCTCTTTCAGATTCGTTTTTTCCGGCTCATCCTGCCCAACCGCAACCGGTTCTCCCGCCACGGCAGGTGAAGGCGTGCCCGCCCCTTCCGTTTCGGCTGGCTCCTGTTTCTTGTGCTTCACGCTGCGGCCGGTAAGCCAGGCTGTTTCCATCGGGTACACATTAGGATCAAAGATCACAGAATAAAAGTGCCAAACCACAATGGCCAGTCCGGCGAGCACCGCCTCATAAAAGTGCACGGCAGTCGCCAGATCGGAAAAACTCTTGGGCAGCCATTTCAGGGTAAGCCTGTTGGCCCAAAGCATCAAGCCCGTTAAGATCATCACTACGGCGCCCCACACCACCGCCCAGTATTCCGCTTTCTCAACGTAGCCGTGGTTGGAGAGGCGCGGCCGCTCGCGGCGCAGGCTCAAATTGTAGGTGAAGTTTTCCAGGGCTTCGCGCGCATCGCCGATGCGAGGCCAAAGCTCCTTCCAGTGTCGCCGCAATTCGCCGCTGGCTACCAGCGAAATAACGTGCATCGCCGCGACCACCATGAACAACACCGCCGCCACTCGGTGAATGGTCCCTCGTAGCTGCCAGCCTGCTTCCCAAGTCAGTAGCGTGCGCGCCCACCAGCCATCGGGATATTTCAGGGCAAATCCAGTCCACGTGAGAACGGCAAAGGATATGATTAGGAGAAAATGTTCGAAGCGTTCGAACTTGAACATCCGGAACTCGCCGGGCGCTGTGTCATCCAGAGGGACAAGTGGGGGAGCGTAGCGAGCCCGTCGTTGGCGCGATGAGTGGTGCCGAGCCAGCTTGCGTACCCAGTCGCCTAAATTGTGCAGGAACATCAACCCGACGAAAAGCGGGATAGTGACCAAATAAAAGGCGCGAGCCCAACCAACCGCCTTGGGCTCGGCAACACCGGGCGACTCATGAATCGGCCCCAGCGCGAAGCGCGAGCCCGCTCCCAGGTGGCATTTCCCGCAAGTGGCTGGCAGATTCTTTTGGTTGATGGTTGACCGCGCGTCTGATGAAGGGAAGATGTTGTGGACGCCGTGGCAACTTGCGCAGTTGGCCACCGTTTCGTTGCCCGACTTCAAGGCCATGCCGTGGAAGGACGCCTGAAAGCTCAGCACGCGGTCGGGGGGGAGGCCGAAGCGCCCCGACAATCGAACATTGGCGTGGCACTGCGCGCACGTTCCGGGAATATTGCGCGGAGAGACAGTGGAGGCTGCGTTCTGAGGCTTCAGGATCGCATGTTCCCCATGGCAGGTGGTGCATACTGGAGCTTCCACCAGTCCTCGCGCCACTGCCTGCCCGTGGACGCTGGCGCCATACTCCGCGGCAATTTCCGCGTGGCACATACCGCAAGTGTTCGGCACGCTTTTGTGAAACTCCGCGGATGTCGCCCGGACCAAATCATGAGCGGTGCCGTGGCAGGCAGCACAATCGGGAGCCGCGGCATTCCCTTGTTGCGCTGCCTGGCCGTGCACACCTTGGGTGTAGTCCTTCACCACTTTCGCGTGGCAGGAGGCGCAGGCGGGTTTGGGGATATTGGCGGGGTGCGGATAGTCCTCATGCTTCACATGGCAGGTGACGCAGGGGACAGACGCGTGAGCTGATTTCTTGAGTTTTTCCCCCACATTGTGACAGGAAGCGCAGACGGGCTCGCTGGTGTCTTGCGCCTTGATGGACACGGCGCAAACCAACGTCACAACGCAGACTGATAATGCTAGATGTCGTGCGCTCATCGTAAGGCTGCCGGGTGGAATTCCATCCCGGAGGATGTCATTCTATCGATGCTTCGGTGTGCGGAGGGTCATCACACGCCGTCGTCATTTATCACTTTTTGCTTTCTCTTCGCAGCCTTTGAGAGAGTGCTTGTTCTTGGCATAGCACTTTCCCACGTCATTGAGTTCTTTGGGCGTTTTCTTGACGTCAACGTGGCAAAAGGTGCAGGGCTTCTTCTCGGTCTTGGAGTATTCCATTTTTCCGAACAAGAGAGTGGTGGAGAGTGTCAGCCCTGCAATCAGCAGAGCGAAAATGACTCTGAGTGTTTTCATTTTTCCTCCTTCTTGAATAAAAACGACCTACGGTTAATTTCTCCTTCCAAACAAGGTTCAATCATTGTTGGATACCAATGTATCCCAATAAAAGCGTGGCCAGGCGCCGAGGGCCTATAATTTGGGTCGAGACTCAATCTCGCGAATCTTCAAGTATAACCCCCCGATGGCCAGTGCGATGAAGATGAGTGAGAGGCCCAGGCCTTTGCGGCGCAAATCACGCTCGTGCAAGGCGGCCACCCCCGCTTCGTAAGCCTTCGCGGAAACCTCCGCGCCGGAACTGGTCAATTTTCCAACCTCCGCGGGGTCCAGCGTGTGGACGGCGACCCGCGCTTTGATGATCGCTTCATTCGAGTGGCTCAGCTCCAGTCGGGCACTGGAGACCTCCATGCCGGAGCGTTCGGCGGTGGAGAGAATGTCTTCAGCCCGTTGCTGGGATTTATTGACTTTGGCCAAGTCATCGGAAATCTTTTGCGCCGCGGCGTAGCCCGCGTCGCCTTCAGCGTGGCACGTGATGCAGACTGACTTGGATCCTGTTCCCACCCAGTCGTCGGAGGGATTCACGATTTCGTGATTCGAATGACATTGGACGCAGCCGGGGAGCCCCATCTTTTCGAAAACGGCGCCGTGCGGGCTCTTTTGGAACATTTGCACAAAAAAGACGTGGCACGTCCCACAGACATTCGCCACTGAGGTCACGCCCGGCGGCGAGGCGCCGTGGTTTCCGTGGCAGGTGGTGCAGGTGGGCGCCGAGGCGTCTCCGTCGGCAAGGGCTTTGGCATGCACGCTTTTCTCGTAGCGGGCCACCTGGTCGGCGGGAATCTTATAGTCTGCCATCAAGTGAGAATCGGCGTGGCAACGCGCGCAGGTGTGGGCAACGTTGGTGGGATAGACGGGCGCGCGCGAATCGGAAACGGCAAGGATGTTGTGGACTCCGTGGCAATCCACACAAGCCGCCACTTTCGCGTCGCCTGATTTGAGCCGTTTGCCGTGCACACTGGTCAAATATTGGGTCAGTTGGTCGGTGCGCAATTTGGGATTGAAGCGGCGCATGTAATTGCCGTCGGAATGGCAGCGCCCGCAGAATTCAGGCAGCTTGGACTTGGGCGGCGCGCCGCGAAATCCCTTGGCCGCACTCATCGCATCCATTGAGTCGTCGTTGGGATTTCCGCCGTGGCAGTCCGAGCAACTCAGTCCGGCCTCGTGGTGAACGTCGGACGCAAAATCCTTGGGGAGCTGGGCCAGAGGTCCGTCGAGTGCGGAGTGGCATGTGACACAGGAATCTTTCGTCTCGGCCCAGCCGGACGACGCCAGCGCCAACATTAGAATCACCGAGCTGCTGAGAATTCTCTTCATGCCTTTCCTGTTTCGTGAACCACTAACGCCGCCGCAACGATTCGAGCTACTTGAAGACCAATGCAGACATCATGATGATGTAGCCGAGTGCGAAAATGCCAAGCCCCGTAAAGACGCGTGTGATGCGGCTGAATCCCACCTGTCGATCGATGAACGGCACCGCCACCCAAACCAAACCCGCAAGCGAGAATCCCAGGATTCCGGCGAACTCGCCATCCAGAAAAAGCACCTTGGAGGGCAGGAGCTTGAGCGTTTGGAACATAAAAAGGAAATACCATTCCGGGCGAATCCCTGCGGGTGCAGAGGCAAAAGGATCAGCCTTGGTGCCCAGTTCCCAGGGAAAGATGGCGGCCAGCGCACCCAGCACCCCAAGGGCTGCGTACCATCCGATCATGTCGCGCAGGAGAAAGTTGGGAAAAAAAGGCATCAGCTTGGCGGTTTCCCGGCCTTCCGTGATGCGCTTCTCGACGCTGGGTGGGACGCTCATACCCAGGCGTTGCACGAGCAGAAGATGAGCAGCCAGCATCGTGGTAGCCAGCCCGGGCAACACAGCGACGTGAAAGCCGAAAAACCGCGTGAGTGTGGCGCCCGTCACTTCATCGCCGCCCCGCAGGAATGCCAGCAGCCATTTTCCTACCACTGGAACTGATCCGCCCATTTGCGTTCCAACCTTGGTGGCAAAAAACGCCAGGGTGTTCCAGGGAAGGAGATAGCCGGTGAATCCAAAACCCAACACGATAAAGAGGAGCAGCATTCCTGTCACCCAGGTCAATTCGCGGGGCTTGCGGTAAGCTTTCAGAAAATAGACGCTGAACATGTGCACGGAGGCGGTGAAAATCATCAAGTTGGCCGACCAACTGTGTACCGACCGGATCAGCCATCCAAAACGAACCTGTGTCATGACGTACTGCACGCTTTCGAAAGCGTCATTGGGAGTCGGGCGGTAATAAAGTAGGAGAAGAATCCCGGTAAGCACCTGGATCACAAACAAGAACAGAGTCATGCCCCCGAAGTAGTACCAAACCGTGTGGCGATGCAGGGGGATGGTTTTGTGGCGGAGAAACTCCTGGAAGCTCGCCGCTCCAAAGCGGTCATCGAGCCACTGGGTGATCCGAATGAGGGGGCTGGCCATGGTTATGTTTTGCGGGCGGCAATCACGTCCTCGCCCTGCACGTGGACATCAAAAACTTCAAGCGGGCGCGGTGGAGGGCCACTAATGTTGCGCCCCTCCAGGTCATAAAGCCCGTTGTGGCACGCGCACCAAACCTGGTGCAAGTCTTCTCGATATTGCACAGTGCAGCTCAAATGAGTGCACACGGCGGACAGGGCCTTGTATTGATCGTCCGCGGTTCGAATCAGAATGGCGGGCTTGGACCCAAACTGGAAAATCTTTGCGGCGTTGCGCTTCAGCTCATTAATCTTTGCCGCCACCACGGATCGGCTGGTGGATTCGGGGACGGAAGGCGGGATAATGTAGCGCAGGGCAGGGTAGAGAAAGGAGGCCAAAGAAGCCAGCACACCGCTGCCCAGAAGCAAATTCACCCAGCGGCGCGCCACTGGGGGGCTGGCAGCACGGGCGTCTTCGGGGATATTCATAGTGGGCTTACGACGGGCGCATCATTGCCGAAAGGTCTTCGGCGCTTCGACAAAAAAGCCAGCCCCGGTCACAATTCAAACGACGATGGGCGATCGAGGCTATTCCTGCCCGGGAATTGGGTATTCACTTTGAAATTCCGGCCGACCTATTTTTTCTTGCCAAGCTCCCGAAGGTAGGCCACCAGATCGTCGATTTTCGCCTTGTCCAACGTCTTGTCATATCCTTGCATTGGAGATTTTCCCTTGGCGATGATCTCAGCAAGTTGGGCGTCGGTTTGCTTTTGTACATCGGCGGAGCGCAGGTCGCGTATTTTCATCTTCTTGCCCATGGCGGTGTCTCCGCCTCCGTCCGCCCAATGGCACATGGCGCACTTAGCCTTGTATGTGGCCTCTCCGCCGCCGGCCGGTGGCTGGCCCGCGATCGAAAAAGTTGACAGTAAAATAAATCCGGCCACCCCCAATCCGACCGACCAACCGACCACTTGCCGGCTTGTTCCTCCGTTTGAGCGTTTCATCGGTTACAACCTCCTGGTCTGACGAGTTGACGTTGACTGCGTCATGAACGATATCCCTCGGACTGCCGAATCTAGAAAGAATATACGAGCGACAATTTTAACAGATTCACCATAAAGCTGCGAGAACCGATCGGGTCTAACGAGCAATCCCGGGAGGGGATGGTCGATCCCCTATGCCGGAGACCAACAGTCTAAAAGTGGATTTCGACCGTAGCCGTCAAAACGTGGACATGGTACGAAGGCTGATCCACGCCCATGAAGAGATACCTGGCCGCCGAGGGATCGCCGACGACAAAGCCCGGATAGAAGGAGCTCGGCTGCGGTATTCCAACGTTGGCAGTCGCACTGGGACAGCCCGTAACCGGTGCCGCGGTCGTTCCGATGCAACCCATGTACGGAGTCATCGCCGAAGTCTGGTAGTCCCGATTGTCATACTGCTGGTAACGGTACTCGATCTTCGGCATGATGTTCTTCGTGAGCGTGTACTTGAAGACGAATCCGAGTTCGTGACTTCGGGTGGTCGCCTCCGGGTAGTTCTGAGCCGCGCTGGTTCCGGTAAGGACGAACTTGTTGGCCCCGGTAGTGATGCTCGGATCGCCCAGCGCACTCGAAAAGACATTGTCCTTACCTGCTGACAGGGAGTAATAAGACGTCAAGTAAACCTTCTTCCCAAGGAAGAGATCTACGCCCCCGGCATAAGTGTCAAATATGTCGTGGTAGGTACTTTCCCAGTCATTATTGGCCGTGTCGCAGCCCGCGCAAGTCAGAATTGTCTGCGTACCCGAAAGGGGCGAGCGGTTACGCGAGATCATTCTTTTGTAGTACCTCTCGTGCGTATATTCGGCAAACAGTGACACTGCCGGCGAAAGGGTGTATGTCCCATCGAAAGTGTAGATGTACGAGAGATCTTTCAGTGCCCCGTAAAGGTAGTACGGCCTAGTGGTCGCTGCGGCGCCTGTGAGGAAGTTAAGTGCTGTGGGGCTATTGGTGCCACCGGGCCGGTTGCTGCTGGATTGGATCGTTTGGAAGCCCGCGTCGAAGCTGAACTTCTCCACATCGTACTCCACCGACGCATCGGCTCGATCCAGCACCCTGGCAGCCTCATCGAACCTGCGATGACAACGTTGCTCGGCAGTGAACACGGTGGTGGTGGAGGTGCACGCCACCGGATCCTCCGTGGTGGGGTCGACGGCTTCCCGGTCCTGGTAACTATCGGGGCTCCGGTCCGAGTGGCGGTAGGCAAGCCGGAAGAGCAGGTCCCTGTGTGGGCTCAGGTCGGCAGCAGAGATGAACGAGTGCTCGACCGAGTGCGCCACGTCCCGATACGAACGGTCGAAGAATTCACCTTCGTAGCCGGCCTTTATAGAGTTCCGCTTGCCGAAGAACCAGTTGCCGGTCAGTTCGAGGTTTTTCTTGTTGTAGCCGAAGGGTTTGTTTTCCGTGAGGACAGTCACGTCGGGGACACCCACGTCACCCTGCGCGGGCGTGAATTCGTGCTGTCGCGTGTTGTTGTTATAGTCGTAGTGGCGGTAGGCCGCCTTCACCTGGATTTTCTTCCAGGGTAAGGTAACGAGTGTGTAATTCATCGCCAGAGTTTGCTTGCTGCCGTCCAGGCTCGGAGCCGGCAGTACCGCAAGCGATGAACAGGCCTGTGTGCCATCGCCGCACGTATTGATCGCGCCGTTGGAGGTGTAGGGTATGAAGAGGTCGTTTTGGCTCAACCAGCCGGGGTTGATGCTGGCCATGAGGCGCAGGTATTTGCTCATGTCGAAGGCACCCGCAAAGTTCAAGTATTGCGCGTGGTTATTGGGGTACAAGTCCACACGCCCGGTCAGCGGGTTGCTTGCGTTCTCGGCGGTGGCGCGGAACGGGTTGTCAAATACTAAACGACCAATATTGTCTTCGAAGAACGATCCCAGATACCCGAGTTGCACGCCCCAGTCCTTCTTCCCATACTCGGTGCCCACCTTCACTGTGTTGTTAAAGTAGTCGATGGGTTCCGGCAGCTCGGCGCCAGCGCCGGCGGTAGCACTCGCGCTCGGGCTGGAGTTAAGGATTTCCCCAATCGGCCTGCTGCCGACCTCATTCTCCCGTGAGAACGAGCCGAAAATATTCCAATCCGGGGTGACGTAATAGCCCACCATTAAGGTTCCGGCCTTGCGCAAGATCGACGGAGTAATGAATTGCTCGCTACAGAACGGTGGCTGATTGGCCGGAGGTATCGCAATCCCACACAACACCTGACTAACCATGAAATACGGCAAGTTCGTTGCGGGCTTGTTTGCGCTTAACGATTGATTCTGAAGAGTGGTCCTCAGCGCAGGCGGCAGGGAAAATACGCCCGCGCTGGATTGCGTGTAAAGCGTGCGCGCCGTATTGGTATAAATGTGCGGTATCTCGTCGTAGCGGAACTGGACCTTGAATTTACCGTATTGGCCGAAGGTGACCAGATAACTCTGATTCTTGTAAAAGGTGCTCTGCGACTGGAGGTTGAGATACTTGTTCGAGCCCAGGATGTCGTCCGAATTCATGGAGAACCTGCGAACGACAAAGCCATTCCTGCGGTCGCCGTATTCGTTGAATTTTGAAGTGATCACGTCAGGTTTAAACGGAAGATCCGGGCGCCCATACACATCGCCCCAGACCCCCCGGACTCCAAACTCCACGCTGCCATGCTGATCGGGCGGTTCCGGTTGCGCGGGTGATTCCTGGCTGAACAGAAGGGCCGGGACGAGCAGGAAAACCAGGAGTAAAAGTGTGGCAGGTGGTCTTGTCAGTTTCATGGCTCTCTCCTTAGCTAGCGCAGGAACATGTTCCCGGACGGACTGTTCGATCCGTGGATCGCGGAATGGCAGTTTGTGCATCCGCGGTTGAAATCCCGAACGGCGTTGAGCAGGGTCGGGGTTGTTGGGTGGCGGCTCGTGACGTGGCAGCTATCACAAACGCGAGGCATGCGCACCTTCAGCAACTGCGGGTTGTTGGTGCCGTGCGCCTCATGGCAATTGGCGCAGTTTTCCATCACCGGCGGGTGCTCCCACAGGAAAGGACCACGACGCTCGGTATGACAGGTGAGGCAGTTCTCGTTGACCGTGCTTTGAATCAGTTGCTTCGGGTTGGGAGTGCCGTGCGGGTTGTGACAGCTCGTGCAGGTCACCTTGCCTTCGCGATACGGCATGTGGGAGGAGCGCTGCAACTGTGCGCGGCGCATCTGATGACACTGGAGACAGAGCTCCGGCTGCGACTTCTTGACACCCCTGTTGTCACTCAGCGGAGCGTTGAAGCGGGTGTCGGACGAGAGCAAGACGTGCAACTCCTGCTTCACCTGATGGCAATCCACGCAGGCCATCCCTCGCGATTCGTGCGGGCTGGCCTTCCAGAACATGCGGTTGCCCTTGGTATGGCAGGCCAGGCAGGCGGCGTTTTTCTCTTCATTGGAGTTGACGGAATCCTTGCCGAAGCGGAGGGGGATGGTGTCCTTGCCGCCGCCCGCTGCGACGTGAGCTTTGCCGGGCCCGTGACAGGATTCGCATCCAAGCTTTTCTAAGTCAGTCCGGGGATGGGCGAAAATCTTCCCCATGATCGTATTCTTGAACCGGCGGTCCTGATCCTGGTGACAGGTCAGGCAAACTTCCGACCCGACGTAGTCCGAAGCGTCGCCTTTGGAAACTTGGGCGGTGGCGGTCGGCTTGGTTTCCGAGGGCGCGCCGGCGGCCGCCAGGCTGGCACCACCAAGCATGGCCACGGCCATCAGTCCAAAAGCCACAAGAATCGATCTGAGCTTATTTTTCAATTTCACGGGAGACCCTCCGATTGGATTGGGGAGGAGACGAACTTGTAGGGGTCGAGGAGCGCACGCCGTACGGTGTTCCTCGACATATTCGCCCTTCAGAGAAGACAGCCCCGCACTACTTATGGGACGACGGACTCGAGTGGGGACTGTCTGTTCAAGATTGCGCATCGGAATTTACCACAGCGTTGCATCAACTTAAATATATAACTCTCGCTGTATCAACCAGTTCATCGTATCCAGGATTTACGCCTTAGCCTCCTGAACGACAGCACTGACCGTACAGTATATACAGAAACACCGAGCCAAAAAAATTCCCTCAGGTCCCGGTGGTCTCGCGCACTAGCGTCCGGACTTTGTTCCTGAGCTTCATAAGGCTTTGGACCGGACCGCTGGGTAATCGACGAAGTTCGTTGTACAGGGGCGTCATCAGCTCAATGAGATCCAAAGCCTCCCTCAAACGCCGCTTGGTATATTGCTCATCCGGCCCCGCCTCTTGCGCTTGCCGGAGGCACTCCCTCAAGACCTCAACCGTGGGGTCAATTTCGCGCCGCTTCCGCTCATCCAGAATGATGCGGAACATCTCCCAGACATCCTTGACGGCCTCGAAATGTTGCCGCCGGTCGCCCCGCACATGGGCCGCTCTGATTAATCCCCAGCTTTCGAGTTCCCGCAGGCTCGTGCTCGCGTTTGATCGGGCCACTCCCAGCGCAGCAGCAATTTCTTCGGCATTGAGCGGCGCCGCACTTAGATAAAACAACGCGTGCACCTGGGCAACGGTTCGATTGACGCCCCATCGCGCGCCCAATTCTCCCCAACAATCGATGAACTTTTCCATTACCGGGGAAACCGTTATGCTCATTTTCTGTTCAAACTTTCTGTTTGAACTGTTTCAACCCTACAAACAGGAAAAGCCTAGCGAACGCGCGAGATCGCGTCTGTGACGTGCGTCACACATGAAGGGGAAAATTCTTCCTTAATATGGTCACGGGGCGGAAAGAAAACAATGAGGGCGTGCCCAAGCTAGCAATTGATAGGGCGGTGGTGCCATCATTGGAGAGACCTTGTCGCCGCCCAATCTTTGCCGTCGGCCCGCAGTCATCGCCCGCGATTCCCTGCCACCGGGAGGTTTGTTCTGGATGACGGAAGCTCAATGGTATCTCAATTGAGACCTGCTCCCAACAGCGAGTGCGGCTGTATCTAGGTCTGAAAGACTGCATCCATGATTTCAAAAGCTGTCCTCTTCATCTATTGGCGCATGCGGGCTAGCTGAGCCTCCAATTTCGCCAATCGCTTCTGAAGCGGCCCCAGCTCTATTCGCAGAATGCTTCTGTAGGAATTTTTGAGTGCGGCTATCATTCGTTTTAATTCAAGAATATCTTTTCGAGTGGTTCGCTTTGCGGTCATGCGATAATTTCTCCACAGAGCATCTTAGATGCATCGCGCTCCCCGGCTTTTGAGCCACCGCAGGGCAGGAATGGGATTGTCTACTTGTTCGGTGTCGCCTCTTGAACAATCCTAAATGCGACATGATTCATGTCTTCCTTCTGCTTCCCTAAGGCTCTCCTGACCGACTTCGTGAGAACCGGCCTGTTCACATTGTTTTTGACCTGGGCGATCAGGGCTTTGTCTGATTTCCTCTGGGACTTCTTTGGCATGGCCCAAGTCTGGCGCCGACGCAAAGCCAGCGCAATGGGAAATAAAACCAAACCAGGACACTACTGCAAATTAAGGATTAAGGCTGGGGCTCCTGGCGTCATCGCTCAATGAACCGCCAGAAGCCCCGTGGAGGAAACATGGTGAAGTGCACGAGAAAAGAATCGAACTTCGCCACGCGTTAACTTATAACACAGTTTGCCCATGGAATTAGCTTTATTTCTGCCTTTGAGGCTTGATGGCTGGGGCTTCTAATTTCTCATCTTTCGGATGGATGATCGAAGCCCCGGTCAACGCGGGAACGCGAACGGCCCCCCCTCGGCGGGCTTGGATGATTGCAAGCTTAGTTGGAGTCGCGCTTCAAGTTGTCTTTTGTGGAGTACATCTTCTGGTCAGCCTCGGTGAGAATCTGATCGAGGGTTTTGCCCACGGACCATTCCGCCACGCCTAGGCTGAGCGCCATCTGATACCCCTCCAGGTGTCCGGCCTTATTCCACTCACTTATGTCCTTGGCGATGCGGTCGGTCACCACATCCGCGCCCGCTTTAAGGGACGTGTCCGCCAAAATGACCAGAAATTCGTCGCCACCGAAGCGGATAACGGCATCAGTCCCGCGTAAGGCTCCCTTTAGCAGAGCGGCAATCTCGGCCAGGACAAAATCCCCGGTCAAATGTCCAAACTTGGTGTTGACGTCCTTGAAGCGGTCAGCATCGATCACCATAAAGCACACGGGCTTGTCCAAGCGCCGGGCCCGGCTCATAAAACTCGCCGCCATCTCATCTAGTGACCGGCGATTGTAAACTTCCGTTAGCGGGTCAGTGAAGGATTGGAGCCGGATCAGCTCGTTCTGCAGCGTCCCGGAAATCACCATTTCACGAGTTCGCCTCAAATCCATCCGGCGGGAGATCACGTAGGTGTTGAACAGGATCAGCAAAGCAACCAAGCCAAGGAACAGCTCCCTGGAGACAGTGATCTCCATGTGAACGTTTCCCTCTTTCATGATGGCAGAGGGGAATGTAAGGGCAATGAGCCCGGCGCCGACCAGGATGCCAGTGCCCACAACAATCAAAAAGAGTTCAAAGTCCCGCTTCTCAATGGCCGCCAGTTGGCGGCTGACTTTGGCGAGAACGCTGTCTGTTCCAACAGCAGGATTCATCGGTTAGGTTGTGTCCAGCCCTTCTGTAAGGTCCGTCGAGATGGAGAAACGGTCCAGGAACCGTTAGACGGACCAGGCGGAGTGTGCGAGGCGAAGAGTACCCAACTATGGGGCAATTTACAATAGCTACGACTACTCCGAAATATTAAATTCTCGAACTGTACAATGGCGTGCTGAGTTATAAAACCTTATGTATCACCAGGTCATTCCCAATCGCACTTTTGCACTCCAGGCGCTTCGCTTTCTTCCTCCCGTCTACCGTCTACAGTCTACCGTCTACTATTTTCTTGCCCTTTCCAGATAAGTATTGCCCCTCAGTTTTACTTGTGGTAACTATCTTGTCGAATCGCCTCTAAACATTCCGACAAGAAGGCCGATGACCGCAAATCCGATTGACGCATACCGCCGACAGATAGAACGCCAGGCGCAGGCCGGGAATGCAACCGAGCGCACTCGCCGGACCGCGCTGAAGGCCCTCATTGAATCTCTGGCCCCCTGTGCCGGATTCATCCGCCGCCACACTCCACGTCGGCGCACCCACCGCGGACGGTGCGGCGAGTGGTGTAGAATAAGCGGGCCCCAGCCTTCAACCCGTGCAGACGGGCGTACTCGAAAGACCCAGACGATGGTTAAAAGGGTTCTTCATTTCACGGATGCAGTCGTAGTAGGTATCGGACGGACAAATGGGCAGTCGATTTTACCCGCGCCGCGCTGCCTTGGTCCCCCCCCACCAAGGCAGCGACCTCTTCCTTCTTCTTCCGACTCATACACTTTAACTGCACAGGGGGCATGCGATTTACCTTTCCAATCCCAAATCCACTTGAAATCCACTTGAAACTTGACAGCCTTTACTTTGCGCGTAATCTGGGGTTTTGGCACCAACTGTTCTTCCCATTTCTTGCTCTAGACTTCGCCTTCCCGCGCCGTTGACCGTGGACTGGAATTCAATCCATTTGCAATGTTGATTTAAGATAACAGAGTTGAAACTTCCGAATGTTTGCTAGAATCGCTGAAATGCCGATGACATCTGAAGCTCCGCTCCAGGTCCTACTCAACATACTGGTTGTTTTAGGTCTATGTACCGTCACTTTTGCGGTTGGCATTTTCTTCTTGATGCAAATTCGGCACGCACGTAACCTCGCCAGGGAAGCCCGGCGCCTTTCTTTTGCGAACCTCATCGTTCCCCCTTTGGATGGTAGAAGCCTCGAAGAGCTATGGACTTCCTCTAGCCGCGATGACCGCAAGATTATTGAGGAAGTTCTTGCCACGCAGCGTAATTTCTTGGAACGACAAGCGGCCGCAGATTTTGAACGTATTGTCACAGGGAGCGCCATATATCCAGCCTTGATTCGAAGGCTTCGCTCTGGGAAAACCCTTGAACGGGTTCACGCGGTGAAGGTTTTGGGTTATTTTCATGACCCGCGGGGCATCGAGGCGATTGCAAAATCGATATGCGACCCTTGCCCAGAGGTTGTGGTAGCCTGCGTGCTGAGCCTTGGCCGGCTAAAGTCCCCTCTCGCCATACCGACCCTGATCGAGTTCGTTCATAAAGGACAGTCGTTGGTTCCCGATGTCACCCTCGTGGGATCTCTCGCAGCGTGCGCCTCTAAGGAGCCGAAGAAGTTGGTGCCCCTTCTCCACTCGGTCGACTCACGCCCGCGAATCTTAGGCGCGTGGGCGCTCTCAGAGGTAGCGGATAATACAGTGCTTTCAGCTCTGATGGGGACTAGGCGTGACCCCGACCCGGAGGTTCGCGCAAAGGTAGCGAGGGCTCTCGCAAGGATTTCCGAACCCGACTCCGTCGAGGCCCTTATCTTCTTAGCGAACGACGAATCATGGTTTGTGCGAGTTCGCGCCCTCGATGCCCTCGGGAAATTGCAGGCGCCAGCCGGGGAACCGATTGCTCTTGCCGCCCTTTTCGATAATGTACGCGAAGTTCGCTATCGTGCTGCGTCCGCTCTGCGTCAAATAAAGGGCATGCACAGTGAAGTCCTCGTCAAAGCTATTACTGAGGTCTCATTGCTGGGCTTTAATAGCTTGGTTTCCGAGTGGGAACGCGCCGGGTTTCTGGAAGCTGTGGTCGACGACCTTTCCGGGCAAGACGTGACACGCCGCGCGGACGGAGAAAAGTCCCTGAAAGCTCTGATTGGCGCCGGCTTAACCTCCGCCCTGGAGAATCTTGTCCTCGTCCACCCTAATATCGAAGCTCGTTTGGACCTCTCGCGTCTGTTGCTTGAGACTGCCGATGACTTGGGTCGGAATCGACTATTGGCGCTGGCCAAAGACTCCAGATGCGACCGGAGGGTGGCCGAGGCAATTCTACGAGAAGGTGCTCGCATCGCGGGCGGCCTTCCTTCTGAGGCAGGTTCTGCTTGAGCATGATTCTCCTGGAATTCAGGACGGGTATTGATTGGACCGTTTGGGTGCTGGAGTCCGCGATTTTCTTTTATTTCGTCTTGTATTTAACGGCGAGCGTTGTTCTAATTTTCCTCTCGGCAGCGTATTGCAGGAAATGCAAGAGAACAAACCGGACCCCGCCGATCGATTTTGACGCCCTGGAAGGATTGGGCAATCTAGTCCCGCCTGTCACATTGGTAGTTCCCGCATATAACGAGGAACGGGTAATTGTCCAAAGCGTCCATTCGCTGCTTTCATTGACCTACAAGAGACTGGAAGTGGTAGTTGTGAATGATGGCAGCAGAGACGGGACGCTCGATGAGCTGATTCGCTCCTTTTCACTTCGGAAGTCCGAGGTCCGCCCGAGTGGGGAACTGCCCACGAAGCCGATCCGTGGTTTCTATGTTAGTAGGATTGACCCCCGTGTGGTGGTGGTTGACAAAGAAAACGGCGGCAAATCCGATTCGATGAATGCCGGTATCAACTTTTCTCAGAACCCGTATTTCATGGCCATGGATGGGGATACGTTATTTGAACCCGAGGCGCTCACGAACGCTTTGCGCCTCATCCTTGAAGATCGCGAGCGGGTAGTCGCCGTAGGTGGCGTGGTTCGGGGGATCAACGGTTCCATCGTCGATGCGGGGCGAATTCGACGGCCCCAACTGCTGTTAAATTTCTGGGTGATTATTCAGGTGATCGAATATTTGCGAAGCTTCTTGGCGGGGCGGACTGGCTGGAGCCTCGTGAATGGCCTGCTCGTTGTGCCCGGGGCGTTCGGGCTTTTTCAGAAGGCAGCGTGTGTGATGGTTGGTGGCTTCGGAACGAAGACGGTGACGGAGGACCTTGAACTGACTCTCAAGCTTCACCGTTTCGCCCGCGAAAAGGGCCTCGATTGGCGCATACTGCTCGCTCCGGACGCTGTCTGCTGGACTGAGATGCCGTCCAACTACAAGTCCCTCAGCGGCCAACGGAAACGCTGGCATGAGGGACTGCTGCAAACAATTCGTCTCAATAAGACTCTGCTCTTTAACCCACGATATGCCGTGGTGGGATTGGTCTCGCTTCCCCATTTGGTGTTGTACGAGGCGGGTGGACCTTTCATTGAACTCCTCGGTTTAGTACTCCTTCCCGCGCTTTATTTCATGGGATGGTTGAATCAAACAGCGTTTATCCTGTATTTGTTGCTGGCGTTTTTCGTGGGCGCGTTTTTCTCCCTGATAGCTATCTTCCTAGACCAAACTTACTTCCCGCGTTATACATTTCCGCGAGACGCGCTCTTATTGCTGGCCTTCTCATTAATCGAGAATTTCGGTTATCGCCAGCTATATCTCATTTGGCGCCTTCAGGCGACCTGGAATGTGTTATTCGGTAAAGTCGTTTGGCGGGTATCGGAGCGTACGGGGTTTGCGACTCGAATCGGCAAGTGACCGCCCCGAGCCGCAACGCGCCGTGGAATTCTGAGGATAGCTAGGTGGAGGAAGGAGGTGTTGTCGCTGGCAGAGTGGCTTGGCTTTTGCGCTGGAGACTTCTCTCGGCGTCAGCAACCACGGCTTCGGCATTTGTGCCAGTTCGGTATTCTGAGAATCCAGCTATCAGAGTAATCCCTCGCAGTCGCGCAATATGCCCGAATCCCTTCTCTACCCTGCGGAGAAACACCTCGCCTCCCTCGATACGACTACCTCCAAGCAGGCACAGGAATTCATCAGGGCCGTAACGCAAAACCCAGTCATTCTGACGTGCCGTTCGCCCGAGCAGAAGAGCGAGTTCCTTGAGAATTAGGTCGCCAACCAGATTTCCCTGACTCTCATTGATCCTTCGAAAGTTCTTGACATCCAGAATTACCACACAAAAGGGTTCGCCAACCCGATCCGCTCGCCCCCTCTCGTTGGTCAGAAGGTCGGGAAGTGCGGAGCGGTCCAGCGCGCCCGTCAATGCATCATGAGGATACTGATCTTTGGAGGCAGTTGCTGCGATGTATGAGGCGATGATGAAATTGCGGAGGGCATTCAGTTCCCGTTGTTTCATAACGACATAGATCCCGCTCAGAGTCACGAGCACGGCCAAGCCGATGACGAGTTGCGGCAGGCCTTTGTGCTCTGCCTCCAGATGTACTGCGTAGCCTTGGAGCACCGGGAAGAGCAGCAGGGTGATGCCAAAACTCAGGCCGGCTATAATGGTTAGGCTAATGATCCAGAGATGCCAACTCCGGCGTTCGATCTCAACAAGCTGTTTGCGCCCTTCCGGGTGTGGTTGCATTTTTAGATGTCGCGCGGCTCGCCGATTCTGCGCAATTCCTTAGAAGCTGAAATAATAGGAAGCACCAACGGATTGCTCTTTGCGACCCGAGGTGCGTTTCTGATAAAAGTATCCCAAGCGCAGGCCTTGCTTGAGCGACAAATGAATCTCCATTCCTGCGCCATAAGTGTGCGCAATAAACCTGCCCAACTGTTCAGACGACACGGCTCCCTCAAAGCTTTCCGCTCCCGTGGCGAACAGCAGATAGGGGCTGAACCTGCGGTTTGCGTCCCAGACGGACCTGACCCAGCCCCCCTGGTTCCACGCTCTTCCTGGCACGCCCCTGAAAAATGTTCCGGCAGGTGTGTAGCGAAGAACAAGGTGGAGCGTGGGTTTGACGTCCCAGTCTAAAATCCCTGTGGGGACTTGGACGTCCGCGGTGGCAAAATTCATGTAACGAAAGGCTCCCCCGATTGCAACTCCATGAGGAAGACCTTGCGTCAATTCCACCGTGTAATCCTGATTAGGGACGACCGCTTGGCTGCGGGGACCCACAGTCATTTCGCCTCTGAGATACGTGCGGTGCAAAACGCGATACGTGGCACCCAGGGTAAATAGAGTATCATTTTCTCCAAATTTGTTTTGGTACTGGAAGCCTCCAAGAAGGGTCTTGCGATCATAATCCCGATATACGAGCTGCACGAAGCTTCCGTTGGTATTTCTCGTGAAATCGTACCCTTCGAATAAGTATCCCGTTTCCAGCCGGAAGGGTTCCTCGCGTTCCATATTTCTCATTGCGTCGCGTGCTTCCGTGTTGTTGGGATCAGTCTGCAACACCCGTTTGAAGTATCGGATGGAATCGGACCTCTGATGCTGCCACATCGATAGGCGGCCGAGGCGGATGAGAACTTCCGGGTCGTTCGGCTGCTGTTTGTCGAGCTCCCTCAAAATGTCCAAAGCTGGCTCAAACTCCTTCTGCCATGAGAGTACGTCCGCGAGACCCAATTCGGCCTCCGGGTCGCGCGGATGGTCGGCAAGCACCTTCCTGTACAGTTCCTCTGAGTCCTTGAAATGTCCCTTCCAACCCTGCAGCCGAGCCACCCAGTTCCGAGCTTCAAAGTCGCGTGGGTTCTGTTTGACGAGTGGCAGAATTATTTGAAGAGCCTCATCCAGACGGTGTGCCTGCGCGTACACGTGCACTTGGTTCAGAATTGCTTCGCGGTCGAGGATCTGTGCGGCGGACTGGGCGCGACACACAACCGTTCGCAACAACAGGGAGACCAGAACGAGCGCAATGTAGGATGCCCGCAAGCTGAGTCGGCTGGCACACTTCGGCCCAAAAGATAGTCGACGAAGACTGGCAATCACCTTCTGCCTGAATTGTCTGCCCGAGTGGCTGCTCTCTGTCAAGTCCAAAGCTGAACTTTGTCCCCCGTTTAGTGGAAACTGGCGGCCCTCAGAGTGAAGCACTTTAGGCCATCTCCTGGCGCGAATGCAATCTCGGATTCAACTTCTTGGCCGAGGGAATCGGCGCCTCACTGTAACCGCATGGAATGCCCCAATACTCCAACGTTTTTTTGGCATTGACTGTTGACCCTCCAGCCAAAATTGAGTGCCCTGTTGGGCAATAATCTATCACATTCTTATTCCCTTCTGATAAAATCTTGTCGCGAACCATCGCAGCGGTTAAATCAGCCGAAGGAAAGCGATTGATGTATAGCGCGAATTGAGAATGGCGACAAAGAAAAAGAGGCCGTCCAAGAAACGGGCGGACCTTAGGTTAAAGCCAGAGATCCTGAAGATCCTCGGCCCTTGGGCGGATGCCGCTAAGAAGTCTTACGGAAAAAGAAGCCTAAAGAGCGCTGGCCGAAAATAGACGTCCCTGAGTGGCTTAGAAGCGCTTCCAATATTCTCCATCAATTTCCTGGGTTGCGTAAAGTACATACTTCCGTTTAAGAGTCCCAATTCAAACTGTACCACTACCGTCACGCCCCCGGTACTGGTGTTGAAAATGGGCGGTGTCCTAAATCTGTGTTGATAGCTTGAGGGGAAGGAGGGGCTTCCGATGGGAGGATGCCGGTTACACCAGAAGCCCCGACGGGCAGGTAGGTAGTCAAGGGTTTCCGCTGCCCGCCATTCCACGGTACGGCTTTCAGTTGCCTTCGACGCTATCTCCAAACCTTCCGCAAGTCAAGCCTACCATGCCGCTGGCACTGACTCAGTTTGGTTTTTTCAATGTTCTATAGAAATTTTGGACTTTTTGCGGTGTAAGTTCGGAAGCCATAATACCATCTTGGATATTCTTGAGAATGTGTGGGGAACATGGAACGTCTGGTTTTATGTGGCCTACCTTTACCTTGCCATCTAAATCCCGAACATCAACCAATCTGCAATCACTGTAACAAACGCCACTCACCGTTTAAGCTGAACCAGCACCAAAAATTTATCAGCGTGGGCACAGCAAGGTGGTAAAATTCCTCCATCCGCAGCCCGCCAAGTGGCGCTCCGTAATGCCGCAGAGGGGCGACGGATGGAGGATTAATGCCTCTAACATTAATCGTCCCTTGTGGTTCCGTGGCAACGGTGAAACACCACAGGGACGGCAGTATTGATGTTCACATTGAACCCCCGTAACAACTCCCGACGGGGTACTGCACGGCCCCGCTAGGGCCTTCCCTTTCGGGAACCTTGCATCACCGTTTTGCTTGTTTCCATAAGTTTGCGAATGTCAAAACACAAGCCAAAGCATATACAAAATAATCATCCCCCCAAACCACACCAAGATGGCGGCGGCAAAGAATCCACCAATCGCCACGTTTACGTTGAACCCGGGGTTCAGATAGACCTCGTCGAGGACCTTAAACAAGAATATAAATCCGCTCAAAGCAATAATACAGCCCACAATAAGAAGCAGTTGTTTTGGGCAAAAGTATCGTCCGGGTTGATTCTCATCTACGTCTTGGTGGCTGGTTACCAAGGATATTTGACCCGCGATATCGCCAATATTTCTAGAGATCAAGCCATGGATTCCAGGGCTGCGCTGGAATCTGTGCAACGCGCATTCGTTGCATACAACGGAATCGAAAGTAAAATTATTCGTGCTGGCGAACCAAAGGGGGAAACAATATGGACCCTCTCCGTCATTTGGAAAAATCTGGGAGCAACCCCAGCTAATATTATTGGGGGGCAGTTCGAAAATAAAAAGCTCCCCCATGAACCAGACGAAAAGGCATTCCGTGGCATAAATCCTCTTATGACTGGCCCCGTAATTGGCCAAGGCGAAGTGCAAAAAATGGGAGGAATCCGGATACCACAAAGCCAAATTTTTCCTGAACTCAGCGTTACGACGCCCGGCACTCATGAGTACAAGGTTTCGGAAATAACTTTTTTTTGGGGCTGGATCGTCTACCGAGACATTTTCCCGAATACTAAGCCGCACCTCACAGAGTTCTGCGATTCGCTTATTGGCGCAACGGGGAAAGTCAAGAATCCTTCCGAGTCCACCGTTGAGCCAAAGTACGCAAGATGCGATGCTCACAATTGCAGAGACGAGGATTGCAGTGACTATAAAAGTATTCTCGAAATATTTCCTTCGATTAATGGTTCCCGTTGAGATTAAGATTAACCTTTGGCGCAGTCGGCCAAGTATATTAGTGCCTAATTTTTGGGGCTTGCATGCCGACAGATTATACATCTCTAACCAATTGGTTTTTGGGCACTCCTATCCTTGCCTTTTAGCAACACAGATTTAGGACACCGCCTGAAAATGGCGTGGAATGAAAAGTGCTAGGGCAATAGGATTTCTACCGATTTGTCGCCAACGAATGTATTGTTATAAGCAGGAGGTTGCCCTCCGCCTGCAACTCGTGTTCCCCTAGCATTTGGTCCAACCCACACAAGGTAGTACTGCCTTGCTGCTTCCCTGAAAGCTTCCTGGTTAAATGCTCCGCGGTAGACAATGGGTGGCCCGACCTCGATATTTCTCTCGGTGTAGGCGAACCCAACTGTCTGTTTGAGGTTGACATAAAGGTCTTTGTACACCCTCCCGTTGGCTTCAAGTGAGAAGTACAGGCGAGACACCATAGACTCATCGTCACTGCCAAACTCCTGGGAATTATGAATACATTTGTGAAACGTAATTGTGATTCGTTTTACCATCTTTGCCTCTCAACCCAAGGGTACGATAAAAGATCACTCTGGACGGGTCAATTATACCGTGCTATGCAAGGAGTGGCACACTGTGAGGGAAGGTCTAAGAGGATGGATGAACGTCAACGGGCGTCACTTGGTAGAGTTCGTGATCAATATGCGCGCGGATTCACCGATCCCGTTAAATGTCGCGAATGCATTTCTCGCCAGGGCGGTGCCCAATCTCAGGAAAGGTTGGGTAAAGCCGGACCTTTGGACAGACCCGAAAACATCGCTCGCCAAACAGGGTACGACCTTGGTTTTATGCTTCCCCGCCTTCCACCGGAACCACTGCTCCCCGCGGCCAGCCAGATAAGTATTGCCCCTCAGTTTTACTTGTGGTAACTATCTTCCGCGGGGCCTCCAACCGTTTCGAGAAGAAGACCGATGACCGCAAGCCCGATTGACACATACCGCCGACAGATAGAACGCGACTTGCAAGCCGGGAATTCTACCGAGCACACCCACCGCCCGGCACTCAAGGACCTAATCGAGTCCCTGGCCCCCGGAGTCACCGCCACGAACGAGCCCCGGCGCGTCGAAGGTGAATTTACGCACTCAGAACATCTTGCAGTCCTGGGTAAGCAAAAATGGCCTGCAACTTGAACTTCCCTCCACGAAAAACGCGAAAGTGCTAATATTGCCCGCAGCATTATGACCAGCCGCGGCCTCATTTCTCCCACGCATCGCTCGGTTCGCAAGTATTACGAGACTCTGGAAGCGTTACGAAAACAAGACGTCGATAATGAAATGAGTACACGCTCCGCATTTGAGTTTCTTCTCCAAGAAACCGCGAAGGTGAAGGGTTGGACGTTGGTTCCCGAGCTCTCAGAGAAATCGGGTGGCAGCCTTATGCGCCCGGATGGCACCTTGCGGGATTCGAACAGCCTGCCGCGCGGCTACTGGGAAGCCAAGGACACCAAGGACGACCTGAACACCGAAATCCGCCGCAAGATTGCCCGAGGCTACCGCCTGTCGAACACCATCTTTGAAGACACGCAGACCGGCGTCCTGTACCAAAACAAGCAGGAGGTCCTGCGAGTTCCCTTGGGCGATCCCAAGGAGCTTGCCCGGCTGCTGAACCAGTTCTATGGCTACGCCGAGCCGGACATCGAAGGTTTTGAGGAGGCCGTGGAGGAATTCCAGGAGCGCGTGCCGGAACTGGCGCGCGGCCTGGCGGACAAGATTCGCGAGGCGCACAAGGATAATCCCCGCTTCATTGAAGCTTTTGCCCAATTCTTCGCGCTCTGCCAGACGGCCTTGAATCCCAACATCCGGCAGGAGGCCGTGGATGAGATGCTGGTGCAGCACCTGCTCACCGAGCGGCTGATCCGCACCATCTTCGATAACCCGGAGTTCACCAAGCGCAACGCCATCGCCCAGGAAGTGGAGCGCGTGATTGACGCGCTGGTGAGCCAAAGCTTCAGCAAACAGGAATATTTGAAGAAGCTGGACCGCTTCTATCTCGCCATCGAGTCGGCGGCCCACCTCCTCACCGACTTCAGCGAGAAGCAACATTTCTTGAATAGCGTTTATGAGCGGTTCTTCCAGGGCTATTCCGTGAAGGTGGCAGACACCCACGGCATTGTTTACACGCCGCAGCCTATTGTAGACTTCATGTGCGCCAGCGTTGCAGAAGTGTTGGAAAAGGAATTTGGCAAAAGCCTGTCGAGCTCGGACGTTTACATCATTGACCCGTGCACCGGCACGGGAAACTTCATCGTCAACCTCTTGCGCCGCATCTCGAAGCGCGACTTGCCACGCATGTACCGCGAACAGCTCTTTGCCAATGAAGTGATGCTATTGCCCTATTACATTGCCGCCCTGAACATCGAGCACGCCTATTTCGAGATCACCGGGAAGTACGAGGCTTTCGAGGGCCTGTGCTTTGTTGATACGCTTGATCTGACCGAATCCAGCCAGCCGCACCTCTACGTTACCGAGAAAAATGCCGAACGGGTCGAGCGACAGAGGAGAGCACCAATCACGGTGGTAATCGGAAACCCGCCTTATAACATGGGGCAACAAAACGAAAACGACAACAACAAGAATCGTCAGTATAAAGAGATTGACTCAAGAATCAGGGAGACCTACGGAAAGGACTCGAAGGCAACACTCAAGACCAAACTCTACGACCCCTACGTGAAGTTTTTTCGTTGGGCAGTGGATCGCCTGCAAGGGCGAGACGGAATCGTTTGCTTCGTTTCTAATAATAGCTTTGTGGATCAGCAGGCCTTTGATGGGATGCAAAAGCACATGCTTAAGGACTATACAGACATCTACCACGTGAACCTTCATGGCAACGTTCGAAGGAATCCAAAGCTGAGCGGAACAACCCACAACGTCTTTGGAATACAAGTGGGTGTTGGGGTAACCGTGGCTGTTCGCCGGACCAAAGCAAGTGACCACCGCCTTCACTACTTTCGCGTACCGGAGACTTGGCGTAAGGAGGAGAAACTTGGCTGGTTAATGGCCAAAGTTAAAGTAAGTGGAGTCGATTGGGAAACACTTCCGCCGAATAGATGGCTCTTCACAGGCGCAAAAGAGTTTGATGATTTTGTCCCTATTGCAACGAAGCAGGGACGCTCGGCGGTAGTGGATCCTGAGAATATTTTCAAGACATACTCTCCAGGTGCTTCCACTGCCCGCGATGAAGTAGCTTACGGATACGACCGCGCAGAATTGGCGGACCGGGTCCTAGCGTTTTGTGAGAACTACAACGCCGAAGTCGACCGATACAAACGCACCGCCAACGCAGCAAAAGGTCAAACTCTAGACCAGTTCTTCGACTATTCGAAGTTGAAATGGAGCCGCGACCTGAAGAAAGACGTCCAGCGGGGAAAGTACGCAGAATTTGACGAAGCGCACATCAGGACCGCTCTGTACCGCCCATTTACAAAGCGATTCTTGTACCTCGCAGACCTGTTGAACGATTCGCCGGGACTCTCTCGGAGCTTTTTCCCCAACGATGGGTCGCAAACAGACAACTGCGTCATCAGCACAAGCGATGTTGCGTATCGCTCTGCCACAGTCAACGTGCTGGCTTCAAAGTGCGTCACGGATTTGCACCTTTGCGCATCGGTTGATGGGCACCAATGCTTCGCGTTTTACGTCTATGAATCCGACGGCAAGATGCGTCACGAGAATATCACCAACTGGGCGCTGGAGCATTTCCGCAGTCACTACAGCGACAAGAAGATCACCAAGTGGGATATTTTCTATTATGTTTACGGCGTCCTCCATCACCCCGCTTATCGCGAGAAATTTGCCGAGAACTTGAAGCGCGAGTTGCCCCGCATCCCTCTTGCCAAGGACTTCCGCGCCTTTGCCGAGGCCGGGAAAGAATTGGCCGACCTCCACATCGATTATGAAAAGCTGGAACCGTATCCGCTGAAATTCGTCGAGACGCCTTCCGTAGCGCCGGGCTTCAGCCCGGCACGTGCCGCCCTAAAGGGAGGCGCTACTGTAGGGGCGGACGGCGTCCGCCCAAAGGCCGAGCGCCGCTCGGCCCTACCAATTCCGCTTTCCTATCGCGTCGAGGACAAGATGCGCCTGTCCAAAGATCGCAAATCCCTCAAGGTGAATGACTCGCTCACCCTTGGGGGCATTCCGCCGGAGGCCTTTGAATATCGCCTGGGCAACCGCAGCGCGCTCGAATGGCTGATCGACCAATACCAGGTAACAGAGGACAAGCACAGCGGCATCCGCTCTGACCCCAACCGCCCCGACGATCCCGAATACATCGTGCTCCTGGTCGGCCAAGTAATCCGCGTCAGCCTCGAAACCGTGAAGATTGTTTCGTCTTTGCCACGGCTGGCGGATGGAGAAGATGCCGTTTTATAACTACTGCGATTCATAGCGCCGACACGGGTGCCAATAATGAAGCAAGTAATTCTTTACGAGCCGATCAAAACATGGCTGGCCGCCAAGGGCTTTAGTGTCCAGGTTACGGGTGAAAAGACCAAGCTGGTTATACCCGTCAGCGACCTCGTTCCGGCGGTTTACAAGATTCCAGACCTAATAGGTGTTAACAATGATGCTCGAGTCGCAGTAATTGAAGTAGAGAAGGATAAGAGGCTGTTCTTCGATGCGCTAGGAAGGTGCATGCTATGGAAATGCATGGCAACATTCGTTTATTTGGCCTATCCGAAAGGTGAGATTCTGCAAGCTCGTGTTTTGAGTAGGCTCGGAATCGGGTTGCTAGAGGTAGATTGGAATTCACTTGCTGTTTATGAAAAAGTTCCCCTGCCAGATAACGAGTCAGATCTCATTGCAGTGTGGGAGTTACATCCTACAGATTTCATGAGAGAGCAACAATTGGCAGAGCTAATTCGTAACACTGTGCCCTGACTTCGCACCTATGACTAGGAGGATGGCCTTCTTATGTGAGACGACCCCCCTCTTGGCGGAAATCAAAACGGCCAGCCATATGAGGCCGATGCACAAGGCGAACGAGGTGCCCTATGAGCGCCGATGAACAAACCAACGCCTGCAATCGCTACGAACAGGCCTGGGACGATGGCCGCTATCACTTTTTCGCAAAACTCAAGCATCCCAAAACCGGGCAGCGGGAAGAATTTCTTGTGGGAGTCCTGGTCGCTGACAAGGCTTTTGCATCGAGGCTCGGTCTCTCCCATGATTTCTTTGTAGGCGGAATGGAAGGAAGGCCTCTCCACTCTCTTGTGTGGTTCTTTCAAGGTGCAATCGTCAACTTGGAGAAACGCAACATTGCGGCCTCGAACCGCTTCAGCCTCCCATCATCTACGGTTCGGCGCCTCCATGGAATGAGTCGCACCACGCGTGGAATTCTGCGTCGATTGAGTGATTTTCAAGAAGACCTCCGTGCCATGAACATTCCACACTATCCGGTGCTCCAAGCCGATTCAATTTCAGATTTGCTGCAAAACGCAGTGAAGGCGCTTTCAAGGTTTGAACGCCGGACGAGTGAAGAGCCCAGTCGAACAGACACAAAGAGATCAATTATTGAAGACCATGTAAGACCCTATTGGCTTTTTCGTCCCCCGGCTCTCGCATACGCCCTCTATCACCTTTACAGAGAGCACTCCAAACCCACTGTCTCGGCAAAACCGGCCTACGAGCGGATAGGCCGTTTCGAAAACGAATTCTTAAATTGTCACCTCCTTGACCCGTATGAAGCAGTCCGAGTCCAGGTACGCACTTTCAAAGGATGTCCGCAGCGTAAGGAGATGGACTCAATTTTGAATCGTCTGTTGACTTCACGGTGGTTCGGCGAACCTGACTAACCCAAGACAAGTGTATCTTTAATCTTAAAGCACCCAGGAAAAAGCAGGCCCCTTAAGGACGACATTCGAAGAGCGGGAAAGTAGTGAACGACTCTCGCCGTTTCCACATTCTGGTTTTCCCGTAAGAATTCCAAGACCATACCGGTAGTTTCATAATCCCCCGCTTACGGGAAAATCTCGCTCCGAGTTTCGCGAAGTCCGAATCCAACTAGCACTTGTTAAGGAATAACAATCCTAGATACTGAACGCATTACAGTTAAGGGGGCCGTGAAAAACCGAACCGACCGGATTAGGAGGAGTAAGCTATGCCGGACTTCCAAATCGAAGGACAGGATGAAATTGAAAATCAACTACAGGAGCTAAACCCGCTTTTCGCTCAACTTAACGGCCCGATCTGCGAACTCCGTTTCGACCCTACCAAGCCAGAACAAGTACAATCTGCCATCCAGACAACGGAAAAAACTGTGGACCAACGGCTATCCGAATTCTCGGACGATCCTCTGGTCCAGCAACTCGCGGCTGCCGCCAAAGAGAAAATCAAAGCAGAAATTTTGAAGCGCGCCAGCGATGCCCGGCGAAAGCTTGCCCTCAACGCAATTCCGTTCGATCACCTGAACAACTCCGCATTGCCCGGCGGAATGGCGTCTACCCCGCTAAAGGCCTGTACCTCTCCCCAGCCAATCAGAAGGAGGACTTTCTAACACCATGTTCGCCGACAATTACGGAACAATCTATGAAGCGATCGCGCAAAAAGTCCCGATTATCGCCACTTACAACGGCCACCGCCGGGTGCTTTGTCCCCACGCGCTTGGAACCAAGCGTGGTCGCGGCCAGTGCCTTTGCTACCAAATCGCCGGGGGGAGTAGCAGGGGGTTGAGCGGTGGCGGGGACTGGCGCTGCATGGCTCTCGACAAGCTTTCTAACGTCGATTTCTATCCCTCCCAGTGGTATTCAGGCGGCAACCACTCTACTCCGCATACCTGACTGGATCAGATTGACGCTGAGGTCGGGTACTTCAGCTTTTAACTCAGCCTTCGGAGGCGGCTTCGCCCCGTGCTTTGCCGCATGGAGGAAGAATCGATGAGCCCTACCCTCAACGTAGCGGCGAGTTTACCTCGCCAATTGCACCGACCATTGCCAGGAGGAAATCAATGAGCCTTGTCAAAAAAAAGGTTACGCCCAAATTGCTCTTGGCCGCTCGAACAAATGGCCGAAAGTCACGCGGCCCTCGCACCAAACTGGGCAAGCAGAATTCCAGCCTGAACGCACTCAAGGCGGGAGTTTTTGCCCAAGTGTCCCCAGCCCACATGCAGGCGCTCGGCGAAGACCCGGCAGAATTCGCGAAACACCTCGGCGATCTGCGCCAGGCATTCAATCCGCAGGACGGCGCCGAGCGGGTGCTCGTCGCGGGCATCGCGCAGCTTTATTGGAGGCTCTTCAGGCTCCAACGGGGCGAGGCTGGTTTTCTCGCCTCCCGCAGGCGAAGCCTCCAGGCCGAGCGCGAATGGAGATCCCACCTTGCCAGGCGGGCGCACGTGAACACGTTTGAGGATTGCGCTACCGCAGTTAAGGGATTGATGAATTCTCCCGATTGTCCCGCCAAGTTCTTACACATTTTGAAAACCCTGGACACGGTGCGCGAACTCCACTTGCGCAACGGATTCGGCAGAGACGATTCCCGGACCTTTGAAGTAATTTTTGGCGGTGACGCTTCGTGCATGGGGATCGACCTCGTAGGTGCGTACGAAACCTGCCGGGGCGACTTCGACAAGCAATCGCCCGCCACTCAGGAATACAGACGCCAATATTATCTGAAGGCACTGGATGAGGAGATTAGCTACTTTGAAAAAGAATTCCAGTTGTACCTTCATCGGGAAGTGCAAGTGCCCGGCGAAATGAGCGACGCGCAACTGCTTCCCCCCACGGAAGACCTCGACAGGATTATCCGTTACGAGACACACCTGGAAAGGCTGATCGAACTCAAGACGCAGCAACTTTACGAACGGCGAAGAGAGAAGGCCACCTTTAACATTCGAAAACCTCTCGAAACCTCGGATGAATAGCGGGAATTTAATGAGGAGCAATCCGGAGAAATTTCAGTCTCGCTTCGAGTTGGGACGGCACACCCAGTGCAATTCCGACTACGCTGGGCGTGAGGGAAAACCGGCGCGAACCCCGTCCGGTTTAACCTGTGGCAACGTGCTGAATGTCGCGGCCATTCTGTTTTTACAAAACGAACCTATTATGTACATGAAAACAAAAGCTCCGCAGATTCTAACTGTCTCAGCCACCCGGCTGCATGGGCGCGTGCCCTTCCGGAATTTGACCCCCGTCCCGCGTCCGCGTCCAAGCCTCGCGTCACCCCGCCCCGCCTCGCACAGCCCTCACCACGAATTCTACACTTTGCCAGGAACAATGGACAGGAGAGGTGGCGCACCCCCGGAGGAAGGCGCGATTGAACTGAGTTGGTTGTGGTGTTAGGATACAGCACTGGAATTGGTTCTGCGCGGGAATTATTCCGTTCTTCCCGCATGCGAACACATCATCTCCAAATTATGCCCGACAAAATCGGCAAATATACGATTAAGTCTGAATTAGGCCGGGGAGCGATGGGCGTGGTGTATTGGGCCGAAGACCCGCGATTAGGGCGGTCCGTGGCGCTCAAGATGATGTCGACGACCGTGGCGAGCGATCCGGAACTCCTGCAACGCTTTTATCGCGAAGCTCAGTCAGCCGGCCAGCTTCGCCATCCGAACATTGTCACCATCTATGACATTGATGAAGCCGATGGACTTCCGTTCATTGCCATGGAATTCCTGGAAGGGGAGTCTCTGGAGAAAATCATCAAGGCCCACCAGGATATCCCGGTCACCAAGAAACTTGACGTTTTGATCCAAGTCTGCAAGGGCTTGCATTACGCCCATCAACACGGAATCGTCCATCGCGACGTCAAGCCCGCCAACATCATGGTGCTGGAGGATGGCACGGCCAAGATCGTTGACTTCGGCGTCGCGCGCATCAGCTCAGCTTCCATGACCAGCGCCGGCAGCGTCATGGGCACGCCGATGTACATGTCCCCGGAGCAGGTTATGGGCCAGACCGTGGACGCCCGTTCCGATATTTTTTCCTTGGGTACGGTCCTTTATGAAGTCCTCACCTACGAAAACCCATTTCGCGGCGCGGATATCACGGTCATCCTGAATAAAATATTGAACGAAGTTCCCGCCCCTCTCGCCACCTATCTGCCCAACTGTCCGCCGGAATTGGAACAAATCGCTGCGCGGGCGCTGGCCAAGAACCGTGAGGAACGCTACCAGGCGGCTGAAGATCTCGCCTTCGCCTTGCAGGACATCGCGAGCTACCTCAAACGGCACATGGTTGAAGTTTACATCCAGCAGGGTCAGCGCGGGCTTGACGAAGGTAATCTCACCGTTGCCAAAGAGTCGTTGCAGCGAGTACTGGAAATTGATAGCAGCCACAACCTGGCCAAGTCTCTCCTCAGCAAGGTTCAAGAGCAAATCCATTCGCGCCAACGAAGTCAGAGGATTGAGCAGTCGATGCGAGGGGCCAAGGAATCTTTGCAGGCCGAGCAATTCGATGAGGCGATCTCCATGTTGGACGAGATTCTGCGCGTGGATCCTGCCCACGCAGGAGCCCAGAAATACAAAGATCACGCCATCGACTTGCGCGACCGGCAAAAGAAAATTGCGCGTCACATGCAGCAGGCGGAAAAATTCCTGGACAACGCGGATCTGAATGCCGCCAAGAAGGAACTGGACTCCGTTCTCACCTTCGATTCCGATAACCAACCCGCCATGCTTTTATTGCAATCCGTGACCAAGGAATTGGCCGATCAGGAGCGCCAGCGCAGGGTACGGCAGCTTACGGAGTCTGCGCGCGCTTGCCTGGATGAAAGAAATTACACCAAGGCTCTGGGGCTAATAGAGCAAGCCGCCGAGCTCGATCCCATCAACTTGGACACCGAAGCGCTGTTTCGCCAGGTGAAAAGCGCCCAGGAAACAGAGGAAAAGCAGAAACGGCTCAATGAGCGCCTGGCCCAAATCCAGGAGTCGCTCAACCACGATCAGGTGGAGCAGGCCCTGGAATTGGCCGCCAAGTCCCTGGAGGAGTTTCCTGACGAATCGCGCGTCCGCAAGCTGCACACCCAGGCTGCCCGGCTGGTCGAGATGCAGAAGAGGGAGCGGTTTATTGAAGAACAACTGCAGACCGCTCGCGGGCTCTCGCAGAAAAACCAATTCTCCCAGGCAATTGCGCTGTTGGAAAACGCGCTCCAGACAGTGCCGGACGACGCCCGCCTGGCGGCCTTCATCAAGACCGTGGAGGACGCCCAGAAGCAGGCCACCTTCGAACGCATGCGCCAGGAGGCAGTGCAAAAGGCCAACGATCAGCTCCGCAAGAATAATTTTGCCGGGGCCATTGACACGCTCGAACAGGCCCTGGAGCGCGTGGGGCGTTCGCGCGACTTGGTGGACCTCCTTCAATTCGCGCGCGAACAGCAAAGGGAACAGGTGCGCCAGGAACGGGTGAGCCAGGTCCTCGGCCGGGCTCAACCTTTCTTGCGGGTTGAGGACTACGAGGAGGCGATACGCATACTCGAGGCCGGACGGCGCGAGGTGCAAGGCGCCGAAATTGATTCCTTACTGGCCACTGCCCAAGAACATCGGATGAAATTCGAGCAGCGCCGGGAGGAAGCCCTCCAACGCGCCCTCAAATTAGCCGAGGCAGGTGAGCCGAATAAGGCAGTGGCCCTACTGGACGCTTCGCCCAAGGCTTACTTCAAAGACGAGAATTTTCAGAAAGTCTATGCCCAATGCCGTGAGGGTGTGGCCCGCGCCCAGGCGATACGCGCCGCGATCGAACAGGTGGATAAACTGCTTGCCGCCGACAATTTCATCCAGGCCGAGACAGCGGTTAAGTCCGCTCTGCGCGATTATCCCGATGACCGCGGTCTCCTCGCCGCGCAGAAGCGCATCGCAGAGGAACAGGCTCAAGCACGCTCCGCCGCCCTCAGCAAGACTCTGGATGAAGCCAAGGTCAGCATTGGTCGCATGCAATACCAGGAAGCCCTAAACCATCTCGTATCGGTCGATTGGAAAACTTCAGGCTTCCCAGATCTAGCGAAGAAGGCTGACGCGCTTTCGGAGGAGGCCAACCGGAAGTTGGAGGAGGCCCGCCAGAAGGAAGAGCGAGCCAAGTTGGAGGAGGCTAAGCGGAAACTGGAAGAGGCCCGCCAGAAGGAAGAGCGAGCCAAGTTGGAAGAGGCCAAGCGGAAACAGGAGGAGGCCCGCCAGAAGGAAGAGCGAGCCAAGCGTGAAGCGGCAGCACGCGCCGCTCTGTCTCCCCCTCCCCCTGATGCGCCCTCGCTCCTGTCCTCCCAAGATCGCCTGCGCGAGGCGATGAAAGCTGGTCCGAGCCCTGCCAAGCCGGGACACGGAAAGCCTCAGCATGTCGAACCGTCCGAAGGTACGGCCGATATACCCACCAATGGTCTTTCCACGTTGCCCATGGTTTCCCCGCGTCTTCGCCAAGAAGTGGGAAAGCCAGAGGTTGCCGCAAGAGCCGAAGTAGCCAATGAGCCGACTCCGACAGTTGCCTTCGCTCCGTCATCCGTGCTCCAATCGCTTACGCCACCCGCCCAAACTCCTGTCGCGCCTTCAAAACCGGCGCCACCTCCGCCCGCTCCTCCGACGCCAAGGCCGGCCCGGGCCATTGAGCCCGTTCCAACCAAGGCGGCCAAAATGCCGGCGGCAGTTGCTGCTCAAACTCCCGCGAAGGGATCGCCCATTGCTCTTTGGGCGGGTGTGGGTTTGTTGTTGGTGGTTTTGGCCGGAATTGGGATTTGGCGCTTTTCCTCCGGTGGAGGAAGGCCTGCGCCCGGCTATATTGCCCTGACGGCGGCCCCACAGGCGCGGATTGTCAGCATTCAGACGGCCGGAGGAAAGACCATCGACAAGACCGGAGAAACACCCTTGCTGCTGGAGCTGCCGGCGGGAGACTATGTCATTGAGTTGAAGAATGGGACAGAAGTACAAAAGGTGAATTTGAACGTTCAAACGGGCAACACGACCAAGCAGAATTGCGTCTTCTCCAAGGACAAAATCAATGAGATGGTGGACGATCTCATCACGCATTACTAAGGGCCGGAGTGGGGTAGCGCTCTTCTGCCTCTTTACAGGTCTTCTCGGCGGCCTTAGGCCCGCCCGCGCCCAGGAAACCATCGACCAACGCTTTCAACAGGCGGTCGCCCTATACAACTCCGCGCATGCCGACGAAGCGTGCGAGCGATTTAGACAAATTGAAAAGGAAAAACCCGATTACCCGCCGCTCAAAGTAGAATTGAGCGATGCCTGCAGAGACGCCGGGGATCTCCGATCGAGTGAAGACAAGCGCTATAACGATGGGCAACTTCTACTGCAACAGGGAAAGTGCGACGAGGCAAAAGCGAAGTTCGAGGGAGCGGCGAAACTCCTTCTGGTACACCCCAAGCACAAGGTCGAGATAGCCGATATTCTTAAATCCTGGGATGAAAAGGATAAGAGCTATCAAAAAGCGGTAAACCTGAGCAAGCAAGGACGGATTGATGAGGCGCGCGGCATCTTCAATCAACTGGCCTCGGCGGGGTGCCCTCGAGCATCGGCTGCCAAAGACTACCTGGCGAGACTGGCCAACGCCGTGCCTCCCAAACCCCAAACCAAGAACCCGCCTCCGGTCGTGCCGCAGAACAACCCGGAAACAACTCCGGCGGATCAAGGAAGTGCACCCAGCGACCAATTGTTGCGTGACGGTTTGCAGGACTATTTTGAAGGCAAGTATGACGACACTGAACGAAACCTGTCTGAGTACCTGCAAAACGGGGGCAAGAAGCAGGGCCTTGCTTATTTCTTTCGCGGGGCATCGCACAGTACGCGCTTCTTCGTTTCCGGCGAAAAAGAGGTTCACGAAAAGCAACTTGCCCTCGAGGATTTCCGCGCCGCCAAGGAACACGCTGCGCAGTTCCGGCCCCCGGATAAATATGTCTCGCCCAAGATCCTCGCGCTCTATTCCAGTGCCGTAAAGTAATTGTTCCTCGAGGGCTCCTGGCAGCGAAGCTTGTTGGCGTGCCTCCTGAGTCTCCGCTGTTATCCTGCTCTAAGGATCTCCCTCTCCATGACCGGCCTTTGCGGCAACCTGCGGCAACCTGCCTTGACATTGGTTAGTCATCAAGGTTAGAGTCTGACCACTCATTTAGGGAGGAAATCCAATGCAAACACGATGGGCTGCGCTAGGGGTGACTGTTGCCGCCGTTTTGTTGATGACTTCCTGCGGCGAAAGCCCCTCCATGCCTCCTCCTTTCAGCATTGCGGTAAGCCCGAATTCAATATCGGTGATGGCATCGGGTACGCAGCAATTTAGCGCCACACTTGTGGGCACCGCGAGTTCCAACTCTCCGGCGTTTGTCACCTGGTCCGTGAACGGCGTCGTGGGTGGAAATAGCACGGTAGGCTCAATCTCCTTCACGGGCCTTTATACGGCGCCGGCGGCCCCCCCGAACCCGAACGGCGTGACGGTGACGGCGACCAGCGCCGCGGATCCCAGCAAGAGCGCATCAGCGACGGTCACCATCAAAGCCGCGCCCGTCGTCCTTTCCATTTCGGGCACCGTTTTTAGTGGAGGGGCGCTGGCCAACTCCACCGTAAATGTTTCGAATGCCAATCCCGCTGACGGCAGCGTCGGCGGTCTGCTCGGCACTGCCACCACGGACAGTTCCGGAAATTTCACTGCGATGCTCAGCAGTGCCCCCACGGGGCCGGTCATCATCACCGCGACTGGCGGCACCTACACGAGCACCGCTGATGGATCGGTGACAACGGGCACAATCTCACTCTCCGCGTTTTTCGATTCCGTCTCGGGACCGACGACCACGGGCGTCGCCATCACTCCTCTCACCGAATTTGTGGCCACGCTGACGAAAAAGAATTTATCCGGTTCGGGTACGGCGCCCACATTTGCCAACGCGCACGCCCTAGGCAACGCGACGATCGCGCAGTTTTATGGTTTGGGGTCGGGCGCCACAACGGAAACTATCGTTCCATCGTTTTCCAAGGGAGACATCGCCGCCCATCCGGCGAATTTCAGCGCCGGGTTTGTGATCAGCAGTTTGGAGACCCAAGGAAAAGGGCTCGTCCCGGCCACTTCCGATAAACTTGTGGCCGCGCTTTCTAACGACCTCGACGATGGCGTATTTGACGGCAAGGGCAAGGTCCCAATCCCACTCGGCAACCGCACCTTGAATTCTACGGCCGGCACCATCGACTTCTTGATCGCAGGCAACGACTGCGCCGGGTCCTGCAGCTCCATCAAGAACGGAGGGTCCAATGCAAGCGACTTGACTCCGGTGACGGCGCAGGTTTCATCCGGTGTGCAGGCCAGTACTTTGACTCCCAAAGCTTTCGGCCTGACGCCCGGAAGTTCCGCCGCGCTCACCACGCTGGCCTTCGAGGGCCATCAGTATATCTTCATGGCGGGGCGCACCAAAGGCATCATCGTCCTGGACGTCACGGACCCTACGAACGTTGCAGCCAAGGCGTGGCCGTGTCTCGCCACGTCCACGTTTTCGATGAATTTTGTGAGCGGCGTGGTCCCGGTCGTCGGGACCGAGTCTCACCCTCAGGTTTTCGTTTACGCGATTGCGGTCCAGCACATCACGGTACTTAATGCTGAGGTCCTCGCCACCGGCACACCGCCGGCTGCCGGCCTCCCGTGCCCGGCTTCGCTTGTGGATGTCGACAAAGATATCGTGATCACGAACCCCCCTGTGCCGTTTAAGGCCGGCAACAGCACCGTGTTCACGGGAGCCATCCCTGACAACGGCAAAAAAGGCGTCTGGCTGGCCACCTCCGACGGGTATGAATTCTTTGACCTGAGTACGAATTCACTCACCACCACGGTTTATCCCGTGGATGTGGGCCAGCAACTTGCCGAGAACATAGGCGGAGATATCAACCACAACCAAATTGTCGCGGGAAACTATCTTGGCGTACAGCTCATTGACTTGTCGCTGCAGAAGTCGTTCGACATGGACTCGACCTTCTTCACGAACAATATCGTGCCGCTCGCGCCGAACGACTATGTGGCCACGACCTCTGTCGATACGACGGATCGAGTGGCGATTGGGACGGCGGAGGACGTGGGAAATTCTTTCTTCATCAACCTTGCCACGCTTTCGGAAAACACAGCAAACTCTACCTTCTTGCCCGCTTCCACAAATGGCTTCGCCGTGGTTCAGATGGCGAGCCCGGCGACGGGCCTTGACCTGACCGGAGCCTCCGCCGACGCTTCGTCGCATATGGTGCTGTTCGGCACCGAGAGCAATCCCGGGCTTAGCGCTTGGGTGGCGGTCGGAAAGCTCGAAGACCCGGCTCATCCCGCAGGTTCTACCTGGGTCGGAATGACCGACTGGGTGATGTGGAATATCCTGAACTCGCCTTCGGTCGCGGTTGGCTCGGATACGTATTTCCCCACTAGCGACCCCGCTGTTTTTGGCTGCATGTACAACATCGGGGTGGGGAACCCGTATGGATATCTTCTGGCCAGCGACGACACTTTTGTCGTTCAAGTGGACATGCAAGGTCTCTTTAACATGCCGCGGTCTGGCGCTACGGGCGACGCCGCCCATCTTCCCGCCACGGACCCGGGCCTGACGCCTGGAATTTTCACCGTCATCACGGGGTATTGAACCGGATGTCGCAGCGCAGGGCCCGCTGTCCGGTCCTGCACCCATTCTAAGCGCATGAAGCGCCGCAAAGCTGGGCATCGAGGCTTGCGCGGTGTTCATCTGCGTTCAGGAGTGACCATTAAATAGCACATCATTTTTGTTCGTCCCGGCCGCCGGAGCATTCGTCGCTGTCAACCTGGCGTCTTGCTCCTGCATGCTCGACCTCACTGGCCCCGCTGTGGACAGCACATCGCATCTGGTCCTCTTCAGCGGTGATGACACGGCCGACGTTGCCGTCGGTGCGCTTCAGGATCCGGCCTCCGTGCCCTCGGGGAGTCAATGGGCGGGGTTGAGCGACTGGGTTTTTTACCGTATCCTGAATTCCCCATCGCTTTCGACCTACTTTGGAAGCAGCGATCCACATGTTTTCGGCTCGGTTTATAACGTCGGCGTCGGGAAACCATACGGGTATCTGCTCGAAAGCACGGATACATTTGCCGTTCAGGTGGACATGCAGGGCCTGCTCAACCTCCCACGCCAAGGCACTTCAGGCGACGCCGCTCACCAGCCAACAACGGACCCTTGGACCGTTGGCATCCTGACTCCAATCATCATTCCATGATTGTCGCTGCCGTAATTCCGAACGTCGCCGAGTGTAATTCGCTACTCGGCCCCAAGTCGGCTGTCGCCGCGCAGGATCATATTGGCGGCCTTCCGATTCGACCTTCCGATTCGCCTTGACAGTGCGCAAGTCGCGGACTAGTATTCACTTAATTACTTTTTCTTATGCCGAGGCTTTGCTGGAGGTGTGATTATGCGATCTCCTAAACACATCATTTTGCTCTGCTCACTTTTTGCGATCTTGGTTCTAGTGCCGACTCAAACGGTCTTCCATGCGGCGCAGAATGCGACCGTGGAAGGCCGGGTCAGCTCTGCGGGCAACGCTGTTCCGGGCGCCACAATCAGGTTGCTGAACCAGTTCACTGCTTTCTCCCAGATGCAAACCACGGACAGTGAGGGGAAGTACGTTTTCAATAACGTTCCCGCGACCAACGACGAGGAGGGCGAGTATTACGAGCTTTCCGTAGAAATGAGCGGATTTCAGAGGGCGACGCGTAAAGTCACCATCAGCGTCGGCGAAGAGAAACTGGTGATTCCCTCCATCACCCTGGCCGCACTACAGACGGCTGTTGCTCTGCCTACTCCCACACCAAAGACCGTTGAGAACCAACCCTCGAAGCCAATCGAACCCCAGCCTACGCACGTCCAGCCACAACCTGCGAAAGTTGAACCGTCAACTCTCCCGAGTACTCCTCCGCAGACTGCCAAGAAAATACCGTCTGGGCCGCCTCCAAAGCAGCCGCAAAAAGCCAAGAGTGTCACCAGCACGGCAGCGGTTGAAGTGCCCACCATTACGCCGGACGTGAGCACCACCATGGGTGGGGTGATTGACAGTCGATCCATGCGCGCTCTCCCGCTGGCGGACCGTGATTTTCTGGATTTGGCTCTGCTCGCTCCCGGCACTTACCCGGTGGAGCAAGGATCCATTCTGCTTGGCGCGTCGCTGGTGGTGAACGGCACGCGCGCCAACATGAATAATTTTCTCTTGGACGGGGCAGACAATAACGACTACACGATCAATCAATCCCTTCCTTTTCAGATTGTCGAAGCGATGCAGGAATTCCGCGTCCAAGCCAGCACTTCGGCGGCTGAGTTTGGCCGCTCTGGCGGCGGGCAGATCAACACTATCAGCCGCCGGGGATTTAGCAGCGTCCATGGTAATCTGTTCGAATTCCATCGCGACTCGGCCCTGAGCGAGAACAATTACTTTTCCAATTATAGCGGGGGCACCTTCGACCAATACGCCATTTATCGAGAGAAGTTCGATACCAGTAACGGCGATCCTCTTGCGGACCCCAATCTGTCCAGTATTTACAGCAACAGGAAACTTCCCCTGGTCCAGAATCAGTTTGGCGGCAATTTGGGAGGGCCCCTCAAAAAGGACAAGATTTTTGGCTTCTTCAACTGGGAGAGTTTTCGAGTCTCGAACTCCCGGCCACTATTTGAGCGTGTCCCCGACCAATTCCTCCGCTCCGCCGGCGATTGTGCATTATTGTTTTTGGGGGCATGCGACCCCACTGTCCTGAAGCTTTATAACCTGTATCCTGCTCCCAACGTTACCAGCCTCACCACGGACTCGGCCGGTTTTCCCTTCGCCTCTCCGGATGGCAATTTTGCATTCTTTACCGGGGAGTCTGCAAACCGGACTGCCAGTGACAACTTCCTCGAGCGGATCGATTTCCGCAACAGCGACCGCGCCAGTATGAGTTTCAAGCACAACATCCAGCGCATCAATCAAATTCAGGGGGGAACCATTCCTCAGACCGCCTCCTATCCTGGCAACGGGACTGAAATCAGCGGGCGCAACCAGAATTTTAGCTACAACTACGTGCAGCAGTTCTCCCCGCGCGCCGGCAATGAGTTGCGCCTCGGCTGGAATCGCTTCCGCTTGAACGCACTAGCACAGGACCGCACCGTGAGCCCGTCGTCAATCGGTTTTCAGAATGTGGACTTTGTGGACCGCGGCTTGCCCACCATCACATCTGGCTCGCTCGGCGTCACCGACGCCCCATTCAGCGCCGTGGGTGCGGATTTAAGCGCGCCGAGCAACCGAGCCAACAACGTTTGGTCAGCGGTCGACAATTTCAGCTACGTGCGCGGGCGGCATAACTTGAAATTTGGAGGTGAGTTTGGCTACATCCGTCTGGACGTGCGCAATGAAGCATTCGGCCGGGGGCTATTGACTTTCTATAACGGGGATTATGCGGCCGAAACCGGATCGGCTGATATCGCCTCCATCGCTCGCGTCAGTCCTGCGCTCGGTGGGGGTTTCGACCGCGATTTCCGAACCCAGTCCTATGACTGGTTTGTGCAAGATCAATGGCGCGTGCGCCCGAATTTTAGCCTCAACTATGGAATTCGCTACGAGGTGAACACCGCCCCAGTGGAAGCCCGCAACCGGCTGGTGAATTATTACCCCAACATACTGGGTCCGGGACAGAATGGCTTGGTGCGGTCCGGCGACAAGACTGTTTATGATCCGTTTGGAAATCAAATGGGGACAGTTTCCAAACCTGTGCCGCGCGCCGGCTTCAATACCGACAACAACGATTGGGGGCCTCGCTTGGGCTTTGCTTGGGATCCCTGGAACAGCGGCAAAACTGTGATCCGCGGGGGATATGCTTTGATGTACGACCAACAACCCCTCGAACCATCCGTCAACATGCTCCTCAACCCCCCCTTCGTTATGCAGGATTTCACCATCAACACCGGCCCTGGAGACATCTTTGGAATGTGTAACGGGAATACGGGTACTTTCTACGGTCCCGGGACTTTGGTGGGGGCGCCAGTAGCGTGCCCCAATACGAATTGGTTCAGGCTGCCTTATTCGATTACGGCGCGCGACCCCAACACTCGCACCGCCTACGTTCACCAGGTTAACTTTGGTATCCAGCGGCAAGTCGGAAGCAAGGGAGTGTTTGAAATTGCTTATGCGGGCTCGGCCGGACACCGATTGCCCCGGCTGCGCAACGTCAGCAATTGCACCATAAACGTACTTGGTACAACCCCAGTGGATTGCATCGATGCTCTCACCGGCACTCGCACCAATACAGATTTATTCCCCACTATCGTGAGCCAGGAAAATTCCGCGACCTCCAATTTCCACTCGTTGCTGCTGCGGTTTGAGACGCGGAGCTTCCATGGCCTCCAGATGCAAGCTCACTATCAATTCGCGAAATCCATTGACGACGCTTCATCCCTTCTCCCGCAAGTCTTCTTACTTTCAGCGCCTGTCGCGAGTCTCATAAGCTCGTTCTTCACCATCAGCCCCCAGGAGCTTTCTGCGGCCAACAGCGTGAGCCCTGCGTTGAGCCTGCGCCCCGGTTTGCCCATCATCACCACCAGCCCGCATCTTCCCCAGGACTCGTCCAACCTGCGCGGTGAACGGGCCTTGTCCGATTTCGACATCCGGCATCGCTTCGTATTGAACTTTATCTACGACGTGCCAAAATGGGAAAGCCTTCGCGCTCTGGGCAGTGGCTGGGAGTTGGCAGGTATCCTTACAGTTCAAAGCGGGCAGCCCTTCTCTGTCTTCGCGGACTATTTTGGCAACCCCATTCGGCCTAATCTCCTCGCTCCGGTTGCCATTAACGATAGCAAACCAGACGGCGCAATCAATAATGGCGTCGTCGTGCCTTTCGTGGGCTCCTCCCGCGCAACGGGCTTGGGTCTCAATTTCGACCCCAGCACTTTCGTTGTCCTCCCAGGCAATTTGGGGCGTAATACATTCAGCGGCCCGGGATTGCGCAACATGGATTTTTCGATAATCAAGAACACTTACTTGGGAGCGGGGGAGCGAAAGAATTTCCAGATTCGGGCGGAATTCTTCAACCTTAGCAACGCCACGAACTTCTACCAACCTTACAGCCGAAGCGGAGTTGCTTCCGGTGATCCCCTCTTTGGCTCGACGGTTCTCTTTGACCCACTTTTTGGCCGCATCTTGCAGGCGCGGCCTGCATTCGCCGCTCAGTTCGCTGCGAAATTCAGTTTCTGACAATACTGAGTTGGTTTCGACGACTTGCAACGGCCTAGCACGCGCCTCAGTTGCAATCTGCCCATCCACGGCGACTGGCCCCACCAAGAATCTCGTTCAAATCGAAATCATTGATGTTGCCGCAAGGGGGTAGCATTGTTTCGACTCCTTGTTCACATCACCACTTTCCTCGCTGATGATCGCTCGAGATTGGTCCTGAGCCCGGACCGAGCCTCGAAGCACACCCGCCATGGGCGCATTGCTTTGTTATTTGGATCAAACTACGAGGACGGCCCGAACCTCAGAATGAAACCCGAAAGCTCCGCTTGAGCAACAACGCACTTATCATCGACAGAACCAGAAGCCAGATTAACCAGTGGAAGTCTAGCCCCAGTGCGTGCACGGTGGCCTGCGGGTAACGAAGTTCGATCCAGTCCACCGGCCCCGCTGCCAGACGGCTCTCTCCCGGATACCAAAGCAAATCAAGCGCCGAGCTGACGCGTCGCTCTGAAAGATACTTTGGCCCCCTGCCGGCAAAAATGCTTTTATCCAGGGTCTCGTCCGGGAAGACAAGCTGAAGGTTGCCGGCGATCGGACGCAGGGCGCGAATCCGCCAACTGATTTGCCGCCCGCCATCCACATGTACAGGTGGGGTCTCCACCACAATACCCTCGGGCGCTCGCAACGCTGGCGTCAAGCCGACTCCAGTGCTCTTCATTTGGACGGTTACGACGGCTGTCTGGCCGGGAGCGAGCGGCGTGTAACCATAAAAGCATTCAAGCTGGGCAAAAATCAGGACCATAGGCGCGGTCATCACCAACGCCGGCACCAGCATCAATCCGATGTACCGGACATTCGCCGAAAGGAGACCCCATTGGGCTTGCCATACGAGCAACGGTTCGTCGACAAACAACCGCATCTCGTACAAGCTCGCTTGGAGCCTGGCTTTGACTTTGCGGATGGCTTCCTGATTAGAAGTTCGCTGGAACACCCAAAGCATCCCAACGCCCACCAGTGCGCTCAGCGGAACCAGGCTGAGCATGGGGTTATGGCCGCTGAAGGGCCAGAGTATTCCCGCGAAGAGCGCGCTGATGATGCTTCGAGTTATCTCCATGCCTTTCGCGCTTACTCCAGGTACCCGAGACCCTTCAGCTTCTTGACGATTTCCTCGTCCGATTCCGCGTCTTCCAGCTTGGCGAGCTCTCTCTCCAGAACGTGCTCGACAAATTCTTCCGGCGAGGAATAGCCGGCCGCTTCGCTGCACCGTTTAACTCGTTGCCAGGTTTTCTTCTTCAGTTTGACAGTTGGATTGAACATGGGGTCCTCAATAACTCATCTATGTGAAAACTGATGTCATTTTCAATGGAAAGGTGGACGCACGTGCCGTCATTCCCGCGAAAGCGGGAATCCAGAAGGGAAAATGGTTTCCCGCATTCGCGGGAATGACCTGCGTTTCGAGGGCAAACTCCATTGAAAATAGCTCCATCAGCTATGCCCGATAATCGTTAGTCATTCGCCGTCTTCATGCCAGATTTGAATACGGGACGGCCTTCCATCCAGGCCGGCCGTTCGACCCCGAACAGTTCGAGCGCCGTCGGCGCCATGTCTTCAATTCCCGGGTCATCCGCCTCGATCTTGCGATTCGAAAAGAGCACTCCCGGAACGAGCACGGGATCGACCGAATGATCGCCACTCCATGCTTTGCGGTTATCCTCGAAAACCTTCGCGGTGACCTTGCCCACCGCGGCGTCCCAAGACGTGCGGTAGCCGTCGTTGTACCCGATAATCAGGTCCGGCGCTTCAGCCAGATACGGCCCGCGGTAGAGGGCACTGCTTGCGTACACGTTGTGGATCCCGATGGCATCCTTCTCCTCGTCCCTGAGATTTGTGAGCTTCCGGATCAGTTCCTGCTTTAGTGTTTCGGCTTCCGCTCCCGATTTCACCGTACCCTGTGCTTCCCGGCCCTTCAGATTGAGGTAAAGACCGCCGAGACCCAGCGTGTAGGCGCGCGTACGACCCCAATCCACTCCCTTGAAATACCGGCCGCTTTCGGCGGCGTCATTTTCGAGCTTCAGATATCCATTGTCGCGCAGCCACGCATTCAGGTTGATGCCGCGACGGAAGGAAGTGAATCCATGATCGGACAGCACGAAAACAACCGTGTCAGGATCGGCGTGCTCGAGCGCCAGCCCCACCAGTTTGTCCACCCGTTGATAAAGGTCATCGATGGTGCGCGCAAAAGGGCTCGCGCGGTCGGCATCGCCGTTGAGGTATCGGTAAAACATATGCTGCACGCGGTCGCTGGTATCGAAAACGCACGCCACAACTCCGCGACGGGTTTTCTCCAGAGCGTTTCGGAACATGGCCTCGCGCTCTTCCATCAGCAGATAGGCTTGTTCGAGAAACTCGCCGTCATCGATAACGCCCTCGTTCAGCGCCCATGTGTCCTCGGCCATACCGAGAGTAGAATAGGTGCCGAGCAACTTGGCGAGATAGGCGGCGTAATACGACGGATGACTTATCGGCAGCGCCGGTTTCTCCGGGTCGATTTGAATCGGAGAAGCGTAGAGCGAAAAATGGGGCTCGGTCTCGGTGACCATAAACCGCGCAATGCCGTGTACCTTGATGCCGAAGGCTGCCTTGAATTTCAACTTTACCCACGGCGTATACGTGCCAGACTTCAGCGGGTAGGCGGCATCTTGAATGTCGAGCACCGGGCCGTTTCCCTGGATTCGGATGTGAAACGGAATTGCCAGGGGACCTCCGTTGTCGTGCAGTATGTCCTCTGGGCCTTCCAACGAGCCTTTAAAACCATCGGCGGTGCGTTTCAGCGGATACCGGCTACCGCTTTCGAAAGTGGCCTCGCCTACGCGCGTGGTGAATTGGGAAAAGCTCCCCTGCGTGCCGCGCAGGTCCGGGGTGGACATCGCCGAAAGCATTCTGCCGTTGAACTTATCGGGGGGGAACGAGATGGGTACCCGGATGATGGTGGACCCGATGTGCTGTTTCCCGAGCAGGGTCCAGAAGGGCACACTCTTGCGCCTCATCTCCACATGCGACCCCGAAAGGGGAATCCGCAGGTGCCCCAACTTCAGAACCCGATCAGGCGGATATACCTTCGCGGCTGACAACTCCGGAACGTAACTCTTCATGTTTCGATTTAGAAAATCGAAGATATTGTGCTTGGCAGGATTCACGCCCGTGGCGAAGGTGGACCAAGCCACCGGGGAAAGCGCCGGGAACGTGGTCCGAAGCCGCGAGTACGAACCTTGCTCCTTGAGCCGCGAAAGGTTTGGGAGCTTGCCTTCAGCCATAAACTTTTCCGCCAGCCTCGGATCCAGGCCGTCCAATCCGAGAAAAATCACTTTTTTAACGTGGGCCTTGCGAAAGCCGCCGCGGCGGAGCACCAAGCGCCATGCCATCCGGAAGGGCCACGCCAGGAGGGAAAAGAAACTCAGAAGGAAGCCGGTCAGCAGGCTGAGGAGAGAACCCAGAAACGCGAATCCGGCTCCCGGGCCCACATAACAAAGTAAGACGCCATCCGAATGCCCGTGATGCGTTCGCAGGTATAGGGCGCAAGCCAGAAGCAATGCGCCGCCCAGCAGGTCGTTACGCTTCATCGCAGCTTGCCCTCGACAAACGGTACTTCCCAGACTTTTTCATGGTGTATGGGTCCGTGCCCGAAGTATCCATCTTCCCCGAACAGTTCGCCGTGGTCGGAGGTAATGGTGATGTACGTGTTCTTCGGAACGGTATCGAAGAGTTCTTCGACCACGCCGTCGAGGTATTTGACGGCAGTAATTTGTCGCTGCCGAAGCTCTTCGAGTTTACGGTTGTCGAAGAACTTGTCTTTGCACGCGCGCAATTTGCCCCCCACCACTTCATCATCCAGGTGCTTGAAGACGCCATGCACGCCACTGATCCGAGGCCACTGGTCATGCGGCTCATCCGGCAAAGCGTACGGATAATGTGTCTCCCCCACGTTCAGGAGGAAGAAATGGGGCTTCTCTTCCGAGAATTTCATCTGCTGAACCATGGCCCGCATGTCGTTGTGCTTTTCCATGAGCTTAAAGCTATCAAAGCCCGTGTTGAGGATTGTCTTTGGGTTCAGAACGGGCAACGAAACCATGGCATGAGTCCGATAGCCCAGGGTGTCGTGCAGGAAACTGGGCAGAAACAACCTCGGGACGAGCGACTTGAATTCGATGTTTTTGCAGCCCAGGCGCTCGTTGAATTTAAGAATATCCTTTTTGTAATACTCTGAAGCGTAAACGTGGCGGGGGCTGGTATGCGGCATCAGTCCGATCAACAAGTTGTAATGCGAAGGGGAGGTCCATGAAGCGTATGACCACCGTCTTTCGACCTTGCCTAGTCTCTTGATCGTGCGTGGCCGGGCGCGCATGAAGTTGTCGTAGCGGCAACTGTCGAATACCACCAGAACGTAATTGTTGCGCCGGGATTTTGAAGAGACCGTCATCAATTTTGCTCCTTGCGGGCGAGCACTTGAGCCGTCCTCAGAAAAGCTTTGACAACCCGTGGGTGTCGCTACTTCACTTTCCCTGTCGAGTTAACTCTCTGGAGCGGAACACCGATTGTCCCACCATGTCCTTTGGTGTGGCAATTCCGAATTCAGCCAGGATGGTGGGGGCAATGTCGGTGAGGGCGGGTGACTGCAGCTCGATTCGCTTGTTGCTCAGCAGCACACCCGGAACCAATGTGTAGTCGATGCAATGGTCGCCACTCCACCGTTCGATGTTTGCCGAGAAAACATCGGCGGTAAACTGCCCCAGAACCGTTTCCCATCCCGCTCGATAACTGCGATTGTAGCCAACCAACATATCTGGAGCGCTGCGAACGTAGGGGCCCGAGTACACGTTCTCGGCCTTGTCGATGCGGGTGATGGGCGCGAGGCCCGTCACCGGGTCGCGGACGGCCAGGAGTTTGTCGCGGATCTCGTTCAGCATGGCTTCGGCCGCCGCCCCTGGCGCTACTACGCCATCGCGTTCGCGGCCGCTCAGATTCAGGTAAAGACCGTTCAGGCCCAGACCGTAAGCGCGCGTGCGTGTCCAGTCGACGTCGTTGAAAAGGTCGCCGGGTCTGTCCCCACGGTTAGGGTCGAGTTTGAGCGTGATGTAACCGTTTTGGAGCAGCCAGGTATTTAGGTTGAAGGAACGCTCATAGGGAGCGAATCCGTGATCGGACAAAACTATGAGCGTGGTGTTTCCATCCACCTTGGTCATGGCCTTTCCCAGCATTTGGTCCATCTGCACGTATAGGTCTTCCAGCACACTCCCGTATTTCGAGGCCTCTTCGGGATCATACGCGGGGTGGTCGCGATCGAAGGCGCGCCAGAACATGTGAGCGTTCAGATCGAGACTCGAGAAATAGACAAAGAGAAGGCCTGTATGGAATCGAGCCAGCTCCAGATCGAAAAACCTCAATTGCTCCGCCAGCACGATCCGCGCCTGCTCCAGGTACTCTCCGTCGTCGAGGACTCGGGCGGAGAGCGCTTTGGTGTCCTCGGCGATCCCCTGAGTGTAAAAGAAGCCTACTTGCTTCCACAGATCGTGAGCGTAGTTTGATGGTGTCGAAAGAGGCAGGGGCGGCTCGGAAGGATCGATGTTAATCGGTGAGACGTAGAGCTTAAAGTAAGGACTGACCTGCTTCAGGTAAATCCTGCAAATGCCGGTGGCGCTCTCCAGCACCGGAACCAGCGGGAACCTCACCTGGACCCAATCACTCCATTCCCCTTCGCGAAGCACAATCTCCTGGTCTTCGATCACGATTTTTGCCACCGGCTCGGTCGAATCGAGCCAAACCGTAAAGTCGATGGAGGCCAGCGGGGCGCCCTTCCTGAACGTATTGGGAGGGCCGAACAACTTGGCGGAAACTCGATTGTCCTGCGGCTCCACTGCGTAGACGCGACCGCCGCTTCGCTCGCCTGCCTCCTCCAGCGGGTCGCTGGTGTAGAAGGAGAAGATTCCGTAGGTGCCCTCCATGTCAGGCGTGCCCATGCCGGCCAGGGTTCGCTCCCTCGATTCGACAGGAGGGAAATTCACCGGCATATGAACCACTGTGGCGGGGATATCATGTTCGTCAAGGATTTGCCAAAAGGCCTTGCCGTGTCTCAGCAGCGTCGCCTTTCCAGCGGAGAGAGGCAGGGACCAATTGCCCAGATTGAGCGTGTGTCGCGGAGCTTCCACGCTGGCAATGGAAAAACGCGGCTGCATCGTGTCGGGGTCACGATGGATAAAATCAAAGATGCCGTGGCCACCCGGGTTCATGCCGGTGATGACATTCGACCAAGCTACCGGGCTTTGTGGCGGGATGCTGGTGACCAACTCGTGAAAGCTGCCCTCGCGCTCCAGTCGCTGGAAGTTGGGCATGCGCCCATCCTGCATATACCGATGCAGGAGCTGGGGGTCGAGGCCATCAATTCCCAGGACGATAACCTTGTGGACTTCTGCCTCATCCTTTGTGTGGGAACAACCGGCAAGAATCCCCCCAGAAACAGCCAGCACCAAAGCTATTGGCCGGAGGTACTTCACTCGCAGTCCTGTCGCAAAGTTCAGAGAGAGCCTTCCATTCGCCGCTGCTCGATTGTACGCATTAAACTACTCTAGCAAACCGCCAGATTGGCTGCAACTACGACCTGTCTCACGCAAGAACTCCGTCCGCTGAACAGGCATTGAAGATTCAGAAGGTTCTCGCCGCATGCCACGCCATTTGGAGCGCGGAAAAGATTTTAGCGTAGGACCTCGGCGCTCGGGTTTGACTTCGCCTTTGCGAGCCGAGTAACATCAATTTGTGAGACGAACTTTCAGGATTCGGCTTGCTCTCACGGCTCTCCTGGTTTCACTCGTGTGTGGGCCGGGCAGGCTATGCAACTCATCTGTCCTTCAAGACGATTCGGCAGAGGAAGCGTCAATCACTTCCAAACTGCAAGCCCGCCAACTGGACGCGGCACTCGAAGAGGCCCGGCGGGCGGTTGGCCGCTCGCCGAATTCTTCCTCGCTCAACCAATTGCTGGGCGTCGCGCTCTTCAAAAAAGGGTTAAACGAAGAAGCTCGCGCAGCCCTTCGCCGGGCCATCCAACTTGACTCGAGTGTCCCGCAGAATTATTACAACCTCGCCTTGGTCGATTTGAGTGAAAACCGGTATTCTGACGCCGCCCCCAACCTTCAGGCTTTCCTGCGCCTAGATCCCGAAAACGCCCAAGGGCACCTGCTGCTGGGCCGGGCGTTCCACAATCTGAATCAAACCGCGCCGGCCATTGAGCAGTTCAAGAAGGCCCTGGTCCTCGAGCCCAACCTCCCGCTGGCGCACTACCACCTCGGGTACGCCTACCAAAGCCAGGGAGACTTGAAAGGCGCGCTGGAGGAATTCCGGAAGGAGACGGCGTCTAACCCAAAGTTCTACGATGCCTACTGGCTGGCGGGAAATATTGAGCTCAGACAAGGAAACTTCGGCGCTGCCTGGGATTCTTTTGCCCGGGGCATAAAGGTGAATCCGCAGGCCTATCAAGCGCACTACGGATTGGGTCGTGTCCTGCTGGACCAAAAGCAATTTCCACGGGCTGAAGCGGAGCTCAAGAAGGCACTGAAGTCGAACCCGAATGACGTGGAGAGCCATTACGCGCTGGCGCGACTCTATCAACAAGCCGGGAGAAGGGAAGACGCGCGAATCGAATTTGACGTTTGTGCCAAACTCAACGCCCAACGGCAAAAAATGCAGTCCGGGATTGCCGGCCAGCATCCATAGGGGCCGGATCGAGAAGCGCGGATTTATGATTAAAGTTCACGGGACTTCGCAGACCCTCTTCAAAACGACGAACACTGGATTTTAACAACAACTCCGTGCGGAACATTGGCGCGGGGAGGAACCCTCACCTTGATGTCACGAAGTCATGTATTTCGGGCGCGCTCGATTCTGGTCTTCGCGATTGCCGTCTGGATGGCGGCGATTCTAGCCTCCCACTTGCTCAGCGCGATTTCGCCGTCCACCGCGCAGGGCGGGCGCGAACCGAAGAGCGCCTTGACCCACACCGCATCACAGAGGACATCGCGATCCGGCCCCTCACACCCGCAGAATCCCGCATCTGATCAATTCATCGAAGTCTCCAAACAGGCGGGGATCCATTTCACACTGACCAGCGGCGGCCCTGAAAAGCGCTACATCATCGAGGCCAAAGGAGGAGGCGGCGTGGCTTGGCTGGATTACAACAACGACGGTTTCCCCGACCTTTTCTTTGTAAATGGCTCTACGTTTGAGAACTGGAAGCGGGGCGACAGCCCGCGATCCGCGCTCTACAATAACAACGGCGACGGCACGTTTACCGACGTCACGGCGGGCTCCGGCCTGGACTATACGGGCTGGGGCATGGGCGTTTGCGTGGGCGATTATGACAACGATGGGCTGGACGATCTCTACGTAACTTATTACGGAGGAAACGTCCTCTACCACAACAACGGCGATGGCACGTTCACTGACGTCACCGAAAAGTCCGGCGTGCGTGGACACGGATGGGGCATGGGTTGTGCGTTCGGGGATTACGACAACGACGGCCACCTGGACCTGTACGTGGCCAACTATGTCGATGTGGACATCAGTCAGCTCGGCGAGCCGGGCAGCGCCCCCAATTGCACCTATCGTAGCATCGCCACATTCTGCGGGCCGCGCGGCCTGCCGGGAGGGCGCGATATCCTTTTCCACAACAAAGGGGACGGGACGTTTGCCGATGTCACCGAGCGCGCGGGCATCGATCCGGAGCGTTACAGTGGCCTGGGCGTGGTGATGGGCGATTTTGATCGCGACGGCCGCCTGGACATTTACGTCGCCAACGATTCCATGCCCAGCTCTCTCTTTCACAACAATGGCGACGGGACATTCACCGACGTCGGTGTGGCCTCAGGCGTGGCCTACAGTGGCGAGGGACAAGAGCAGGCGGGGATGGGCGTCGATTCCGCCGACTATGACAACGACGGCTGGCCCGATTTGGTGAAGGGCAACTTTTCTGACGACACCAAGAATCTCTATCGCAACAACCAAGACGGAACCTTCACCGACTTGACCTACCCGGCAGGGCTGGGCGGCGTGGGCTGGCTGTTTACAACTTTCGGCGCTAAATTTCTTGACTACGATAACGACGGATGGAAGGACATTTTCCTCGTCAACGGGCAGGTTTTCCCGCAATTCGACAAGTTCAAGACGGGCATCACTTATGCCGAGCGCAACTTGCTATTTCATAATCTGGGAGCGGCGTCGGGCTTGCGTGCAGTGACGGCAGGTGCCGGCCTAAAGGCTGGCGCTACAAATGACGTCAAATTCGACGAAGTGGGCAAAATGTCCGGCCCTGGAATGGCCATCCAAAAAGTCAGCAGGGGCCTTGCCACGGCCGACTATGACAACGACGGCGATCTGGAAATGCTGGTAACCAACATGAATGACTCGCCCGACGTGTTGCGCCACAATCACAAAAATAAAAACCACTCCATTATCGTAAAGACGATTGGAGTGCGAAGCAATCGCGATGGGATAGGAACTGAGATCAAGATTACTTCCGGTCACTTGACACAGTACGATTGGGTTCGGAGCGGATCGAGCTACCTTTCTTCAAGCGATTTGCGCGTCCATTTCGGTCTGGGGCTGGCGGCCGCCATCGAGCGCATGGAACTGCACTGGCCGAGTGGGCGGACCGACATCGTTTCAAATCCGCCGGTCGATAGCGTGCTCGTGGTTCAGGAAGGAAAGGGGCTCATCCAAAGCAAGCCGTTTCGAAAGGCGAAGTAAAAGAGTAAGTTCAAAGTTCTAGCGCTGAAGGTTAAAGTGTGAAAGGTAAAGGTCAATGGATGGGCAGGCACTGGGCATCAGTCGTCTTACTAAAGGGCATTATTCCTTTGATAATTTCATTCTACGAAAATCACCAAATATAGGATTCTGTATACAGGATTCCGTATTTTGATGATTAGCGAGAAAAAATTAGTTTAGAGCCCTCATCTTTTCAATTAGATAGGCCGACTCAAATATATTATCGAATGGCATGTTTCTTGCTTGACATGACGTCGGTGGTCGGGTAACCTCCACGTGTTCACACGGGCACCCTTCCGCCCAGGGCTGTACTAAATTGACCAAATCTCTTTAGGTTTTAGGAAGCTTGGTTTGAAACTTCTAGTTTCAAAGACCTTTTCCTCATCGGCAGGCCCCGCGGCTTCCTCGGGGCCCGACTGTCTCTACACCACTGGAATCATTAATCCATGTTCAGCTTTACTCCAAAAAAGGGGGTAGATCATGTTTAAAGTTTCGTTCGCAAAGGTAAGGAGTTGTTTGCTCCTGTTGGCGTGCTTCACGCTGGCTGGCAGCGGGCTGTTGTTCGCTCAAGGTAACGGCGCCATCACTGGTTTTGTGACCGACCCGGCGGGCCTCTCAGTGCCCGGCGCGCCAGTTACTATTACCAACACGGCGACGGGGGCGGTCGCAAAAACCGCGACCAACAACGCCGGTTTGTACGAAGTCCGGGCGCTGAATCCCGGCTCGTACACGATCGAGGTCTCGGTCAGTGGCTTCCGTACCTATGTGAACAAAGATGTCCTCCTGACCACCAACCAGACCCTGGGCATTGACGTCAAGCTCGAGGTCGGAGAGCAAAAGCAAACGGTGGAGGTTGAATCGGTGGCTCCCTTGGTTAATACGGAAGAGGGCCGCATGCAAAACCTCGTCACCGGCGCCCAGGTGAATAACCTGCCTCTGAACGGGCGCAACATCTACGCCTTGATGCAGTTGATTCCAGGCGCCGTCGATTCCACCACGGTTGACTTTGAATCCAGGACGGGTGGACTTCAGACCAACATCAACGGCACGCGCGCCAACTTCAACGGCTTCATGTTGGACGGCGTTTCGAACAAGGGCCTGAGCGGTGGCACCAACACCCAGCCCGCCCCTGACTTCGTTCAGGAATTCGTGATCCAGACCAATAACTTCTCCGCGGAATATTCCAACAGCGCCGGCTCGATCACCGACGTCAGCACCAAGTCCGGAACCAACCAGTTCCACGGTGATCTTTGGGAATTCTTCCGCAACGACAAACTGAATGCCCGCAACTTCTTTGATGGGGACACGAAGTCCGAATGGCGGCAGAACCAGTTTGGCGGGACATTCGGCGGCCCAGTTAAGAAAGACAAAATATTTTTCTTTGGCGGTTATGAGGGCGAGCGCTTCCGTACCGCTGTCGCTAATCAGTACTATGTTGAAAGCCCCGCATACCATCAAGCGGTAATCAGCGCCCTGCCCAATTCAGTGGCGGCCCTGTTGTATAAGGACTTCCCGGGTCCGGTTCCGGCATCGGGGATACAAACGGTTTCAGATTACATTTCCGGAGGTCCAGATACCGGGGATATCTCGCTCTATACCGATCCGTGCGCCCTTTTCAATACCGAAGGCGTGGGATCGCAGGCGGTCGGCGCTGTGAACTGGGGGAATGCCCAGACGGTGGCCAACAATCTATCCAGGGTTTTGGGAGTAACGACGGCTGAGAATGCGGCAACCTCAGCGGACATCGCCGGCAACTGCCCGGGAATGGGCTTTACAGCTCCCGGCGTTCAGGCAGGAGCCATTGCGCGGAATGCGGCCATGGCGGGCTTCGTCAATGCATCCAACAGTACCCGAACCCAAGGCGTCTTCTATGATGGTAACAAGTACACCGCAAAAGGCGACTACCAGGGCGAGAAAAACCGAATGACAGCGCGCTGGTCCTTTGACGAGAATAAAGACCCCAACCCAACCCCCACGACCGGCATTCGCGGTTTCAGCAATCCGTTCACGGGGGGATTCGCGGGGGCATCGTACAGCTTTGTCCACACCTTCTCGCCCACCATCGTCAATGAGTTTCGGGCGGGATTCACACGGAGTCGAATCGGCGATATTCCATTAAAATCGCAATTCGGCGTTCCGAATATCGGCTTTGATTCTGGCGAGCCGGCATTCGGTTCCTACAACGGATATCCGCAGATCTTTACCGAAGACGTTTTTGACTTCAAGGACCTGGTCTCCATCGTAAAGGGCAAACACTCCCTGAAAGTCGGCGCTGAACTCAAAAAGAACTATGAGAACAGCGAATTTAACGTAGGCCGCCCCAGCTATTACTTCTTTGACTCGCTTTATTTCGCCGCAGACTTGCCTTACATCCAGGCCAGTGGGGTCAACCCCGAATTGTTTACGGGCGCCCCCTCGCACCTGGACACGAACATCCGGGCGTGGCGAAATTACGAGGCGGGCTGGTTCGTCCAGGACGATTGGAAAATCAGCAAGCGTTTGACTGTCAACCTGGGCATACGCTGGGACTTCTTTGCCCCGCACACGGAAAAATACGGCAAGGCAACTACCTTAGTGCTGGGACCGGGCACTGATCCTAATTCGCGGTTAGCGAGTATCAATTGTGAGGCTCAGGTCAACAGTAAGTGCGTGCTACCCTTCGGAGATTCCAACACACCGAATGGTGGATTCAAAGCCGCGCCCTCACTCTTCCCTGCTCGTTATGGAAACTTCGCTCCACGCCTGGGCTTTGCTTGGGATCCATTTGGTACTGGCACGACTTCCTTGCGCGGTGGCGCGGCCATCTCTTATGAGAGCAGCTTCTATAACGCCCTGTCCAACTCGCGTTGGAACCTCCCCTACTATTCCTTTAACGAGGCATGCCCCATCTGCGGCATTCCCGGACTGCCCACTTACGGGCCTACGGACGTAAATGGCAATCCCACTGGCGCAGCGCCCACTTACGGAGGGCCACCCAGCACCATCGGGAATGGGCCTGCGGGTCTCAACTTCCAGGGTAATATCATGGGCTGGCTGCCTTCCAACCCGGATTTGGCGGCTCTCACCGGTATTCCAAGCCCCAATTACAAGCTGCCCTATGTGGAGCAGTTCTTCCTCGGCGTCCAGCACCAGTTTGGGGCTAACACAGTCTTGGAAGTGAACGGAGTTATGAATCTCTCCCGCCATTTGTTCTGGGCGGAAGACATCAACCGGGTAGTTGGAGGCAAGCAGCGACCGAAACATTCCGTACTCAATCCGTGCACTGGAACGACGCCCAGCAGTACACCGCTCGTCAATCCATGCTTTGGCCATATGCGCACGTGGGAAACCAGCGTAAACTCCAGTTACGAGGGGTTGCAGATTTCCCTGAACCACAAGGCGACCCACGGATTGACATTCATCACCAACTACACTTGGGCGCACTCCATAGACCTGCGCTCGACGTGGCATGCTTTGAGCAGCGCCGGAAGCGCCACCGACAGCAACTCCTACGGTGAAGCTGGCTATTCAATGGATCCGAACAACCTCGCCCTAGAGCGCGGGAACTCCCTGTTCGACATCCGCCATCGTATAGTAGCAGCCGCCTCGTGGGATCTGCCCTGGATGAAAGGCCAGAACAATTTCGCCAGCAAAGTCCTGGGAGGCTGGCAGGTGAACCCCAACGTTAGTCTTCAGTCGGGTTTCCCGTACACGGTCGGTTGTCACTGCGATTACAATGGGGACGGCGTTCGAAGCGATCGCCCCAACACCCCAAGCTTCGGGCACAGCAAGCACTTCAGCCATCAGCAATTTGAGGATGGCGCTCTTACAGCATTTCAGAGCGACTTCACGACGCCCAAAGCTGGTACGAACGGGAACCTCGGACGCAATACCTTCCGAGGGCCGGGGATCGCAGAGTACGATTTCTCGATTTTCAAGAAGTTTCCCATCAACGAGCGGTTTAACCTGCAGTTCCGCGGAGAAATTTTCAACCTGTGGAACCACGCCAACTTGTCCCCGCCGGTGGCAAATCTCTCCAGTGGCTCGTTCGGACTGGTTCAGGCAGCCGCCGATCCGCGCGAGATTCAGTTCGGATTGAAGCTCCTCTTCTAGGCCGGTTGTAACAATCCAAACCCTCAAGGGGGACGACGCAAGTCGTCCCCCCTTTTGTTTTGTAACGGCGATCTCTGATCGCCGGGATTTGGGAAGGATTTTCTTATTTTCGATTAGCATTACTTTGTTAGTTGATCTATCGAAAAAGGCATCCCCACACGGAAATCAGTCCCCACGCAGGCCCGGAGGGCCGAAAGAACTTAGCCCAGGGCGTTAGCCCTGGGACAAGGGACCCTTACCCCGCCTTCGGCACCCCTCTCCCGCCCGTGCGGGAGAGGGGAAGGGGTGAGGGTGGTTCCTTAATCCCACGGCTGACGCCGTGGGCTAAATTCTTCCGCCCGTCAGCTGACGGGCTTGATGGAATTGGATTCTAAATTGCCACCTAACAAAGTAATGTTAGAGACCGACGCTACAACCCGACGGGATTATTGGAATTTTTTCTCGTATTGCTGGCACATGGCGCGGTCCTGCGCGCATAAGGAATGGAATTCGCGGAGGCCATTTTGGCGGTCGCCAGTCTTGAGGTAGGCGAAGGCAAGGTTCAGGCGCGCCACCTTGTAGTCACTTTTCATGGCCAAAGCTTTCCGATAGGACAGAATAGCCTTTTGGGCTTGATTGGTGTTCAAATATGCGGTGCCGAGGTAATTGAAGAGGACAGGGTCATCCGTTCCGAGTGAGATTGCCTTCTCGAGGGGCTGCACGGCTTCGCTATAGCGTCGAGCCTCAACCAGCGTAACCCCCAGTCCTTGGAGGGCGGGGGCGTAATCAGGTTTTTCCTTAAGGGCCTCCTCAAAGTCGCGCTGGGCTTCTTCTTCATGGTGCTCAGCCTGCGCCACCAAGCCCAATCCATGATGGGCCAGGAAATTGTGCGGGTTTTGGCTGAGGGCCAGCTCAAGCCACGCGCGGGCCTGGTCGAGTTTCCCTTCGGCAAACGTGGCGCGCGCCAATGCCATCACTGCCTGATCAAACGTCGGATTTAGTTTAATGCACGCCAAAAGGTTCTTTTCAGCGTCCGGCCAGCGATGTTCCTTGGCGGCATTTTCGCCCAGCATAAAAGGGATCAAATAGAGATTGGGCTCCGCAGCGCTCAAAGAGTTGAGCAGCGTATCGGAACGCGCGATCTGTCCTGCGGACGCGAGGTCCTCGGCGCGCAAGATGGACCGGAAAACCTGCAACCGGCCCTTGGGATCAAGCAGATCCGAGTCCTTATGGGTGGTAGTGGGCGCCGAATAGGCCACATACCCCAGGGAGCGGAGTTTCTCCCCCGTTTCTGGGGAAAGTGAGGCAGCGGTGCTCACGTTCGACGTAGCGTTCGTGAATCGGCGCTCGACAATCTGAAGTTGATCGCGTAGCGCTGCCGCGTCCGCGCCGTGCTGGTCGTGAACGTTTTGCCTCTGGGCTGGGTCCGCGGCGTTGTCGTACAGTTCAGGATGCGGCGCCGAGATAAACTGGTAGCGTGCTGTAGTAATCGAGCGCAAAGGGCTCCAGCCGAACGAATCACGTGGATAGAAAGTCTCCGCGTAAATTGGCCGGGTGGTCACCGGGGTCTTGCCCAGCAACCACGGCGCAAGGCTGATCCCTTGAAACTGGCGGCTGAGCGGGTCCTGGAGGTGCGCGAGCTCGAGCAGAGTAGGGGCCACATCCACCGTGCTCACCGGCGCCTTCACCTCCCCCCCGCCGGCCTCGCCACGCGGCAGCTTGACAATGAAAGGTACGCGCAAGGTTGAACGGTAGACAAAGAACCCGTGCTCGTCTTCGCCGTGCTCGCCCAGCGATTCCCCGTGATCGCTCAGCAAGACAATCAGCGACTTATCATAGTCTCCCGTCTTGCGCAGGTAATCGAACAGGCGGCCGAGCTGGCTGTCCACATAGGCGATCTCCCCGTCATAGAAATGGCCCTTGTACTGGGCACGAAAGGGCTGGGGAGGGTCGTAAGGGCTGTGCGGGTCGTAAAGGTGCAGCCAGACGAAATAGGGTTTGGCGCCCGCGTCCCGAGGGTCACGTGCCTTGAACCATGCCAGCAAACGGTCTACGGTTTCCCCGGCGCGGCGCTGGACATTGCCGGGATTCCTGGTCTCAAATTGGTGAGGATCAAACTGATCGTCGTAAGTCTCGAACCCTCTTCTTAACCCCCAGGAAGAATCCAGGACAAAGGCGCTGACGAAAGCTGCCGTTGTGTAACCGTGGCGCAGGAAGGCTTCGGCGAGGAGGCCTACGCTCGAGCGCAGCGGGGGGCTGGTGAAATCGCGCACGCCATTCCAGAGTGGGTAAGTCCCGCTCAGGATTGCTGCATGGGAAGGCAGGGTGATCGGGACACAAGTGAGCGCATTATCGAAGCGCGTGCCTTGGGCGGCGAGGGCGTTCATGGCGGGCGTTTTAACGCTGTGCGCGCTGTAGCAGCCCACGTGGTCGGCGCGCAGCGTGTCCACTGTGATTAAAAGGACTGAGGTCGCCTGAGCCTGAGATGCTGATTGGGGCAATCCTCCATACGCAAGCGTGAGAAGCGTGGCGCCAAGCATGCCCAGAACTAAATGCCGAGGCAGTTGAGTTCTCTTTTTGAGCAAGAATGTTCCGGGCGTTTTCACCTAAGGCGCAATCTCCCCGCGCAGGCGCTTGGCGAGTTTTTGAATCTGCTTCAATTCCTTGTCGAGATCTTTGGAGAGGAGGTTCTTCGAAAGCTGGCCCACTTCGCCCTGAACTTTTTTTGCCAGCGCCGCAAGTTCTTCAGCGTCTTTTTGCGCTTGGACGGGATCAACCGTCTTCCGTTCGGGTTTAGGTCCTTTTGGACTCTCTTGGAAGTCCGGCGGAATTTCCGGCCGCCTCGGACGCAATTCAGCCGGCTCGCCCTGCATCGGAGGTCCGGGGGGTGGCGCATCAGGAAGGCGCGGTGCGCTAGTCTGAGGCGCACCCAGTATTAATGCGGTGCTGAGGTCGTACGGATTCCACGCAAGAGCGAAAACACCGAGCAACAAAATCAATCGGAGTGCCCTTTTCATGACTGCCCTCCCTGCTGCGAGTTTCACCCATTGTAGCGCAATTTGCGGGCGAGTTCAGGGGCATTGCGAGATGGGGAATTCCCCGCCGGCGCGTCATTTGGCCTGCGCGCGGGCGAACTCGCGCTGGGCGTCGGCGGTGCGGCCGGCGGCCTGATAGGCGCGTGCCAGGTTGTAATGGGCCTTGCCGAAGCCGGGGGCAATGGCCACCGCGCGCTCCAGGGCGCGGATCGCTTCATCATTTCGCTTCAAATAAAGCTGGAGCTCGCCGATCGCTTCGTAGGCCTGCGCGTAATCCGGATTGACCTCCACCGCCTGCTGGAAATGCTTCAGAGCGTCTTCCTCGCGATTTTTCCTCACCTCGACCGCGCCCAGGTTGTAGGCGGCGGAGAAATTCGAGGGATCGAGCGCCAGAGCGCGCTCAAACGAAGCGGCGGCGCTGTCGAGATCGCCCAGCTCGACCTGTGTCAGACCCTGATAATACGTGGCCAGCGCAAACTTGGGGTCGATTTCCAAAGTGGCCTTGAATTGCTGAAGCGCGCCGCGATAGTCTTTCATCCGGTACTGGTCCAACGCCATCAGGTAACGGATGGGCAGGGAAGCGGGCTCGGACTTTTCAGCTTCGTGGAGTTTGCGCAGCGATTCTTCGTAGCGGCCATGCTGCCCGTCGGCCATCGCATCGGAGAAAAGCTCGTAAACCCGAACCCGGTCCTTGGGATCGGGGAGAAGCTTGCCGCTGGTGTCGGAGAATGTTCCCCCGGAAATCGCCACGTAGCCCAGCGAGCGCAGCCGTTGCAACAGTGCGGGGTCGGTGGGCTCTTTTCCCGCCAACGCGTTGCCGCTCGCTGGGGTGTAGTGACGCAGAAGCGTGAACAGTTTGTCGTGCATTTCGTTCCCGACGGATTGGCGCGCCGCGTTAAGATTCTTCAACTCGCGCGGGTCGGTGCGCGTGTCATAGAGCTCGGGGCGTGGCGCGTCTATATATTTCATGCCACCCAATTGGAGCGCGCGCAACTGGCTCCAGCGAAAATGAAGGAGGGGCAGGTAGGTTTCGGCGTAAAGCGGAGACACTCCGCTGGAACTCCGGCTCGCGGACCCCAGGATGAGGCGAAGCAGGCTCCGTCCCTGAACGCTGGGCGGAACGGAAATCTTCAGTTCCTGCAGGACCGTGGGCATCACGTCAACCAGCGATGCGCTGTCCTCAATCACGCGCGGTTCGGCGCCGGGAATTTTCACCAGCAGGGGCACGTGCAGCGTCGAGTTGTAGACAAAAAAGCCGTGGGTCTTTTCGCCGTGCTCGCCCAATCCTTCGCCATGGTCGCCCACGAGAACGATCACCGAGCCTGCGTCCAAACGCCGCTCTTTCAGGTAGGCCATCAGGCGGCCGACTTGCGTGTCGGCAAACGCGATCTCGCCGTCGTAGGGGTGTGAGCGATAGCGAGTGGCGTAAGGCTCGGGTGGGGTGTAGGGGAAGTGCGGGTCGTAGAGGTGAACCCACAAGAAAAAGGGTTGCCCAGGGCGAGCGGGCTGGCGCTTCAACCATCCCAGCGCCTCGTCCATCACCTGATCACCGCGCCGCTCGGATAAATCCAGGTTGGTTTCATCCAGGCGGCTAAAGTCGAAGTGGTCGAAATAAGTTTCAAAGCCCTGGTTCAGGCCGAAGCGCGAGTCGAGCACGGCGGCCCCAATGAATGCTGCGGTCTGATACCCATTCTTGGAAAGCACAGTGGCGAGCGCGGGGATATTCGGGGAAAGTTTGTTTCCGCTGAAATCGTGCATGCCCGTGGCCATGGGGAAACTGCCCGTCATCAGCGCGGTGTGCGCTGGCAGCGTAATAGGCACGGGCGTATATGCGTGAACAAACCGCGCGCCCGACCGTGCCAGTTGATCGATGGCTGGCGTTTGGATTTCTTTATAGCCGTATACGCCCAGGTGGTCGGCACGAAGCGTATCAATGGTGATGAGGACGACGTTGGGGCGGGCATCGGCCGCCGCGGGAGACATCTCTGGGGCCTCCGTCGCGCCTACTTGCCCGGCTGCGACGAGGAGCCAGCCCGCAATCGCAACTGCAAACATGCTCGCAAGGATTGGCGCGAGTTTTCCGCGTTTTGCTTTTCGAAAATGATTCAGGAGAGTTTCATTTCGTATTACTTTGCCTCTGATCGCCTCATTCATAGCCCTTTCGATTTCCCCGAACACATTTCCTATTTTACATTGGAATGCCCGAGTTGAGTAGCGAACGGCCTGCCATGAATATGCCGCCGCAATATATGCACATTCTGGACCTGTTCACAGGCCGCTACGGCGGAAGGTCCGCGCGTCGGCATGAGATTCCTGGTCGAGTTTGCGGGTCGTAATTCAAACTTTCTCGACGCAAGTCACGCCATCTTGGGCGCGAATGAGATTTTGCCAAGGGACGAAGCTATTCAGTGATCTCGAGCTCGGCGCATGCGCCTTTCGTGGAGCTCGGCCCCGCGCAGACCGTCACGTGAGCCGGCTCGACGATATTCTTCATGTCGACGTTCCAGAACCTGAGCTCATCTCTTCCCATAGTGAACTCCACCTTTTTGGTTTCGCCAGGCTGCAACGAAATCCGCCGGAAGCCTTTTAGCTCCCGCACGGGGCGAGCCACACTTGTTCCCTGTTCGCGAATGTAGAGTTCAACCGTTTCGTCCCCGGCGCGCCTGCCTGTGTTCTTTACTTCCGCCGATACCCGAAGCGGTTCGCCACTGCCTTCATTGAGCGCGCCGGCGCTCAGCTTATTTATGCTGAGCTCAGGCGCCGAATACTTAAACTCGGTGTACGACAAGCCATAGCCAAACGGGAACAGCCCGGCATTGTATTCATCGATGTAGCGCGAGTGCCAACGGTCGTCGCCAAAAGCAGGCCGATGGCTCAGGTCGACGCCCTCAGCCGGCCGCCCCGTGTTCAACGCGTTGTAATAGAGCGGCTCCTGGCCGACCGCGCGAGGAAAGGTGACTGTCAGCTTCCCGCTCGGGTTCACATCGCCGAAAAGAGTCCGAACGAGTGCCGGGCCGGCTTGCACTCCGGGAAACCATGCCTCGAGAAGCGCCGTCATATGTGGCAGCGCCGCAACCAGCGTCAGCGGGCGACCGCTAAAGAGAATCACCACAACCGGTTTGCCCGTGGCGGAGGCCGCCTCCAGCAGTTGCTCCTGATTGCCCGGCAAGCCTAGGTGAGCGCGCGCGCCCGCTTCGCCGCTGGAAATGGCATCCTCACCCAGAGCCATCAGGACCACATCGGCCTGGCGAGCCGCGCTCACCGCCGCAGCAAATCCCGCGTCCGATTTCCCCCAGACATCTGTCCCTTGGGCGTAAAGCAGCTTGGTCCCGTTCTGTCCCGTGCGTTCGGTGAGCGCCGCGCGCAATGTGACCACATCCCTCGGATTGGTGGCCGCTCCGGCCCACGGGCCGAGCATGTCGGGAGCGCTGTCGGCCAGCGGCCCGATCAGGGCGATGGTTTTTACGCTAGAGTTGATGGGCAGCACGGGCCCGCCACCCGCCGCCGGAGCATTCTTGAGCAATACAAACGATTCTTCCGCCACCTTGCGGGCCGATTGCAGGTACTCTGGCTTGATGGCTTCTGAGCGCGCGGTCACCTTGACATAGGGATTATCAAACAGGCCTAAAGCGAACTTCACGCGCATAATCCGCCGCACCGCCTCATCCACGGCAGCCTGCGGCACCGATCCCGAGCGAACCAGTTGAACCAGATTCTGGAAATCGCCGTCCACCATATCCATGTCCACTCCCGCCAGCAGTGCCTTCCGCGCCGCTATGGCCCCATCAAGAGCAATGCCATGCTGAATGAGTTCGTGCACTGCGGTGTAGTCACTGACAACGAAGCCGCGGAACTTCCACTCGTCGCGCAGAATCTCTGTCAAAGTGAAGTGATTGGCTGTGGTCGGAACTCCGTTCAAGGGGTTGAAGGCGCTCATCAAGGTGGCTGCGCCAGCGTCCACGGCAGCGTGGAAGGGTGGCAGATAGACCTGCCGCAATGTGCGCTCCGACATATCCACGGTGTTGTAATCGCGACCGCCTTCCGCGGCTCCGTACCCCACATAGTGCTTCGCGCACGCCGCGATGGAATTGGGGTCACTCAAATGCTCGCCCTGGTACCCGCGCACGTAAGCGCGGGCCATGGCCGAACCAAGAAAGGGGTCCTCCCCGGCGCCTTCCACAATGCGTCCCCAACGGGCATCGCGCGCGATGTCCACCATGGGTGAAAACGTCCAGCGCACCCCGGCCTCCGAGGCTTCCTCGGCCGCCACCCGCGACGCGCGCTCGACCAACGCCGGATCCCAGGTAGCCGACATCGCCAGCGGCACCGGAAAGCCAGTGCGGAACCCGTGGATCACGTCGAGGCCGAAAATAATTGGTATGTGCAGACGGGATTTTTCCACCGCCGCCTTCTGGATGATGTTGATGGTGGCGGGATCGATGAGGTTGAACAAGCTCCCCACTTCGCCCTTGGCAGCAGCCTCAGCCATGGGCGAGGACACAGACCCCGGGCCCGTCACTCCGCCGAATGCGGTGCGCTGAATGAGTTGCCCAACCTTCTCTTCGAGCGTCATCTGCTGGAGCAGCGCGTCCACGCGCGCTTCAATCCGCGGATCGTCCGGGGCACCACCCGCACTTTGCGCGGAAATATTTGTTGCGTCGAGTCCCTGCCACAACAGCAGGATGATCAAAACCCAGTAAAGCGCCAACTTTTTGTGACTCATCATAAGATCCTCTAAGAATGGAGAATTGGAGTGCAAACACGCAGATCAGTATCGGAGGTGCAGGTGGGCAATGTCAATTGCCTCGAGGCGGATGTAAAATCGACCGATGACGAATCTAGTGCCCTATTTTCTTGTATGCCCGGCAGCTTGGTGGTTTCCCAACCAACTCGAGTTTGAGGGTAGTAATTCAATCGTTCTCGACGCAAGCCGCGCCGACTTTGACGCGAATAAGATTTTGGATGGGAATTCCAAGTCATTGAGAAGAATGGTGCCGCGGGACGGAGTTGAACCGCCGACGCCAGCCTTTTCAGGGCTGCGCTCTACCACCTGAGCTACCGCGGCACAAACAACATTCGACGACGAGCAGTAGCCAAGCGGGAAAGTGAGTCGGCGGGGCCTCAAGCCCGAACCGCCGATGCTCCCGAAATGTCGGGGCGCTCTACCACCCAAGCTACCGAAGCGCGTGTTAACCATTTTGTGGGCAATTTGAATTCCTGTCAAGAATCGGAAGTTGGAATCGAAATCTGGGGTTTATTTGGATAACGGGCGGCGCCGGGCATTCCGGTGGATGGCGGACGCGAAGGCCTGCCAAACCCGAAAATTGCCGGGATAGTCCTTGAACATGCGCTCCGGATGAAACTGCAGGCCCACGGTGAAATGGGACTTGGGGTCGTAGTAGGCCTCGAGCAATCCATCCTCCGCATAGGCCATGGGCGTGAAGCGTCGCGCCAGTTGGCGAATCCCCTGGTGGTGGTAGCTATTCACTCGCAAGGTCCGCCGCTTGTACCATTTCTCCAAAGGAGTGCCAGGAAGAATAGTGAGGCCGTGGCGAAAGGTGTCGTAGTGGTCATAATCAATGTGGGCGAGCGGGGATTTCCTTTCCTTTTGAACATCACCGTATAAAGTTCCTCCGCAAAGCACATTCACAAGTTCAGATCCCCGGCAAATTCCCAGGATGGGCAGGCCAAGGCGAAGAGCGCGGCGAATGAGGCGGATCTCAATCTTGTCTTTGGTGGGGTGTGTTTCTTCCAGGTACTTCAGGTTTTTTTCCCCGGCCTTGTAGTGTTTCGGATCAATGTCCGGCCCCTCGACCAGCAGGAGAGCGTCCATGTCCTTTTCATACTGCGGCAAGCAGGCCAGGGCGCCATCCACCACCGGGATCATCAGCGGTAACAGGCCGAGGCGTGTCAAAAGGTCGAGGTGGTATTCACCGGTGAAATCGACGAGCTTGTTTTTGCGAACGGTCCGCCGGGTGACAGTGAGGACAACGGGGCGTTTCATCGGGTCAGTGTGTGCAGGGCTTCCACCAGCCGCCCGTCCTTCTCGCGGCCCTGGGAAGCCACGCGAATGTGCCGGTCATCCAAGCCGAGCTTGTTCGAGCAGTCGCGGACGTACATTCTGTGCTCGTTGAGCAGGCGCGCTTGGACCTCGGTTGCCGTCATCCCGGTCTTGATTTTAATTAGTACGAAATTAGCGCCCGTGGGATAGACGTGAAGCCCGGGAATGGCCGTCAACGCTTCGTAGAGCCAGCGAATATCGCCGATCAAGCGCTTCCGAGCCTCGTGATAAGCGGCGTCGGTGGGGGCCAGGAGTGACAGGAAATATTCACCCAGAGTGTTCACGTTCCAGGTGGGAATAAAACGCCGCAGCCGGTTAAGCAAGTAAAGATTTTCGCTGTAGCAATATCCCAGCCGCAGGCCCGGCACGCCGCAGTGTTTGCTCATGCTGCGTACAATCAAGAGGTTGGAGAACTGGTGGGCCACCGGCAACAGGCTGGGAATGGGGTCTCCGGAGAAATCGATGAAGGATTCGTCGACGATCACCATCTCCAAATCCCTCGCACGGCGGAGAAATTCGATCATCTCATCGAGTGGAATCAATTGGCCGGTGGGGTTGCCGGGGTTGATTACCAGTAATGAATTGAGTTTGTGCAGGTGCACCCAGGATAGGTAATCATCCAGGTCAAGCTGATAATCCTGCTCGGGCTTCAGGGAATAAAGTTCCGCGTCGCGCAGATCCTTGAGTTTCTCAATGTACTCGCCAAACGTGGGGATGGGCACCGCGATGTGATCAATCAAAGTCTCGTTGATCAGTGTGATGAGTTCACTGGCGCCATTTCCGATCACCAGATGCTCCGGGTCGACGTGCAGTACCTTGGCCAAATTTTGCTGGCTCATCAGCGGATTGCTCGACGGGTAGGACTTGATGAGGCTGGGAAGGTTTTCCTGCAAATCACGGAGCATTTCGGGCGTGGGGTAATAAGGGTTGGCAATAAAACAGAAATCGATGACCCCCTTGGCTTTCTCGTAGCCCAACAGGTCCACCAGAGAAGGGGAATGCGAAGTCTCGTAAAAGAGGTGCCTCTTTAGCTCGGTGTCCGCAAATTCTGGAGCCGCGACTTTCATCAAATCCATTGTCCAGCATCCCCCCGCGGGTTACAAGCCCTCTTTGCCC
>JBGPCF010000014.1:0-75616 GCA_041481635.1 Terriglobia bacterium | reverse complement strand
TTCACCCGCGCCAGTACTCCCACCCTTGCCAACTCCCTCTTGCTCATCTCGGTTCTCCCCAATCAAACCTCCCCTCGGAGGTCCCATTAGGGGACATTTCTATCGAGCACAAAAGGGGACATTATCATCGAGGCACAACATCAATTCCTTTTTCTAACGTCGCGGACTACAAGCCCGCCTGCGTGCGACCTACGGTATTGCGTCACAGACGACAACCCTTGAGACGGACCGGCCGTCTTCCTCCTGCTCTGGCGCTCAATGGCCCTCCGGCAGCGGCTTGCCGATTTCCCAGTGGTGTCCGAACGGGTCGACGATTCGTCCCAAGCGCCAACCATACTGATTGTCAACGGGCCAGACTACTTTAGCTCCTGCTGCGACAGCCCGGTCGAAAGCCGCATCCGGATTTTCCACGATCAGGATAATCCGCACTGTTCCACCACCGAGAGACTCTGGACTGAAATTGAGATGCTCCGGCGATTCATCAGCGACCCAGAATTCGGCTTTCCCCACAGACAACTGAGCCACAACCTCTCCGGTCTCGCTCTCGACGCGATATAACTCGCCGGCGCCAAACGCCGCCTTATAGAACTCGATCGCCTTCTTCCCGTTTCGAACCGAAAGCATGGGGGCGATTGCGGTCTTTTGGTCGCCGCCAGGCTGCGACTCATGACTCATCGAAGATGTCCTCTCTCCCCCGCCCTTCAGCCCTTTGTTCCTCAGTATCAGACAGGATTTTCATTCCGGCATCTCGCGCCACGGGAGTCTACACCGCATATGCTTGGCGGCAACCACAATTTTGCACTCCGGTTTGCAACACCCGGGCCGCGTCTCACGGGTTGGCGCCGCTTTCTGGCCGTGCCAGAGAGTCTTTGCGAGGTTTCGGTCCCCTAGGCATCAGGCGAGTCAAGCAGGGGAAGGAAACTCGACTGCATCTTGCAATGATGGGCGATCGAGGATAACTTACCGCTCGACCCGAAATTGAAAACGGAAATTACGGAACAAATGAGAGCTCCTCCCAGACGGTTCGCTGCAAATCTCCTGAACGCCTGCTGCTGCTCGTGTTTAGCATTCACTTCAGTCATCGCCAATCCCACCCAAAACTCCCCCGAGCACCGGGTGCCTGTTTATCTGCAACTCGAAGGCTGGAGGGCACGGATCAGCCCGGAATCTCTCACCGTCTTTGCCATGATCGCTGAACGGGAAAAAGAGGTTTTGATCGCCCAAGGGCAAGAAGGACAGCACTTAGTCAGCGATTTGAAGGTTTCCGAGAATCGAGTTCAATGGACGATCCCCGATATAGGAATGAAGGCTGAATTTGCAGCGATGAAGAATCGTCTTGGCGTGCGTTTTACGACCACTCGCGAGCAGAAATTTACATGGCCGGTTAGCGGCCGCGATCCTGAGATGTCTGCGCTGATCTATCCGGATGGCGAAGGACTGGACATTGGGCTCGATGATGCATTCTGGAGGGAGCGCATGAAGGCAGGCCAGTGCCGTGATACCCATGGCGGCCTCTCGATGCCATTCTGGAGTTTTCAACTGCAAGGTAACACCATTACATACCTTGCCAAAACCGATCTCGCGACAACTCTCTGCATATCGGAGGTGCATGGGCGCTTGTCAACTTACGCCGTACACGATTTCAGGAAGAGGGACGGGATTCCCCCCTACGAGATCGAAATCTGGCCGGGCAGCGCTTCGCCCATCAGCCCGGGAATCGAATACCGGCAGTGGCTCTTCGAACGTGGCGAGTATGTCCCACTCAGCCACAAAATCACTCAGAACCAGGAAATTGCGAAATTGTTGGGTGCTATCCACGCTTATGTTTTCGGTGACGGAAGGACGCTCGAGTTCCTCAAGGAATTAAAAGAGCTAGGTCTTGACCGCGCCTGGCTTGGATATGACCAGGACTCCCGCCAATCCCGATTTCTGGTTGACCGGCAATATATCGCCGAGGCTAAGAAAATGGGATTCCTGATCGGGCCCTACGACGAGTTTGAAAACATCCAGAACCCGCAGACGGCTGACAGCTCCAGTTCGGTTTGGGACCAGGATCTCTGGAAGACAGGGTGCATCATCAACGAGCGAGGACAGGCATTGATTGGGTTCGGTGGCCGCGGTTGCGAGCTAAGTTCGGAAGCCCTCAAGCTGGCGGAGCCGCGGCAACACTACATTGCGAATCGCGTTGACTCGCTCACCCAATCCGGCATCAACAGCTATTTTCTCGATGACGACGCTTATGGAGAGCTTTACGACGACTATTCAAATGACCATCCCATGACGATTTACCAGGACCGACTCAACAGGCTGGAGCGAATGAAGTCCATTAGCGAAACAAGAAAACTCGTCCTGGGATCGGAGGGTGGAGTTGCCTGGAGCGCACCGGTGATCGCCTTTGCCCATGGCACAGAGTCCGTTTCGAACGGCCTTTTGTGGACGCTCCAAAAGGACAGAAATGCGTATGGCGGTTGGTGGCCGCCCGAACGTCCCGCAATCTTCTTCAAGCGGATCGAAGTCAGCCCTGAGTTCAGGACGGCCAAGTACGATCCAATCTATCGGCTGCCCCTCTACCAGGCGGCATTTCACGGATCCGTCATCACCACCGATCGTTGGGAAGTTCCTCTAACCAAATTTCCGAAACTGATTCAAACACGTGCCCTGTTGGAATTGCTGTACGACGTACCCTCCATGTGGAGCCTCGACCTGCGCGAGCTTCGACAGGACAAGGAAATACTCTCCTCCCTGTACCGATTCTTCTCCACGATTCATCGGCATGTGGGCGACAAATCACTTACGGATTTCGAGTGGCTGACAGCCAACCGGAAGGTCCAGCGGACGCGATTCCAGGATGTATTAGAGCTAACGTCCAACTTTGACCAGACTCCATATCTATCCATACCGCCCCATTGTATCGAGGCGCGATGGATCGATGAACAACGAACCCAATTGTTCTGCCCTCAGCCATAGTGCTGGTTTGGGCAACGCGTAAGACTCTCAACCCTCCCTGAGATGCTGAAAGGATACAGTTGGAGGTGCGGGGAAGTTCCGGATGTGTAAGGACGGGCCCCAGGCGAGACGTATCAGGAAACATCCGCGAAATGCGCATGGACTCGAAGCATAGGGCATCAACATCAATGACCGAGTTGATCGAGCGCGGCGCGGAATCCCGCCGCCAACTGCTCCGCGGGGCCCTGGCCCCAGTAGTGCAAGAAGATAATGGTGGGGTGCGACCCGACCATGTGGTGATGGATGGCTACCACTTCCAGCCCGTGGGTGCGCAGCGCTTTCAGGACCGGTTGAACTTCGTGCTCCAGCATGGCGACGTCTCCAGCAACCGCCGCTTGATCATCCGAGCCGACGAAGGCAGCCCAGGTGTTCAGTCCCATGCGTGCGTTGATGGTAGCGCCCATTTCCTTTAACACCAGGTCGTCGCGGCCCACGGTGATTTTATAGACGCTCCCCAGTTGGTCGCCCTCGTGCCCCACGATTTTCGCAATTTTGGCCGTGTCGATTTTCCCCGGCTGGACAGTTGCCGGGGGCGGCGCCATGCCCGTGTGGCGCGCCGTTACGTGGCCGATGAGGTCCACGGCGGGCTTGGCTTGGCGCGCCAGATCCGCGGGCTTCCCGTGCCCCATCACGTGCATATAGAAGAGCCGCGGGGTCTCATAGAAAAAGTGATTGTGCAGCGCCGTAACTTCCAGCCTGTTGTCGAGCAGGGCGGACATGACGGGGTTCACTTCATCCTCGGTGAGAACCAAGTCGCCCATCATCACGTCCATCCCGCCGTCGCCATGGGTCATGGCGAGCCAGCCGCCAAATCCAAAAGGGGTGGGCGTGGCCACGCCGTCCACAACCACGTTGAGATCTTTTCGCGGGATGTTGATTTTCAGGACGTTTGCCTTGAAGTCGCCCTGCTTGCCCAGGGTTTGCAAAACTTCCGCGTACTCAGCGGGCATTTCCTGGGCGCGGGCCCATACTGAAAGCCCGAGCAGAGAGATGATTGCCGCCAACACACAGAGTTTTATGAAACGACGATTCATAATTATTCTCCATGTAAATAGAGATTTTGAATAATGATGTTTCTTGCGTGACGAGAGTTAACCGGCGATTTCAAATAGTCCCGCTTTCGATGGGATTTGTTTTTCTACTTCCGCAGCCATTTTCCTGGCTCGCGCCGTTGCGACCGACTCCTGCTCGTTGTCCAGGGGCTTGAAGGTGAGGCCAATGGCGCCGATCACTTTTCCCGACGCGGTATGGAGGGGCAGAGTCACGTCGAAGTTCCCTTCCTCTTTGAGAACAACGGGCCGGCCCGTCAGCATCGCCTGGATATCTTCCGGGTCGGATTTTTTGCCAACCCTCGCTGCAATATTGCAGGCCACGATCAGGTTATCCGGACCATGGGGCGGCGTAATATGCAGGGCCACTCGGACAACATCCGTGTGCTTTGCCGCGAACTCGACAACCAGCTTCTGCGCCACAATTCTGCCCTGCGCGGTTGAATCCTTCGCGCTGGCTGGTCCCTCCACCACGAGGTCATCAAAATGGATCACCGAGTCTGCCTTCGTCCACAAACCGATTTTCCCCGCCCCCTTGAAGGTGTCGTCCCTGGCCGTGATCTTCAATTGCCCGTCGTAGAAACATTTGAATTCATTGCCGCGCGCCTCCACCTTGATGGCATGCCAGGTATTGGGCGTCACTTTAAAATTGGCACCGGCGAATTGCACCCGGCGGCCTTTGATCACATGGTAAAGGCGATAGTTGTTTTCGAGCGCGTTGGCGCGCACCACGTAATAGTTGCCCTTGTCCTGCAGACGAAACACGAGCCCCGCCCCCTGGTCCACCTTTCCGGACAGTGTCTTGAACTTAACGCTCAGAGAAAAATCTTTGTAACTGGTGTCATCCGCGATGGCAAGTGGGAAACGGTAATCCGTCGAGTCGGCCGACGTTTGAGCGAGCACGTTGGAAGGAGAAGGAGCGGTGTCATCTTTCATGACTTCCCAACGGCCGATGGCGCCTTGCCCAGTTAGGGCAGAGGTGAAGTTTGTGGGCGGCTTTCCGACCGCGTCGCCATCAAAATTCCAAGTCCGGTTGCCGGATTGGGCAAGCGTGGCCGGTGCCCATGCAGTCGCCGAAAGGACAAGCAGGCATGCAATTCGAAATTCTGGCTTTATTGTCATCATGGTTCCTCCTTTGGACTCCTCTGGCGGCCTTGATTTCTCTCCAGAGAGGGCGAAAATGAATACGTGAATTTAATCACAAACCGCTGCTCGCGCAACTGCAATGGGTTAGCCGCGGCGAGGCTGGCGAAACGTGTCCCCACGTTGTAGATCACGTAAAGGTCGCTGTCCGGGCGGTAATTGTAACGAAGCCGGATGTTCGCGCTCACCGCCTGCGTGTTGGCGGTATTGAGTTGGATCAGTGTGCTGGTGGTCAGGGCGCGCGAGAAGGAATAATTCGCCTGCAATCCAGTCAGCACCACGGAAAATTTCCCTTCGCGCAAATTGAACCGGTTCCAGGATTGGGTGGTCGACACGGAGAAACGGGGCGTCGGACGGTAGTTAGTGCGGACGTGCACCTCGTTCAGATGCCCGTCGTAATACGTCCCAAAGCGCTCAAACAAGTTGTAAGTGAACCGCTTGTCCTGGCCAGAGCCGTAAGTCAGTTGATGGCGGGCGAAGTGGTACATGCCTGGTGGAATGAAAATGTTTTTGTAGATGTTGAAGGGTTCGGTGAGGCGCTGGGTGAATACGTCTACAATATCGTCATCCGTGTAGGCCCCATTGTTGAACTCGGACCGGAATGTGGCCTGCCACTCTTGCGTCTGGAGTACACCCCTGGTATCGGGAGCGTGAAAAATGAATGCCAGGAAGTTCAGTTCCCGAATTCCGCGGATCTTGGGCCGTGGTTTGAGGTTTACCTCGAGCTCGCTTTGGTTGCTATCGATGCGGTCCACAAAGCCAGCCTCGGGATTGTAGTTGGGTCCGATTTTGTTTCGCCTCGCCAGGAAATCCAGCCAGTTGTTCTGATAGGTGACATCGCCTCCCACATTGGAATTTCCGCTCGAGATGCCGGGCGATCCCGTGATGGCGCCGTAGCCGTGGACCACCAGATTCTTGAAGAAAACCAGGCGCGTGTCGATGCCGCCCGTGCGATCGTAGCTGTCCAGGACGTTGCCCGATTCCTTGTCGATACCCATGATGCCCACGTAAGAATTTCCAAACAGCGATCGTTTGGCGCGTACCACGGAATAATTCGCCTCAGGATTGGGGCCGTCAGAACGAGTGCTCACCTCAATCAGACCCACTTCATATGGGCCGAGGGCGCCAGTGATCTTGGCGCCGCCGTTGAGTGGGACTTCCTGACCGGTGACCGGATCAATCCCAATTTGCCGGCTGAAAAACAGCAAATCCTCTGAGCCGGTGGAAAAGTCGAATACCCCGGCGTTCTCCAGAAAAAATTGCCGCTTCTCCGGAAAAAAAATCTTGTAGGGCGTCAGGTTGAATTGTTGCTGATCCACATCGGTATCCGCGAAATCCGTGTTGAGAGTTAAATTGGCCACCAGGTTGGAGCGCAGCCCGTATTTAATATCAACGCCGCCCGTGTGAAGAAAATCCGTACCGGGACGGTTGGAGAGCCGGTCGACCCCGCCCAGCGCGTAGGGCTTGACGATAAAGAGCCGCCCGCTCCCAATGTCCGTGATCCCCTGCAGGTCTCCCGCCTCGGAAACTTTCGTGATGCCAAACACCCGGCGGTAAGCGGACCAAAGGTCTTCTTCATTCTTGCGCCGGATAAAGCGTTTGAAATTCAAGCCCCAAATCACGTTCTGGGATTGGGTGAAATTTAAAGTGGTAAATGGAATGGCGACGGTGGCGGTCCAGCCCTGGTCGGTGATTTGGGCGGCCGAGGTCCATACCCCGTCCCATCCCGGGTCGTAGTCCTGTTCTTCTGCGTGCCGCTCTTCGGTGATGAGACCATCGCTTTGCGTTCCCAGGGGATTAATTTGGAATACGTAGGCGTTGCGGCGGTCGTGGGTGGAATCGATGAGAATCTCAAAATTATCGTCGAGCCTTTGCGGGAGGTCGCGCCGCAGTTCGGTGGCCACGATTTTCTTGGGCTCCGAATCACGGCAGAGAATCCCGATGTAAACCTCGTGCCGGGTGTAAAGAATGCGGACCTCGGTTTTTTCGGTGGGCGCCTGACCCTCATAGGGCTCGCGTTGGAAGAAATCGGCAATTGGCTCGACGGTCTTCCACAGGGAATCGTTCAAGGTTCCATCCATGAGCGGAGCGCGGTCAACTCGGATGGCGCGTGCGATGCGGAGACTGGGTGTCGGGCCGGTGATATCGCTCTGACCTTGCTTTGCTTGGGCGTTGAGAATTACGGGCACCCCTAGAATCGCGAACGCTCCCAGCCAACATGCGATGCCCGAGTCACGGCAAACGTAAGCCGTCCAATATTTCAGTCCATTGCCCATCGCCCAAAACGCCAACATGCGTGCAAGAATATACCCACGCAGGCCGGGACGGACAGAAATCACGGGGGTAAAAAGCTTAAAAGAATTTGGGAACTGAGTGGACAGGGCCCGGCGGTAAGTCCATAATCCCCCGATTTCTTACCTGACCCAACCCGGCATGACGTAGGCATAAAACAGCGTGAGCAATCCCATCAGTGAGACCAGCAAAATGCTGTGCTTCAACGTAAAGCGAAAGAGCCTGCCCTCGTCCGCAGCTTTCAAGCCGGTGGCGGCAGCGGCCACTGCGATGCTTTGCAAGCTGATCATCTTGCCCATCACACCCCCGCTGGAATTGGCGGCGGCCATCAGTACCGGATTCAAGCCCAACTGGTTGGCGGTGACCACTTGCAGATTTCCGAAGAGGGCGTTGGAGGAAGTGTCGCTGCCACTGAGAAAAACTCCCAGCCATCCCAGGAGCGGGCTGAAGAATGGAAACACGCTACCCGTCGCAGCCAGGGCGAGTGCCAGGGTCACCGTAGCGCCGGAATAATTCATCAGGAAAGCCATCGCGACCACTCCAGAGATGGTAATGAAGGTGTGAAACATCTGCTTCCCAGTGGCCACGATAATGCGAGTCGTTTCGATGACGGGCATCTGCAACACCAGGCTTGAACCCAACGCGGCAATCATGGCGGCGGTGCCGGAAATGGAGAGCAGGTTCAGGGTGAACTTCGCCGCATAAGGGGAAGGCTTCGGAACCACGGGGGGAATCCGGAGCACCATCTCGTTCAAGTGTGGCCAATTGAATATGATCGTCGCTGAGTCCAACCAACCCTTGACTGAACTTATTCCCCAGACCAACACCAATACCACCAGCAGCCCGTAAGGAGACCACGCGATCACAATGTCGTGCACGCTATGCTTGTGCTCGGGGTCAGCGTTCTTGGATGGGCTGGCCGCCTCCGTCAATTGTCTTGGCTTCCAAATGTGAAACAAAATGATGAGCGCCACAATCGCGGCGAGGGAGGCAATGATGTCAGTTAAATACGGTCCTACAAAATTGGAGATTAGAATTTGCGCGGTGGCAAAACTGATTCCACACACCGCGGCGGCCAGCAGCACTCTGCGCAGAGCGCTCCAGCCTCCCATCACTTTGATGAGATATCCCGGGATAAGAATGGAAATGGGTGCGCAGAGCCGTCCCACATCGGCGCTGATCTTGCGCAGGTCAAGCCCCGTAACTCCTGCGAGCGTAATCAGCGGAAGCCCAAGCGACCCGAAAGCCACCGGCGCGGTGTTGGCCAACAGGCAGATGCACGCCGCGTAAAAGGGCGAAAAGCCCAGTCCGGTTAGCATGGCGGCGGCCACCGCCACGGGAGTTCCGAAACCACAGGCGCCTTCAATGAAAGCGCCCAGGGCGAACGCGATCAATAAGGCCTGCAAGTGTGCGTCGCGCGTCAAGCTGCCAATGGAGTCCTTGATGATTTCAAATTTGCCGCTCTCCAACGAAATGCGGTAAAGCACGATCGCCCAGTAAACGATCCAACAGATGGGAAAGAGTCCAAATGCGGCACCGTAAGCGATGGCGCTAAAGGTTGTAACCACGGGCATGTCGTAAATCACCAGCGCCACCATCGTCGCGAGGGTCAGGCCGATCAGAGAGGCTTTCCACGCGGCGATTCTTTGGACGCCCAAGGTCCAGAGCAGAGCCAGGATGGGCAGCGAGGCGAATAGCGCCGAGACCGCAAGGCTGCCCCCGAACGGAGTGTAGTTTTGTTGCCACATGAGCGGTGACCGTGCGCGCAGACTATATCTTTTTTCATGCGGTCAACTCAACCCGTATCGAAATCATCTTTCAATTTGAATGTGGGCTTAATGGCCCATTGACGAAATTCACGTTCCCCACTGGAACGGCCCGATGTATTCTGGTCAGGCGATTGGGAAATGAATTGCGCGAGCCAGTAATTCAAACGTGCACTTTCGAATGGAGTTTCCATGATTCACACAGGCCGTCACTTCTTGCAGATCCCGGGACCCACTAACGTTCCGGAGCGGGTTCTTCGCGCCATCGATCGTCCGGTGATCGACCACCGCGGGGCCGAATTCGCCCAACTCACCATGGAGGTCATGGAAGGGATTCGTCCCATCTTCAAGACCAGCGGGCCCGTCATTATTTATCCATCTTCTGGTTCGGGCGCCTGGGAAGCGGCCATCGTGAACACGCTCTCCCCGGGCGACCGCGTCTTAATGTTCGAGACTGGCCACTTCGCGCTGAGCTGGAAGCGCATGGCGGAGAAACTCGGATTGGTGGTGGACTGGGTTCCCGGCAACTGGCGACGCGGCGCCGACCTCGCCCAGTTGGAAGCAAGATTGGCGAGGGACCCGGCGCACGAAATCAAGGCAGTGATGGTGGTCCACAACGAGACCTCCACTGGCGCCGCCAGTCGAATATCTGAAATCCGCCTTCTGATGGACCAAGCGCACCACCCGGCATTGCTGATGGTAGATGCAATCTCGTCGCTGGGCGCCATGGATTTCCGTCACGATGAATGGGGCGTGGACGTCACGATCGTCGGCTCGCAAAAAGGGTTGATGCTTCCGCCCGGCTTGGGCTTCAACGCCATTTCGGAAAAGGCAGAGAGCGCCAATCAATCCGCGGAGATGCCGCGCTCGTATTGGGATTGGCAGGAGATACTCAAGCAGAATCAGACCGGATTCTATCCCTACACCCCCGCCACTAATCTCTTGTACGGGCTTCGCGAATCGATTCAGATGTTCAATGAGGAGGGTTTGGAAAATGTGTTCCGCCGCCACATTCGTCACGCGGAGGCGGCGCGCTCCGCGGTTCGGGCATGGGGCCTGGAGATTGTTTGCGAGGAGCCCGCGGAATATTCCAGCACCGTCACGGCCGTATTCACCCCGGAGGGTCACGACGCGGAACACCTCCGGCGCGTCATTCTGGAAACGTTTGACATGTCGCTGGGCGCGGGCCTCTCGAAACTCCATGGCAAAGCGTTCCGCATCGGACACCTCGGACACTTTAACGATTTGACTTTAGTGGGTACGTTGGGCGGCATCGAGATGGGACTGCGGCTCGCCGGAGTGCCCCATCAAAAGGGCGGCGTGATGGCGGCTCTCGAGCATCTTTGCGCGCCGGCTAAGCCCGCGGTGCAACAGGGCGCGACAGCATGATCAGGTATACCCGGCCTACGCCGCGGTGGTTGCGGCTCTGCAACAACGGTTGCACTTCTTGAACACCATGAACGAACTGCCTTTAAGCTCGCACGGCAAACCCGTCGACACGTTTGCGGAGGCGAGTGCGCTGGAAAATGATCTGCGCCATTCGATTCGCGGAGAAGTGCGTTTCGACCGCGGCAGCCGCGCGCTTTACGCCACCGACGCCTCCAACTACCGGCAGGTTCCCATCGGGCTGGTGGTTCCCCGCGATGAAGCCGACGTAATCGCAACCGTGGCGGCTTGCCGGAAATTCGGCGCGCCCGTTTTGCCGCGCGGAGCAGGCACCAGCCTGGCAGGACAATGCTGCAACGTGGCGGTGGTGCTCGATTTCAGCAAATACATGAACCGGATACTCGAGATCGATCCCGCGCGACATTTGGCTCGCGTCCAGCCTGGTGTGGTGCTCGATAACTTGCGCGGCCAGGCTGAGACTCATCGGCTCACCTTCGGCCCCGACCCCGCCTCGCACAACCGGTGCACGCTCGGCGGGATGATTGGCAACAATTCCTGCGGAACTCATTCGTTGCTGGCCGGCAAGACGGTGGATAACGTTGAAGAGCTCGACATCTTGCTCTACGACGGCACGCGCATGGTAGTCGGAGGCCCAGGTGAAGGCGATCTGCAGTCCATCATCAGTCAGGGCGGGCGGCGCGGCGCCATATATCAAGGCCTACAGGAAATTCGGGACACTTACGCGACGCTCATCCGAGATCGCTATCCCAGGATTCCGCGGCGCGTCTCCGGATACAACCTCGACGAGCTTCTGCCCGAAAACGGTTTTCACGTGGCTCGCGCTCTGGTGGGTACCGAGGGGACTTGCATGACCGTACTTTCCGCCACGCTGAAATTAGTTGAAAGCCCGCAGCAGCGCTCGGTGGTTGGCCTGGGTTACGCTGACGCGTTTGCGGGCGCCGACGATGTCCCGAAGATTCTCGAGTTCGGTCCCATCGGCCTCGAAGGTTTTGAGGGCGCCATGGTGGACGCTCTTAGAAAAAAAGGGACAGCAAATCTCGACCTCCTGCCGGAAGGGCGCGGATTGCTCCTGGTGGAACTGGGGTCCAACGATGCGGGCGAGACCGAAGCGCGCGCACGGCGAATGATGGAAGCACTCCAGCGCGGCGCCCACCCGCCCAGCATGCGGTTGTACAACAGGGCGGAGGCGAAGGCGGTGTGGCACATCCGCGAATCGGGCCCCCGGGCTGCGGCGTTTACACCCGGCGCGCAGCCCCGTTGGGAAGGCTGGGATGATGCCGCGGTGGCTCCGGAAAAACTCGGCGCTTATTTGCGCGACCTTCGAAAGCTCCTTGATGAGTTCGGCTACCAGGCTGCTTTCTACGGACATTTCGGGCATGGCTGTATTCACATGCAGGTGAGCTTCGACCTACAGAGTGCACCAGGGGTTCGAAAATTCCACGAATTCCTCGATCGGGCTTCCGACCTGGTTTTGAGTTACGGCGGCTCGCTTTCCGGCGAGCACGGCGATGGACAGGCGCGCGCGGCGATGCTGCCAAAAATGTTTGGCCCGGAGTTGGTAGGGGCGTTTCGTCAATTCAAGACTCTGTGGGACCCCGATGGCAAGATGAATCCTCACAAGGTCGTCGACCCTTACTCACCCATTGAGAACTTGCGCCTGGGCGCCGACTACAAGCCCTGGAATCCGCCCACCCACTTCAAATTTCCCGAGGACGGCGGTTTGCTCTCCAATGCGGCGCTGCGTTGCATCGGGATCGGCGCGTGCCGCAAGACCGATGCGGGAGCGATGTGCCCGAGCTACCGCGCGACCATGGAAGAAGAACACAGCACGCGCGGGCGCGCTCACCTGCTCTTCGAGATGCTGCAGGGCGAGATAGTGAGAGACCAGTGGCAAGACGAGCACGTGAAAGAGTCGCTCGAGCTCTGCCTCTCGTGCAAAGCGTGCAAGAGCGAGTGTCCGGTGAACGTGGATATCGCCACCTACAAAGCCGAGTTTTTGTCGCACTACTATGAGAATCGCCGTCGACCGCTGCGCTCAATCGCGTTTGGTAAAATCGACAAGTGGGCGCGGCTGGGATCCATCGTCCCCTTGGTATCAAATTTTTTCTCCCACGTCCCGATTTCCAAGCATGTCCTGAAAAAGATTCTGGGTATCGCCCCTGCGCGGGAATTTCCCCAATTGGCCAGGCAAACTTTCCAGAGCTGGGCCAAGCGGAGCATGATTCCGGACCTCGGCAAAGCGCCGCGGACGTCTGGGCGGGTGGCAACGCGCGGCCAGGCGATTCTGTGGCCGGACACCTTCACCAATTATTTCCACCCGGATACTGGTCGTGCCGCTCTGAAGGTGCTCGAACACGCGGGATTCGAGTTGAGAGTTCCCCAGCGCCCCATGTGCTGCGGCCGGCCACTTTACGATTTCGGAATGTTGGAGGATGCCCAGCGCTACTTGCGCCAGATTCTCAACGCCCTCAAGAACGAAATCCTGTCCGGCACACCCGTGATCGTTCTGGAGCCGAGTTGCGCCTCTGTATTTCGCGACGAACTCTGCAACCTGTTTCCCGATGATCCTCTGGCCGATCAACTCCGCCGCCAAACCTTTCTGCTCAGCGAATTCTTGGAATGGCACGCGCCGGATTACCAGCCACCCCGCCTGGAACGCAAAGTGGTCCTGCACGGGCACTGCCATCAGAAGGCGTTGATGAAAATGGGGCACGCGGAATCGCTCCTGGGCAAGATGGGAGTTGACCTCACCTCCCTCGATTCGGGATGTTGCGGGATGGCAGGACCGTTCGGTTTCGAGAAGGAAAAGTACGAGGTGGCTCAGGCTATCGGGGAGCGTGTGCTGCTTCCCGCCGTCCGCAGCGCCAGTCAGGACACGTTGATTGTCACTGACGGGTTCAGTTGCCGCGGACAGATTGCCCAGAGCACGGGCCGGCGAGCCTATCACCTGGCCGAATTAATGCAACTTGCCCTTGGATCGGCGGAACTTCTTCGAGAACAATAAGGCAGGAATCCAGCCAGATCATCTCCGTCCCTTTTCATAAATCATACTAAACCGAATATAATCGCATATAGAAATGGAAATATATTGACGTAAATCGCCACACCTTGCTATATACACACCCATTATGAATCGCATCAAACGAAAGAACTCACCGTGGGGACAAGCGGGCTTGGACCGTGCTACTCGCAGTCTCGCTCTCTGTGTCCTGCTCCTTTTGGCCTGCCCATGGTCGATGCGAGGTCAAGTCGGGGGCGCCACGCTTACGGGCGAAGTTCGTGATCCGTCGGGAGCGGTCATTGCAAAGGCCAGAGTTAGGGCGACGGCGGTTGAAACGAATCAAGCTCAAACTGCTATGACCAGCGCCGCTGGAGTGTACAGCTTCCCCAATCTAAAACCAGGCGGGTATACGGTTACTTTTACGGCTGACGGTTTCAAGCAGCTCATGCGCGAGGGTCTGCGTGCTGCAACAGGTGAGAGCATCCGAATCGACGCCGTCCTTCAACTAGGCGACGAACACGACACAGTGTCTGTCAAAACAGAATCACCCATTTTGCGGACTGAAAGTGGCAGCCTCGGTCAGGTGATCAGTAACCGCAAGATCGTAGACTTGCCGCTGAACGGCCGCACCTTCGTCGCATTGGTAGGTTTGTCGGCGGGGGTCGCATTGCCGCCCGGCTCGTCGTTCCCACGCATCAACGGAGGCCGTCCCCGAACCAACGAGTACCTTTATGACGGGATCACAGCATTGCAGCCGGAGCCCGGTACAGTCGCGTTCTATCCCATCATTGATGCCATCCAGGAATTTAAGGTCCAAACCAACAGCCCCCCTGCGGAGTTTGGCCGCTTTAATGGCGGAGTCATCAACCTGACGACCAAGGCGGGCACCAACGGATTCCACGGGACGGCGTTCGAGTTTCTGAGAAATGAAGGTTTGAATGCGCGCAACCTTTTCGCTCCGGCGAATGGTCCGATGCCGGTGTTTCGACGTAATCAGTTTGGGGGAGTACTAGGTGGACCCATAGTAAAGGACCGGACATTTTTCTTCGTAGATTATCAGGGAACTCGCCAGGAGATTGGCCGTGTCCGAATCTCAACCGTCCCCACGTTGCTCCAGCGTCAGGGAATTTTCACCGAAGCGGTGGGCGGTAAGGTTGCAAAAATCTATGACCCGGCGACGACTCAACCAAAACCCGGAGGTGGTTTTGCGCGGCAGCAGTTTTCCGGCAACTCCATTCCGGCGGCGCAAATGGATCCCGTCGCGATATCGCTTCTCGGCCGATATCCGTTACCCACAATTCCCGGAACAGCCAATAACTTCGCCCGCGTCGGAAATGAGGGAGACAGCCAGGACCAATTCGACACCCGAGTTGACCATCGGTTCTCGGACCGAAACCAAATCTTTGGCCGCATCTCCTATGCCAGAGACAATACAACTCCGGTTACGCCCCTCCCTGAGGGGAGCGGAATCATCACAACCGGCGCCACCGGACCGACCCATACCCTAGGCGAATCGGTGGTGGCGAACTATGTCCACATCTTTAGTCCGATGTTAGCCAATGAACTTCGATTCGGCTACACGCGCCGTTCCCTCAACCGAGCGGCATTGCTGCTCTCCGGGCCAGCCTCAGCAGCTTTGAAATTGCCCGGCATTCCTGGCAACGCCGATTTTCAAGGCGAGTTGCCTACATTTGCCATCGCTGGGTTTCAACAGCTCGGCCCCCCATCGAATACGGATTCAAGGTTTCGAACCGACGTGTTTGAAATTGCCGACGCGCTCACGAAGCAGCACGGACGGCACAGCCTCAAGGCGGGTTTGGATTTCCGGTGGGAGCGTCTGGATATCACGCAGCCACCTTCGCCGACCGGATTATTTCAGTTTAGCAATTTGTTCAGCGATCTTCCGGGAACGACAGGAACTGGAAACTCCCTGGCCAGCTTTCTGCTCGGGCAGGTGCAGAATTTCTCCATAGACTTGCAGAGCAAAGCTATCCGTCCTCGCGCCCAGACCGAAGAATACTTTATCCAGGATGACTGGAAAGCGACCAGCCGGCTCACGCTCAACGCCGGGGTGCGCTTTACGCTAAATTTCCCCTCCACAGATGTGGACAATCAGGGCGCGGTATTTGACCTGGCGAAGCAGAAACTTGACTATCTAGGGAAAATGGGGTTTCCACGATCATCGCGCGAGCTTCACAAGGACGATTTCGGCCCGCGCCTTGGAGTTGCCTATCGCATCACAGACAAAACCGTGGTGCGCTCGGGATATGGCCTGATCTGGATTGAACAGGCGGGTATCACGACCCCGTTTACAAATCCGCAGTTCCCCTTCATACAGACGGTGACGCAGCGTACGCTGGACAGTATTAATCCAGCGTTCGACTTAGCCGGTGGACCCACCGTGGCGCCCATCCCGATTACACCAGACGCCGGCTTGGGCCAGGGCGTGTTTACTGCCGATCGTAGTCTTGGCTCCGGTTATGCCCAGCAATGGAATTTCGCCTTCCAAAGGGAATTGAGTCCGAATCTCTCGCTGGAGATTGCTTACGTTGGATCAAAAATCACTCACGTGGGGATTCCCGACACCAACATCAACCAATTGACCGCGCGGCAACTTCAAATGGGGGCGGCGTTGCTGAAGAAAGTGCCGAATCCGTACTTTGGACAAATTCCAAGGTCTTCGTCTCTCGGGGACCCGACCATTCCGGCGGGTCAACTCCTGAAGCCTTATCCGCGTTTCACCACCGTCAGTTTCTTCCGCAACAACGTCGGCAACACGAATTACAATGCCCTGGAAGTCAGTCTGGAAAAACGCTTTTCGCGCGGACTTTCTATCCTCGCCAGCTACACTTACTCCAAGCTCATCGACGAGGCTTCCTCGGTATTTGACGCGACCATTTTCACCGGACCGATCGCCAACTTCCCCGTGGCGGACAGTTTCAATCGCAAGCTGGAACGCGATGTATCCAGCGGCGACATTCCACACAATTATGTATTCAGCACATCCTACGCATTGCCCTTGGGAACCGGCCATACCCTCAATCCGGGCGGCTTTGTGGGAGCTATCGCGCAAGGATGGGAAATCTCCGGGATTCTCATGTTGCAATCCGGATTACCGCTGGCCGTTTCTCAAGCCACGAATTTCAACGCCTTCGCGGGTTTCGGAACGCAACGGCCCAACCGGATCGGAAATCCGGCAATGCCCGGATCGCAGCGAGCCGTTGCGCAATGGTTTGATACCTCAGCCTTCGCCATCGCGCCGCAGTTCGCTCTGGGTACAAGCTCTCGTAATCCTGTCCGCGGGCCAGGCTATAAGGATGCGGATATTGCGCTTATCAAGCGGACTCCAATCCGCGAGCGGGCTAATCTCGAATTTCGGGCGGAGTTCTTTAATGTCTCCAACACGCCTCCCCTCGGTTCGCCCAACCTCGTACTCGGAACTCCCGGGTTCGGATCGATCACTTCAGCAGGAGATCCACGGGTTATTCAATTTGCATTAAAGCTGAATTTCTGAGGACGCCGAAATTAAGGGGTGCGGTCCCCACAGTGATCATTCATTTCTTGTAAAGCTCCCATTGAGTCCTCCCGCAGCGATGATGTAGATTAGGCGTCGAGGTCTATATGGAGCCCTTTCTGATTCGCAAGTCACTGGCAGTCTCATATCTGTCATGCTTCATCGCACTCAGTGCGGGATACGCACATGCCGCGGATTCAGCGCACTATGTAGGGTCAAAGGCCTGTGCAACCTGCCACGTAAGGATTTACGAGCGGTGGCAGAAGACTCCCATGGCCAATGTAGTTCGCGATCCTCGCGAACATCCCGAGGCCATCCTGCCCGATCTTTCCCAACCGAATCCATTGGTCAATTTCACCAAGAATGATATTGCGCTGGTTTACGGGAGCATTTGGAAGCAGCGCTACTTTACGAAGGTCGGCGACGACTATTTCCCGGAGCCGGCGCAATGGGATGCCGTGGCGAGGGTGTGGCGTCCCTATTTTGTAAAGGTCGGGGGGGACTGGTGGGCACCATTCTATCCGCCGGACAATATGAAACGGCCGACGGGACCGCTGTGCGACGGTTGCCATTCGGTGAACTATGACATCAAAACGAAAACCGTAACCGAGTGGAATGTGGGTTGCGAGCGCTGCCACGGGCCGGGGAGTGAGCATATCCAACAGCCCTCGCGAAGCAATATCGTAAATCCGGCGCGACTGAATCCAGTGGACGCCAATGACGTTTGCATTCAATGCCACTCGCAGGGGCGCCCGCTTGCCAATCCAATCGAAGGTAAGTATTACGACTGGCCGGTCGGATTCCACGTAGGAAAGAAGCTGCGGGACTTCTGGAAGCTCGAAGAACACAAACTCGGGGAGTTGAGCTTCACCCACTTCCCTGACGGGACTGCGCATAAGAACCGGATGCAGGGCAATGATTTCGCGCAGAGCGTAATGTATACCCACGGAGTGAAATGCTTCAGTTGTCACGACGTGCATGGCACCGACAACGAATCGCAACTGCTGAAGCCGGCAAGTGTGATGTGCCTAGAGTGCCACGGCCCGGGCTCGCCCAACGGTCCGCACACCGCCCAGATTGCAGAGCACACTCACCACAAGGCAGACAGCGCGGGCAGCGAGTGCGTGAATTGCCACATGCCCAAGATAGAGCAGACCCTGGCCGACACCAATGTGCACGCTCACACTTTCAGCATCATTACGCCCACGATGACCGAACAATACAAGATCCCCAACTCCTGTAACTTATGCCACCAGGATAAATCGGCCGCGTGGGCCAGGGAGGCGCTCCGGCACTGGGCCGAGCGGTCACCATGGCGCCTGCAATGAAAACCCTGTTCATGAAGCGATCTGCTGCCTTGGGAAATGGCGCAGCGCTTTCAGTCTGCTTTCCACCTCAGAATTTGAACTGTAACTGGCTTTGGACCCGGTACTGCGTGTTGGCTCCCGAGGGGACCGGGACGTAGAAATGAAGCGCCGGATCGCTGGGCCGGCGGGGATTAATAATATAGAGATAGTTCTGCCAGGCCAGAAACCTCGTCAGCCCCAGGTCGAAACGGAATTCATTCGTTTTAATATTGATTCCTGAAAGGCTGCCCACGTAATCGTCGGTGACCTCCGAAATCATGGAATTCCCGTCTTTGATGGCGAAGGCGTAAAGCAGGCGGATATCGCCCGGCTTGCGCGTCTCACCGAAACTGGCAATGCCCATCAGAGCGTCGCGGAGAAAACCCGCGCCCAAATTTCGCGAAGCGTGCAGATCAAACGCGATGGGCATCTCGTGGTCGCGAATTTTCACGCCATCGTAGGCAAGCCGGTAGTTGATGTGGGCAATCTGGAAATGAGCGGCGGTGAAGACTACTCCGCCCGGGGTCGCGGTGGCCGTGCCTGTGCCGGTGATGGGAGCAGCGAGCATAAGACCGGGCGAGGAGTTCAACACCACCGCGTAGCCAGCCGCTGTGGCGGCCAGCGCGATTTGGTTTTGATTGCGCCACAACTGCAGGTCGACGCCAAAACGGTGATGCCAGCCCTGCTTCAGCTCGCCCGAAATCACCAAGCCCTGGTGAAAGAGGTCGGCGTCGCGCACTTTCTGCCCGGGCAGATATCCCGCTGCCACATAAGCGCAGCCCGGCGGAAGTGCAGTCGAGGGCACCGTGCAAGCCTTGGCTGAGGGCAACATGGCAATGTTGGGATTGGTCAGGACATACTGCCCGCCCCGGAACTCCACAGAAGTTACGCCCAGCGGTTTCCCTTCGAACGGATGGTGGAAAATCTCCTGAAACCCATTGAAGCGGATTTCCTCTTTGAATAGAAAGCGGGAATCATCCGCAAAAACCTCCGGCAGCTTTCCGCCCCGTAAGCTTACGCTCTCATTGGGATGGTACCCGGCAGACGCCTCGACAATATACAAGGGTGAGCGTGTATCAAAACCCGTGAAGTCGCTGTCGGACGTCAAGCCATTGTCTGCCCGGCCAGAACCGAGCCCCACGTGGAAATCAAACTGGTCGCTGAGAGCTTTGTCGACATACACTCGCATCCGGTAGCGCCCGCGTGAGTTTTGAACAGCCGCGGCGGTGCTGTTGCCCGAACGGTAGTCACCGTCGGCACGCAGGCGAAAGTCCCCGCTAAACTTGAATCCTGCGAGCCCGGAAGTAATCCGACCCATCGACTTGCTAAGCTCATCCACTTTCTCGGTGTATTTCTGAGTTTCATCAGGCGTCGCTGAGGTGGAATCCGCCGGCAAGGACTTGGGGGTGGCGCCCGAACCCGTACCATAAAACGACGGAGAGGCATTCATGATGGCCGGATAAAGACTCGCCACAGTCCCATCGCCTGCAAATCCAAATTGCGGGGTCTCCGGCGTTCGATCAAGGCGCCGTTTCTGTTCATCGAGCGACGCCCGCAAGTCGGCGATTTGTTCCTGCTGAGCCCGAAGGAGTGCATCCTGTCGTGCTAAAGCCTCCTTCAACTGCGCAAACTCGTCAATAAGCCATGAAGCTGGGCGGCCTTGCACCCGCATCTCCTTCACAATGGTCGTTGACGAGGTCCTAGCTCCCTTTCCCGCCTTGCCCACACCCGAGCCGTTGGAGGGATGGGATTTGTCAAAATGAGCGGCGCGCACCCCTGGGGTCCCGTCGCTTGCAGCCAGAATCTTCATGCCCGGATGGAGACTTGCTGCCAGTACGATGGCGGCGAGCCAAGTCCCCAACGGGTTGTACAGACTTTTCCAAAAGCGTTCTTGCAACATTTATTCCCTCCTTTGGTTTTGATTCTTTGGGAGAACGCCTCCAGTGGTCTGGTTGGGTCGCCTTGACATGCAATAGGGTTGCAATTACCACGAAACAGGCAGGCTAGTTGCGGGTGCGACAACAGGGAGCGGCAGGGGAGGAGTAAAAGGGAATGCGGAAGGTTGAGTTCAGCACATCAAGGATAACCTGGAAGATGGGGGTGTACCACTTGTCGCGCACCGCCGGGTGGACAAGCGACTTAAGTGCGCCGGCCTTTGTGGACGTTCCAGGATGATCTTGAGCTTGTTTCATCGTCGCTTCCGAGGCATAAACAATGTTGGTCGATACATGCATGCTGCGAATTACCAGTATCTCTATCGACTTAATAGAATATTGTCGGCCCCGAGATCTGTCAAGAGAAATGTTTTTGTGTTGGAGATTACGATTCAACGATGAAGGCGCACCAGCCCCAAAGTCAGGTTTCCAATCCCCCCAGCCCGGTATCCAGGAATAGGAGAACACCCCCCCTGTAACATAAACTTAACATTGCTTTTATATGGGCGTAACGCGCCGCTGCGAGACTGTACCTTACATTTCATTTAGGCGTGATCGTCTGTGCGTATTTACACCCATAACTCCAATAATTGATGAGGTGAAGAATGCAAAAGAGTGGACTTCCATGTCGAGCGTATGTCCTCGCGGTGGTGTTGGCCGCGTTTGTGATCCCCGCTTATTCACAGACGTCTCCGGACAATTCGAATCAGGATGGAACGTCGGGTCATGATGTCGCTGCTTTAAAGAAGATAGTCACCGAGCAGCAAAAGCAGATTGAAAAGCTAACGCGTACTGTGGAGTTGCTGAGTCACCGGGTTGACGGGACTTCGCAACCGGTTTCCGCCGAATCCGTTCACCCACTTTCGGTGGGCCAGGTCTCGAGCTTGGTACCGGTCTTACCAGCCGGCGTTAGCGCCACTCAACCTGGTTTGACGGTTTTGCCAGTGCCGGGCACCGCCCCTGCCACTGGCGCACAAGTCGACGAATTCACGAAGAAGGTCGACGCGCTCGGCAAGACCGTCGATACCCTCAGCAAAGGCATTGCCGGCTTCAAATTCTCGGGCGATCTGCGCTTCCGGTATGACGGCCTGTACCGCTCCGCCAACAAGGTTGCGGGTCCGGTGCAGAACTCCCGCGAGCGTTATCGCTTGCGCCTGAATGTGAACAAGGATTTGGGGGACAAGTTTAGTTTCCACACGCAACTGGGAACCGGCACGTCCAGCAATCCGGCCACCTACGACAGCGACTTCACGGGCAGCAATACGCGGGGCTTCCTCTGGCTCACCGAATACAACGGGGACTATCATCCCAACAAGAATTTGAGCTTCCGTGCGGGGCGGATGGAAGAAGTCTTTGCCGACAACCAGAAGTTCATGTTTGACGATGACGTCCGCCTGAACGGCGCACAGGAAATCGCCAAGGCCAAGCTGGGGGACCACGCCAGCGTCGAGTTCCGGGCGGGGCAGTACATCTTCACCAACCCCAACGTGCAGGTTCTGCCCTCTGCCGCGTCCTGCGCCAGTGCCAGCGCTCCGGCCACGTGCGTCTTTGAGAAAGCCGGCTACGCGCCAGGCGGAAAGGTTCGCGACAGTAACCTGTATCATCAAGGCATCGTCCTCAACGCCCAGAGTGGAGAGAACTGGAAACACAAGTTCACAGCTGACTTCCAGGATTTTCGGAACCCGAACCAGTTCCTGATCGCCAGTTCATTGGCGAGCGGCGTGCCGGTGCTGGTGAACGGCTTTACGGGTCTGACTCTTTCGGGAGGTGTCGGACAGCTCGGCAACGGCACCACGACAGCAGGCGGATTCAACTACACCGCTTCGGATTATCATGTTGGTCATGTCGGTTACATGGTTGAATACGGCGGTTGGAAAACCTCGCGCGAGAGCTGGCCTGTGTCACTGGACATTCAGGCGGCGCGCAACTTCGGCGGGAGCTTCCTGAACAACGCCGAGTTCGCTCAAATCTCGATTGGCAGCGTCAAGAAGGCCGGCGACCTTCGCTTCCTTTACGCCTACCACATCAAGGAAGCCAACTCGATGATTTCCCAGCTCACTGACGACGATATCGGCTCTGGAGTGAGCGTGAACACGCGCACCCATTACATCCGCGTGGACCTGGGGATAACGAAGTTCCTGCAGTGGCAGAATCTTCTCTACATCCAGGACGAAATTTCCGGCAACGATCCGGCCAGGAACTTCTTCTTGGCCAGCCCGGTGTTTGGCGCGAAAACTCAGTACCGGATCCATAGCCAGTTCGCGTTTAGTTTCTAAATTGAACCGGGGCTCCAACGGGCTGAGAGCTCCAATCGTTGTCGCAGCGATATCGGGAAACTGGCAATCGGCCCCTGAGAAAGGTTTCAAATCCCATGGGCAGGTCGTGGGCATTTATCAGGGGAGTCTGCAGTAGATCCGGCAAAAAGGGGATAGCTTCCTAGGTTTGGGGGCTATCCCCTCTGCCACTTTGGGAGGGGCTTGGTTATCAGGCTTTCCGCCCCTGTCTTCTGTCTTCTGCCTTCCCGCCCCTACTACCTACCAGCCGTCTCGACCAAGCCGCAGCGATCCACTTTGGACCTCCGACCAGAGCCGCTTGCCTGTACCGGCCATTTCACTTGGCCATTCGACCGGACATGTCAGGTCCTCACAATAAGCAAACCGTTTTCCTACTGACATTCAACCTATCTTATGTTACAAGTAACTTATGTCCAGGGTGCGCCCATGAAGAGGCGCAAAATTGCCGCGGCGGCTGTTTTCGCGGTGCTTTTTTCCTTAAGCGCGCGTGCGGACACTATTTACAGCAACTTTGGGCCCAGCCAAACCTACCAGACCGATTCGATCTACCTCATTCTAAATGGCTCCGACGGCTTTCAGGGGATCGCGGCGCCTTTCACTACTGTGGCCGCCTATTTGGACTCCAATTACACGATTCCCTTAACGGCCCCCTTTGAGTTCGGCGACATCAGTGTGGGCCTTTACAGTGACGCGAGCGGCCTCCCCGGAACGTCCCTCAGTAGCACCCAGTTTGCGCTTACCAGCCAGGGCCTGTTCACGGGATCCCTCGGGCCGCTCGCAGCGAATACCAACTACTGGCTGGTGGTCTTGCCAGCGAGCGATTCTGTATTTGATGGATGGAACTTCAATTCAACCGGCGACAACGGTCCGTTTGCGTTCACCCTCGATGGGACGACCTGGATTGACGCCTGCTGTTCTCAGCCCCGCCCGGCGTTCGAAGTGGATGGTACTCCTGTCCCCGAACCCGGCACGCTGACACTCTTCGGGCTGGGATTGGCCGCTCTCGCTGCAAAAATCCGCAGACAAAAATAGAATGGCAATTTGAATTGCCTTCGCTATCGATTCCCCTGAGTCTTCTTGTGGAGAGCAATCGCCGCCTCTGCCCGTTGGCTTCCCTGGGAGCGCAGGGCATCCTGCCCGCACCTAGTCCCAGTTTTCCCTACCTTGCCGTCCACCCACAATCAATCGTCAATGCCGTCCCCGTGATAGCCTGCGCCGCATCACTTCCGCAAAGGTACACCACCAGGTCTGCCACCTCGCGTGGTTCGAGCAGTCGCTTGAGTGCGGCGGGCGCCAGCATGATTTTCTGCACTACCTCGCTTTCCGGAATGTGGTGGCGCTCGGCCTGTTCGCTGATCTGCCTTTCCACGAGCGGGGTTCGCACGTAGGAGGGGCAAATCGCCACCGTGGTGATGTTGTGCGGAGCGCCCTCCAGCGCCAGCACTTTGGTAAACCCAATCACTCCATGTTTCGCTGCCGTGTATGCGGACTTGAATTCAGAAGCCACCAGGCCGTGGATGGAACTGATGTTGATCACGCGCCCGCGCTTCTGCGCCATCATGGGCGGCAAAGCGTATTTGGTGCAGAGGAAAGTCCCCGTCAACATCACCGCCAGCATGCGGTTCCACTTGTCTTCGTCAAATTCGTGGATGGGCGCCATGTGTTGGAATCCTGCATTGTTGATCAGAATGTCGATGCGGCCAAACTTCTCCATGGTCGCGTCCATCAAGGCGCGCGCGTCCTTGCCACTCGATACATCGGTCTTGTGAAAGAAACACTTCGCCCCCGTGGCCGAAATTTTCTGCCCGGCCGCCTTCCCCGCCGCCTCATCCAAATCCGCCAGCGCCACGTGGCATCCCTGCCCCGCCAACGCCTCGGCAAACGCCAGCCCCATCCCGCTGGCCGCCCCCGTGATGACCGCCGATTTCCCTCGAAGACTTTCGTACATCACAATCCTCCTCGCCCCAAGCCTCGATTCATTTAATGAATTCCCGCCCCTATATTGCAATTGTGATCTGTCGTATGCAAGAAAGATCGAGGTGGGAGATACCCGAGTAGGACCGCGTAGCAATGCGCCCTTCGCGAGGGCGAGCAAAACCCACCCTTGCGATCGGGTTGGTGTTGTGCGCAACCACCTTCTAGCGCCGGATTGGAAGGAGCCGCACTCTGGAGCCTGCCTCGTCCACGCTGATCAAGGCGCCGGCCTGAATCGTGCTCTCGTATTCACTCAGGACTTGGAGCACGAGTGCGCTCAAGTGGGACGGCAACACATCCTGGGCACGAACCTGGACAACGCTCGGACCTTCACCCTGCGTGGCCGCCAGGAGAGAGCCAAAGGCCAGATCGTGTGTGAACACCGTATACCCGTTGGCTCGTGCCCAGTCCATGATGACCCGGTCGGGCGCCCGAGGGTCGCCAATCGACGACCAGTGGACCGCTTCCCAACCTCTCGCGCCAAAGACGGCGGCCCATTCGGGAGACAAGTTCATGTCAATCAGGATTTTCATGGACGAGCGAGGGGCACTTCCTCAACCCGCCAGGCGGCGTAGGCCAAGGCTTCACGCAAGTCGTTGAGCTCAAGATAGGGATAAGCTTTTAGGATTTCTTCATTGGAATGTCCGGATGCCATTAAGCCCACCAAAGTCCCCACCGTGACGCGCAAACCACGGATGCAGGGTTTTCCTCCCATCACTTCCGGGTTCATGGTGATCCGGCTAAACTGTGTCATTAGACTTCTGTCTCCTGACTTCTGTCTTCTGACTCCTCGTCCTTGGCGATGTTCTCATAACCTCACCCTGGGCGCAAGCCGTTGCAGCCTTGTCGTTGCAGCCTTGTCCCAACGACAAAAGCTCGCGGTCAGAAATTCGCTGACCTCGGCTACCCGCTCCCCGCCCAACCACCCAGCCCCTGATTTTAGCGTCCCTGTCCTTTCCCGCCCCCGTCTACCGTCTACCGTCTACTGTCTACTTGCATTCCCTCCCACCTACCACCTGCAACCTACTTCCTGCCGTCTTCCGGCCCGCCCGCTTGCTGGGCAGCGCTCCGGAATTCTGGATGCGCCTTCAGGCCGACTACGACCTGAAGAAAGCCGCCCAACACAAGAATGTCAGGGCGCGGGTGGCGCGGATCGTGCCCGTGAAGCCCCACGCAGAAGTCCACGCCTGACGGACAGGCCGCAGCCTTCAGGAGCACGGCGCTGCCAGGGCTTGCGAAAATGTTCCCGTTGTGGGAACATAGTGAATGAGCGGCCTGTGCACGTCATCAGTTACAAGGCGATTCGGGAGTTCAAGGCGGCGCATACTGAAGCGGCCCCGGCTCTCCACAGTTGGTATCGCGTTTCCGCCCGATGCCAATGGAAGAGCTTCGCGGAGGTAAGGCAGGTCTTCGCGAGTGCGGACTGGGTGAGCCCGTATGTGGTATTTAACCTTGCCGGAAACAAGTACCGCCTTATTGCCGAGATTAATTTCCGAAGCCAGACCCTCTTCATCCGGCAAATTTTAACTCACCAGAAATACGCCAAAGGGAAGTGGAAGAATCTATGAGTACCCAAACCCTGAATCCGGTTGCTTACGGCAAGCTTCTGGCAGACGTGCAACCCCATCCCATCAAGAGCGAGCGCGAATACGACCGCCTGGTTGCGGAGGTTGGCCGCCTGATGGAGCGCGGGGAAAAGAATCTTTCCGCCGAAGAGAGTTCACTCCTCGAAATGTTGTCGATTTTGATCGAAGAGTACGACCGAAAGCATTATCCCCTGTCGCCCTCCGAGCCTCATAAAATGCTGGCGTTTTTGTTGGACCAGCGTGGGCTCGAACCGCACGACCTCTGGCCAGTCCTAGGTTCGAAAAGCCGGGTCTCTGAAATACTCAGCGGCAGGCGCGCCGTCAGCAAAGCTAACGCAAAAAAGCTGGCCGCGTTCTTCCACGTCCCCGTGGACCTGTTTATTTAGACCCCCTGCTCTGCGTGATTTCCGGCCCGATCCGCAGATGGCGCAGATGCGCTCTGCGTCAATCTGTGTAATCTGTGGATTCTCCGCATCAGCGTCATTCCCGTCCCGTTGTCCTTCCTGCCCCGTTGTCATCCCGAGTCCGACGAGGGATCTCGCCCTGCCGCCTGAGGGCAAACCCCGCTCCGCCGCCACCCCCGCGTTCGTCCCTCCCACCTGCTACCTACAACCTACTACCTACCGTCTTCCGGCCCGACCGCTTGCTGGGCAGCACTCCGGAATTCTGGATGCGCCTTCAGGCCGACTACGACCTGAAGAAAGCCGCCCAATACAAGGATGTCAGGGCGCGGGTTGCGCGGATCGTGCCCGTGAAGCCACACGCAGAAGTCCATGCTTGAAAGACAACCCGCAGCCTTCAAGGAGAAGGCTGCGCTACCTCCTTGAAATGCCCTTTATAATTAAGAGACAATTCACGCGCTCGTCCGAACCAAGAAGCGCAGTTCGGCCGGCCGCCAAAGTGATAGTCCAGAGTTGCGACTACCTCGGGGGAATCGAAAGGTAAACCGTCTTCACACCCTCGTGCTCTAAGTACTTTCTAACAAGCGTTTCCTCAAATGTTGTCACTATGGCTTGAGGCACCAGGCCCTTCGCTGTGGCGGCAACCAGGAAGTTAATTATTGACCTTCTATTCCGCGTATCGAGGTGTTCTAACGGCTCGTCAATTGTTAGGAAATCTAGGTTGGAAAACATAGAGCAGATTAGGACTCTGGCAATCACGAGGAGCACTGTCTTCTCTCCACCACTGAGCTGTGAAAAGTTCAGCCTCTTTGAGTCGTACTTCAAGACAATTCTGCCCTCATTGTCAAAACCAACATCCCATTTATTCTCAGGCCTGCACTTCTGCCACAATTCTGCAATGTGGCGATATAAAGGGACTAAACCAAAATCCCTTTGCTCACGAATCGTTTCGTCAAGCGCGTCCGCCGTTATCGAGGTCAGGATCGAGCCTCTGTAGGCCTCAACTAGACGGTGGCTTAGTCTCTCCCGGAGATTCGCTGTTTCCTTCGCCGCATCGGCGGCACCCAATTTATTGCTAAGCTCTTCGTTGCTAAGATGGACCTGCAGGATTGCCTTTTCGATTTCCTGTAAGTGCCCATTTGCTTGTTCGAGGCTCGATGCCAGTTCAAAGCTATACGATTCCAGATCTGAATAGGTGAATTCGGCATTTCCTAAGAAGGCTGGTGGCACTAACTGCTCGATCTGGCCGCTTAGAGTAGCCATCCTCTGGGCTGTGACTCCCACGTTCTTCAAGGAATTCCTAGTACTTTGCGCTTCACGCTCAGCATTTGCGGCTTCTTGCCTCGCTCGATCCAGATTATCCGCCATCTCTAATGATAATCGGTGGCCCATTTGCGAGTCGATAGGACGCTTGCACACCGGGCAATCAACGGTTTCCTTCGACGGTCTATCAAGCAAGGGCAGTAACAGTTTAAGGATGTCCTCGTGATATCGAATAGTGTTGGAAAGGGCGCCCTTCTTGGTTGAAAGATCCTCAAGCTCCCGCTGGAGGGTTTCGGATTTAGCCGCGAGCGTTTTGGCAATTTCAGTTGTGTGGGTTAATAGAGGTTTTCGGGGGTCAAATGGGAAATTTTGGCTTTGGCAAGCCTTCTCAAAAGCCTCAACGTGGGCTTTCATTCCCTGAAGGCTCTCCAACTCCCTTCGGATAGATCGCAGCTGTTCACCGTACTTTTTTCTTTCCTCTTCTAAACGAGTTGAAGCGCGCTTGTTCTCGTCGAGTTCCTCTCTGAGTGCTTTGGAATCTTCGGCCACAGGTCGCATGGCCAGCGAAGATTTTCCCAAGTCAGAACGAAAGGAGGTAACGAGTTTTTCGAAATCTTTATGTCTTTTCTGGAAATGGTCCTTGAGCGTCTGTAGGTCTTCAATTCCAAGGACTCTTCGGATTGCAGTGTTTAGTGCCATCTGGGGTGGGTTCCTAAGGTATTCGAAAATCTCCCCTTCAGACATATATACAATTCTAGAAAGAAAAGTAGGGTCGGTCTGCATTTCTTCGGAGATTCGGGCGTTCACTACCGTCCATTTAGTCGAAGGGTCGCTGGAGCCGTTTATCTGCAATTCTGCCCCAATGATTCGTTCGACCGTGAACCTTCGACTTACGAAGTACTTCGAGCCGTTCATGCGCAAGGTTAGATCAATTCGAGACTCCTTATCACTGTCCCGAACCAAGCTTTTAAAGTCCGCCGATACCGCGGCGCCTGTTAAGGCAACTGCAATTGCCTCTAGGACCGTAGTCTTTCCGGTTCCGTTGTGTCCAACGAATAGGTTCAGGCCAGGCTCGAAAGCAAAAGTCCGTTGCCCGAAACCCTTCCAATTTACAATTTGAAGTTCTTCTAACAAGTCGGCTAGCCCCCTGTCAGACGATCAAGGAGATGGTCGATTTTCGCAAGGGACTTGCTAGTCCTCTTTTCCTCGCCGATAAAATTCGCAGCCTCGACCCCAATTTCTTGAATTTGGCCCTTCGATATCGATTTTTGGGCTTCGGCTTTTTCCGGGATTTCTAGAGCCCTGGATGTTTCAAATTCGAAGTGCTTGACCAAATTGTTGCGGATTACGTCGGCGACTCGTGCCGCTGTTCCTCCCTTGCCCACGAAGGTGGAATCCTCGGACACCTTCCAATCTACGAATTGACGGCTGAAAAATTCTTTGATTGCCTGCAAGACGGGGAGCGGCCCGTCTTGGGAAAAGTTGATGGGATTGCCCCTTTCTAGGTAGTTTCGAATGGAAAAACTGTCTATTACAACGCCGAGATATTGGTCACCTGGCCAGACAATGACAAGTGCAGAAAGGTTTGGGTTTGACCGGAGGCTATCTGATAAAGCCTTGGCGAAAGGCAATTCAATTTCGAGGTCTGGCCCCACAACTAAGTGGACATAAAACAAAACATCTTCCTTGAGTACGCCAAAATCTGGTAGGTACAAAACTCCAGGCTCCTCCGCCTCTTCACCGGGCTTAAGTACAATTGGCCCCTCCTCAATAACAAACCCTTCGGAGCACAGCCCAATCAGCAGCGTCTTTAGCCGGGAGAGATGGGTCAGCCTTAGTGAGTATTGCTTCAGGTCCGCTGATTTATCACGGACACTGATACGATCCAGGTATTCCTTCAAAAGATCGGGCTTTGAACCTGCGTCAGTCATTACTCTCCACCGAATTCTTGCGCCAATTGTCGAGTGATGTCTAGTTTATTCTTCTCCAGGCAGTCTCGATGGTACACGTCAAGGAATCTACTAACATTCTTTAAATGCCTAGCGGCGCTGGGGCCGGTCCGACCAGCATTATGCAGAGCAAAAGAGAGCGTGACACTCTTCCAGACTTGATTTGTGATTCCACAGTGTCTATGAAGAAAACTTAAAGCTTCCAATGAGAGGTTGCAGGTAAGGTTTTTCGTTTCAAATTGAGAACCAGGCAAGGTCACTGTGGGGCAAGTCCGGCATAAAGTTTGCACACAATTTATCAAAGGTAAATCGTCTGAGACCAGGACGACTTGGCCCCGAGTAGATTGGCTAACTCTGAGAGCCGCAACAATAAGGCTCAGGTCGCGTCTGCCGGGGTTGTCGTCTAAGTATCCCCGAAGGTCGTGAATTTCATCGTCATCAGCTCCTTCCGTGGGGATAAGCTGCTCGCAACTAGCGCGCCAATTTTCTATAAAGGCGGGGTTCTGTGCGTATACATCGAGTAACTCATCCTGATGGTGGAGCTTCGACCCAGGCATTCCCGGATCAATCTCTACAGAGAAAATCTCGCTGGAAGTATACGGCTGCCAATTACAGCGCTCCTTAAAGCCATGCAAGATTCGACCAAACACATCCAAGAACTCCGGCCCTCTTTGTTCCGGAGGGTCTGCTGCCTGTTCGTTTTTTATATGAAACATTATCGCAAGATCAAAGGCGTTTACTGCAGACGTGTCCAGTATCATCGACGTGGCTGGGAATAGAGCGCCCATTTGCCCTGTAGATCGCCCCCTTCAAGATATACATGATTATACAACAGCCAAGGTACGGCCATGAGAATTTTGGCACTCACCTTTCAGCTGTTTCGCAGGTCCTGCAGACATCGTTATGACGATGCCTGTCAAACGGAAAGTCGCACCCTTTGCGTATCGCTATGCAGGTTTTGCCGAGTTTGTTGGCTTCAAACTCTGTGGTCCTCACAATGGAAACCTCCGAAAAGCCGCCTTAAAGGCCGTAAACGGCTTACTGGAGACGGGGGAAGAGCGGTTTGTGACATAGGAACCGCCGAAGAGCCGCATTTGAGGCGGTAAACAGTAGACGGTAGACAGCAGGCTGGAAAAGTAGGTGGTAGGTCGTAGGTAGCAGGTGGGGCTGGCGGACAATCGCAAATCGAAAATCACAAATCGGAAATCGAATGGCGCGCCCTTGCGAAAGCATCAGCGGCATCGATGGCCGCGGCTTTGCTCGTTCGAAGCTCTTCCATGCGCCGTTCCGCTTCGGCCAGCCAAAGCTCTTCAACGTCTGTCTCAACCCCGTCGTCAAGGCTGGATGCCAATTGCTGAGCAAGTTTCACCCGATCCCGAAGAGGGAGCTTCATCGCCTCCGCCGCCATTTCCTCATACGATGTGCCCATGTGCAGGTTTCCTCCCCGATTGCCGCTTTATTCTTTCAAATTCGCGCGCCCGGCAACCCTCCATCAGGAGGCTTGAACGCACACCCATGCGGGGTTTTATCCAAGCCTCTCCAAAGATTACCACTCTTTTGAGCCAATCCAAAATGAAGCTGTGCCGAATTGCGTCAAAGACAGTGGCAAGTGGTTGGTGGCAAGCAATCGGCGGAGTCGTTGGGGCTGAGTGCGTCCGTATCACATTGGCCGGGCATCGAAGCCGGTGAGCGACGCCGCCTCCCGCAGCTTCTGATCGGCGGTAAGAAAGACGCGGCCGTGGGGCGCGTCCTCGCACCACTCCAGCGCCGCCGCCAACTGCAACGAGTCAGCGGCCCGCAAATCGTAGCGGTCCACAAGCTGCGCCGCTTTGTTGCGGAGAGTGTCGGATGGCTGAACCACAGACCACGAGTCTGCGAGGGTTTTGGCGAGCTTGCGGGCTGTTGTCCAGTCGCCAGGGTCGAGTTGCTTCATCCGCACCAAGCGGGAGAGGGCGCTCGCGATCTCCACTGGAGTGGACCACCAGACTACTAGGCCGTGATTCTTGTGCAGGGCAATAGCCCGAGGCGTGATGGCCTGGCGCACGCAGAGAGGAACCAGCGCGCTCGCATCCCAAAACGCCGAAACCCGCACTACCGGCTTTCCCGTTCTTCCCGCCATACCCGCTCCATAACCTTATCGGGGACGTTTCCCGGAGGCTCCGGCCACCGAACGGACGCGGGCCGCTTTTTCAGCGGAGGCGTGAGGACGCCTCGCGCCACCAGCCGCCGTTCCTGCTCGGAGCGATCTTCCAGCCGAATCGGCACGATTCTCGCCACGGGTTTGTTGCGGTCGCACACCAGCACTTCTTCGCCCCGCCGTACGCGCTGAATATGGGCGCTGAGCCGCGCTTTCAGGTCGCTGATATTTACCCTTCTCATGCTGCGATTGTATCCTAACATGACCATGTTGGTCATGTCTATTTTTCGGTCCCGCGAGGCGGTAGCGCGGAGTTTGCGCATCTCAAACTCCGCGGCTCTTGCTATGGAAACCACCGAAACGCCGCAGTGTCCCGAGAAGATCGGGACTCATCGCTACACGGACTTCTGGTAATATTCTCCGCATGAAAAAAGCGAAACCCGGTAAGCGCGGCTCGGCTATGAAAGGCGGCGCCGCTCCAAAGACTATCGACGAATACCTGGCGCGCGTTCCGGAACCTGCCCGCAGCACCTTGAACAAAGTCCGCGATATGATTCGCTCCGCGGCGCCCCCGGAGGCCACGGAGGCCATCAGCTATGGGATCCCCGCGTTCAAGTACAAAGGACTGCTGGTGGCTTTTGCCGCGTTCACCAAACATTGCAGTTTCTTCCCCGGGAGTTCGTCAGTACTTGGGGAGTTTAAGAACGAACTCGAGGGCTACCAAACTTCCAAAGGTACCATACGCTTTCCGATGGACAAGCCTCTGCCCGCCGCCCTGGTGAAGAAGCTGGTGAAGGTGCGCGTCGCGAAGAACGATTTGAAGAAAAAGAAGTAGGTGGTAGGTCGCAAGTAGTAAGTGGGACGAGAACAGGTGCGGGGTGCCAGGTGTTAGGTGATGGGGAAAACCGAAGGTCGCCCACTGAAATTCTCGCCATTTGACCACAGGCGAACAAAAAGCGAATATCCCGCAGGCAAGGACCTCCCGCCATTTCATTTCCAGGAGAACAAGCTATCACGGAATTCCTATACGCCCTGTCACGTTGCGCCGCATTAGGAGTGCAGCTCACTTGGGTTGGACGAGTTGAGGAGTGACGGCGGTGCCGGCGCGCAGCTCGTCTGTCCCGCGCTGCGCCACTTCGTCCCCCGCCTGCAAATTGCCAAAGACCTCCACCAGGTTTCCGGAAGCCGCGCCGGTTTTCACATCCACCCACTCCGCCTGATTGTTGCGGATACGAATCACAAACGTTCGCTCGAGATCGTTAGCCACAGCCGAGGCCGGAACAAACAGAGTGGCGTACGCACGGCGCACCGGCCACGCGACGTCGCAATACGTGCCGGGCTCGAGTTGAGCTTTGGTGTCCTGCACGTCGAGCTCAACCGGCATGGTGCGAGTCTTGATGTCCACCGCGCCGGAAATCCTGGTGATGGGCGCCGTGAAAGTTTTTCCGGGAAACGATGGGACGGTGAAGTTCACTTGCGTGCCCGCGGGAACTCCGGAGGCATCGTACTCCGGCACGGGAACCACCAGGCGGTGCCGCGTGAGGGTTTGGATTTGAACGATGGGAGTCATGGCGCCCGCTCCACCCGCGGGTCCGACCAATGCGCCCGGGTGAACGTAGCGCGTGGTCACCTGCCCGTCGAACGGAGCGGTGATGGTGAGATAAGCCTCAAGCTGCGAGACCGCGCGCACCGCTTCCTGCGCCGCCTTGGCGCTCTGCTCGAGCGACTCCATAGTGGCTTGGTCAGCCTGCGCGGTCTTCTCGGCTATGTCGAGATCGTTTTGCGCGACCACGCCGGGAGTTTTGGCGGCATTGCTCAACCTCTGGAAAGTGGCGCGGTCAGCAGCGAGCTTGGCTTGTCCTGCAGCGAGTTGCGACTCCGCGCTTTGGAATTTCGATTCCGCCTCAGCCCGCTGCGCGAGCAATTCCGGAGCTTCAAGCAAGGCAATCTGTTCGCCCGCTTTTACGTGGGAACCGCGGTCTACTTTAATCGACTTCACGAAGCCGGTTACTTTGGGGTAGACGTCCACTGTTTCGTACGCGACCAATTGGCCGGGAAGGCGGACCGTCGTATTGAGCTGCTGTGAAACCACCCGGATCACGGCCACCTCAGGCGAAGACGGCGCGCTCTGCGATGTGCTGGCTACCGCCGCGGCCTCGCCACTCTCGTTCCGGCTGCACGCGGCGGAAAGAAGACAGACCGCCATGATTACTAGAATCACCACTGTATGCTTTGGACTCATGGCATCTCCACTTCGCCGCAGTTTTCTAGCTCGATGCATATCGGCTCGCCGGGTCATCCGGGTCAAGTGATGGCGACACGATGCTGGCGCGCGCTTGCACGATGGAAAACATAAAAGGCAAGATGGTCAGGTTCACCACCGTCGCGGCGAACAGGCCGCCAATCACCGCCCTGCCCAGGGGCGCAGTGGTTTCCGCTCCCTCGCCGAGCGCCAAGGCCATGGGAACCATGCCAGCCATCATCGCAAAACTCGTCATCAGGATGGGACGCATGCGTGTCTTCGCCCCTTGAATGGCGGCCGCAATCGACGTAGCGCCATCGCGCCGGTATTGCTCCGCGAAAGTCACGAGCAAAATGGCGTTGGCCGTCGCCACTCCAATGGCCATGATTGCGCCCATGAACGATTCCAAGTTCAGCGTGGTTCGCGTGATGAGCAGCATCAGGATCACGCCGCAAATCACGGCAGGACTGATGGTGAGAACCACCAGCGAGAGGCGCAAAGACTGGAAGTTCGCAGCCAGCAGCAAGAAAATCACACCCACCGCCACCAGCAGGCCGATTTCCAAGTTGGTGAATGTCTCGCGCATTAGAGCGATTTGGCCGCGCATCTGAACCGTGACTCCACGCGGCGGAGTGCCGGCGCGCCGGATGGCCGCGTCGATGCTGCTCGTCACTTTGCCCAAGTCTTCGCTCGCACTGTTGGCCGAGAGGGTCAGGAGCCACAGACCATTCACCCGGTCGTACTCACCGACGATGGTTCCCTCGGTCACTTTCGCCAGATCTCCAATTAAGGGGTGCTGAGCGTCGCCCGGCATTACGGGAACATTTTGAACGTCCTGGATTGTAGTCATTCGCGGCGTGGGGTACTGGACCTGGACTTGATAGCCCACCCCTGTCTTGGGGTCCGCCCAGAAGTTGGGCGTGGTAAATCTGCTGGACGCGGTGGCCTCTGAAAGCGACCGGCTCACCTGATCCGCCGTCACGCCCAATTGACCCGCGAGTTCGCGGTTTACTCTCACGTCCACGCTGGGATAATTAAGCGGTTGCTCGATCCGAAGATCGCGCAGGGCCGAAACCTTGCTCAGCTCGTCGCGCAATTTTTCCGTGAAGGCCCGGGTCGAGGGGAAATCCGGGCCAGTCACCGCCAGCTCAACGGGAGTGGGCGCGCCAAAATTCATGATCTGGTTCACAATGTCTCCGGGCTCGAACGAAAACGAGCAGCCCGGATATTTCTCCGGCAGAATCTGTCGAAGCTTTTCCTGGAAGGCGGGCATATCGATCCTTGCGGCAGGATTTAGCGCCACATTCATCACCGCCTCGTGAGGTCCGCTAGTCCACAGGAAAACTGTGTTGATGGGATAGCTGGCGGCTTGCGTGCCGACATAGCCGAGGCTGATGTTCACGTTTCCAGGTCCAGCGATTTTCTGGATGTCGTCCAACACGCCCGTCACCAGGCGCGAGGTCTCTTCGGCCCGGGTTCCTGTGGGAGCGTCAATACGGAGCCGGAATTGCCCAGACTCTGCGCGCGGAAACAACGCTCTGCCCACTCGGGGTCCCAGAATCAAAATGATAGCCAAGGCGAATGCGGCGTAAGCAAGCACCAACACAACGCGCAGCGCAGCAAGCCGGTCGAGGATCAAACTCCATCCATCACGCAGCCGGTCAAACCTCCCTTTTTGGCCCTTCCCCAAGGTCCCGCTTTGATGTTCTCGAAGGATCCAAGTGGACATGACCGGCACCAACGAGCCCGAGAGAAAATAGGAAGCCGCCATCGCAAACCCCACGGCGAGCGTGAGTGGAACGAACATAGCTTGCGTGACACCCGTCATAAAGAACGAGGGAACGAATACCGCCAGCACGCAGAGCATGGCCAGCAGTCGCGGGATCACCACCTCCTTGCTGGCGTCCAGTACGGCGCGGGCCCGGGCAACACCTTGGGCAAGATGCGTGTGCGTGTTTTCAATGACGACTGTCCCTTCATCGACCAGCACTCCCACTGCGAGGGCGAGTCCTCCGAGCGTCATAATGTTGATGGTCTGCCCCGCCCCCCACAGCGCCACCAAGGCGGTCAGCAAGGCGAAGGGTATGGTGGTGACCACAATCAGCGAACTTCGCCAGTCACCCAAAAACAGCAGCACCATGAGCCCGGTGAGCAAGGCACCCAGCATTCCCTCCTGTGTCACTGACCGCAACGCGCTCCTGACGTATCCGGATTGGTCAAATTCATAGGTGATGTCGATGTCCGAGGGAACCAGTGAGCGGAAGCGGCTCAAGTTTTGTTTGACCTCATCCACTACCGTGAGCGTGGAAGCATCGGGGCGCTTGGTTACGGGAATGTAGACGGCTCGACGTCCGTTTACCAGCGCGTAACCGGTCGGGATGTCCGTGCTGTCGGCCACGGTCGCGATGTCATGCAGGTAAACTGCGGGACCGGCGCCGGTGCGGATGGGCACGTCCAACAGGTCCTTGATGTTGGGAGCCACCGAGTCGCTGCCGACGATGCGCAGCAGGCTGTCGGTGCGCACGTTGCCCGCGGGCATGAGAACGTTGCCAGCGCTGATGGCCTTTACCACGGCGTCTGGAGAAAGGTTGTAGGACCGAAGCCGGTCGGGATTAGCGGTGATAACAATGGTCCGCTGGTTTCCCCCAAACGGGGGTGGCGCCGAGACGCCGGGGAGAGTGGCAAACAAGGGCCGGATACGGTTGAGCGCCAGATCCTGAATTTCGCCGATAGTGCGCGCATTGCTCGAAAATACGAGATAGCCAACCGGCACTGTGCCGGCGTCAAATCGAATGACGAAGGGATTCACCGTCCCATACGGCATGAAAGCGTGCGCCCGGTTCACATAAGAAATGGTTTGGGCGAGGGCCTGGCTCATGTCGGTACCCGGATGGAAAGTGAGCTTGAGCAGGCCGTTGCCCTGGATCGATTTGTCCTCAACGCTCTCAATCCCATTGATGTAGAGGAAGTGATATTCGTAGTAGAAAACCAGGTAGCCTTCCATCTGTGCGGGACTCATTCCGCCGTAGGGCTGAGCAACGTAAATGACGGGAAGATTCAGGTTGGGAAAAATGTCCGTGCGCATCCGAGTGACCGCAAGGACGGAGCAAAGCGCCACGGCAACGACCGCCACGATCACCGCAATTGGGCGCCGCAGCGCGGCATGTATCAGCCACATGAACTACGGCCCTCCCTGAGTTTTCGATTGCACGAGTTGAATGAAAGGCTGCAAGTCACCTTGGGCTGCGGCCACCTCCGCGAGGTTATTCCACACGGCTAACCGCGCCAGGGCATCGTCGGTTTCCGCCTGCACCAAAAGGCTCTGTGCTTCGGCAACGTCCGAGAGAGTGGCAAGCCCTGCCTGGTACCGTGCCCGGACCTGCGCTTCCGTGTCGCGCGCCGCCTGAAGTTCCACGGGAGTGTTCTCGGCGACGCGACGCGCGCCCTCCAACGCCGCGCGCGCCTCTTCCAATTGCCCGGTCAGGTCCTGGAGGGTCTGATCGTAGCGCGCCGACTCGGCCCGCTCATTCGACTTCTCGATCTCTTTGCGCGCGCGCAGGGAAAAGAAATCAAACGCTGGAAAGGTGACCGTCAAGCCAGCCGCCCAGTTGGCCCTTTCCAGGCCCAAGCCATTCAACCCGCCCGCTACTGTGCCATCCGTATTCGCGCCGCTGCCCCGGCCAAAGATTGTGGACTGGAAATTGAATTTGGGAAAGTAAGAGCGTTCCAGAAATTGTTGGCGCGCCCGCACTTCATTCACCCGGGCTTGCTCCGCTACTGCTACGGGGTGTGTGGAAACAGGCTGAGCGGTCAAGTCATCGGATGGAGGCAGCTGGAGCAGTCCTCCAGCCTCAATTTCCACCGGAGTTCCTGCAATTCCCAGCGCGTCAGACAAACGGGCTCGGGAAACCCGTTGTGCCTGCTCGGCACGAATCAGCTCCGTGCGCGCGCGAGCCAGTTCCGCATTAGCTCGCGAGGCGTCCGCGCCCGGGCGCAATTGGTTGTCGACGAGCACGTGCACCGATTTAGAAAACACTTGCCGCCTTTCCACGTCCGCGGCCGCGGCCTTCACTCTCTGCTGGGCCGCCAGCAATGTCATGAAGGTGTTCGCGGCGGCCACCTCGACATCCAGGCGCGTGATGCCGCTCTCCGCCGCGACAACCCTCTGTCCCAACCTGGCCGCATCCACCATAGCCCGCCTATATCCAAAATCAAAAGGCTCCCATGAGAACAGCAGACCGGCGGCGCTTCCCCAAACGCTTGGGTCGGAACTGGTCGCCAGCACTGGCCCGGAGATGGGAGAGAGGACGGAGTTTGGAAAAGTGAGGCCGAAGATATTGTTGCGCGTGGCGCGATTGGATTGCCACGCCGCGTCCGCGCGAGGCAGATATTGCGTGTGCGCCAGAGTGACGCCGCCCCTCGCGGCAGAAATCCTCTCCTGCGCAGCGCGGATCGCAGGATAGTTCGCCTCCGCAAAGTTGATGGCTTGGTCCAAGGTGAAAGTCTTCACTGTGCCCGTAGACTTCTGTAGCGTTTCTGTCTGGCCCTGCAGGCGGGGTTGAGCCAAAGATAAAAGCAAAAAAGGAAGTGCGAATCGGAAATTGGTTCCCACTGACTGATTTCCTCCCGGATCGTGCGTGCACTCATTTCCTGGCTTGTCCGGCGTGGTCAAGCCTGGCCTGCGCCTTCCGAATCCACTCCGCGGGCTCACACCCGACAAACTCTGTACACATCCCTAGTCAGAATCCTCCAGCAGTTCACCCAGCAACTCCTTCACTTTTGCTCTTGCTAGAGCGAGGGCTTTGTGCCCGGCGGCAGTCGCCCTGTAAACGCGGCGCAATGACCGGCCCGCGCGGACGGGGCGGGAGCGGAGGTAACCCCGCTTTTCCATGCCGTGGAGGAGCGGGTAGAGAGTCCCGGGGCTCAACCGGTAGCCGTGGCGGCGGAGCTCCTCGATCATGCCCAAACCGAACACCGGTTCCCGGCACGCGTGATGCAGTATGTGAACGCGGATCAGCCCCGAATAGAGCTCCTGGTGCCCCGCCGCTGCAACGTAGGTGGAGGTCATCTGTCACTATCCTATTTCGATATCGAAGAACGATAACAAAATCTATCAACATCTCCCGACGATGTCAACTTTCCTATAGTTCCCTAATCTGGCGGCATCTCCCAGTTTATGAAAGCCGCCATTCTAAGGAGGGCGGCGGGACGACCGACGAAAAATCTCGCCCTGGTAGCCCAGTCTCGCGGGTTGTAGAGGCTACTGGTGATTCTCTACAGGTTCGGCTCTACCCTCCCGAGCTGAAACCATGAGAAGCTTACAAAGATTTTACAGGCCGTCTTGAAGATGCGTGCCTGGGTTGGCAACTTGACCCGCATCATGCCTCATCAAAGTTAGTGAACGCGACGGCGCGGCAACCTTAGGGATTGACGTTCGTCTCCACTATAATGGAGAGTCCAGGAGGCAATATGAACAGTTACGGTAGCGGCAAGAAGGCATTGTCATGGTTAAGTCTGGGTGGCGTTTGCGCTCTCGCATTGGCAATTCTCCTCTGCGCGATGCCAGCGGCGGCCTTTCAGGATGAGGGAGACGAACCGACTACGCCGACCCGTCAAGCCCCGGACAATCGCGGCACGCCCGCCAGTGAGGACTCACAGCCTCCCCAGTACCAGCCCCTTCCCTCTTCATTAACTCTGCCCGGCGGAACGATCATCACGGTGCGCGTGTCGCAATTGTTATCCAGCGATCACAATGTGGTGGGTGACGGCTTCACCGCCGAGCTGCAGAAACCTCTGGTAGTAGACGGGTGGGTGGTGGCCCGGCGCGGCCAGACGGTGTTGGGCCGCGTGGCAGTGGCTCAAAAGGCCGGACGCGTCAAAGGGACATCCCAACTGGGCGTGGAGTTGAGCAACCTCGTTCTAGTCGACGGCCAGCAATTGCGAGTCAGGACGCAGTTGCAGCAGGTTTCCGCCGGCACCTCACACGGGGGTGACGCTCAAGGCATCGGAACCACAACAGGGTTGGGGGCGATCATCGGCGCGGCGGCCGGAGAAGGCAAGGGGGCCGGGATCGGCGCGGGGGCCGGCGCGGCGGCGGGCATAGCGGGCGTACTTCTGACGCGCGGAAGGCCCACCGTAATCGAGCCTGAGACTTCCTTATCCTTCCAACTACAATCTCCGCTATCCTTTTCCACTCAACGCAGTCGTCCTGCGTTTCGCGCCGTCACGCAGGCAGACTACGATAATGGGACAACCCTTCAACGGCGCCCCCCGCGAATCGCCGTCGCGATGCCCTATCCCGCGCCCTACTGGGACTACTATCCCTGGGGCTACTACTACCCAAGCCCGGTTTTCTTTGGGTACTACGGATTTGGAGGAAGGTCTGGGCGCGGCCACTTCCGGCACTAGTGATTTGCGTCTGAAGAGCCATCACAATCTCAGGTCAGCGGATTCCCTTCGTAGCGCCGGACAGAACTTGTCGTAATCCAATCGGGAGTCCGGCAAGCCGCCTAAAAGTGTCTGGTGTCAAGACATGCTTGACACATGGTGCCAGGACACCCTTTACACTTTAACTTGCTTGCCAGAGACGGGGCATAGCCCGCAGTTGCATTGGCAACCCGAGGCAGTAGACAATCCAACACATCCTTTTGGAAACGATATAAATTCTTTTTGACCGGGCCCCCTCACACATTGTTACAGACCAGGGTTCCTCTGTGTTATATTATGGCGGCTTCAGCGAGACCCCATGCCTGCGACTATTCTTGTTGTAGATGATGAGCCAGCGAACCGCGAGTTGATGGAAGCTCTCTTGGAGCCCCAGGGGTATACGGTGCTTACGGCTGAGAATGGCCAAGAGGCGCTCGACTTGTTCGCCAAACACCAGCCCGATCTTCTTCTGCTAGACGTCATGATGCCCAAGATGGACGGCGTGGAAGTTTGCCGCCTTATTAAGAAGAACCCTGAGACGCGGTTGACCCCCGTAGTTCTGGTCACCGCCCTGTCGGCTTTGGACGACCGGGTTCGCGGATTGGAAGCTGGCGCGGACGATTTCCTGGGCAAGCCCGTGGAACGAACCGAACTGATGGCGCGGGTCCGCGCCTTGCTCAACTTGAAGGCGCACACGGACGAATTGGAGCGGGCGGAATCGGTTCTTTTTGCCCTGGCGCAGAGCATCGAAGGCAAGGACTCTTATACCGGGGGACATTGCGACCGCCTGTCCAATTACTCTGAGCGCCTTGGCCGTCGCATTGGCCTTCCCGATGACCACATAACGGCATTGCGGCGTGGAGGCATTGTTCACGACATCGGCAAGGTTGCCGTCCCGGACGCCATCCTCCTGAAACCGGGCAAACTGACCCCCGAAGAATGGACCGTGATGCGTGAACACCCCGTCATCGGCGAGCGCATCTGCTCCCCACTGAAATCTTTCCGCCTGGTCCTCCCCATCATTCGACATCATCACGAAAAAGTCGATGGTACCGGGTATCCGGACGGACTGAAGGGCGAACATATTCCCGTTTTGGCTCGCATCATGACCCTTGCTGACGTGTACGACGCTTTAACAACCCAACGCCCGTATAAAGCGGCGTTGTCCAGTGAACAAGCCGTGAATACCATGGAGGAAGAAGTCCATAAGGGCTGGTGGGACACGCACCTGTTTTCTGAGTTCCGCGCTATGATGACCAACAATGATAAAGGATGAGGAGGATTAGTATCGGTGGCCCTCCCGCAAGGTGAATCATCCCCAAAGTTGGGAAGCGCACTGGCGGCCCGGCTGAGTGCCCGGGTCCACCCCGGCTGGAACCGCGTGTATGCCCCGCTGGCCATCCTGGTCGTCGTGACGGTAATTTTAAGCCTCTACCAAAACCGCGAGCTCCGGAAAGATTACAACGGCCAAATCGAGTTTATTAATACCACCAATTACCGAACGGGGCGGCTGTTGGAGCTTCAACAAGCGGCTTGGGCCATCGAAGACCCGGGAATCGATGTCATCAATCTGTCTGATATCAAGGACGCGCCCGCTAAAATTCACAACGCACACCACACATTCAAACAATTGATGAGCGGCTTCCGCAGTGAGCTGGAATTGAGCTCCGGCGAACCGCAGACCGCAACCTGGATCCGTGAACTCGAAGCTACCGACAAGGCAGTAGCGCAAATGGTCTCGGATGAAGAACAGATGTTTTCCGACCTGCAGGATAAACGACTTGAACGTGCGGCTCAAAAAAGGGAAGGTATTCGGGCCAGGGGCGTTGAAATTGTCAGCCATTTAACGGGCTTGCGCTCCCTCATGGTGCGAGCCCAACAAAGCCGGCTGGATCAGAATCTCACCAACATTTCTTCCCGGGCCGAAGTCCTGGATGTGGACGCCCTGTTTTCCGTGTTCCTGGTGATTGGAGTGACCGCTTACGGGTTCAGGCTCTCCCGCCGAATTGAATCGGCTGAAAGGGAGCGGGAGCGGTATGAGGAAGCGCTGCAAAAATCAAATGATGAATTGGACGAGCGTGTCCGCAAGCGCACGGCTGAACTGACCAACACCAATGAAGCGTATCTGGCGGAGATCGCCGAACGCAGGCGTGCGGAAGAAGCCATGCGCCAGCGTGAGGCGCAACTCACTGAAGCACAGCGCCTGGCCCATTTGGGTAGTTGGAGTTGGGAGGTCAAAACGGACTCCGTCGCCTGGTCTGGGGAGCTTTATCGTATTTTCGGACGAGACCCCGAGTCGCCAGCGCCCGGTTACAAAGACTGGGAACAGTTGCATAAACCCGAGAGTTGGGCACGACTGAAAGCAGCCGTGGAAACTGCGTTGCAGACCGGCGCACCCTATGAACTCGACCTGGAGGTTTTCCGGCCTGACGGCTCCAAGAGAATAATTATCGCCCGGGGTGAGCCGGACCGCGACGGAAACGGCGAGGTTGTCCAACTTCACGGCACAGTTCAGGATATTACCGAACGCAAACGGGCGGAACGAGCGCTGGTGGAAGCACAGGAACGTTTCAGGGGAATCTACGAATCTTCGAAAGATGGCATCGCTTACACCGACCTTAATGGGATATTCATCGATGTCAACGCTGCGTTCACTGACCTGACCGCGTATACCAAAGACGAGCTCCGGACGAAGAAGTTCCTCGACCTGATCCTCGAGAAATATCATGAGGCAACCTCCTTACTGGTCGCCAACATGATTCAGACCGGGCAACCCCTGGAACTCGAGCAGGAAATCACAAGAAAAGACGGCGCGATCATCCCGATTTTCCTGACTTCGTCTGTGGTCCGGGGAAACGACAAAAAGCCCGCCGGCCTCGCCACCGTCGTTAAGGACATTACCCGTCATAAACAGGTGGAGGAAAAATTGCGCCAGAGTGAGGAGCAGTTCCGCCTGATCACGGAAAACGTCGCCGACCTCATTGCTGTCCTCGATCTGGAGGGCCGGCGAGTGTACAACAGCCCATCGTTTAAAGGGGTGCTGGGTGACCCCGATAGGCTGAAGGGAACCTCCTCATTCATGGAGATTCACCCGGACGACCGCGAAAGGATCAAGAAAGTCTTTGATGAAACGGTTCGGACGGGCGTCGGGCAGAGATCGGAGTATCGATTTCTGCTGCGCAACGGAAGTGTCCGCTACATGGAGTCCCAGGGGAGCGTGATCCGGGACAAAGACGGAACCCCAACCAAAGTGGTTGTCGTGTCTCGCGACGTGACGAGGCGCAAGCGGGTCGAAGACACCCTGCGCGAAAATGAAGATCGCTTTCGCATGGTCGTGCAGGCGACCAACGATGCCGTTTGGGACTGGGATTTATTGACCAATCTGTTCTGGTGGAATGAAGGGGTTTCAACCCTCTTCGGTTACAGCCGGGATGAAGTAGGTTCCGAGGCGACGTGGTGGACCGAGCACATCCATCCCGAGGATCAGGACCGCGTCATTTCCGGACTCTATCAGCAGATCGATGGCGGGGCGAAGTCGTGGTCTGATGAGTACCGTTTCCGCCGCAAAGACGGCTCCTTCGCATTCATCCTCGACCGGGGATACATCATCCGCGACGACCGGGGAAAACCCGTCCGGATGATCGGCGCGAAGATGGACGATTCTGAACGCAAGAGGGCGGAAGAGGAAATCAAGAAGCTCAACGAGGGATTGGAGCAGCGTGTGGAAGAGCGCACCGCCGAACTCACGGCGGTGAACGAAACGCTCGAACAACGCAACCGCGAGGTCGAGCGCATGACCAAGCTCAAGAGCCAGTTCCTGGCCAGCATGAGCCACGAGCTGCGAACCCCCCTCAACGCCATCATTGGTTTTGCCGATTTGCTCCAGGACGGAACCAGCGGTGATATTACGGAAAAACAGAAGAAGTTCGTGAAGCACATTCAAATGGCGGGCAGGCATCTGCTGGATCTGATCAACGATATTCTGGACCTCTCCAAAATTGAGGCCGGCCAACTCACCATTCAATTGGAGAATTTCTCTGCCGACGGGGCCCTGCCGGAAGTACTTTCCGTAATTAAACCTCTGGCCATGAAGAAGAAAATTGAGATCCGCAATGAGGTGGGAACGGGGTTGATCGTCTATGCCGACCGGGTTCGCTTCAAGCAGATCATCTACAACCTCTTGAGCAATGCCGTTAAATTTACCTCTGAAGGCGGCCAAGTCACTGTGGAAAGTGCGAAGATCGACAATTTCATCCGCTTCTCGATTACCGATACCGGAATTGGGATCAAGCCGGAAGATCACGAGGCCATCTTTGAAGAGTTCAGGCAAGTGGGGCAAACCACCAGCGGCGTTACGGAGGGCACAGGTCTGGGTCTCGCCATCTGCCGGCGGCTCGTCGTTCAACAGGAAGGAACGATCTGGGTGGAGAGCGACATTGGCAAAGGCAGCCGCTTTAGCTTTACCCTCCCCCGTGGCCGCTCGATCTCGCGTGTGGCAATTCTGCCTTCGGAAGCGGCTCCGGCTCGCCCGCCCCGCGAAAAACCTCTCATTCTGGTTGTGGATAGTGATGCGACGTCACGAGAGCTCCTGTTAAGCTACCTGGCACCCGAGAGTTTTCAGATTGAAGGTGCCAGTTCCACTGAGGAAGGTCTTACCAAGGCCAGGCGGCTCCAGCCCGACGCCATTATTCTCGATATCTTATCGCCGGAGGAAGGTGGCTGGGAGACCCTTTCCGAATTGAAGGCGCAGTCGTCAACTTCCAACATTCCGGTTATCGTGGTCTCAATCTTGGATCGGAAAAATGAGGGCTTTGCCCAGGGAGCGGCGGAATACCTGGTGAAACCGGTATCCAAGGACATTCTGGTGAAGAAACTGGTCCGGCATTTACCCTCCCAGGAAACCAGTCTTTCTACAATCCTGGTGGTGGACGACCATCCCAATACGATGAACTTGGTGAGCGATGCGCTGGACTCAGCCGGGTATTCTCCAGTAGTGGCGCGAAGCGGCAAGGAAGCCCAGGAAATCCTCTGGCGTATCCGAGTGCATGCCATATTGCTGGACTTAATGATGCCGGAAATCGACGGCGTGGAACTGCTCCGCCGTGTGAAGGAGAACCCTAGGCTGCGGGAGATTCCTGTCATCGTGCTTACGGCCAAAGAATTGACCGGTGCAGAGTCCGGGGCGCTCAAACTCGGGGCCCGCGCCATCATTGGGAAAGATGCCCAGTGGCGGCAGGAAATCCTCTCTCACCTCGAAATAGCTTTCGGAAAACAGCCCGTCCAATCATGAAGAAAATCCTGGTTGCAGAAGACAATCCAGCAAATCGGGAGTTGATGGGCGAAGTCCTATCCGGGCGCGGGTACGAACTGATTGAAGCGTGTGACGGCGAGGAAGCGCTCCGCAAGATCGAAGAAACGAATCCTGATTTGGTCCTTCTCGACATTCAATTGCCCCTTCTGGATGGCTTTGCCGTACTCCAGCGGATTCGCCGGATGCCTCGCTTTGCCAAGCTTTTTGTGGTTGCAGTGACGGCGAACGCCATGAAGGAAGATCGTGAGAAAGGCGCGAAGGCCGGCTTTGATGCCTACATCAGCAAGCCTATCGACGTTGCGGGACTGAGAAGGCAAGTGGCAGAGCTGCTGGGTTCGGCAGACTGAGCTTACCCTTTCACCTGAATCCAAAGCCAATTCATTGTAGACACTGCTGCTTGAAATAAGAAGGGTAACGGCGAGGATAGGGCTTCCGCTCGCGATAGCTACGGGCCAGTTCAAGATAGATCTCGAGGTCACGATCCAGATCCGACTGCGTGCCATCGAAGTAGAAACTGCGGATGGGTATGCCTCCGAGATCCTGGCTCAGTTTGGGATAGATTGCCTCGCTCACGATGCCATTCATGCAGGTGAATGGGCTGATGTCAATGACTCCGTCGGCCCCGCGGCCCGCCAGATAGGCGACTGTGCCAACACTCACCAGCATCTCTCCGATGACTCCACGGGAGGGCAAGTAGGGCTCCGCGAGTTTGTGGACCTCGCGCATTGCGGGCTCCTCATAGCCTTCAAAATCTTCCTTAAATGGGGCGAGCAAAGCTCGTTCGTCATGGTGCTGATAATGCGAACGCACCTTTTCGCCCAGCATTTCGAGGGAGAATAATCGCCGATTCAAGCGCAGGCGTTGTGCCTGCACTTCGTTGGAGTAGGACACCCACTCGCTTACATGGCTCAAGGCGATTTCCGCCCCATGTTTCTCCAACCGGCGGATCAAGTCCTCGTTGGAAAACGTATTCAGGCGGCAGAAGATTTCGCCCACCACTCCAATCAGCGGAAATTGCATTTCGTATCGGGCGGGAACATTGCGAAAACGCTCGCGGGCGCGGGTCAAACTATCGACCAGCGCGCGGAGTTGACACGCCGCACTGGCGCAGGCGGATTCGATCGACCCACACAGGTCGTCCATGCTCTCGCGGAACGCTGTGTCCGCGGCTCCCGGGGTTGTTTCGTAAGGCCGGGTCTTCAACAGGGCTCGCCGAAGAACATCAGAAGCTACCACCGCACGCCAAGCCGTCCGCACAAACCGTGTCGCACCGACACCGAAATCGCTGTAGCCGTTATTATCTGTAGGAGAGAGTATGGGAATATCCTCAAGCCCGATTTCGCGCAGGATACGTTTGAGAAAGGGCACATACTGCCCAAATCGACAGGGCCCGTCCGTGGTGGGAAGCAGGAACACAGCGCGTTTCGGATCAAAGCCGGGCGCTTCGACGGCGCGAAGGAAATCACCCACCGTGATCTTGGCCGGGTAACACTCATCCCCGCTGGTGAATTTCCCTCCTAGTTCCAGGGTGCGCTTATTCGAAGGAGGCGTGACGCAGGCTTCGATCCCCATCCAGCGGAAAACCGACGCGACTACTTCCGACAATCCATCGGCCATTACCGGGATGTAAATTATCTTCCCAGCAAGCGGATGGCCGGCTTCTAGGACTGGCCGTGCGTGGCTGTGCTTGACTCCGAGCATTTTAAGAACCCTTTGCTGTCGAGGTAGGCCTCGCAGCGCGTAATGTAACCAGCGTCGTTCGCGTGCCCGTCAAACTGGAGGATCAACGATGGCCGGCCGGCAGCATCGCTCAAAAAGGATTTGATATAGGAATCGGGCCCACACTTGAAGTTGGAAATGTAAATAAGATGCAGGTTGGGAAACCGGCGCGTGAATTGTGCTGCGGCCAGGATTCGGCGGCCCGAATTCCAGAACATGTTGGAATTCACGCCGCTGACATCCTCAGCATCCAGCGGCAGGAAATCCATTGGGATTACGTTCACGCCATAGAGAGAACGCAGCTTTCTGGGGACGTCGCAATTCACGCTGCGATCATAGAGATTGTATGGACGGCCTACCAGGACCACGGCCGGTTCGCCCGTGGATTGAAGTTGAAGGAGCGCCTCCGCGCCGGCTTGAATCAAGCCGTCGTTAAAGGCTTCCTGCGCCGAAAAACCGGCCAGCGCGGCACGGTCGCTCTCCCGGCTCGAAACATCAAGGGTGGGCGCGAATTGCTTCAACTCCTCCAACACGTGCTTGCGGCCCTGACGAAAATGGATGGTTGGAATGAGATACCGACCATTGGAACTGGCGAGTTGGGGCACCGCGCGCACTACAAAAGGCAGAGTTTGATTCCAGGGGCACAGGTGGGAGGGCAGCTCGCTGTCAGGCGCCTCTGCGTTGACGACGTTGGGGAGGAGAATATGATCGATGCCCTTTTCGAGCAGGTCCCAAACGTGACCGTGCGCCAACTGGACCGGAAGGCATGGTTGCGCGATGGCAAGGTCTTCACCTTTTGTAGAAATGGCGCGCGTGGTGTCTGAAGAGGTCACGACATCGTAACCAAGCTCCTGCAGATAAGCGCACCAGAATGGAAATCGATCGTAAAAGAGCATGGCGCGCGGGACGCCGATCTTCGGGCGGCCTTGTCGCGCCGGTAAATGCGGTTCGAGCAACATCTTGTCGTAATACTCCATCAGGTCGGGAATGACCGGCTGGCGATCGGACCGTGCCCGCTTGCGAAACTTGTCAGAACACTGATCCCCCCAGTAGCTGCGCTCCCCGTCGATGTTGAACTCCTTCATCTCGCAGTAATTCGAGCAAGCATGGCACACAAAGTCACGCGCGATGTATTTGACCTGGCCCAGATCGTAGCCCCGGAAGCGGCTGGCCTGCCCCTTGTCTTTCATGCGGTCGCGCGCCAGCAGAGCCATGCCGATGGCGCCGATCACCCCATTGTGTGGCGGCACGATGATGGTCTTGCCGAGTATCTGGGAAAAGGCAGCGGCCACCGCGTCGTTATAAGCAGTGCCACCTTGAAAGAAGATCACTTTCCCAATCTTTCGGCCGCGCACCACCCGGTTCAGATAATTCAGGGCTACGGAGGTCGCCAGCCCGGCTGCAAGGTCACCGACCGCTCCCCCTTTGGCCAGCATCGCGCTGACATCACGCTCCATAAAAACCGTGCAGCGTTCGCCCAGCCGTGCGGGGTGCTTCGAAGCAAGGGCTAACCGCGCGAATTCATTCTTGATGGATATACCCAGCTTGGCAGCCTGCTCCTCCAGGAACGATCCAGTGCCCGCCGCACACGCCTCGTTCATGGTGAAGTCGACGACCACGCCTTTGTCGAGCCGGATGAATTTCGAATCCTGCCCGCCGATTTCAAATATGGTATCGACAGGCTCCATTCCCATCTGTTGGCAGACATACATCGCACCCGTCTTGTGTGCCGTGATTTCGTCGTTGACCGTGTCTGCACCCACGAATTCTCCGGTGAGTTCCCTGCCTGATCCGGTGGTGCCCACGCCACAGATGTCCAGAGAGTCTCCGAGCTCGGCCTCAATCTCACGCAAACCATTTTGCACAACTTCTATGGGACGGCCCTGGGTCGGAACATAAATCTCTTTCAGCAGGCTCCCGTTTCCATCCAACACAACGAGGTTTGTACTGACCGATCCCACATCGATGCCCAGGTAAGCTTCAGTTTTCGCGCCCGTCGCAAGCCGCGCGACCGGCTTGTCGCGGTCTCGCAAGAGGGTGACATTGGCCAGCGTGAGAGGTTCCCCTGACTCGAAAGTGGTTGTGCCGCCCTTTTGTTGAAGGCCCTCGATGGGCCGGAACGAACGCTTATAGGGTTCTCTGGACTCGAGAATTGCCGCGCCGACTGCGCCCATCCAGGCATGAAGTCCGGGCACCAGGAAATCCGACCCGTCGAGTTTAAATGCCTGGCGGATAGCTTCCGACACGCCGGTATTTGCCGCCACGCCGCCAATGAACGCCACCGGCCGCAATACGGAGGCCCCCCTGACGATGCTCGACTTGAAATTGCGCGCCACGGCTTCACAGAGTCCGCGGAGAATCTGGTCCGTGGTCGAGCCGCGCTGCTGCGCGTGGATCATGTCGGATTTGGCAAACACCGAGCAGCGGCCTGCAATGCGAGCCGCGCAGGTTGCCCCACTCGCCGCGGCGCCGACCTCCTCCACCGAGTAGAGCAGCCGGGCGGCCTGCTGGTCGATAAACGAGCCCGTGCCCGCGGCGCACTCCGCACTCGTCCGGTAATCGAGGATACCCATTTGACCCGCGCTGATCGTAGGGTCAAGCAGCAAGTACCTGGATGACTCGCCTCCCATTTCGAATACCGTGCGTACTTCGGGGTGCAGCGCGCGAATGCCCGTCGCCACTGCCCGAAATTCGTTTTCGAATCGGGTATCGAGGTACTCCGCGACCAGGCGTCCGCCCGATCCGGTGATTCGAATGCCCTTCACCTGATCGGCGGAAAGATTGTTGAACAATTCCCGCAACAAACTGTAGGTTGATTGGACTGGATTGCCCTGCGTCCTCCGATAATTGGAAAGGACGAGAGGATAACTCGCGAACGGACTGTCTTCGGGAAATCGACCGGCAAAAAACGGGCTCGATCCACCGGCGAGCGCGTCCAGAAGGCTCGTGTCCTCCGCTTGGCCGACCACGGCGAGCTTGAGGCTGATTGCGCCGATGTCCAATCCTATGTTAATGGCCATAAAAGCCTCGCCGCGCTGGCTGCCTTCAACAGGCCAGGGCGGAGCGTTTCACTCTTCGCTGGCTCGTCTCGATCCGGGGTCTCCTCGACATGGGTTCTACCTTCTGTAAGAAAGCATGGCTGAAATGCAAATCCCGCGCCACTGGCTGAGTGACAGTTTCCAATCTGTCACAACTGCAAAGCCGGTGTGGAGACGTGCCATTGCTGAGGCTTCCTGTCATTGAGAAATTCCTCTGGTCGCCTCCCGCAAGTATTTCTTATTTAATTTTCCCGGTGTACGATCCCTTTGGATAAGTCTTTCTAGGAATGTTTGTATGATTCAGGTCTATATTTCGTTCTGACAGGATTTAAGTTCTCTGCTCTTTCGGTGGATACTCTGAGCATCCACGCCCATCGCCTCATGAGACCAACCAGTTCTGCCAGCATTATTTCGGAGGTTATCGTCCTATAAAGTAGAAAGGCCGTCTGTGATTTGAGTCACACATGCGTTACGACCCCCGACTGGGCATGTCCGGCAGCTTCCCGCGATCCATGGGGATCGGGCCGCTTATCTTCATTCCCCTATCGCCATAAATTCCTGCTATTCTTCGCTCCTGGAATTTCGGGGGCGCATCGTTGCGCTGGAATTTTGTTTCAAGATTGTTTTTCATAATGACCCTTGGCTCGCTGGCGTTGGGGTCTGCACCAAACGCGGGTGCTGGCAAGGCAGGGTTTCCTTCCATTTCCATTCCCGATGATCCCATCACCCTGCACGGGGCGGTGACATCGCAGCGCTTCATCGCTGCACACGGTCGCCGCGGCATGATCGTGGGCTATGCGGGCGAGTCACTCGAAGGCTGGGTGTATCCTTTTCGAATTTTTCGCGATTATCGGGTCACCTTTCGTTTTGCAGGTTCGAGCGAGAGAATTCCTGCCGTGGCCCGCGAAGTGACCGTGAACCCCGAGTCCGTGACGCGCGTATACTCCAGCCCAAGTCTTATGGTGCGCGAAACGATGTTCGTCCCCCTCGATGAGGGCGGGTTCGTAATTCTCTATCAGGTCAACAGCCCCCGGGCGCTGCGAATTACGGCAGCATTCCGTCCCGACCTCGATCTGATGTGGCCGGGCGGCATAGGCGGACAAAGCTACGGCTGGGATGCGCAAAGGCGCGCCTTCATATTTCAGGAATCCTCGGGCAAGTACTCGGCGCTGGTTGGTTCGCCCGCAGCGATTGAGCACTCCGCTCCCGACTCCTACAACAGGCCATGGCTGGCCGACCGCACTCTCTCGCTTGAGCTCGAGATCCCGGCGAACTCGCGTGACACCATGTTCCCTGTCGTCGTATCTCTCACCGCGCCTCCCTATTATGACGGACCCAGAACTTACGACAAGTTGTTGGGGCGCCTCCCCACCCTCTACGCCGAAGCGACGCACCACTACAACGAGCTACTGGTTGGTGGAGTACAAGTGGAGACGCCGGATCCTCAGTTGAACCTCGCCTACCAGTGGGCGCGCATTACTTTGGACCAAGCGTATATCTGCAATCCGTGGCTCGGCTGCGGACTGGTGGCGGGTTATGGACCTTCGCATGACACGCGGCGGCCGCAGTATGCCTGGTTCTTCGGCGGCGACGCGCTCAACAACACGTGGGCTCTCGAAGCTTCGGGAGATCACGCACTGGCCCGGGACGCCATCCGGTTTATCCAGAAATATCAGAAGAAAGATAACGGCGAAATTTTCCACGAGCTGTCGCAGAGCGCCGGGCTGATCGATTGGTTCAGAGACTATCCCTACGCTTATCGACACACGGATGTGAGCGCGATGTACCTGGTCGCATTCCGCAACATGTATCGGTCCTCGGGTGACATCGAGTTTGTTCGCTCCAGCTGGGATTCAATCAAGGGGGCGTACCGGTATTTGGTGTCGCGAGTGGATCCAACCGACGGGCTCGTCACTGTTCCGCCCGGAGGCTGGGGCGGCGACGAAACCATTGACCAGCCGGTGGTGAAGGACGTTTACCTGGAATCCGTCTGGGTGGCAGGTGCGGATGCCTTTGAGGGACTGGCGAATCTCATGGGCGATCGTGAATTGGCGGGCGAAGCCCATGGGCACGCGGAAAAAGCACGCGCCTCACTGGCTGCCAAGTTTTGGAACCCCGGCCGAGATTTCTTCTACTACGGGTACAACAGCCGCGGCGAGGTGCTGAAACAAGAACTCAGCCAGCCCAATTGGGGCATCTGGCTCGGCACATTTGATTCCGAACAATCAGGGCGGGCGCTCGACCACATGGCGGGCAAGCAATGGCAGACGGAGTGGGGCACTCGCAGCGTGGCCGCGGACGATGCGCTCTACTCTGCGGAATCATATGGCCACGGTTCCGTGTGGCCCCTCGGAACGGGAATTCAAGCTCTGGCTTTCTATCGCTTTCACCGGCCCGCTGAGGCCGAGAAACTCGTGCGCGCTCTGGTGGAGCAATCTTTCCTCAACTCGCTCGGCCACGTGCCCGAAGTCTTTTCCGGCGACGCCTACCGCGAGCTTGACGTCAGTGTCCCCGAACAAATCTGGTCGTCCGGCGTGGTGATCACTTCGCTCATGCGCGGCATGCTCGGCCTCGATCCATATGCGCCGATGTCTGAGCTGTCTTGGACGCCGCACGTGCCAGCCGGCTGGTCCGGTGTAACTATCAAAAATCTCGTGATTGAAAAAACTACGCTCGCCCTGGAGATGAAGCAATCCAAAACCGGGATCATCTTAAAGGTCGAAGAGCGCGGCCCTCCGGTCACCATTACCTTTGCGCCCGAAATCCCTCAGGGCATCCATAAAGTCCACGTCACATTCAACGGCCGGCCTATCAGCGCGTCGATTCACCGGAATAACGAGGACTCGCACGCCGAGATTAAATTCAGCGCCGACCAAACTTGTGAATTGATTCTTAACTTCGAGGGCGGCTGGAAATAAGGACGTCGAGATAGTGACCGCCAGCGACTATCGCCGCTTTCAACAACTTTAGAAATCTTGGCGCGTCGAGGCCAATCTGGCGTAGAATTCTCCGGAAGCGTGGGATTCAGGGCTGAAGCCCGTGCTTATGAAATCCTTCATACAAGTCGTACGTCGCCATGAGCCAGTCGTCGCAGCAATTGGCGCTCTTGCCCTCAATCTGACATTAATTGCGGGGGCGCAAGTGCATGCTCAGAACTCAAGCATCCGACGCGAAACCCAAACCGCGCGGCGCCAAGCTCCGGACTTCGCCCGTGACATCGCGCCCATTTTTCGTGAGTCCTGCGAAAAATGTCACGACGCCAAGGACACCCGGGCAAAACTTCGCCTCGACTCCCTTTCAGCAATCCTTCAAGGCGGCGTTTCAGGCAAGGCCATCATACCCGGCAACAGTCGGGACAGCCTTCTGATCAAACGGCTGCTCGGCCTGACTGATGCCCCACGAATGCCCTTCGGCGCCGACCCCTTGCGCGCATCTCAAATCGACAGAATCCGAGCCTGGATTGATCGCGGCTCGTTCGAAGACGCCGACCATACTCCTGTGGCGCGAACTCGTGCGGAAATCGAGCCGCAGCCCGCGCACAGTCAGTCATCGACTGAACCGAACGTGTTCGCCGCCAAGGTTCGGCCGATTTTTGCCCAGCGCTGCGCCCAGTGCCACGGAGAAAGCCTACACCAAAATGGCCTGCGGCTCGATTCGCTTGCTGCCGTCCTTAAGGGAAGCGATTCGGGCAAGGTGATTATCCCCGGCGAAAGTGAAAAGAGCCGATTGGTCCGCCGCCTATTGGCGCTCGACCGCCCGCAAATGCCATACGGTGGTCCACCGCTCGAGGCCGAACAAATCAAGGCGATTCGCGAGTGGATCGACTCTGGCGCGCCCGGGCCTGACTCCTCCGAGCCGGTGTCCACAGCGGGACCGGTGAAGCATTGGGCATATATCAAGCCGGCGCGGCCCGAGTTGCCAAAAGTGCTTGACGCTGCGTGGTGCCGCAACCCTATCGACTATTTCATCTTGGCGCGGCTCGAAAAAGAGGGCCTGAAACCATCGCCCGAAGTCGACAAGGAGACACTGATTCGACGGGTCAGCCTTGACTTGACTGGCCTCCCTCCAACGCCTGAAGAAGTGGACTCATTTGCGTCTGACCACAGCCCCGACGCCTATGACGGGCTGGTAGACCGCTTGCTTGCTTCCCCGCACTACGGGGAAAAGTGGGCGGCGCCGTGGCTTGATCTGGGTCGCTACGCGGATTCCAACGGCTACGAGAAAGACAATCTTCGTGTCGCCTGGAAATATCGAGACTGGGTCATTAACGCGCTGAATCAAGACATGTCGTTCAAGGAATTCACCATCGAGCAATTGGCAGGCGACATGCTCCCCAACCCCACCGTCGACCAGTTGATTGCCACCGGATTCCATCGCAACACCATGCTCAACCAGGAAGGTGGAGTGGACCATGAGGAGTATCGTTTCTATTCGTTGATCGACCGCGTGAACACCACTTCATCCGTATGGTTAGGCCTCACGCTTGGCTGCGCGCAGTGCCACAATCACAAATTCGATCCACTCACGCAAAAGGACTATTACAAATTCCTCGCCTTCTTTGACAACGTGGAATACAAGAACCTGAATCTGGGCCAGGGCGAAGGGCATATCCTGGAGCCTGAGATCGAGTTGCCTACAACCGAGCAGGACAAACAAGCCAAAGAAATCCGCGCTAAGATTGCCGGGCTCCAGTCGGTACTGGATACCACAACGCCTGAGCTCGCCTCAGCCCAGGCCATGTGGGAAGAAGAAATGAAGGCGGCGGAGGGACATTGGACGCCGCTCGTTCCAAGCCACGTTACCTCAGAAGTTGGCGCGACACTCAATGTGCTGCCCGATGATTCAGTCCTCGCCAGCGGCAAGAATCCAGACGCGGATACATATACCATCCAGACCAGCACTGACCGCACCGCCATCACAGCCGTCCGCCTTGAGGTATTGAGCGATCCCCGCCTTCCCAATGGGGGCCCCGGGCGCGATCCCGACGGCAATTTCTTCCTCAGCGATTTTGAATTGGAGGCTCGCCCTGGCAATGGTACGAGCGCGCCAGAGGCAATCCACTTTAATGCGGCCGAAGCGGACGAAGCGCAGGGTGGTTATGAAATCAAACGCATTGTCGACAAGAATCGCAAGCTCGACAGCGTGCAAGGCTGGGCCATCGACGACACGCTCTCAGGCGCCGTAAAGTTACGGCAAGCTGTGGTGGTCCCGGAAAAACCGTTTGGCTTCGACGGAGGAACTCTCCTCACCATTCGAATGAAACATCGGATGCTTCACGCGGCGCGCAACATCGGCCGCTTCCGGATCTCTGTCACAAACATGGCGGAGCCACTCAAGACAGTTCAACTGGCGGCACGCCTTCGGCCCGTGCTCGACATGCCCGCGGGCGCGCGCTCTCCGGAACAGAAAAGCCAGCTTGCGGCCGCCTACCGTTCTATCGCACCACAGCTCCAGCCGACGCGCGACCAGAAGGCCAAGTTCAACAAAGACCTCGATGCACTGGGCATTGTCACTGCGCTCATCGTTCGCGAGCGCCCGGGATTTGAGCGGCCATCGACTGATTTGCACATTCGCGGCGCGTTCCTCAGCAAAGGAGAAAAGGTTTATGCCGATGTGCCGTCCATCCTCAACCCGCTTCCCCAGGATGCGATGCCGAACCGCGTGGGCCTCGCGCAGTGGCTGGTTTCCGAAGATAACCCGCTCACCGCGCGCGTCACTATCAATCGATACTGGGAACAAATATTTGGCCACGGAATTGTGGAAACTGCCGAGGACTTCGGATCCCAAGGCGAACTGCCGACCCATCCCGAACTGCTCGATTGGCTGGCCACGGAGTTCATGCGCGATGGCTGGGGCATGAAGAAAATCAAGCGCACCATCGTGACCTCGGCCACGTATCGCCAGTCGTCGCACGTATCGCCGGAACTGGTGGAGCGGGATCCTTACAATAAACTCCTGGCGCGCGGCACGCGCTTCCGGGTGGACGCGGAAACGGTGAGCGACATTGCTCTCTCGGCGAGTGGTCTGCTCAGCCCCAAGATTGGCGGGCCCAGCGTCTTCCCCTATCAGCCCGAAGGCGTCTGGGACGAACCCTACAGCGGCGAGAAGTGGGTGGAGAGTACGGGCCAAGATCGCTACCGGCGCGGCGTCTATACTTTTATCCGGCGAACCTCGGCCTATCCCAGCTTGCTCACCTTTGACGCGCCCAGCCGCGAGTTTTGCACCGTGCGCCGGGTGAGAACTAATACGCCCCTCCAGGCGCTCACGACGCTAAATGACCCGGCGTTCTTTGAAGCCGCACGTGCGCTTGCTGCACGAGTTTGCAAAGATGGCGGAGCCGACCCCAATGCTCGCGCCGCGTATGCATTCCGCTTGTGCGTGAGTCGGCACCCGTCCTCGGCGGAACTGGAGCGCATCACGGGGTTCTATCGCCAGCAGCTTGAACATTACAAGAGCGATCCCAAGGCGGCGGCTGAAGTGATTGGCAGGCCGAGTGCGAAAGTTGCCAGCTCTGTTCCCACCTCTGCGGGTTCGCCTGACGCCGATTTGGCCGCATGGACAATGGTTGCCAATGCCCTGCTAAATTTGGACGAGACCATCACGAAGGAATGAGGTAAGAAGGATTTAGGATTTAGGAGCCAAATGAAGAACATTCGACTCGACGCGGCAGAAGACATGTTGCGGGCTGTGACGCGGCGCCATTTCTTCAAGGAAGCCGGATTCGGAATTGGCGCGACCGCGCTTACCACATTGCTGAATCAATCTATTTTCGCCAGTGGCAGGTCTTTGGCCGCCGATTCCGCTACCGACGCGGCGAATCCCATGTCGCCTCGTCAGCCGATGTACGCTCCCAAAGCCAAGAGCATCATTTACCTTTTTATGGCCGGGGCGCCGTCTCAAGTGGACTTGCTGGATTACAAGCCCAAACTCCAGGAGTTGAATGGAGAGCACATTCCCGAGTCCATGCTGAAGGGCGAGCGATTCGCATTTATCCGCGGCGTTCCCAAGTTGCTCGGCTCGCCTTACGAGTTCAAGAAATGGGGAAAATCGGGCGCAGAGATTTCCGAGTTGCTGCCCCACCTCGGAGAAGTTGCCGACGACGTTGCCATCGTCAAGTCGGTCCACACCACGCAGTTCAATCACGCGCCCGCGCAGATTTTCATGAACACGGGCTTCCAGATAATTGGCCGCCCGAGCATGGGCTCATGGCTCACTTACGGCCTGGGCAGTGAGTGCCGGGACCTACCGGGTTTCGTGGTTTTGATTTCGGGTGAGAACGATCCTGACGGCGGCAAAGCTTGCTGGGGCAGCGGGTTTCTGCCCACTGTTTATCAAGGTGTGCAGTTCCGCTCACAGGGCGATCCGGTCTTGTTCCTCACCAACCCGGCGGGAGTGACGCCGGAAGTTCGCCGCCAATCGCTCGACGTGATCAAAGACTTGAACGAGATGAACCTGAAGAGCGTGGGCGATCCGGAAATCACCACGCGCATCGCCTCCTACGAAATGGCCTACCGCATGCAATTCAGTGTTCCCGATTTGATGGACATTTCCAAAGAACCAAAATCCATCCAGGAATTGTACGGGACGGAACCGGGCAAAAAATCGTTTGCCAACAATTGCCTTTTGGCCCGCAGGCTGGTCGAGCGTGGCGTGCGGTTCGTTCAGCTCTACCATCGCGGCTGGGACAATCACGGAACCTCGAGCGGAGACGACATCGTGAACCGGCTTTCCAGCCTCTGCCGCGAGACGGATATGGCCGCCGCCGCCCTCATCAGAGATTTAAAGCAACGCGGTCTGCTCGATTCCACGCTCATCGTGTGGGGCGGAGAGTTTGGCCGCACGCCGATGAATGAGGCACGTAACCGGTCCAAATTTCTCGGACGCGATCATCACCCGCGCGCTTTCAGCATGTGGCTGGCTGGCGGCGGCATCAAACCGGGAATCACGGTCGGCCAAACTGATGAACTAGGATATAACCCGGTTGAGGATCCCGTTGAAGTTCACGACCTCCACGCAACTCTCCTGCATTTGATGGGAATCGATCACACCAAGCTCACCTACCGCTTCCAGGGCCGCGATTTCCGCTTGACCGATGTTTCCGGAAATATCGTGAAGCAACTTCTCGTGTGAGGCACACCGGCAGGAAAATAGAAATTGGAGAATCGAAATTGGCAAAGATAACCCGCTGCGACAATCAGCCGATACGGACCGCTTGACCTTGCTTGATGGAGCGAAAAGCCGTCAGGATCGCGGGCACATGAGGCAGAAGGTCAGGCAAGCGGTTTGAGCGCGCGTGAATTACTGCGAGGGAGATGGTTCGGCCTGCAGGGTTCTGCTGATAAGGCATGCCTCGGTCCATCGTCAATAGAACCTGCCAGCCCGACCGTTCCGCCAGAGCAAGCAGTTCGCCATTCGCTTTACCAGAGAATCCTGCCCTGGGTACCGTTTCACAGTCATGCCCAGTAAGATGCTTCCCGAGGTCCTTCGGCAAGCATTCGTCCAGCAGGATCTTCACTCGATCCTCGCCAGGAGCGAGTCCTTCGCGGTCTCAAGCGCTTCGATGGCCATTTCACGAGTAACCGTCGGGAACTGCTCCAAGAATTCGTCGAGGGTATCACCGGCTTCGAGGTAATCCAGCAGGTTTTGAAATGGAACGCGAGTGCCGCGAAAGCAGGGGATTCCTCCCAGAATCTCCGGATCGCGCACAATGACATTGGTGGCCATGTTTCATACCTCGGACCTATATTATAACGCCATGTGCTGTCGTCCAGGGCCGCGATTTCCGCTTGACCGATGTTTCCGGAAATATCGTGAAGCAACTCCTCGCGTGAGGCAAAACGACGGAAGCGGGATTCAAGCTCGGCGGGCGGCCGCTCCTGCGGAATCTGCGTCAATGCATCTCTACATTCAGGCGTGGAGTAGCGTTGGATCGGGCCGCTGCTTGGGTTGCGGGCGGATTTCGCCGGTTGAGACGTAGTGTGTTGAGTAACTCTGTGTTATAAGATACGCGCATGACGAGCCTCCCCCAAGGGTCGATTCGCCTGTTCCGCGTCGCCGGGATTGATTTGTTCTTGCATTGGTCCTGGTTTTTGGTTGCGGCGATTGAAATCAACAACCGGGCGGGAAGTTATTCTTCCATAACCTGGAACATTCTCGAGTACCTGGCGCTGTTTCTTATTGTGATGCTGCACGAGTTTGGCCACGCGCTCGCCTGCCGTCAGGTCGGAGGGACGGCGAATCGTATCGTGCTTTGGCCTCTGGGCGGGGTGGCGTATGTGAACCCGCCACCAAGGCCAGGCCCCACGCTCTGGAGCATTGCGGCGGGGCCGCTCGTGAACCTGGCGCTCGTCCCGCTCCTGTCGCTGCTCGGGGTGGCGAACCGATCGTTGGGGTGGGCGGCGTCGATGCCCAATGCCCACGCGTTGCTGCGCACGGTCTGGTACATTAATCTTGGCTTGCTGATTTTCAACCTGCTTCCCATCTATCCCCTGGATGGTGGCCAGATCCTTCGGTCCCTGCTGTGGTTTTCCCTGGGGCGCGCCCGCAGTCTGATGGCGGTCACGATCCTTGGTTTTCTTGGCGTGGCCGGGATGATCGCGCTTGCTGTGTGGTTGCAATCCCTGTGGGTCGGCATTCTCTCTGTGTTTATCTTGATGAATTGCTGGGGAGGACTGAGGCAGGCGCAAGCGTTGTCGCGTTTTGCGAAGCTGCCGCGCCGCGAAGGGTTCGCCTGCCCATCGTGTAAGGCGCCACCGCTGGTGGGAACTCTTTGGAAGTGCAGCCATTGTCAGAAGCCGTTCGACACCTTTCAGACGCGCGCGGTCTGTCCGTATTGCTCGGCCCAGTTCACTGTGACCAAGTGTGTGGACTGTGGCGCGATGCATCCCATGAGCGAGTGGATGGTCACCACTATTGATTCGCCAAAGCTCTGAATTCTTGCGCGGGATCATCTTGAAGAATCATCAGTGGCCAGCGCGCCTATCTGAAATAGACATAAAATCATACCGAGGTATTCTTGCGCATGAAAATTAAGACCGGTTGGAAATTCATTTTCGCCGTTGCGGTCCTGTGCCTGGGACTTTGGACCTCACTGGGCGGCTACACACCCACCGAACCGAACGACATGGCCGCGCACGTACTGTCGCAAGAGAGTGCGCCGTACGACGTTCTGATCAGGAACGGGCACATTCTGGACGGCACCGGCAATCCCTGGTTTGCGGGCAACATGGCGGTGCGAGGCGATCGCATTGTGGCCATCGGCAAACTTTGCGAGGTGCCGGCCAAACAGACTATTGACGCGAGCGGCTTGACCGTGGCGCCAGGATTCATCGACATGCTCGGTCAGTCTGAGATTCCGCTGCTGATTGACAATCGTTCGCTCAGCAAGCTGTCCCAAGGCATCACGTCGGAGATCACGGGCGAGGGCGGGTCGATCGCTCCGCAGAACGAGCGCACCCTCGCGCCGGCAAAGCCATTCCTCGACCACTATCATCTCCAAGTCGATTGGACAACGCTCGACGGCTACTTCCGCCGCCTGGAAAAAGATGGGACGCCCATCAACCTCGGCACGTATGTAGGCGCCGCCCAGGTGCGGGAAGCGGTACTGGGCGATGACGATCGCGCGCCCAGTGCATCGGAATTGGAACAGATGAAGCAACTGGTGGCGCAGGAAATGCAGGACGGGGCGATGGGCCTGTCGACGGCGCTCATCTACCCGCCCGGCCATTACGCCAAGACGGACGAACTCATCGCGATGGCTCGAGTTGCCGCCGAATATGGCGGCCTCTACGCCACGCACATGCGCAGCGAAGGACGCTCGGAAACTACGGCGCTGGATGAAGCTTTTCGCATTGGCCGAGAAGCGGGACTCCCGGTGGAGATTTTCCACCTCAAGGTCAGCGGAAAGCCGCGCTGGGGATCGATGCGTGACGTGGTGGCCAAAATTCAGGCGGCGCGGGATGCCGGCCTGGACGTGGCCGCGGACATGTACCCCTATCTGGCGGGCGCAACGGCGCTGGCTTCCTGCCTGCCTCCCTGGGTGGCGGATGGCGGCACGGACAAGTTGCTCGAAAGGCTGCACGACCCGGCCATCCGAAAGCGCATCACAGAAGAAATGGCGGCCGATCAACCCAAGTGGGAAAACCTGTACAACGATAGCGGCGGGGCGAGTGGAGTGATGATTTCCAACGTGCTCAATCCGGAGCTGAAACAGTTCACCGGCAAAACGGTTGCGGAAATGGCGGAAGCCAAGGGCAAGCCTTCACTCGAAGCGATGTTTGATTTCATCCTCGCCGACCAGGGTCAGACTGGCGCACTCTATTTCATCGCCAGCGAAGAAGACCTGCAGACAGGATTGAGCCAACCTTGGACCAGCATTGGCCTCGATGCCAGCGAATTGTCTCTGGATGGGCCTCTCTTCGAGCCACACACCCATCCCCGGGCGTTTGGTTCAATGCCACGTTTTCTGGGCCACTACGTGCGAGACCAGAAGCTGATGCGACTCGAAGAAGGCATCCGCAAAATCACGTCGCTTCCGGCGGAACGGGAACACTTGAAGGATCGTGGGCTATTGAAGCCCGGATTCTATGCGGACATCACGATATTCAATCCGGCCACCATCAATGACACCGCCACCTATGCGATGCCGGCCCAACTCTCGAGCGGGGTTGAGTACGTCCTCGTGAATGGGCAGCTCGAGTACGAGCATGGACGCTTGACCGGCGTTAAGGCTGGGCGAGTCCTTCGCGGGCAGGGATGGAAGAAGACTGGGAACTAGTGTGGAGTTCTTGCAGAGCCGCCCTGTAGAGCTTGCCCTGAGCGTAGCGAATGGGGCGGCACCTGCCGGGCTGAAGCCCGGCGCTACGACGGAGGCGAGCTTTACTTCGAATCAAATTGGGCCACCGGCTTGAGGTTGCACGCCAGCCACGCGCGGAGCAATTCTCCAACCGTCCAAGCTTGCGCGATGCATCCGCGAGGCGCAAAGGGAGGCTCTCCGTCAAAAATTTCACCTGCTGTTCCAAGCCCATATTCCATTGTGCTTTGCTTCATGGGCTCCAGGAAGGCTGCGGCACGGGTTCGATCCTTATAGACGCGAAGATGGGCGTGGATAAATGGCCCCAATAACCAGCCCCACACGGTCCCTTGGTGATAGGCACCATCGCGGTCGTGGGGTGAACCGCCATAGTGTCCACGGTACTTGGGATCGTCCTTCGAAATGCTGCGCAAGCCTCGAGGGGTCAGCAGGCGCTGTTCACAGGCGTCGACGACGGCACGCGCTCTCTCGGGGGAAAGCAGCCGCTCGGTAAGCGAAATCGCAAAGATCTGATTGGGGCGAAAAGTCGCGTCGTTGCCCTCGGGCCCGTCGAGGACGTCAAAGCAGAAATGGGTTTGATTATTCCAAAACCGGGCAGACCCTTCGCGAACGTGGAGCGCCATACTCTCATATTCACTCGAGGTTTTCTTGAGGGCACGCGCGAAACGGGCCATGCTCAGCAGGGCGTTGAACCAAAGAGCGTTGACCTCAACGGGCTTTCCAATCCTGGGCGTCACCACCCAATCGCCCACCTTGGCGTCCATCCACGTGAGTGCCACGCCGGGTTCGCCCGCGTATAGCAAGCTGTCCGCAGGGTCGACGCGAATCTTGTATCGAGTGCCTTTCACGTGTTGATTGATAATTTCGGCCAGGACAGGAAACAGTTGGCGGAGCGTTTTGATATCGCGGGTTGAATCCACGTACTCCCGTGCGGCCTCGAAAAACCAAAGCGCCGAGTCCGCAGTGTTGAATTGGGGCGCGTCGCCACCCTCGGGAAAGGTGTTCGGCAACATTCCCTGATCCACAAGCTGGACGAAGGTGAGCAGAACCTCTTTGGCGATTTCCGGCCTGCCGGTGGCGAGGGTCAAGCCGGGCAAGGCAATCATCGTGTCGCGGCCCCAATCTCCGAACCAATGGTAGCCCGCGATCACACTCCGCGCCGTTGGATTTTGGGGCAATGGTCTCGCGACAATAAATTGGTCCGCGGCGAGGGCCAACTGCCGAATCCATGCCGGCGTCGCTTTCGCCTGCGGCGGATGCGCGGCATCCCATCGCGCAAGCAGCGCACGCTCGCGACTGCGCTGGCGATCCAGGGCTTTGATTCCATCAAGGTCGGACGAAGTATCAGTGCTGAAAACAAGTGTCACTTCCTCACCAGGCTTTAGCTCAGCATGGAAAGTCACGGCGTGGAGGCTGTCTTCGCAACCATCGAATCCCCGTGAGTTTTCTATCGAGAGAAAATAGTTTCGGTACCAAATGTGCGCGGGTTCCGCCGTGGCGTTTGAGCTGAGCAAATAGAACGGAGTGGCGCCGGGGTAAGCAATCACGCGAACGCCATTCGCGATGGCCTGAACCTCCATGCGCCAGTCACCCGCGTGGGTGTTGCAATGAAAATCGCGATGATTGACCAGGACCTTCAAACTCAGGCGAACCGCCTGACGCGCCGATGCGAGTTTGTAGGAAACATAAGTGGTATTGGCGCCCTGCTCCATACAGATTCGTTTTTCGATGAGCGCGTCGGAGCAGGCAAATGTCCAGACCGATATCGTTCCTTCCAAGCGAAATTGCTGGATGAGTTCAAAGCCGCGAGGGTCGATGGCACCACCCATCCAGCGGTTCGTGCCCAGGGAAAAAGTATTTCCGTCGTACCCGGCGATTTCGTCGATCTTGGTAACGAGGAGGGTGCGGCCGAGTGGTGGCTTCAACGCGGCGACAAGTAGTCCGTGGTAGCGCCGTGTCAGGAGACCAGCCATCGTGCCTGAGGCATAGCCCCCGATGCCGTTGGTCACGAGCCACTCGCGCCGCTCAGCCGCTTCTAGGTTGTTGCAAATGTCCCGGCCGAATTCAAGCGGCGAATCCAAACTGGCAACGGGGTTTGCCTTCACTTTTGCGGGCTTCCCGGGCATTAGTTACTCCGAATTGCTGGAGGCATGCGGGAGAAAGGAGTAAGAGAAACTCTTACCCGCCGCACTGCTCGAGGAGCTTGGCCACCAGGCTGGTCCAGCCGGTTTGATGGCTTGCGCCCAGCCCGGAGCCGTTGTCCCCGTGGAAGTACTCGTAGAAGAGGATGTAATCCCGCCAGTGCGGGTCGGATTGAAATTTTTCCGTGCCGCCGTAAACGGGGCGGCGGCTGTCTTGCCCGCGAAGGAATATCCTCGTCATGCGGCGAGAGATTTCGCCCGCTACTTCCCACAGCGTGTGCATCTGGCCCGAGCCTGTGGGGCACTCGACCAACACGCGATGACCGAAGTAATGATGGAATTTCTGCAGCGACTCCACCAGGAGAAAGCTGAGCGGAAACCAAATGGGCCCGCGCCAGTTGGAGTTGCCGCCAAAGATGCCGGTGCTGGACTCCGCGGGCTCGTAGTCCACCCGATACTGCTGGCCGTCGATGTAGAGCACATAGGGATGGTCGTGATGAAACTTGGAAAGCGCGCGAATTCCATGGGGGGCGAAAAATTCGGACTCGTCCAGCAGGTACCGCAAGACTCGGACGAGTTTTTCTTGGTTAACGATGGAGAGCAGAAAGCGGGTGCCCCCGGACGGTTGCTGTGTCCGGTCGATGCTTTCCGCCATGCGCGGAACATTCTGGATAAACCAATCCATCCTCTTTTTGAAGCCCGGCAGTGAATCAATCATATCCGGCTCCAGGCTTTCCACGGCAAACAAGGGAATAAGCCCCACCATGGAGCGAACCTTCATCGAGTAGTGCCCGCCGTTGGGCAGATGCAGGACGTCGTAGTAGAACCCGTCTTGATCGTTCCATAGGCACATTCCGTGGCCACCCATGTCGTTCATGGCGTGAACGATGTAAGCGAAGTGCTCAAAGAATTTACTGGCGACATCTTCATAGGCCGGGTCTTCTCGCGCCAATTCCAGGGCAATGGCGAGGAGATTCAGGGAATACATCGCCATCCAACTCGTGCCGTCGGACTGCTCGATGGTTCCTCCTGTCGGCAATGGTTTCGATCGGTCGAACACACCGATATTATCCAGTCCGAGAAAACCTCCCTGGAAAACGTTCAGACCCTCGGGATCTTTTCGATTGACCCACCAGGTAAAGTTCAACAGCAGCTTATGAAAGACGCGTTCCAAAAATACGCGGTCGGCCTTGCCACGAATCCTTTTCTCGATTTTGTAAACGCGCCAGGCTGCCCAGGCGTGCAAAGGCGGGTTCACGTCGTCGAAGGCCCACTCGTAAGAGGGGACGTCTCCGCTGGGATGCATGTACCATTCGCGCAGCAGCAAAATGAGCTGCTCCTTGGCGTAATCCGGGTCCACCAAACTCAGCGCAACGCAGTGAAACGCGAGGTCCCAAGTGGCGTACCAGGGATATTCCCACTTGTCAGGCATGGAGATGACATCGGCGTTGTACAAGTGCGTCCAATCGTTATTGCGCCCATTGAGCCGTTCGGGTGGTGGCGGAGGGCCCGCGGGATCCCCTTGCAGCCAGGTGCGGACGTCATAATGATAAAACTGCTTCGACCAGAGCAAGCCGGCGAAGGCTTGCCGCTGAACATTGATGGCATCTTCAGACGTGCCTTTGCCCACCCGTTTTCCATAGAACTCGTCGGCTTCTGTTATTCGATCTGCAAATACCTTATCGAATTCTCTTCCAAACAAACCGGGGCTTGGCGGTTGATCGGTCATGCGGAGATGGAAGACAGTGTATCCGCCACCTGCAATCTCAGTATGAGTATGCGCTGCAGCTTTCGTCCCAATGGCGGCAGGGTTAATGGCGTCGCTCTGGCCATGAACGACATAACGGTCGAAAGCATCTTTGACGTAGGGCGTGCGATTCTTCCAGGCAAAGAGTCGCTCGAAATTTGTCTCATTCTCGGTGAAGAGAAGTTCCGCGGGGCCTTCAATAGCCAACCACCGCTTGCCGTAATACTTGTGTTCGGCTTCAAGCACTGCCATTCCCTTCGGACCTTTGGCCTTCGCGACCCGCGGACGGTAGTCTTCGATTCCCCAGGACCAGGTGTTGCGAAACCAGAGGGTCGGCAGGAGGTGGAGCGTGGCGGCTTCCGGCCCGCGATTGTGGACCGTGATGCGAATCAGGATGTCTTCAAAGGTCGCCTTGGCGTATTCGATGAAGATATCAAAATAGCGATCATTTTCAAAAACACCTGAATCCATCAGCTCGAATTCGAGAGATCGGCGATCGCGCCGGCGATTCTCCTCCACCAACCGCGTGTAGGGAAACTCCGCCTGCGGGTACTTATAGAGAAACTTCATGTACGAATGGGTGGGAGTCGAGTCCAGGTAGAAATAATATTCTTTCACGTCCTCGCCGTGATTGCCCTCGTTGCCGGTCAGCCCAAAGAGCCGCTCCTTCAAAATGGGGTCGTGGCCATTCCACAGAGCCAGAGCGAAACACACCAGTTGATGCCGGTCGCAAATCCCGCCCAATCCATCCTCCCCCCACCGGTAAGCCCGCGAGCGCGCATGATCGTGGGGAAAATATTCCCAGGCCGTTCCGTAGGGGCTGTAGTCCTCACGCACTGTTCCCCACTGCCTTTCACTGAGGTAGGGTCCCCAGCGCTTCCAGTGAACTTCCCGCAGACAGCATTTTTCCAAGCGGAGTTCTTCCTGGGTCATTGGAGAGGGATGGGGATGGGAACGATTGCCTCGTTTAGTTTTCATGAAGAAGTAGATTCAGTCGCTGTGTCTGGAATTTCAGGGCTTTGTTGTCAGAGACCAAGCTCATTACAGAGACCCTCTTCCTCCCTTAGTGCTGAGCCTGTGCTCGACAGGCAAACCGCAAGCATACTGTATCTTCACCAGTCTTGAAAGACATGAGATTAAATGAGAAGCCGTAGTCTCGGTGAACCTGGTTCGCCCAGCAGTTGACGCAAACCGGCCCGGCTTGTAACATGAAGAGGAACTCTATTGTTGTGAGGTTTATTCCCGTAAAATGTTTCCATGAATGTGGGCCGGCCCGAAACACGCCTCCTCGTAGCGAGTCACCAGCCGGAAGTCCGGACACTCATCGCCGAAAAGCTCCAACAAGCAGGATTCGTTTGCATCCTTTGCTCCTCCGGCACAGAAGCGCTGTTTTGTCTTGCCGGCACGGCATGTGAGGCGATGATTGTGGACCTACATTTGCCCGGGATTTCGGGTCTGAGTCTTGTGAAGGAAGTGTCAGCCAAGTACCCTCGCATTGTGAACATCATCGTAACCGGTGAGGCAGACATTCGAATCGGCATTGCAGCCTTAAAACAGGGTGCCGATGATTTCTTGGTGGGACCCTACGAGCTGGGCGCCGTGGTCGCGAGCATTGAGCGCGCCCTCGACAAGAAGCATTCACTTTCAACCCAAAATGATCATCCCCTTCACTTGGAGCAGATTGTGGAGGAGCGTACCAGGCAGTTTGAGACGGCCAGGCAGCGGATTGAATACACCTATGACGAAACACTCGAGGCTTTGGGCGCGGCGTTGGACACTCGGGATACGGAAACCGAAGGCCATTCGCGCCGCGTCAGCCGGTACAGCCTGGAAATGGGACGTGCGTTCGGTTGTCCCGGCGAGCGACTCAAGCACATCGCCCGCGGCTCGTACCTGCACGATATCGGGAAGATTGGCATTCCGGATTCGATTCTGCTGAAACCGGGCAAGCTTACCAAGGAAGAGACCGAAGTGATGCAAACCCATTCCTGGATTGGTTACCAACTCGTGCGGCGCATTGCTTTCCTGGCACCTGCAGCCGAGATTGTCCTGACCCATCAGGAACGGCACGATGGAACGGGTTACCCTCAGGGGCTCCTTGGCGAGGAAATACCCCTGGGATCCCGGTTCTTTGCCGTGGCAGATACGCTGGATGCCATGACTTCCGATCGCCCATATCGTCGCGCCCTTCCCTTCACAGTCGCCCGAGAGGAAATCCTGCGCGAGTCAGGGCGGCAATTCGCTCCCGAGGCAGTGGAGATCTTTTCTTCACTTCCTGAGACGCTCTGGGAAGATGTCCGTCAGGAAGTGGAAGGGCTCCGGAGCCGGTACAAGCTGCCGCATCCATCTCCCTCGTAGCTGGGGCAGGCCGCAGTTCCAGGATCGAGAAGCAACATGGCCTGCGCGGCAAGTTTCTCCGCCTTGACTCATGGTGTATAGCGGCCAGCCGAAGAACTAGGTAGTACGTCAAGTTAGTTGCCGATCGACATTTCTGTTCCTGGCACGAGGTAATACGGGATGGCGTTAAGAATTATCGCAGTGGACGATGAGGCAAGCACGCTGGAGCTTCTTAAAACCTTGGTGGAACCCCTTGGGTACGAAGTCCTTGCTGTGGGAGACAGCAGGGACGCAGCCCGTTTAATCGAGCACGAAAAATTTGATGGCGCAATCGTCGATGTGATGATGCCCCATATGGATGGCTTCCAACTTACCCAGAGCATTCGCAACTCCCATTTGAACCGCCAAATGCCCGTCATCATGTTGACGGGCAAGGACGACGCTGACACGATGCGTAAGGGTTTTAACGCCGGTGTCAGCTTTTTCTTGGGCAAACCGTTTACGCGAGAGCGAATCACCGCCCTTTTCGCCGCCGCGCGCGGCCCGATGTTGAAAGAGAAAAGGCTTCACGCCAGACTGCCCTACCGAGCCGCCGTCGACTGCAAATGGTTTGGCCAGCGCCAAGGCCATTTCAAGGCGGGAAGCATCGATATCTGCGAGGATGGGATGTTGTTGGGCCCTTCCGGCGGGTTGGATGTGGGTCAGGAAATCGACTTGGAATTTGAAATGCCAACAGCCAAGGTGCCACTCAAACCCCGCGCCAAAATCCTGCGGCGGGACAATTCCGACCACATTGCGGTGGAATTTACCAACATTTCCCTCAAAGACCGCGAGGCCATCCGGACTTTCGTCAACGCACGCGTGACAACTTAACGGCGACCGGTTCCCTTATTCTTATCGTGGCTCCAGCTTGGAGCCTTTGTCGTCCGAGCCTGCCGACCCGTGCGTTTGGGCCAGGTAGGTTTTGGCCTCGTGAAGCTCCGGACGGCCGCTGTCGCCGTGGCTGCAGACCTCAACCAACTTGGCGTAATAGGATTTCGCTTTTTCTTGGGCTCCGGAAAACTCCGCGGCCTGTGCCGCCCCGTAAAGACTGTCAAAACGATTGGGAGCTTCGGCCAATGAGGCTTCAAACGCAGCGAGCGCCGCGCCGGACTCGTGCAATCCGAGCAACATGTCACCCAGCATTTCCCGGGCAGGCATGGTTAGTGAATCGACCCCCTTTTTGTCTTCCTCGTCAGCCACATTACCAAGAAGCTTGACCGCCTCGGGTGTCCTTCCTTCCGCAAAAGCGAGCCATGCCTCAGCCTCTAGTAAGTCGTTCTCTTGATCCTCCCTCTTGGCGTATCCTTTGTTCTTAGCCCTCCATTCGGCGTGAGCCTGCTTGAGTTTTTCAAGATCTACGCGAGCACCTTTTGCATCGCCGCTGCGCGCGGCGCCCACAGCACTCGCTGCGTATAGATCAATTCTCTGCCCCGCGGATAAATCCTTCATCTGATCGTTTTGCCAGTGGGTGGCCAGGGACGCCGCCTCTTTCCATTGATGCAATTCCAAAGAATCCCGCGCCGCCAACATAATTTCAGAGTTCATAAGCTCTTCGGCGGTCGCCCCGGGAACAGACTTCACCTCATCGACGGTACGTGCGGCCTTGGCGTCCTGGCCACTTTGGAGGTACGCGTAGCTAAGAAAATCCATGGCGTGCAGTTGATAAGAAGCTCCCTCAAGATGCCGGGCAGTCATTTTTTCCGCGGCCGCTGCAGAGGCAATATTGGACTCGATCGATTCCTGCCAGAGTCCAAGCCTTGTAAAGATGTGCGAGGGCATATGGAGCGCGTGCGCGGAGCTCGGGGCGATCCTGGCATATCGGCGCGCGGCCTCCAAGCCCAGCGGAGCAAGCTGCGGCGTGTCGGAGGCATGAATCAAGTAATGGATGACGCCGGGATGGTCCGGCTCGGAGGTAAAGAGCTTGTCGAGAATTGCGATCGCCTTTTTTCGGTTGGCAAGGTCAGGGTCGTGCGCGGGCAGGGCAATCAAGGAGAGAGCGTAGAAAGCCGCCGCCTCCCCGTCATTGGGGTTGTGATTATAAACGCCCTCCATGGCCTTCACGTAAGCTGATGAGCGGGCAGTGTAGTCGAGCCCATCTCCGGGCTCGTAGAACGCCGCAACAGCATCGATAAACTCGCGCTCCCGCGGAGTTTTGGCGCCAATCGCTTTGGCTTTGTCAATGAGGGCGCTGCCATTCTTGATTGTTCCGGCATCCGGGTGCTCCCAAAGCTCATGATAGAGACTCATGGCCTGGCCCCAGAAGGCCATGGCGCATTGGGTGTCTTTTTGAGCAGCATCTGCGAAACCCGACTTCGACTCCTCATACTGAAACGAGTGCAGCAAAGCGACTGCCCGGTCAAATGGCTTCTGGGCATCAGGAGAACACGAGGTTGGAAAAGAGACCTTCCCCAGCCCCTCCATTTCACCGCCCCCAGAGTGGTGATGGGCTTCGTCCATTCCAACCGATGAAAAAGGTAAGCTCAATAGAAAAAGAACCAGGATCAGCCTCTGGAACCTCATGGGTACACCTCGGAGGGTGTGAAATTGAATGATCTCTTTCAAGCGGAGGCAGAACCGGAAGAAGTGAAGCTGGCCAGGGCGGCATCTTCGCCGTCAAAGGCCTCGATGACCGTAAGCAAATGAGTGATGGTCAGGATTTCTCGCAAGCGATGGGAAATCCTCACGAGCTTTAATTGGCCGCCGCGTTTTTGGGCTGATATTACACCCCGGACCAACGACTTGATCCCTTGACTGTCGATCGCAGTTACATCACTGCAATCGAGCAACAGATTGACCTTGCTTTCGGCCAACAGGCTTTGCAGCTTCGCGTCCAGCTCCTCGCTGGCTTCCCCAATGAAGAGTCGCCCGCTTATAGCGAGAATGGTTACCGAACCAACTTGACGCTCGCTTCCGACCGTTGACATGGCAAACCGCCCCAAGCCTGCGAATTCATAACGGCCGCATTGGATGCTCGAATCCGCCCCCACTGCTGCCCATTTCTGAAATCAAAACCAAAGGAAAATGATGGGAGAAATCCGCCCACGAATCGGAGATTATAGCCCGACGGCTTGAGAGTCAAGAGGAATCAATGGTGGCCGAATTACCCCCGATGCGTAGCCCGCAATCCTCTAGTCAAGCGACACCCAAACCGACTTCACTTGCGTGTAGGACTCAATGGCCTGCGCACCCATCTCGCGGCCGAACCCGCTTTGCTTGTAACCTCCGAAGGGCGACCCTGAATCAAAACAGTTGTAGGCGTTAATCCAAACCGATCCCGCTTTGATTTCGCGGGCCATGCGGTGGGCCAGGCCGATGTCCCGCGTCCATACCGCGGACACCAGGCCGTAAATTGTGGAATTGGCGATTTGGGCCGCGTCTTCGGCGTCACGAAACTTGATGGCCGAAAGGACCGGGCCAAAAATTTCTTCCTGCGCAATCTTCATCTGCGGCTTGACGTCGGCAAAGATCGTTGGCTTGATGAAGAACCCTTTGGCCTTGTCGCCTTCTGCGTCACGTTCGCCTCCGCACGCCAAGCGCGCGCCCTCATCCTTGCCACTTCGGATGTAACCCAAAATGCGATCGAGCTGCGTCAGGCTGATCTGCGCCCCCATCTCAGTTTTGGGATCGAGCGGATTGCCCACACGCATTTGGCGCGCGCGGTCTGCGAGTTTCGTCACGAACTCGTCATAGATTTTTTCGTGGACCAGTAATCGCGAACCGGCGCTGCACACCTCTCCTTTGTTGGCGTAAATTCCCCAGAACGCAGCTTTCATGGCGCGGTCCAGGTCGGCATCAGGAAAAATGATGTTGGGTGACTTGCCGCCAAGTTCGAGCGACAGGCGCTTGAGGTTTGACTCCCCGGCCGCCTTCATTAGCGCGCGGCCCGTTCGAGTGCTGCCCGTGAAGGCAATCTTGTCCACGTCCATGTGCCGCGCGAGGGCATCGCCGGCCGTCGCGCCGTAGCCCGTCACCACGTTCACCACTCCCTCCGGAACGCCCGCCTCCAGGCAATACTCCGCCAGCTTGAGGGTGGTGAGCGGCGTCATCTCCGAAGGTTTGATCACCATCGAGCAGCCCGTGGCGAGCGCCGGCGCCACCTTCCACGCGGCCAGCATCATCGGATAATTCCATGCAGTGACCATGCCCACTACACCGACGGGCTCGCGCAGAGTGTAATTCAGGAAATTCCCGTCCACGGGAATCGTTTCGCCATAGATCTTCCTTGTCCAGCCGGCGTAATAATAGAAAATGTCGTAACTGGCGGGGACGTCGGCTCGCAGGGATTCGCGGAAAGTTTTGCCATTGTTCAGCGTCTCCAGCATCCCGAGTTCTTCCTTGTTCTTTTCAATTAATTCACCAATGCGCCAAATAATCCTTTCACGCTTGGACGCGCTCATGCCACGCCAGGCGCGATTCTCAAATGTGCGCCGCGCTGCACGGACGGCGCGATCCACGTCTTCCACGGCCGCATCGGGCACAGTCGTCACCTGTTCACCCGTCGCCGGGTTCATCACTGCGATCGTTCTTCCCGAGGTGGCATCTTCACTTCTTCCGTCGATAAAGAGCTTGCCAGGCTTGATGACCGGCTTGGTTGTCGTGGCATCCATTCAATTCACCTCGTCTTGCCAAGGTTCACGCGGGCGAATTGTACTTTTGGCGCGCAGGCGCGTCAAGGCGACCATGATTCGATTGATTTTTCCATGGCGAGAAACTTTAAAACGAAGAGTAATTAGGTACAGGCGGCGCCCGGTTTTTATCCCCAGTTAACCGCTTGAATTAGTTCCAGTTACAAATTACGTTGAGGGCGTAATATTTTCATCTCTTTATGAGGGTTGGCTAAGCATCAAAACACCGCAAGTCATGGAAAAATAGATGGTTATAAATCCCTCTTGGGCTGGAAATATGGCAGAAGAATTGCTCGATAAAATGGCTTGCGTCCTTTGTCATGAGGGTTCAACTGTCTTTTAGGGCATGATCTACATTTCTCTCACATCAGCGGGGTGAGTGAAGGCCTCGCTGGGGCCAATATTCAAAAGTTGGAATTCGTAGTCCAGACGGATTGGACGAAACTGATTGGGGGTCGATGAGGACCATGCGAAGACGATTGATCGGTTTTGTTTCTGTGGCAACTCTTGCGGCCATTGTCTTGATTTTGGTCCATTGTGGAAGTAATTCATCCATGGCGCCGGTCCCGACTAATCCGGCTGTTTCCTCGGTGGCGGTTTTTGGTCAAGACGCGCCGGTCTGTGACGTGGTGTCGTTCACGGTGACCATCACCAACGCCACGCTCACCCCCCAGGGTGGGGGCACTCCAGTCAGCGTAATTTCTTCTGGAAGTCCGGTTACTGTGGACTTCGCGAGGCTGATGGATTTTTCCACCCTCTTAAATCTCGCGAGCGTGAACGTCGGAATGTATTCGCAGCTCACGCTCACCTTGTCTAATCCCAAGATGATGGTTTTAGACGTTACTCAAAATCCACCGGCTGCGGTTGCTGTCACCACAACGCTGACCTCATCGACGGTTACCATTGATATTAATCCTGCTTTGAATGTGACCACCAGCGGCTCTTCCAGCCTGGACATCGACTTCAAGCTTCGAAAGTCTGTCCAGGTTGACGCCACTGGCCAAGTTACCGGGTCCGTGAACCCCATTTTCACCGCGAATCCTTCGACTGAACTAAGCAATCACGAGCTGAAGGAACTGGATGACCTCGCCGGGATGGTCCAGAGTGTCTCCACCACTAGCACTAATTCTTCGTTCACCGGCAGCCTGACTCTCCAGACCGAGGATCTGGATACCTTCGTCGTCAACGTGACGAGCACAACCAATTTTGACGACATCTCCGGTCTCAGTGCTCTGACGAGCGGGACTTTTATTGAGGCGGAAGTGTTCGTCGACTCGAGCGGCAACCTCGTCGCCAAAAAGATTCAGGCCGAGGAACAGGAAGATGAAAATCAGAAAAGGTCGGCTTTCATTGGCCTTATTTCTTCGGTCACGCGCGACAGCTCTGGCCATGCCACCCAATTCACCATGTTCATCCGGGGTGAGATGCCGGACGAAGGTAGCTTGGCGCCGGTAAAAACCAATCTGACCGTGAACATCGTTCCGGACATGACCAACTTCAGAGTCGCTGCTCGGGGAACCAACAAAGCTGGGCTGAGTTTCAACGCGGGTTCGCTCGGCGTAGGCCAGGAGGTGGTCGTCCACGGCCAGCTTCAGACTGGCGTGACGCCGCCCACCGTCAACGCAAAAGGCGTATTCCTGCGGTTGCAATCCATTGTGGGCAACTTCACGACCCTGCTGGGAAGCCAATCAGACAACATGACAGGTGGCTTTACGATGGTTTCCTGCGCTCCCCTTTTCCACGGCCAGCCCATCCCCGTCTTTACCTTCGGTGATACGGCCTTTGCGGACGTTGCGAACCTCGGGGCACTTACTCCGGCGCCGACCATTGTGGTGAAAGGCTTGTTGTTTTATGAGCAGCAGGGGGTGATTATTAACGGCCTTGCAGTGACGCCCCCCTCGCTTGTGTTTCAGGCAAAGCAGGTTCATCAGTTGGGGGACTGAAGAATCTTGTTCGTACCCGCCAGTGCGCCCTCTCCAGACTTGACTACAGAGAGGGGCACGACGATCTCAACTTCGTGAAGTTTCTACCTAGCAGGCTGATGAAAAATGCTTGTTTGTCCCTTCTTTAGACATATAAGTTGAGGTATAATCCATATTAGGGATTCCAAAGGA
>JBGPCF010000013.1:0-78234 GCA_041481635.1 Terriglobia bacterium | reverse complement strand
GAGCAGATCCTCAAGAAAGGCTGTCAATCTCTGATCGAGAGCTTTCAACTCCCGTGGCGTCATAGCCGAAGCTTACCGCCGCGAGAAAGCACCGTCAAGAGAAACTTAACTTAGTATTATTAGGCCTCCGCTGACCACTAACCACTATTCACTTACCACTGCCTTTAGAACGGAATCTGCGTATCGCTTTCGAGCGTCAATCCCTGGGGAGAAGATTTATAGATGGCCAGGTGACGTGGGGGTTTGCGTTTTTGCGCGATCTCGCGGATGTATTCGTCTTCCTTCAAATAGCGGATGGTCACCGTATCCTTGTTCACATCTATTTTCCCATCGTAAGCGTCGCGTACTTGCCACAACACTTTTAGCGATTGGCCGTCGTAGCCATATAGGACGGCAGAAAGCCGGGGCTGGCTCTTGCCGAGCCGGATACCGTAAGCCATGAATCGAAGGCTGGTTGAGTCGGGCGCGGGCATGAGCTCGAAATCAAGGCCAGTCCGCTGAACAAAGTGGTCGATCCCCGCCTGCTGCGTTTTTCCGTCGCGCGTCTCATAAAGCGCCACCACATTCACGCGGTCGTAATCCGACCAACCCAGAGTGTAACCGCAAACCGTCACGACCCCGCTATTCCAGGATTGGGAAAACACTTTGGGCTGGCCGTAGACCGGGTAGTGCAATTTGGAAAAGGAGCTTTCCATCTCGCGGCGAACGCGCACTTCGTAGGGCACGCCCTCCGCTGAAGGGCCCGGCGCGTTCTTCCCGAACCACTCCTGAAGGTCGTCGAGAACGAGCTTTTGGATTTGGCCGGCGAGATCGTCCGATTCATCCAGCGGAGTGTTGAGCAGCGTACGGCCCAGCGACTCGATGCGGCCTGCCAAATCCGCGGTCGGCGAGGCGGGGGTGGGCTTTTTCTCTTTCCCAAGCATGGAGGAGGTGCCCGGGAATAGGAGAGCCATAACCACAAAAAAAGCTGAAAGGGCGGCCAGGAAATCATGGCGTCTCAAACCTCGAAAAAATGAATCCATGAAAAATGTCCTCGTTTGCCATCTTATTCAGGGCGTGGCGGCGCGTCAACACGCAAGCGGGAAGGCAGTCCTATGGCGCAGGGCTTGCGTTGGGTTCCAGGAGCACTTTCAAGCAGGATTTCTTTTCCACCATCTCGAACGCCTGAAGTCCGGCCTCGAGGGGGAACTTTTGCGAGATCAACGACTGCACCTTGATCTTTCCACTGCTTAACAGTTCGAGAGCCGTCGTGAAATTGCCGCAGCGCGAGCCTGCCAGTTTGATTTCATCCACCACCAACTTCGCGGTGTCGAAATGTGCGGGCTCGCGGTAAGTGGACTTCATTACCACGGTGCCTTGCGGCTCAACCAGGCGCATAGCCTCATCCAAAGCCTCGGGCGAGCCGGTGGCCTCCACGACCAGTGCAAAACTGGCGGCGGGAAGCTTTTCCACCGCGAGGTCGGACGTCCTGATTCCCCACGTTCGCGCCAAGTGTAGTTTTGAAGCATGCTTCCCCACCACCGTAACCTTGCTTTGAGATTGGTGCAGAACCTGGGCGATGAGCAATCCCAACCGTCCGTCTCCCAGGACCACGGCCCGGTGGGAGGGCGCTAGGCGGACATACTCCAGGATTTCCGCGGCGGCTGCCAGCGGCTCGACGAACACGGCGGCCTCGTCCGGGACGTTGTCAGGAACGGTGTGAAGGTTCAAGAGAGGCAGCGCGATGTATTCTGCGAAGGTTCCGTCGCGGTTCACGATGCCCACCACTGTGCGGCGTGGACAATGGCGGCCAAGGCCCCACAGACAATAGTTGCACTCGCCGCAGAAAACATTGATCTCGCCCACCACGCGGCGGTCGAGCCAGCGTTTGTCCGCGCACTCGACCACGCGTCCCACAAACTCGTGACCCAGGATTCCGCGGAAACCTGAATATCCTTTCAAGATTTCGAGGTCAGTTCCGCAAATGCCTGCCAGGGAAACCCGGATAAGCGCCTCGTCTGGATTGGGCCGCGGCGTTTCCACTTCGCGGAGTTCGAGTTTGCCGTCAAAGTAAAGGGCTTTCATAAGGCAGGAAAAGTCGGGTCCGCGACCACCTAAGTTTGCGGGCCATTGCCGGGCGCAGGCCCCGCAAGCCTTCGGGCTATTCGGGCCAAAGCTTCCGCAATTTCTTCTTCCTGGTCTGCGAGCACGGTTCGCACATCCAGAACCACCACGTCGTGCTCGACACGCGCGATGACCGGCGGTGCGTTGCGGCGCAACTCCGCTTCGAGGTCGTGCGCGCTGAGGCGCGCGTGGCCGATGGCGATGAGGCTCGTGGGGAGTGCTTGCCCGGGAGTCGAACCTCCGCCGACCACTGACTCGCCTTCCCGCACTTCGGCCGTCATGCCGGATTGGAGGGCGATCCGCTCCGCCAGGCTGGTCGCGCGGCGGGCAAGTTCAGCGGGCGAAATCTGAATCATCCGCAATGCAGGAATCTCATCCAATTCCCCTCGAAGATAAATCGCCACGGTGGCCTCGAGCGCCGCAATGGTGAGCTTGTCAACTCGCAATGCCCGGTAGAGGGGATTGCGCCGAATTTTCTCGAGCGGTTCGCGCCGCCCCGTGAGGATTCCCGCCTGAGGGCCGCCGAGAAGTTTATCGCCACTGAAAGTGACCACGTCGACGCCTGCCCTGACGCTCGCGCCAGCCGTAGGTTCTTCGTGGATGCCGAATGTCGAGAGGTCCACGAGGCTGCCGCTGCCCAAGTCTTCCACCAGGGGCAAGTGATGCTGGCTAGCGAGGCTGGCCAGCTCCGCGAGTTCCGGCCGTTCGGTGAAGCCCACCATGCGGAAATTACTGGGGTGGACGCGCATCAGCACACGCGTGCGGTCATTGATGGCCGCGGCGTAGTCCGCCAGACGCGTGCGGTTGGTGGTGCCCACTTCGCGCAGCACCGCGCCGCTCTTGGCGCAGATATCGGGGATACGAAATGACCCGCCGATTTCAATCAACTCGCCGCGCGAGACTATCACTTCGCCCCCCTCCGCCAAGGTGTTCAGGGCCAGAAAGACTGCCGCTGCGTTGTTGTTCACCACCAGGGTCATCTCGGCGCCGAGCAGGCTTGCGAACAGGCGGTCGGTGTGCTCGTCGCGCTTCCCGCGCTCGCCCTGCTCCAGGTTGTACTCCAGGTTGGAGTAGCGCGCGGCGGTCTCCACCAGGTGTTCCACCGCCTTGGGGGCAAGCGGCGCGCGGCCCAGATTGGTGTGGAGAATCACGCCCGTGGCATTAATCACCGGGCGCAGAGAAAACTCCGCGGCAGATTGGGTGGCGGCGACGATTTCTTTTTCCAACATCTCGACGGAGACGCTGCCCAGCGCTCCGCTGGCGAGTCTGCCTCTCAGGCTCTGAATCACCCGGCGGGTTGCCTCCACCACCAGGCGATGGCCGACGCGTTGTTCAAGAGTGCGCAGGGCCTCGCGCCCCAACAATTCGTCGACCGCTGGAATCTGGCGGAGGAGCACTCCCACAGTCTCTTCGGTACCGTTTTTCGGAATATCCATGGTTCACCGGGGGCGGCGCCCGAAAACGCGCCCACGCGCCGCGCCCTGCACACTCTGATCGAAAGTGAAATGCCATTTCAGCATAGAAGTGCCGGAGGGTCAACGCCCGCGAAGCCGCCGAACATTTGCATTGACTCCCGCGGCGGCGGGGGAGTTATAATTTTGTCTCAAGCGTTTCCGGCCAAGGAACCTTTGTGACGGTAGACGAAGAACTCAACAAACTCGACGACAACATCCGTCGTCTCAAGATTGAATATGAGGCATATTTTAACGGAGGTGCGCCCCGCGCCCCTCATGACACGGTGTTTCGTGTGGAAACCGCCATCAAGAAATTTTCCGACGCCTCCAAGTTGAATTTCGGGCAGCGATTCAGATTCAATCAATTGGTGCAGAAATTTGCCATCCACAACGACCTCTGGCGGAAGAAAATGAAAGAGAAGGAAGAAGGTCGGGGGCGGTTTGGCGCCCGGCGGCGCGAGGTTGACCAGCCCAAAGGCGATGGCACAGTGCGCGTGGTCTGCTCCGACCCTTCCACGGAAAAAGACAAAGTCGATCAATTGCTCAAGGCTGTGGTCGATGCCAAACGGCAGGTGGGTGAGGCTGTGGACAACATCGATCCCCTGGCCTTTGCCAAGTTCGTGGGAGACAAGACGAAGCAGATCCGGGATTCACTGGGCTGCGAAAAAGTGCAATTCTCCGTCAGTGTGGAAGAAGGGAAAGTAAAACTGAAGGCTGTGAAGTTGGAATAGTCATCTATCCGGTCCCTCCACGCACTTACCATTTCATTCAAGGAGTAAAAATGAGAAAAATTGTCCGGGCGCTGATCAGCGTCAGCGATAAAGCCGGAATTGCGGACTTCACTGCGGGCCTCGCCGCCTTCGGTGTGGAGATTCTCTCCACCGGCGGCACCGCCAAACTCCTGCGCGACAAAGGCCTGAAGGTGCGGGATGTTTCGGAAGTGACAGGCTTCCCGGAAATGCTGGATGGGCGCGTGAAAACGCTCCATCCCAAGATTCACGGCGGCATTCTCGCCGTTCGATCGAACCCCGAGCACCGCGCACAGCTCGAAGCGCAAGGCATTGCGGGCATCGACCTGGTGGCCGTCAACCTCTACCCTTTCGAGCAGACCGCCGCCATGCCGGGCGTGGCTCTCGAAGAATTGATCGAAAACATCGATATTGGCGGACCTTCAATGATCCGCTCGGCGGCCAAGAATTTTGAGGATGTTACGGTGGTGGTGGACTCGGCCGATTATGCGGAGTTGCTGGAGGAAATGAAGAACAACCAGGGCAGCGTTTCGCGGGAGACGCGCGCGCGCCTGGCCCTGAAAGCTTTTGCCGCCACCGCGGCGTACGACGGCGCCATCTCCACCACGCTGCAAAAAAAGTCGAACGGAACGCTGCCGGAAAACCTTCATCTGAATTACCGTAAGTTCATTGACCTGCGATACGGCGAAAACCCCCATCAGAAGGCGGCGCTTTACCGCGGCCGGGCATTAGAAGGGCGGGGCCTCGGTTGGGCCAAGCAACTCCAGGGCAAAGAGCTTTCTTACAATAACCTTCTGGATCTCGAAAGCGCCTTGCGCCTGGTGGAGGAATTTCCCGAGCCGGCTACGGCGGTGATCAAACACACCAATCCGTGCGGTGCGTCCACCGCGGCCACGCTTTGTGAGAGTTATTTGCTCGCACGCGATGCCGACCCGGTCTCCGCGTATGGCTCCGTGATCGCCTTCAATCGCACCCTGGACGCCCCCACCGCGGAGGTGCTGGCGAGCCTTTTTGTGGAGGCCGTTGTAGCTCCTGGTTATGACCCACAAGCATTGCGGCACTTGGCCGGCAAAAAAAATCTGCGCTTGATGGAACTCCCCGCAGGGGGCGCGGGCGACGAGATGCTCGAATTGAAGAACATCGGCGGGGGATTGCTGGTGCAGACCCGCGACCGACTGGGTGCCACGCCGGACACCTGGAAATGCGTCACTGAGCGCGAGCCCACTGAGGAAGAGCGCCGCGCGCTGGTTTTCTCCTGGCGCGTGGTGAAGCACGTGAAATCGAATGCCATTGTTTACGCGCGTGACGGAGTTACGGTGGGCGTGGGCGCGGGGCAGATGAGCCGCGTGGATTCGGTGCGCCTGGGGGCGGCCAAGGCCCGCGAGCTCGGGCACTCCCTGGCCGGAACCGTGGTAGCCTCCGACGCTTTCTTTCCTTTTTCCGACGGCATCGAGGAAGCGGCCAAGGCCGGCGCCGTGGCGATTGTCGAACCCGGCGGTTCGGTGCGCGACGCGGAAGTGATCGCGGCGGCGAATCGCTCCAACATCGCCATGCTCTTTACCGGTGTGCGCCATTTCCGGCACTGAGGGTTGACGCGTCGGCGCCTTCGCACAAGGGCCTTCGCGATGCAAAGAGGTCAGACTCCGCTTACGACTTGGGAGCGTAGTACCCTTCGCGCGACACCACCTTGTACTTGATGGGCTTGCCCTTCTTGTCCGGAATCCTCAGTTGGTTGCCCGTCTCATCCACCAAATCCACTTTCAGCTTGTGGTACTTGCCATCCTTGGAAGGATTGGTGGGGATAAAGCCTAATCCGTACTGCAGGCGCAATTGCCCGGCGATCTGTTCGTAGATGCCTGGCAGTTCCGCTTCGAAGCGTGGGAAGTAAGCCTGGCCACCCGAGTATTGCGCGATGTAGGTCAACTGGTTTTTTGCCTCGATGGCGGTCATGCCCAGGTCGTAGCGCACGTCCACAAATTCCAGGATGCTGATCGGATAGATGACCGTGTCAGAGGACTTCGATATTTTCAGCATCTCGCCGTAGTTCAATTTGCTGAAGGTATCAATGCCGGTGCATACCACCAAAATGGCTTTCCGGCCCTGCACATCTTTCATGCGATCGATGGTAAAGGCCAGCGCATCATACAAATTAATTTCGCTGAATCCGGGAATTCGAAGCTGGTCCAACGCCCCGCGGACTTCACTGCGGTCCTGGGTGAAATCACTGAGGATCTGCGGGTGCATGTCAAAGGAAAGCACCGCCACCCAGTCCTTGGGCTGGATGAAGTTCAGGAAACCATAGCTGTACTGGAGAGCCTTATAGAGAAAGATCCATGATTTGTTGCTGAATTCGACCACCATGGCGATGGTCATGGGCGCTTCGGCGGTTCCGAAATTGGAGACGCTCTGCTCCACGCCGTCGTCGTAGATCTTGAAGTTTTTTCGGCCCAGACCGGAAATGGGATTTCCGTTGTTGTCTTTCACCATGACATCCAGATTCACCAAATTGGTGGAGACGGACATCGTGGTGATATCACCGGGGTTGATCCTTTCGGGTCTTTTTTCCGGCTGAGTTACAGGCGTGGGCTGATTCTTCTTCGGCGCGATCACCGTTTCGCCCACGTTGGGCTTCGGCCCATTATCGGGTTGCTGGTCCTGTTGCGCCCGGGCAAGCCACAGGCCGGACAGTGCCGACATGGAGAGAAAACATCCGGCTGCCATCAGCAGGATCAACAAAAGGTGGTGCGATCTTTTCATCATGGGTTTATGCTCCCAGCCCGGCAGGGCATACCCTTATGATGACACTCGCCCCGCCGATGGTCAACCAAGGAGGAAAGAGATTTCACACTCTGAATTGATGGTACTTGGCCGCGCCGGGAGGCACACACGCCTCGAAAAGGCTCGCAGTTTCAGGTTCTTAATGGAAACCTCTAATGTTCCCACCTCGAGGGGTCGTATTTGAAATCCACCAGTCCATCGCGGTAATCGATCTTGATGTCGAGAAAGCGCAGGGTGGTAAAGCCAAGAAAGCCGGACACCTCCGTACCTGTTCCGTTGCTAATTGAAGATAAGTCGAATGAGGTCAAGTCAAATATCTTCTGTCGAACGTTTCCGAATCGGATCAAGGTTTTTTCCGCACGCAAGACTTTGTCTACAGAACCACTGAGGCCTTTGATGATCAGGTCAGGGTCGCCCTGGACCTTGGTCACTTCCCGGGCAGCATCGGGCGAGATGGAATTGTAGAAGGCCCCCGTGTCGAGCATGAAGAGCTTGGCAGGGGCATCGCCGATGAACGTAGGTAGCAGGATCTCGTGTCCAAAGCGATAGAACGCCGCAAAGGATTTCATCTCAGGTGCGACATAGGCGTCCTGGGGATCGGAGCGGTGGGGTGGAGGGCTCTTGGCGGCCGTCGCATCGCCGCTCTTTTGGGCAGACTCGTCATCGGAAGGGTTTGCGTCCTCACTCTCCGTCTGCAATGCGAAATTTGTCGGGGCTTCTTGAGGGCGCTTGGGCAAGGCCTCCAAATGGAGTTTCTCGTTGGGAAAATCAATGTTCACAAGAAAGTCGGAGAAAACGTCGGCGCCAATCAGTCCGTCCTCGCCCATGACGGAGCGTCGATCCAACACTCTCACGTTGCAGTTTTGAAACTCGAAATCGCCAATGCTAAGCGAGTCGGCCAGAGCAACATAGGCTTTGCTGTCTCCTTTGTCTCCGATCCCGCGAACGATATCGTCCGAGAGCTTGGTGAGACCAGCTTTGCGCGCCAAGCTGCGGCTGATCAGAATTCCTGAAGCGCCCGTGTCGAGCTCCAGCGTCGATTTCGCTCCATTCACCATGACGTTGAGGCCGTACCCTTGCATGTGCGTGGGGTCAATTAACATGCGCTGCAATTTAATTTCGCCACTGGTGGCCTTGCTCACCATGCGGCAACCGCCGCGCGGGTCCTTGGCCCTCGCCTTTATATAATCCAGGTAACGTTGCATCCCGGCTCGTCTTTCCGCGTCGGAGTTATTCGTCTCCGCCAAACGCTCTTCCAGATACTTGATTTGCTCGGAGCGCCTCTGCCTGCCGATCCATGTGCCGGTGATATCGGGGTCGGTGGGGTCCAGTTGATGAGCCCTTTCGATTAGCGTCGCGGCTCTCTTATTCATGGAGATCGCCGAATAGACGCGCGCGAGTCCCAGGCAGGCTCGGGCCTCTTTGTGCCCGGAGTTGAGCACGCCCACCCACTCCCGCTCCGCCTCGCCGATTTTCCCTTCGCGGAAGTAAACCTCGCCCAGCGCCACCCGCACGACGGGGGAATCGGCAACTTGAAGGCCTTTGGTGATCGTGTCGTCAGCCTGATCCACATCGTGTTTCTTCAAGTAGACGCGCGTGAGGCCGGCGAAAGCATCAGGTGAGTCAGGCTTTTCTTGGAGCGCCTGGCGATACTTCTCCAGAGCGTGATCGTAATCGCTCTTACGATAAAATTCTTTGGCCTCGCTCAAAGCGTCAGGTGCATCAGGGTGAGCATCCGGCGTCGTGGATGATTGCGAAGTCGAGGGTGCAATAGCCGTCGCAGGGCTTTGCAGCCGGATCTGGAATGTGTGCTCGGGAGTCCCGGTGCCGTCATTCTCATACCGCACGGCAACGTGCATGCTCTGAATAATGTCCGATTCTTTCGAGTTGTCGGCGGGAGTAGCCAAAGCAGGCGGAGATGATTCCTTCGCAGCGGAGTGAGTGAACGTTAGGATGAACAGGAACGCGGCAAACCACAACTTCGGCCTATTTGACATGTTAATTAAATATTAACTCCACCTCTGCTTGGGAGACAAGGAAGAACTTGGGGCATAACTATTTGTCTTGCTGCATCGCAGGGCCCTTGGGCATAGCCAATCTCTCTTTATCCGTCAGCATCTCGTCCGGGTGGTAGTGGTGCAGCCCGCGGATCACTTTGCCGCGCGGGTGTATTCGCAGCTGGTAAATATGAGGGCGAGGCGGATAGCCCTTCTTTTCTTCGAATAATTCGTACAACTGGTCTTGATACTCGATGGTGATCATGTGGTCCCAACCCGGCTTGGGGCGGCACGAGGCGATAACCAAGTCGTAGGTTATGCCCTCGCAATGCTGGACCTCATCGGGCACGCGCGGGCCAAGCTGGCGTTCCTTCCGCGCTTTTCCGGCGCGCCCCAATCCCCACGCCACCAGGTAGAGCGGCATCGTCCCCACGCATTCGTCGGTGACCAACGCCGCGAAAAGGCGCAGCACTCCCTCAATCGAAAAGTAGATGAGCAGCAGCGTGAGCGGACTGAACACGTACTCCACTAGTGTAGTGAATCCCATCCCAAACGCTGCGGCCATACTGCCCAGAGCTTGAGTCCCAACCGCGGCGCCCTGCTTGAGGGCGGCAGCGGAAATGATTCCCAACCGCCATTGGAAAAACGCATAGTAGCGAAGGATGATGACCCCCAGGCTTATCATGGTCTCGGCGAGTCCGGAGAAAATGGTGGGGCCGCGGAGGCTCGCGTCCGATGTCCACGCCCACCGGCTTCGATACTGCCGGGGCAAGAGGGCAGCCACCATGGCTGCTATGAACCGCACTATGCTTATCATTGGGGCTTTCCGTGTACCCGCGAGTGTACACCCAACCAGGGAGGAAGCACAGTAGACGGTAGGCCGTAGGCGGGAGGGGTGGGGAATAGGGGCTGGGGGTTAGGGACTGGGTGCTGGCCATACTGTGCAGTGCGCGCAGCTCCAACTATTTTGCAGGTGAAGTGGGGAGTTCGGTTTTGTGGAAAGCTTTCAGGAACCGTTCGTAAGTTTCATTTACCTTCGCCGCGTCGTGGGCCTCTGAATAAATCCGTCCGAGCTCGCGATAGGGCTGTTCCATCAGTGGATCGAGCTGCAGAGCCTTCTCGAAATCATCGATGGCCTTTTGCGAGTCGCGAGCTTGCTCCGATGCCAGGCCGGCGTGAAGGTAGTGCACCGCCACATTGGATTCAAGCTGGATGGCCTGCTCAAACGCAGCCACCGCGTCCGCGCCGTGTCCCGCGGTCAACAACGCGTCGCCCAGGCCGGTGAGGGTGGGCGGATCGTTGGGAAATTTCTCCCAGGAGTCGCGCAACAATTCAAAACCCTGATTGACGAGCGGGAAAGACTCATTGCGCTCGCCCACTTTAATGTCCGCGATGCCGAGGTTGCGCTGGGCCAGCGTGCCCGCGGGCTCGTGCCAGGCTACGAGCGACGTGACGTCATCCACATGCGTGGCCGTGCCATGCGCGGGCGGAGGGCGGCGCGCGATGCGATGGTCGGTAAACACTGTGTGCGCGCCGTCAGTCACCGGGCGGCGCGGCATGTGGCAGCCGATACAATCCAGGTTGGGCTTGGCATGCGTCTTCAGCAGTGCTGCGCCATGGCACGAAAGGCATTTCTCGCGGAAATATGTTTTTGGATTGGAGGGTTGCAGGTGCGGGTCGTGGCACGTTCCACACCAAAGCTTGCCCTCGCTCTGGCGCGCGCACGTGCTCAGCGCAAGCTGCTGCACCTGGCTGATCACCCTGAGGGCGCCGGGGCGCGCGGGATCGCGCGAACCTTCGGAAACGTACACCGAGTAAACGTCTTCCAACTCCTGGCCCGGGTGGAAATCGCTGAGCTGCTTGCCGGGATTGGCGACGCGGTCTTCGCCGCTCAAGTGGCATTGCTCGCAAACGCTGTCGCGCGCGCGTGGCGCAAGCGTGGCAGGATTCACAATCGAGCCCGGCACGGGATTGCGCAGGTGGGCCTCCACCGGCCCGTGGCAGCGCTCGCACGTGATGGCCTCCGCTTCAAACGGTGGCGATTGGTAGCTGCTGAAGGTTTGCGGAATGGGCCGCGCCTTGCCGGCGTGGCACACCAGGCAGTCTGGCGTGACGGGTCTCAGAAAGTCAGGCGCCTTCGCGTTTTCGTAACCCGGCGACATGTCCCAGCCGCGGCCCGTGAAATAACCGAGAGGCGACTGGAAAAGGTGGTCACCGAGCTGGATGACGTAGGCGAAGGCGTGCGTGCCCGAGCCGAGAGCGTAGGCGACCGGGTACTCGGACGTGACTCCATCGCGCTCCATGCGCTGGATCATCTGGCCGTGGTTCACCTGAATGGTGAATTGCGTTTTAGAAGGCGCGTGGAAATATTTTCCCGAGGGTTCGCGTCCGGGATGGCCGAGCGATTGCCCCATCTGCGTGGCCGCGAAGCCGGCAACTTCTTTCGCATGGCACTCGGCGCAGGGATGCCCGCCCCAGGCGGGCCACGCCGTAGCCATCATCGCGGCCAAAGCGGCGGGCAGGCGTGCCTTTCGAGAAATGAAGCGCGATCGCATGGTGGGCGCGTCCATCTTAGTGCACCGCGCAGTGGGAATTCAATTGCCCAGATTGCGTTTGCCCACGCGCACGAATGATTTTTGAAGGCAGCGGGGGTGTTGTGTATAATGCGGACATTAAGGCGATGGAGTTCGCCTAAACCGTCCCGTTCGGCGGGACTGATAACTCCTGGCCGCTGTTGAGCGCCCAGGAGTTTTTTGTTGGGCGGGAACGGGGGCAGGAAAAAGAGGCAACTTGCAGATTACTTTGTTGATTGTTTTTGGAATTGCCGGAACGCTGGCACGCTATGGGCTCCAGGGTTTGGTGCAATATCGCACCGGCCCTGGGTTTCCCAGCGGTACTCTGGTGGTGAACCTGATCGGCTGCTTCCTGCTGGGCGGTGTGGGGCAGTTCGCGCTCAATAACCTGTCCATCCCCCCGGAGTGGCGGGTTGGGTTGACCGTTGGCTTTTTCGGCGCCTTCACCACTTTTTCCAGCTTCAGTTGGGAGGCCGTGCACCTGTTCGACGACGGTGAGTGGATGAAAGCCGGCATATACGTTGGCGCCAGCGTGATCGGCGGACTCATTTTGCTGCGTATCGGAATGCTTTTGGCGGACCGCATGTAGACCATTAAGAGTTAAATTCTGCCAGCCCGCGGCTGAATTTATTCGAGTTTGATGGTTCAAAAGACGTTCACCAGAGAACGCACGGAGAAGCACAGACAAAACGTCTCCGTGTAACTCTGTGCCCTCTGTGGTGAGTCTTTTCTCTTTGGTTTCGTCTCTGCCGGCATAGGAGGAAAAATGGAGCACGAACGGTTCGAAGGCGAACGCACATTGATGCGGATCCACTTTGGCGAATCCGACAAGTGGGAAGGGAAGCCTCTCTATCGTGCGCTAGTGGACCTCTTCCGCAGTGAAGGCTTTTCCGGTGTCACCGTCCTCCGGGGTGTAGGTGGGTATGGTTCCTCCAGCCTCGGCCCGCATCCCTACCACACCACAGCTATCCTTCGCCTCTCCCAGGATCTGCCGATAATCGTTGAAGTGGTGGAGTATTCTGAGCGCATCGAAAAAATTTTGTCGAGGCTGGACTCCATGCTCGGCGGCGGATTAATCACCCTGGAAAGAGTTCGCGTAATTCTCTACCGGTCAGGGAAATAAGTCCCACTTCACGTTCCCGCTCATTTTGTTGATTAAACCAACCTGGGAAGACCGCAGCGTTCCTGGCCCGGGTCCGTGGCCTCTTTGACCGACTGGTCAGTAACCGGGCCCAGTCCTGCTCGTATCCAATTCAATGGAAATGCAGCGCTTGCTGTTCTCTAATTGGCGTTACACTAAACTATATCGACAGACTTGGCCAATCATCTATTGAAGAGGCCGATCCCCACAAGCTCACGATGAGTGACGAGTGATGAGTGAGGATAGCGAGGAGGAGCCATGTTGCCAACCATTACAACTTACACGTTGCTGACTCTGGCGGTCATTACCCTGATCGTTTTGTGGAAATCAATTTACAGTATCGGGCCGACACAGGTGGGCCTGGTCCGCAAACGAATTGGAAAACGCCTGCCCGACGACAATCCGGTTGCTTTCCACCACGAGGCGGGGTATCAGGCCGAACTGTTGATGCCGGGACTTCGTTTCCGGTTCCTTCCGTTTTACGCTGCCACCAAGCACCCGTGGGTGCAGGTGCCCGCGGGCCAAATTGGTTTGGTGATCGCGCAGATCGGCCAACCTTTGCCCATCGGCGCAAAATCCGCCGTCTACACGAAAGAGTTTGGCAACTTGACCGACCTTCACTTGTTTGTGGAGGGCGTCATCGGGCCGGGCGGAAAAAAAATCAGAGGTCAAAAGGGCGTTCAACGCCCCGTTCTGCCGCCGGGCACTCTTGCGCCGATTCACCCCATCGCGTTTTTAGTGATTACCAAGCCACAAGTTTATGGCATCCCCGTTTCGGAAGAGCTCAGAGGCCGGATCAGGGGAGGCAATCTTACTTTCGCGGCATTTGGCTTGGCGGAGAAGCAACTGGAAGTCACACGCATTGAGCCGCGCGCCACGGACAGCGGGCACGTGGTGGACATGATCGGCGTTGTGACTACGCTGGATGGCGACCCGCTTCCCGCCGGCGACATTGCCAGCCGTCTGGGTGGATTTAGGGATATTGAGGAACTCGAAAGGCAAAATCGAACGGAGGGCAAAGCCGCGGGCCCGGTGGGAAATGCCCAGCTCATTGAAACGATCCTGGGCAGCAAGAACGACCAGCACAATTCTTACCAGGAATTCCAGATGTTTCTGGATAAGGGAGGCAAAATCGGTTTGCAGCACGACCCGCTGCTTTACGGTGCTTACAACCTGAATCCACTCCTGGTCAGGGTCGAGCAACTCCCTATGCTGGTGGTCGAACAAGGCCAGGTGGCGGTGATTAAATCCTACGTGGGATTACCCACCGAAGACACTTCCGGGCTCGAATTCAAATATGGAAGCCTGGTGAAGCCCGGGCATCGCGGCATTTGGGAAGAACCGCTGCGCACTGGCAAATTTCCGATCAACCCGCGCATCTACCAGGCGGAAATTGTGCCCACCGCAATCCTCAAACTGGATTGGGCGCAGGGGGTGACGGGCGCTCACGGCTTGGACGCGAGGCTAGAGCCCATAGTGGCGAAAAGCCGCGAAGGGTTCATATTCACTCTCGACCTTCAGGTCCTCATCCACGTGCCGGATACCAAAGCGCCTCGCGTGATATCCATGGTGGGGAGCATGCTCAACTTGGTCAACGAGGTCCTCCAATCCGCGGTCGGTAATCTCTTCCGCAACAAACTGGGGATGATGGAGGCAGTTAAATTCATCCAAAGCCGCCAGACGGTTCAGGAAGAGGCTACGGCGCATATCGCCCAACAACTTTCGGAATACGAAGTCGAAACCAAAGGCGTGTACATCCAGGACGTCATCCTGCCTCAGGATCTGGTGGGGGTGCTGACCCGGCGCGAAATTGCCAACCAGGAAATCGAGACCTTCAAGATGCAGCAAAAGGCGCAGGAACAACGTGTTTCGACCGAGGCGACAACGGGGAAGGCCGACATGCAGAGAGACTTGGCCAAGTCTTCTATCGGCATCGACATCAACAAGAACAACGCGGACGCTCGCGTGCAGCAGGCGCGCGGTGAATCGGAGTACATCAAGCAGACCGGCACCGCGGGCGCTGACGTGATTCGCGCCCAGGGTCTCGCCAAGGCCGAGGGATTCAAGGCGCAGAACGACGCGATCGGATCGGCCAGCACGGCGCTCGTCAACGTCGCCACGGTGCTCGCCGACAAGGGCGCGCAATTTATGCCGCAAATCCTGGTGATTGGCGGTGGAGGCGCCATCGATGGATTGGCGGCCACGCTCACCAAAGTGCTCGCCACGCAAGCTGGAGGAGTGTCAAAACCAACCGGGCTGGCGAAGACGTAGGGAGAAATCCTCAGTTTCACCGACCATGAAACGCGCAGGGGTGGCGGCTCCGCCGCCCCTGCGCGCACTCTCTTGCCTCGTGAAGTTTCTGTTTTGCCGCAACCTTTTTCCTGCTGACATTAAAAAAATCACGTTGACTGACTTCAAATCGTCTTGACATCTTTGGCGGGCATCATATAGATTTTTATATCTTGAATTGCGTCGGAAACTTCCACAGTTCGCACTTTTCATAGCCGAAGGGTAATACGAATGTCGAATCCTGACGATCCGAACGCCCCAGTTCCTTCAAAACCGTCCGCTCCGGCGGCGGGGATTGGGGCGACGAAGCCGGCGGAAAAAACCGCCACGGCCCCGCCTGCAACGCCCAAGCCGGCAGCTCCCGCTGTGGCCAAGGCTGTGGCTCCCACGGCTCCAAAGGCCAGTGCGCCTCCAGCCTCCGGTTCAGCAGGTGAGGTGAAAGACCCTGAGCCCAACCAGTTGCGCCGTCGCCTCACATGGACTTGCATCGCGGCCTTTATGGCCACGAATTTGTTCATGTTGATGCGCTTCTTTTTCCCGAGAACTCTCTTTGAGCCCAGCACCATTTGCAACCTGGGCTACCCGTCGGACTACGTGCTGGGCGTCAGCACTCGATTCAAGCAGGAATATCGAATCTACGTGGTGAGGGAACCGACCCAGATTTTCGCGGTCTTTGCCAAATGCACGCACCTGGGTTGCACTCCCGATTGGAAACCCGGAGAAAACAAATTCAAGTGTCCCTGCCACGGCAGCGGCTATACGCCGGAGGGCATCAACTTTGAGGGGCCGGCGCCCCGCCCCATGGACCGCGCCCACGTGGAGTTGAACCCGCAGGGCCAGATCATCGCGGATAAGAGCAGACTTTTTACCTGGGATCGCAGCAAGGGCGGCCGGGACGAATTCAACGATCCGGGCGCTTTTATACCGGTTTAGTACAGGGCTGATAAAAACAGATTATTTGGACAGGTGGGCGGAGGGGGGTATCTTCGCTCCGCAGAGCCAGACTGAGATAAAGTTGCCCGGAGAGGCCCATGGCTGATCGCGTCAATCCCGAACTTCCAGAACAGAAACCGCCGAGCTTCGTGGAAAAGCTGCGCGGCGACACGCAGGTTCTGAAGGAACGGGCGAAAGAGGAAATCGAAGCCCTCAAGAAACCGGAGAAGACGCAACTCTACAAATCGATTTTCCGCGTCAAGCACGACGACAGCGAACGCAGCCGCGCGCTGGGCGTTCTTTCCAACGTTTTCCTCCACCTTCATCCCGCCAAAGTCAATCGTGACGCGGTCCGCTACAACTACACCTGGGGGATGGGTGGCATCACCTTTTATCTTTTCATCGTTCTGACCCTTACCGGCGTCCTGCTCATGTTTTACTACCATCCCTCCAAGGGGCAGGCCTACAAAGATATCATCTACTTGATGAGCGACGTCCCGTTCGGCAAACTGCTGCGCAACATGCATCGCTGGGCCGCGCACCTGATGATCATCGCGGTTTGGCTGCACATGTTCCGCGTCTTCCTGACGGGCTCTTACAAAAAGCCGCGGGAATTCAATTGGTGCGTGGGCGTAGTGCTGCTGGTGCTGACCCTGCTGCTCTCTTTCACCGGTTATCTTCTGCCGGACGACCAACTGGGATTATGGGCGATCACGGTGGGCACCACGATGGCGCAGAACACGCCGGGCCTGGGCTCTCAAGGGCCGCTGGGCGCCCAAATGGGAATGACTCCGTATAATGACGTGCGCTTTGCGCTGCTCGGTGGTTCGATTGTGGATGCCAACGCACTATTGCGCGCTTACATCTGGCATTGCATTGCCATCCCGTTGATTGCCGGCACTTTTATGGGAGTGCATTTCTGGCGGGTCAGAAAGGACGGAGGGATTTCCGGGCCTGCGCCCGTTCAGTTGGAGTCGGAAATTAAACCGGAAAGAAAGATATAGTCGCACTCCTCGTCGAGGGCTCTGAATATGGGTTTTGATTGGCGCCAACTCTGGGAAATTTCTTCAGCTCCCGATAATATTCCCATCGTCGCGCTCCTTTTCCTCATCCCCTTTTTCTGTTGGATGGCATTCCGCCAGGCTTTCGCCAACGATCGCCTGATCGCGCAGCTCGAGGCCGATCCCCAACTCGCAAAAACAGCTCACCGCAAGACCTACCCCTGGCAGGCGGGGTGGAGCAAAGAAGTCCATACCTGGCCTTACCTGATGCGAGTGGAATTTCTGGCGGCCATCATCGTCACGGTCATTTTGATTGTATGGTCGATCACCCTGAACGCTCCGCTCGAAGAACTGGCGAACCCCAACCTGACCATGAATCCGGCCAAGGCGCCGTGGTACTTTCTCGGACTTCAGGAGATGCTGGTTTATTTCGATCCCTGGATCGCCGGCGTGGTCATGCCCACCTTGATCGTTTTCGGGTTGATGATTATTCCGTACGTGGACACGAACCCCCTGGGCTCCGGTTACTACACCTGGAAGCAACGGAAGTTTTCCATTCTCACTTTCTGCTTCGGTTTCCTCTTTTTGTGGGTCTTAATGGTGATTGTGGGGACGTTCATTCGCGGCCCGGGCTGGATGTGGTTCTGGCCGGGACAGACGTGGGACCCAAGCCGGGTGGTCTACGAAGTCAATCGCGACTTGCCGGACATATTTGGCATCACCAGTATGACAGGCAAAGCCATATTTGGCGCTATCGTAATGGGCCTGTATTTTGGCGCCGCCGGCTACCTCTTTCACAGGATCATTACCTATTCGGAGTTTAACCGGAAAATTTACCAGAGGATGAGCTTGGTCCAGTACCTCACGTTGCAGTTTTTCCTGATCACCATGCTGTTGTTGCCCGTCAAGATGATTTTGCGGCTGGTGTTTCGAATCAAGTACGTTTGGGTGACATGGTATTTTAACGTTTGATCAACCCCAATTTTTCAGCCTAATAGAGGAGCAGCGCATTGCCAGACGCCCCCGAGAAGGACCCGGTCGTAAGCCGGTCGCTGGCCGGCTATTTTGTGGTCGCGGCATTATTCCTGGTCATTACTCTGGGTTGGTCCCTTTACGACGAATTCTACGGCCTGCGTCCGTGGAAAGCCTACGAACGCCGCTTCGCGTCCCTCTACACTAGCCTCCTCAAGAAGAAAATCCCGGAACAACAGAAAGCCGAAAAGGCGATTGAAGACTCCGCCGAGTACAAGGCGCTGCAAAAGGAATTCAAAGACGAGCAAGAAGCCGTCGCCCCCAAGTTGAAGCAAATCCACGAGCAGACCGCGGCCATCGACGCAAAGATTGAGGCAGTTCTGGGTACATTGACCAACGAGCGGGCCCGAGTCGGGTCCATGATCTACGTGGCCGAGCATACTGCCGAGGGACCGGGCAGAAAGTCGCTGGAACATAACCTGGACGAGTACAAAAAAGGGCCTTTCGTGCTGGCCGGGCCTCCTTACAACGGGAAGAGTTTCACCTTCGAGGAGATGGAGAGCGAGTTCTCCAACCTGCAGACCACAAAAGGAGAATTGCAGCAACAAGAAGGTGATCTCCTGAAGTCCCAGGGCGACGCGTCGAAAAAACTCCAGGCTTATCTCCACGACCATTTGACCGGCCTTACTTCTGACCAACTCCAGGGACTGCTGAATAAGGCCGAGACGATGAGTATCGAGATTCAGCAGATCAACATTCCGGACGAGGGGATTGTGGACCGTTGCGAGTCGTGTCACGTGGGGATTCGCGAGCCGGTGCTGCTGACGCGCAATGATATGGGGGGCGTAAGAGACCACATGTCCGCAGCCTTCACCAGCCACCCGGACATGGAGTTGCTACAAATTCACGATCCTGAAAAGTTCGGCTGCACGCCCTGCCACAACGGCAACGGGATGCAGGTGGACAGCGTTGAAATGGGCCACGGCGAATACGAGCACTGGCTTTGGCCGCTCTACCACAAGGCCAATCTCCAATCGGGCTGCCAGCAGTGCCACGCGTCAGACATGGTGGTGGACCACGCGCCGGAGTTGACCAACGGCAAACAGCTTTTCCAGTGGCGCGGCTGCGTGGGCTGCCATCGATTCTCGGGCTATGACTCGGAGCCCGAAGATCTGGTAGCCAACCAGAACCAGATCATGCAACTGACGGCTCAACACGATGATGATCTGCGGAACGCCCAGCGGGACATCGACTCGGGCGACCACGCTGCCGACAATGAATCTGCGCGCAAGTTTTACACTGACGCGGATGCGTTGAAAGTCTCGGCCAGCCAGATCTCCATCCAATTGGATCAACTAGAGACGAAAGCCAAGTACCTCATGATGGGCCGCAAGAAAGTGGGTCCCGACCTGAAAGAGGCGCGGGTCAAGATCCGGCCCGAGTGGATTCCGGTGTGGCTGAAGAATCCCCACGCGTTCCGGCCCACCACCAAGATGCCCCGGTTCCGGCTGGACGATGAAGATATCCAGGACATTTCTGCGTACCTCTGGCAAACCGCGCTCAACACTTCGCTCACTCACCAGGCGCCGGGCGATCCGGTGAAAGGGAAGGAAAGCTTTGAGACGCGCGGGTGCATGGGTTGCCACTCGGTGGGCGAGGGCTCAAACCAGGTAGGCGGATGGTTTGCCGCCAACCTGACCCGCGTCGGGGAAAAGGATAATTACGATTTCCTGGTGCGCTGGATTCATAATCCGCGCGAGCGCACCCGGCCTTATTGCCCCTTTGAGAAACGGGATATTACCGACGAAGATTATAATAAACACGGTCTGCCTCCCTACACGTTTGACCTGAACCACACCAAATGCCCGAACGACGGGCACGAGATGGTGGTGGAGCAAATGACGGTGATGCCCAACCTTCGGCTCTCGTGGGATGAGGCCCGGGACATCGCCAGCTACCTGGAAACTCTCAAGCGCCCGGGCGCCACTTATGCCGCGGCGCCCTTCATGAACGACTCGAAGCTTAAGGAAGTTGGGCGCAAAAAGATCCAGTTTTACGGTTGTGCGGGGTGCCACGAGATCGAGGGGATGGAAGACGAAGGGCGCATCGGGACTGAACTCACCGCTGAAGGCAGCAAGCCTCTCGAACAAATCGACTTTGCATTGTTTGTCGGGGAAGCCAAGAAGGAAGACTGGTACTCGCACAAAGGATTCTTTGAGCGCAAGCTGGCCAAGCCGGAAATGTTTGACCAGGGCATGATTAAGACCGAAGCCGAAGAGCTGCGAATGCCCGATTTCTTCGAGCCCGCCGGCAGCAAAACGACCGAAGGGATGGCGGACGTCGCGCCTGAGGCCAAGCAGCAATCTCCCAACTGGCCACCTTCCTGATGGGCAGTGTCACTTCGGAAATTCCCCCGCGGTTTTGGTATCTGCCTGCCGACCAGCGCCGCGACGCGCAAGAGGGATGGTGGCTCGTCAAGAAGTACAACTGCGAGGGCTGCCACCAATTCAAGGTCGGGCAGAATTCGGTGCTGATGGATATTCCGCGTTACCAAACGCCGGAGTGGAAAGATCAATTACCACCCAAGTTACTCACTGAGGGCGCGCGTGTCAATCCGGAATGGCTCCTCAAATTCCTTTCCAACCCCGCGATGAGCGAGACGGACACGGACCGCGATGGCGTGCGGCCTTATCTGAAGACCCGGATGCCGACGTTCTACTTCTCGCCCATCGAACTGCGGAAGCTGGTGAGATTTTTCCAGGCGCTTTCGCAGCAGCCCATGCCTTACGTGCCGCCGCGGCTTGATCCCCTCGCGCCCAAGGAATTGGATATGGCGCGCGCGCTGTTCAACAGCCGCGCCGCTCCGTGCCTGAAGTGCCACGCGACGGGCGATGCGACGCACGACAAATTCGCCACCGCGCCCAATTTCCTGCTGGCCCACGACCGTCTGAAGCCGGATTGGACAAAGCACTGGATTCTGGATCCCGCCATGATCAGCCCGGGCACGGCCATGCCATCCGGCCTTTTTAAGAAGGCCGGGGACGGGCACAATATCTTTGCCGGCCCCACGCCCCCGATCTTTGAGGGTTACACGGGCGACCAGGCCGACCTCCTGGTTCGTTACATGTTTGAAATTACGCCGGATGAACAGCGCCGCCTCACCGGCCTCAGCGCCGCCAGCATGAAAAAGACTTCCAACGAAGCCGGGGCGAAACCCAAGACTCAATCGATTTTGATTGGAATGCTGGTAAAAGCGCACTAAACGGGGAATAATAGAGCGGACAAATCCAATTTTGATAGGAAGGTTCTAAGAAAATGAACAAAAGAATTTTGGTATGGTTACCCATTCTCTGCGCAACGATTCTAGTGTTCGGCTGCAGCAGCGAAAAGGCTCCAGAGACTACCGAGCAGCCCACGGCGTCCGCAACGGCGCCCGCCGGAACGCCTGTCGATCAGGCGACCGTGGGAACGATTACAGGCAAGATTACTTTCACCGGCGCCAAGCCCAAGCTGGCCACAATCAAGATGGATCAAGACCCAGTCTGCGTAGGCAAGCACAGCTCGCCCGTCCACGTTGAAGACGGCGACGTAAACGCGAACGGGACGCTCCCCAACGTTTTCGTGTACATCAAGGAAGGCGCGGACAAATACGCGTGGCCCACTCCCTCCGACGCCGTCACTCTGGACCAGGATGGCTGCATGTATAAGCCGCATGTGCTGGGAGTGCAAGTGGACCAGACGCTGCACATTGTGAGCAGTGACGCCACCACTCACAACATCCACCCGCAGCCCAAAGACAATCGCGAGTGGAACGAATCGCAGGCTCCGGGCGCTGCGGCGCTGGACAAGAAGTTCGCGCGCGCCGAAGTGATGATTCCGGTGAAGTGCAACCAGCACCCCTGGATGAAGGCTTACGTCGGCGTAGTGAAGAACCCCTTGTTTGCGGTGACGGGCGCCGACGGCACGTTTACCATCAAAGGAGTGCCTCCTGGCGACTACACCATCGAGGCGTGGACGGCGACCGGCGGGGCGCAGGGGCAAACCCAGGAACAGAAAGTAACCGTGGGAGCCAAGGAAGCAAAGACGGTCGATTTTGGCTTTAAAGGTTGATCAAGATATCGGGCTGTAGACAGGAGAGGTTGAAGAGGGGACATCCGCGCCGCGGGTGCGGCTGTCCTCTCTTCTCATTTGACTTTCTCCTTTCTCTCAAAAATCCAATAGGAAGGTTGAAATAATGGCGCTGGCCTTTGCGCTGGTCGTGGCGATCATTACGGTGGTCTCGGTATATATTTTTGCCGCCCACATTTGGTGGTTTCCCCCGAACATTTCCACCCACGGTGCGGCGGTGGATCATCAATTCACTTTGACTTTGATCATGTGCGGCGTGGTCTTCGTTCTCGCCCAACTGGGACTGGCTTGGTTCGTCTACAAATACCGGGACAAGGGCGATGGGCGCAAGGTGATTTACTCGCACGGGAACAACACCTTGGAGTCCACCTGGACTACCGCCGCGGCAATCTTGTTCATCGGCCTCAACCTGATGGGCTATCGCATTTGGGCGGCCATGCACTTCACCGGCCCCGCGCCCGGCGCAATCAGAATTCAGGCGCAAGGCCAGCAATTCGCCTGGTACTTCCGCTATCCGGGACCCGACGGCCAGTTTGGGCCCACTCACCCCGAGCAGGTCAGTGACTCTTCGGGGAATTTCTATGGCCTCGACCGGGAAAAAGATGCGGCTTCCAAGGACGATATCATCACTGCCACGCTTGGCATTCCGGTGGGCAAAGAAATCGAAGTGGTCCTTCGTTCCAAGGACGTGGGCCATTCGTTTTTTGTCCGCGAGCTTAGAGTTCATCAGGACCTGGTTCCCGGGCTTGAGATTCCCATTCATTTCACGACCACCGGGGACGCGCTGAATCACAGCAGTGACCCGAAATTGCCCAATGGAACTTACGAAATCGTCTGCACGCAACTTTGCGGACTGGGCCATTACAAGATGCGGGCCTTTTTGAAAGTCATGACCGAGGCGGATTACGAGAAGTGGCTGCAAGACCAGGCGGCATCACAATAAATCAGAAGTCAGAAAATAGAAATCAGAAGAAAAATCCACGGAATATTTTCTGATTTCTGAATTCTGCTTTCTGATTTCTCGAGGAGAAAATCGATGGCTGAAATGCAAGTCCACAGTGAGGCCGTTCACCATCACACGGCGCCCACTGGCTTCATCAGAAAATACATCTTCAGCCTTGACCACAAGGTGATCGGGAAACAGTATTACTTCCTCGCCTTGGCTTCGGTTTTTGTGGGCATCGTTCTTTCGGTGCTGATGCGCTGGCACCTGGTTTGGCCGGACGCCCACATTCCGCTGCTCGGCATGCTTTCTCCCAACGGCGCGCCGGGCGGCGTGATGACGCCCGAATATTATCTTTCCCTGATGACCCTGCACGGGACGCTGATGGTTTTCTTTGTGCTCACTACGGCGCCGCAAAGCGGGTTTGGCAACTACGTTTTGCCCATCCAGCTTGGCGCCGAAGACATGGCCTTCCCAACGCTGAACATGCTTTCGTTCTGGACCACGTTTGTGGGCTTCGTGGTTCTCCTCGCCACTTTTTTCATCGCGGATGGCCCGCCTTTGTCGGGTTGGACCGCCTACGCGCCATTGAGTGCGGTCGGACCAGCAGCGGGACCGGGTGAAGGTTTGGGCCAAACCTTGTGGATTATTTCCATCGCCATCTTTTGCGTGGGCTCGCTGCTCGGCGCGCTGAATTTCATCGCCACCACTCTGGACTTGCGGGCGAAGGGATTGACCCTCACCCGCATGCCCCTCACGGTTTGGGCGTGGCTCTTGACGGCCATCCTGGCGCTCCTTTCTTTTGCCGTGCTGCTCGCAGCCGGCGTCCTGTTGTTGCTCGACCGGGTGGGAGGCACAAGTTTCTTTATCCCCGCCAACACCATTCTCAGCGACAGATTGCTCACCAACCACAGCGGCGGTTCCCCTCTGCTCTGGCAACACCTGTTCTGGTTCTTCGGCCACCCGGAAGTTTACATCGCGATCCTGCCGGGCATGGGCGTGACGTCGCACATTATCTCCACGTTTTCCCGCAAGCCCATTTTCGGCTACAAGGCGATGATTTACGCCATGTCGGCCATCGGATTCTTCGGCTTCATGGTTTGGGGCCACCACATGTTCCTGAGTGGCATGAGCCCATACACCGGCTTTGCCTTCTCGGTGATGACGATGGCCATCGGAGTGCCCTCCGCCATCAAGACGTTCAACTGGCTGGGAACTTTGTGGGGCGGGCGGTTGCGCCTGACCACCGCCATGCTGTTCTCCATCGGTTTCGTTTCCCTATTTGTAAGCGGCGGGCTGAGCGGATTGTTCCTGGCCCAGCCGCCGGTGGACGTGAATTTGCACGCCACCTATTTTGTGGTCGGCCACTTCCACCTGGTGATGGGCGTCGCGGCCATCTTTGGAATGTTCGCGGGAACGTTTTTCTGGTTTCCCAAAATGTTTGGCCGCATGATGAACGAGACCCTGGGCAAGATCCACTTCTGGTTTACGTTTGTCGGCGTCTATTGCATCTTCATGCCCATGCACTTCCTGGGTGTGGCCGGCAACGTCCGGCGGTACTCCCGATTCACAGAAGTCAACTTCCTGAACACACCGCACGTTATTGACCTGCATATCTTCATGTCGTGGGCGGCGTTTATCACGGCGGGTGCACAGTTGATATTCCTCGTCAATCTTTTCTGGAGCATGTTTAAAGGCGAGAAGGCGTCTGAGAACCCGTGGGAATCAACCACGCTCGAGTGGACGATCCCCTCACCGCCACCCTTTGATAATTTTGCAGGCAAGCATCCCGTGGTCTACCACGGCGCGTATGAATACGGCGTGCCGGGCGCGGAGAAGGACTACATTATGCAGGACTCGCCGGAAAAGGTTTCAGGGACGTAGACGAGAAGTCAGGAGACAGAAGGCTGAAGATAATGACCATTATACGGATTTTCTGATTCTGAAATTTGAGCTCGCATTGGTTCAAACATGGCAACAGTTTTAACACCGCCTAAGCCCGCCACGCCCTCCGGAGGCGATTTCTCTGGCGGTGGGAATGGCTTCGGCAGCAGGGAATTTGGAGGCGGAGGCGGGCCCGAGCATCAAAGCTGGGGCGTCCCGGCGGGAACATATCGCACCGGGATGTGGATGGCATTGGTAGCCATCGTGATGCTGTTTGCGGCCTTTACCAGCGCGTTGGTGGTACGCAAAGGCGGCTCGCGGGATTGGATGCCAATCGCCCTGCCGCCGATTCTTTATTTCAATACCGTGATCCTGCTTGCCAGCAGCGTGGCATTGGAAATATCGCGCCGCGCGTTGGCGACCGGGACGGTGAGGCGGTTTAAAGTTTCGCTGAATGCGGCGGCAATTCTCGGCGTGGCGTTTATCGGCGGGCAGTTCGTCGCCTGGACTCAGTTGGCCGCCCACGGCGTTTTTCTCGCCACCAATCCCAGCAGTTCTTTCTTTTACCTTCTGACCGGCGCGCACGCGGTGCACTTGCTGGGTGGGGTCACCGCACTCTTCTATCTGGTGTGGCGGGCCCCGCAGTTGGCCTCCGGGCTCAAAAAGCCCGTGGCCGTGGATGTGACCGCGATTTACTGGCACTTTATGGATGGGCTGTGGATCTATCTTCTACTCTTGCTCACGGTGAGGTTATAGGATGTCGAGCCATGCACACGAAATGACGGGCACAGAAGTGGGCCGCGAGTCGGCCTGGTCCGGAGGAGCGTCGCCCTACGCCATCCCCTCCAAGAAACTGGGGATGTGGCTGTTCATCGTTTCGGACGCGATTACATTCTCCGCCATGCTGATCGCCTACAGCTACGCGCGCGTGTCCTCCGAAGCCTGGCCGCGTCCGTTCACCTTTTCGCCCAGCATCATCAACGCCACTGTAATGACTCTGGTGCTGCTCACCAGCTCGGTCACCATGGTGTTGGCGGTTCGCGCCGCCAAGATGGGCTTCCGCTCGCGCGCCGCCGGATGGCTGGTGGCCACACTGATGGGCGGCGTGACTTTTGACATCCTGCACTTGCGTGAATGGTTTGGATTGATTCACGAGGGCGTAAGACTTTGGTCGAATCCCTGGGGCACGCCGCTGTTTGGCGCCACATTCTTCGGCCTGACGGGATTGCACATGACCCACGTGACCATCGGCGTTTTTTATCTCGCCGTAGTGGCTGCGGGCACGGCGCGCGGCCGATTTAACGCCGACGACGTGGAAGTGAGCGGGCTGTACTGGCACTTTGTCGACTTGGTGTGGATGTTCATCTTCCCGCTCGTTTATTTGATGTCGGCCAGGGTGGCCTGAGCTGTAGCGGCGGTCTCTGACCGCCGGGGAATTCGGCGCTCTCCGAGCGCCAAGGTAGGCGGTCATAGACCGCCGCTACAAACGGAGGCTGGAGATCATATGAGCACGGGCACTGAACACGCTGAGGGTGGAATCAGCAAACAGGTGACCTTCACCGTCTGGTTTTCGCTCCTCGGGCTTACCGCCGTGGAGGTTTTCCTGGGCTACGAGCAGTTGGAGCTGAAGCTCATGCTCACCCTTTTGATGGGACTCTCCATCATCAAGGCCTCGCTCATCATCGCTTACTTCATGCATCTGCGATACGAGCGGCGCAGCCTAGCCTTGACGCTCATGCCGGCGCTGATCTTTGTGGTGGGCATGTTGTTCGTGGTTTTCCCCGACAGTATTCGCGTGCTGCTGATGAAAATCAAGTAGAAGAAATTATGAATTATGAATTAAGAATTAAGTTGACGCGAGTTGCGGCGGGCCTTGCAGCGCTGGCATGCTCCAGTGTGGCGTTGGCGCAAACCTGTCCCGCCTGCTACAATAATGCGGCCTCTCAAAATCCGGGTCTCTTGCAGGCGCTGAAAACGGGCATTTTGGTGATGATGCTCCCCACGCTCATCATGTTTGTGGTGATCTTCACCGTGCTCTACCGCCGGCGGAACAGTTTTCACGCGCAGGGCGATGAGGCCATAGAGCCCATTCGAGATTCCCGAACCGAATTGCCGCTTCCCGTGAAAGCGGAAAGCTCGAAGCCACGAGTTTGGCTATGACGCAAACTGCAGGACAACGCTGGCTCCACCGGTACGCGACACTCGTCGCCTGCGCGACTTTTCTGCTGATTATCGCGGGCGCGCTGGTCACGTCCAACGACGCCGGTCTCTCCGTTCCCGACTGGCCGACATCGTTCGGCACTTTTCGCATGCCGCGCATGGTGGGCGGAGTAAAGTTCGAGCACGGCCACCGCATGGTGGCGGGGACCGTGGTAATCCTCACGCTGATTCTGGCGGGGTGGCTTTGGCGCAGCGAGCCGCGACGTTGGGTTCGCCGCCTGGGCGTGATTTCCGTCCTCACCATATTTGCGCAGGCCATTCTGGGTGGGATTACAGTTCTCTTCTTCCTTCCAGTGGATATTTCGGTGGCTCACGCCTGCCTGGCGCAGGCCTTTTTTTGCATTATGGTGAGCCTCGCGCTTTTTACGAGCGCGGATTGGCGCTGGGATGAGCCGAAAGCGAAAGACTCTTCGAGCATCTCTCTCCGCCGGCTCGCCACCGCGACTACCGTCCTGATCTTCGTGCAGCTTATGCTGGGCGCGGCTTTCCGCCATCACGGATTTGGAATCATTCCTCACGTTGTGGGCGCGGGCTTGGTGACCGTCGCGGTCCTTTGGATGTTGGTGCGCGTGCTCTCCGAATTTCAAGGCGAGCGACGCCTGACACGCCCTCTCTGGCTTCTTATCGGGTTGATGGTGGGTCAGGTGACTCTTGGCGCTGGATCGTATTGGGAGGTCTGGACGAATCAAAACGGGCCTCAACCATTGCCGCCCGTGGTTCTGGTTACGACGACGCACGTGGCCGTGGGCGCGCTGGTTCTGGCGTCGAGTTTGGCGCTCACTTTTCAAACGTACCGCTTGATCGCAGCGCCTGACGCCACTCCAGAGCTCTCATCAATGCCACAGAATGTTGCGGTTTGAAGGAAAACTAATGGGAAGTGCTGTTGACAATACGGTAGTCGCAGTAGTGAATCCATTGCCCAACGCTGTCGTGGCAGGCTGGCGTGGCAAGCTGGCTGACTATTGGACGCTCACCAAGCCGGAGGTCAACTCTCTGGTGGTCGCCAGCACGCTGGCGGGGTTTTACCTCGGTTGGCGCGGAGCCATGAACTACTGGCTCATGTTCCACACCCTCGCGGGCACGCTGCTGGTGGCAAGCGGAACGGCCACTCTGAACCAGTGGATGGAGCGTGAACAAGACGCGCACATGCGGCGCACCGCCAACCGCCCCCTCCCGGCCGGAAGGCTCTCTTCCGCGGAAGCGTTGTGGTTCGGAATTTTCCTCTCCGTGGGGGGCGGGCTATATCTCGGACTCGGCGTAAATGCTCTGGCCAGCGCATTGGCTTTGTTGACCCTTGCCAGCTACCTGCTGTTCTACACGCCTCTCAAGCGGAAGACGCCTTACTGCACTCTAGTGGGTGCTTTCCCGGGAGCGATGCCGCCCTTGATCGGCTGGGCAGCGGCGCGCGGCAACCTGAGTCTTGAGGCCTGGGTCCTGTACGCCATTCTCTTTTTCTGGCAGTTCCCCCATTTTCTATCGATCGCCTGGATGTACCGTGAGGATTACGCGCGCGCGGGCCTGTTGATGCTACCGCAGAACGATCCCCAGGGCCGGCGGGCGGCGCAGCAAATTCTAGTGACCTCGCTTGTCCTGCTGCCCATCAGCTTGCTTCCCACCTTGCTGGGTCAGATGGGCTGGGTTTATTTCCTCGGCGCCCTTCCATTGGGGCTGGCCCTTCTGTATTACGGCGTTCTGACGGCCAAGATCCGGTCCAACGTGCTGGCCCGGCGCCTCCTGCTTGCGTCGGTATTTTATTTGCCGCTGATTTTTGGTCTCATGATCGTGGATAAGGTTTTGCTTTGATCTCAATTAGACTTCAACAGCCGGCTGTGAACTCCTGATTGACCGATGCCAGACTTCCGGGATCCTCAAGGCATTACGCTGGGCAAGGAACGAACCTCCATGCTTGAGACGCTCCTCTTATTCGGTTTCTGCCTTCTTGTCGGACTCATCTCGCTCGCCGTATGCGCATACCTTGCTGCGACCCACCTACTGTTCACTTTGGATGGCATCGTCCTGGCGATTATCAGCCTGACCATCGGGGGCGTGTTCGTATTAAACGTGGGCTGGTCCGTGTACTCGGGAGAGCTAAAGCGGCTGATGGCCCATAACGAAAAGAAACCGGCTTCCGCCGAGCCACCCAGTAACCCTCCCGGCCAAACCTCGAGTTAACCGCGCCCGGCCCGGCCGTAAAGAATCCGTTGCCAAAGGAAGGTGGATTATGACCCAAGAGTGGTGGGAGAATTTTTTCGACGGAATTGCCCTGGAAATGTGGCGCCAGGTTTTTTCCGAAGAACAAACCCAGGCTGAGGCGGACTTCCTTCAGAAGGTCCTTGCGCTTGCTCCCCCTGCCAAAGTGTTGGATGTGCCTTGTGGGGAAGGCCGGCTTTCCCTCGCCCTGGCGGCGCTCGGCTTCCACGTAACCGGATTGGACTTCTCCGCAGCCTTCCTGGAGGAGGCCCGGCGCAAGGCCTCCGCAAAAGGCATGAACATTAACTGGAAACAGGGTGATATGCGCCGAATGGACTGGGCGGAGGAATTTGACGGCGCCGTCTGCATGGGGGGCAGCTTCGGATACTTTGATGACGCGGGTCACGCCGGCTTCCTGAAATCTGTTTTTCGCGCCCTCAAGCCCGGCGGCCGCTTTGTTCTTGATGCCAGTCGCGTGGTGGAGGCCGTGCTCCCCGTTGCGCGGGAACGCGAATGGGTCCGGGTGGGCGACATCCTCTTTCTTGAAGAAAACCAGTGGGATCACATTAACGGGCGCATGGAAACCGAGTACACTTTTGTGCGCAACGGGAAAGAGGAGAAGAAAGCCTCTTCCGACCGGATTTATACGTATCGAGAGATCTGCTGCCTGCTCGACGACGCTGGATTTGCGAGCACCGAGGCGTATAGCTCGTATGCCTTGGAGCCGTTCAAGCTCGGCTCAGGCAGACTCTTCTTGATTGGTCAAAAGTCTTGAGGCGCATACTTCCTTCTGTTTTTGACTATCGACTTTCAACTGTCGACAGTAAACTTCACTCGTGATCCTTCAACTTTCCGATTTTCCCGCACTCGACGCGAGCTTGAACGCCGCCAGCGCCCTCTTGCTGGCGCTGGGCTACGTATTCATCCGCAACAAGCGCGTTCTGGCCCACAAGGTCTGCATGCTCTCGGCGTTCGGGACATCTTCACTGTTTCTCGTTTGTTACCTGTGGTATCACGCCCACCACGGCGTGACGCGTTTCACGGGGCAGGGCGCGATTCGGCCCGTCTACTTCACGCTCCTCGGCACCCACACCGTTCTGGCCGCGGTGATTGTCCCCCTGGTCCTCACCACGCTTTATCGCGCGTGGAAAGAGCGGTTTGACCTTCACAAACGCGTGGCGCGCTGGACGCTGCCCATTTGGCTCTATGTTTCCATCACCGGGGTCGTGGTTTATTGGCTGCTCTACCACCTGTATCGACAGGGGTAATTCCTGCCTATCTAAACGCTTGATGGATTGAAACTTGACTTCACTGGGCCAACGTGGTATTTGGTAGCGCAGTATATACTATTGGGGCGGACTTTAGGAGGTTCTGAGTGGCAAGAAAGATCCTGATCGCAGACGACAGCCCGACGGTGCAAAAGAAAGCCAGCGGGATATTAGTGGGCGAAGGAATGGAAGTGGTCACCGTGTCGAACGGTGTTGCCGCCATCAAAAAGCTCCCCACCGTTAATCCCATGGTGATTCTTGCTGACGTGGCCATGCCGGGCAAGGATGGCTACGAAGTCTGCGAATTCGTCAAGGGCTCCAAGGAGTATGGGAACGTTCCCGTATTGCTGGTATTTAGCGACGGCGATATGTATGACGAGCAACGGGGCGCGCGGGTGCATGCCGATGGCCGCATCAAGAAGCCCTTCGACCGCGACGAATTGATTGCCACCGTCGCGAAACACCTGGCTGCCGCAGAAGCTGCGGCCACCAAGGCGCAAGCGGCTCCGGTTTTCAAAGCGTCTCCACCTCCGCCGCCTACCTTCGTGACGGAACCCGTGGACGCGGAGCCCGAAATCTCCACGAAGAAAGAGTCTCCTGACGTTTCCAGCATTGAGGGTGGGTTTGCTTTTGCCGAGCCTGCACTTGAGGAAATTCCTGCCGCGCCCGCCGAGCCTGCCCCTGCTTTTGAATACGCTGCGACATCCGAGCCCGGACCGGTCATGGAATCAGAACCCCCGGTTATAGTAGCGCCGATGATCGAGCCCGAGGTATCTGGTGGCGGCGAACCTCAGATTGAAACAACGCCTGAGATGCCCGCGCCTTCGCCGATGGAACCTCCTCCGCCTGCCGAACCCGTATTCATCGAGGAACACGCCGCGCCGGAGCACACGCACGAGCATGAACATGAGCATCCTCATGTCACAGAGCGCACCATGATGTTTCGGGCGCCGGCTGAGATTGCGGAGCCGATTTTGAGCGACGAATTGGTGCTGCCTCCCGCGGTGGAGCCACCGCCCGTCGAGCCGCCGCCTGTTGAAGCGCTGTCCGAAGTGGCTGCAATGGAGGCTGCTCCTGTCGAGGCGTCGGCCGTGGAGGTTCCCGAACCCGCTCCCGAACCTGCTGCCGAAGCTTCTCCCGTAGCAGCGACCACCTTGGATAGTTATTCGCTCAGTGAGGCCGCCGCTGGCCACGTTCACGTCGGCCATGAAGAGTCGTCACTGAAGCCGACAGCGCCACCCGTTGCCGAGCCTCCCGCGGTCGCCGTCGCCCAAGCGCCCCCAACCCTCGATTCTGCCCAGGTCTATTCCATCGTTTACATGGTTGTCGCCAAGATGTCCCCCCGCCTGCCTCCTCAAGCGATTGAGGGGATTGCCAAACCCATCGCCGACGAAATCAACGCGGAGCTTAGCGCCGGGCACACGAAGAATTCCTGACAGTCCACGAGTTCGCATTCCAAGTTAGCCAAAGCCCAAGGCCATTGCAGTGTTTTTCCTCATGACGCCTGCCCTCAGCCAGGCCTGCGCGCTCCCTCCGCAAGAGCGCTCTGTTTGACTGAAAACTAACCAAAGGCTATAGTTATTGGATTCCAAGACCTTCATAGGCCCATTAGAGGAAGCGGCCGAAGGTTCTCTGCCGCGCGCTGGCACGCTTGCGGGCAAGGGAAGGCACGAGTGGAACCCGAGATCCCTAAAATTTATTCGCCGGAAACCATCGAGCCGCAGTGGGCGCGCCAATGGGTCGAGCAGAAGCTCTATCGCCCAAGCGATGACGCGTCGCGCCCGCGCTTTTCGCTCACCATTCCTCCTCCCAACATCACTGGCTCGCTTCACATGGGCCACATGCTCGAGCACACCGAGATCGACATTGTGATGCGTTGGCACCGGATGCGGGGCGAAAACGTTCTCTGGCTGCCGGGAACCGACCACGCTTCCATCGCCACGCAGATGATTGTGGAGCGCGAGTTGGGCCGCGAAGCCCTTCCCGACCTCGAACCCGGCACGGCCACGCAAAGCGCCTGGCAGCGCGAGGGGCAAAAGCGTCGGCGCGAGATGGGTCCGGAAAAATTCGTAGAGCGCTGCTGGAAGTGGAAGGAAGCCAACGGCGGCACGATTCGCAAACAAATGGAGCGTCTGGGTGCGTCCTGCGATTGGACGCGCGACCGCTTCACCATGGACCCGGCCTACTCGAGCGCAGTGGTGGAAGTCTTCGTACGCCTCTATGATGAGGGGCTCATCTACCGTGGGAAATATATCGTGAATTGGTGCCCGCGCTGCGGCACAGCGGTCTCCGACCTTGAAGTGGTCCACGAAGAACGCCAGGGCAAGCTCTGGTACATCCGCTATCCCCTGGAAAAGGGTCCGGGATATGTCACGGTGGCCACAACGCGCCCGGAAACCATGCTGGGCGATACGGCGGTGGCCGTGAATCCCAAGGATGAGCGATACCGCGAGCTGGTGGATTACCGCGTGCAACTTCCGCTCCTCAAACGGTTCATTCCGATTGTGGCTGACGATTTCGTCGATCCAAAATTTGGGACGGGCGCCGTGAAGGTGACGCCCGCGCATGATCCCAACGATTTCGAGATTGCCGAGCGCCATAAGTTGCCGCGCATTGAGGTAATCAACGAAGAAGGGCGCATGACCGAAGAGGCAGGGCCGTATCATGGCCTCGACCGCTTTGAAGCGCGCCACGCGGTTTTGCGCGACCTTACCGCGGAAGGGCTTCTGGAAAAAACCGAAGATTATCCTTTGAGCGTGGGCATTTGCCAGCGCTGCCACTCGGTTGTCGAGCCCCGCCTATCCACCCAGTGGTTCATGAAAATGAAGCCATTGGCGCAGCCCGCCATTCAAGTGGTTGAAGAAGGCAAGATCGAAATTGTCCCCGATCACTACCGCAAGATCTATCTCGACTGGATGGGCAAGATTTACGACTGGTGCATCTCCCGCCAACTCTGGTGGGGCCATCGCATTCCGGCGTGGTATTGCCTCTCGTGCAGCTCGGTGATTGTGTCGCGGGAGACTCCTCATGTGTGCCCGAAATGCGGATCAAGCTCATTGCGCCCGGAGACGGATGTGCTCGACACGTGGTTCAGCTCGGCGCTTTGGCCGTTCGCCACCCTCGGCTGGCCCAAAGATACGCCCGACCTCCAGCGCTTCTACCCTCAGAATTTGATGATCATGGGATTCGACATCCTGTTTTTCTGGGGCGCGCGGATGATCATGATGGGCTTGAAATTCATGCACCAGGTTCCGTTCCGCGTGCTTTACATTCACGCCCTGGTGCGCGACGCCGAGCGCCAGAAAATGTCGAAGACCAAGGGCAATGTGATTGACCCCCTGGAAATCACGGAAAAATACGGGACCGACGCGGTGCGCTTTGCGCTCGCTATCAGCGCCGCCCCGGGCACCGACATTGTGGTGAGCCCGGAAAAGTTCGACTCTTACCGCGCTTTCGCCAACAAGATTTGGAATGCCGCCCGTTTTGTGTTGATGAACTATCGCAAACTGTCCGAGAAAGTTCAGCACCAGATCGCGGAGGCATTGAAGCCCATGCCCGGCCTGGGATTTGACGCTGTGGCCACGCCCGAACACCTGGCGCTGGCCGACCGCTGGATGTTTTCGCGTTTGTTGACCACCACGCGCGAGATCGATGAAGCCCTGGGGCAGTACCGTTTTCACGAGGGCGCTGACAAGATCTACCATTTCTTCTGGCACGAGTTCTGCGATTGGTACCTCGAGTGGGTGAAGCCGGAGATTACCAAGGCCGCGGAAGAGACAGGCACGCACGCCAGTTGGATTAATCTGGCGCGGGTGTTCGAGGCCGCTCTGCACCTGCTCCACCCCTTTATGCCTTTCATCACGGAAGAGTTGTGGCACGAGGTGACGGGACGCCCTCGCGAAGAGTCCCTCTCCCTCGCGCCGTTCAAACTGGTGAGCGAGCGCGTGGCGGACCCCATCTCGGAAAAGCAGTTCGCAACCCTACAGGAACTGATTGTCGCGGCGCGGAACGCGAAAGCCGAGCTGAACCTGCAAAAACAGAAGCCTAGCGCGCAAGTGGCGTGCGATGATCTGCGCATCCTGGAGTTGTTTCGCGCTCACCAGGATTCCATCCACCGCCTGGCGGGGCTGCAGGCGACGAATTTTGTGCGCGGACGTGTGACCGGGGAGACGGTGGACGTCCGCCATTCGGCGACTTTCGACTTGCGCATCCTGCACGAGGAGAAAGTTGACCCGGCTGCCGAGCGTTTGCGCTTGGAACGGGAAAAAGAAGAACTGAAGCAATCGATCAGCCAGACCCAAAAACAGTTGGACAACCAGGGATTCATGAGTCGCGCGCCGCAGGATGTGGTCCGAGGAGTACAGCGCCGTCATGCTGAACTGATCGAGCATCTGCGCAAGGTGAACGAAGCTTTGGATAAACTGGGACGCGAATAGAAAATGGAAATTGGAAAATAGAAATTGGAAACTGGAAGTTCGTATTCCCGGCCGTCAGGTTTGATTTTCCATCTTCCAATTTCCTTTTTCTGAATTCTAATTTCTGATTTCGTTCTCAGCTTGACACCTCCAATCCGATGAGTGCTGCCGCAACTGATCGCCGCATCGACAAGCTGATTTCCTTGTTGGTGAAGAATGCCACGGTGGTGGTGCCGGGCCCCAAAATCGCCTCCCACATTGGCGTCTCGCACACGACCGTGTGGGATTACATTCAAAAGCTCCGCTCCCTGGGCATCGACATTCAAGGTCACCATGGTACAGGGTACCAACTGCGCAAGCTTCCAGACATTCTCGCCCCCAGCCTGATTCAGCCGGAACTCGGTGAGAACGAAATCGGGCGCAAAATTATTCATTACTTCAAAATTGAATCCACCAATGACGCGGCCCTCGCCCTGGCCGCCGAGGGCGCGCCCCATGGGACGGTGGTGGTGGCGGAGGAACAATCCGCTGGCCGGGGACGCTTTGGGCGCGACTGGCATTCTGAAAAGTCGACCGGGATTTATGTCTCGGTGATTCTGCGGCCCATGCTGTCCCCCGCGGACGCCGCGGCGCTCACCTTGATGGCCGGCTTGGCAGCGCATCGAGCCGTTTCAACCGCCACAGGATTGACTGTGGACATTCGTTGGCCCAACGATCTGCTGGTGAACGGCAAGAAGCTCTGCGGCATCCTCACCGAGATGCGCGCCGAGCTCGACCGCCTGCACTACGTGGTGCTGGGAGTCGGCATTAATGTTAACAACTCCGCCATGCCTGCGGAACTCAAACCCATTGCGACGTCCCTAAAGATGGAGGGCGGGCGTAATTTCTCCCGGGCGCAAATCCTGGTGAACTTGTTGCGCGAGCTCGAAAAAACTTACCGCATGCTTCTGGAAGAAGGCAGTGAGCCCATCGTCCGCTCGTGGGCGAAAGCGTCGAGTTATGCCGAGGGCAAAAATGTTCTGGTGCGTACCAGCGCGGGAGAATTCAAGGCCGTCACCGCAGGATTGGACTCGCGCGGCACCATCCGCCTGCGCCGCGAAGACGGAAGGGAAGAGTCGCTGGTTTCCGGGGAGATTGTGGAAGTAAAATGAGGGAGGACGGCAGGTGGTAGGTTATAGGTAGTAGGTAGTAGGTGGGGAAGGAATCAAAGCCCTCGACGCGCCAAGGATCCTGAGTCCAAAGTTTCAGGGTCCTACCTGCCACATGCCCAGTTGCTGAGATGCCGAAAGCCAACTCCAACTTGCTGGTGATCGACGTTGGGAACACCAACACCGTTCTCGGCGTTTTTGAGGACAAGAATCTTCTCGCCCAGTGGCGGCTGACCACCAATCGCGCCCAGACTGCCGATGAATACGGCATCCTGATCCGCAACCTATTTTCGCTCGAAGGCATTCTGGCGAATCACATCTCAGCCATCATGGTGGCGAGCGTGGTTCCGCCGCTCAATATGCTGCTGGAAGAGATGGCGCAAAAATACTTCCACCTCAAGGCGTTTTTTCTCGGACCGGGCGTGCGGACCGGCATGGCCATCCACTACGAAAATCCTCAGGAAGTGGGCGCCGACCGCATCGCCAACAGCGTGGCGGCTTTTGAGAAATATGGCGGCCCGTGCGTCATCGTGGATTTTGGGACCGCCATCACCTTTGATGCGGTGTCGGAAAAAGGCGAGTACATGGGCGGCGTGATTGCCCCGGGCATTGGCATTTCCTCAGAAGCTCTTTTCCAGCGCGCGGCGCGTTTGCCTCGGGTGGAGATTCGGGAGCCGCAGCGCGTGATCGGCACCAACACCGTGGGCAGCATGCAGTCCGGTCTTTTTTACGGAGCCGTGGGCTTGGTGGACGGAATTCTGGACCGCCTCTGCGAGGAGATGGGCAAGAAGACCAAAGTGATCGCCACGGGCGGGCAGGCACCCTGGGTGGCGGGGGCTTCAAAATACAAGCCTCCTGTGGAATCTTCGCTGACTCTCGATGGACTGCGGATTATCTACGAGCGGAATACAGAAGAGAGAAGGCCGAAGACAGGAGTCAGAAGTCAGGAGTCAGGAGCCAGAAGTCAGAAGTAAAGGGGGAAGGAAGTACGGCAGGAACGAAGTATGTCAGGTTGTCAGTATTTCAGTTGTTCAGAAAAGAACCCCTCATTCGCGTGCATCGCCAAACGGAATTGGCCTGCCTTACTGAAAAACTGGCAAACTGTAATACTGAAGTACTGAATTTTGGAAAACTACTTCAACTATTTCACGGAAATCGAAGAGTGCTTTCGGCGTTGCCGCGGGACTCCCACGCTTCTGTCCACGCTCGATTGGGCGCTCATCGAATCGTGGAAGGAAGCCGGCATCCCGCTTGAGGCTGTTCTGAACGGCATTGACCGCGCCTTCCAGAAATTTTCCAAGCGCCCGCAGCGATTCCGCAAAATCAACGGGCTGGCCTATTGCTCCCCAGCCGTCCTGCAGGCTGCGGAAGAGTTGAATACCGCTTTGACGGAGAGCGGTGTGGCCACCGCCGACCGGCCGCCCGAAGAGGCGCCATTCGCGGCGGAAGAAATTCGCGCCTTCCTCGAGCGCAACGCCGCGGCCTTGGAAAAAGCTTCGGGAGCCTGCCGAACCCAGGGCCAACAAGTTTTGGCGGATGACCTTCATGGGGGCGCCCTATCGCTTCGAAATATTTCTGCCGACAGAGAATGGGAAACCGACTTGGAGGATTTGGAGCAACAACTATCTGCCCTGGAGGAAAAACTGGCCGCGTCCCTCACGCGGGCTGCGGAGATAAACCTCCTCACCGAGGTGCGCCGTGAAGTGGACCGCGGGTTGGTGAGCTATCGCCAGAAAATGACGGGCCCGCAAATTGAATCGCTCCAGCGCCAGTTCATCAAAAAGAGGTTGTTCGAACATCACGGTGTGCCCCGCTTGAGCTTGTTCTACCTCTAAGCTTGTCCGCGCTGGGTCGGATCAAAGATCATGTTCGAATTCACGCCGCAAAAATTGGTGTACGGTGGCGACGCGCTGGGCCATCACTCTGGCCGGGTGATCCTTGTTCCGCGGACGTTGCCGGGAGAGCGCGTGGAAGTAGAGGAGGTCCGCAAGGCCAAGGGCGTTGTGCACGCGCGCCCCCTGCGCGTTCTGGCTGCCGCTCCAGAACGCATCGAGGCGCCTTGCCCTTACTTCGGGCAGTGCGGAGGCTGCCAATACCAGCACCTCAGCCCGGAAAATCAGACCGCGGCCAAGAGGGAGATCTTGCGCGAAACCCTGCGCCGCATCGGAAAAATTAACTGGGAGTCGGAAATTCCCGTCCACGCGGCGAATCCCTGGAACTACCGCAACCAGGCGCAAATCAAAGTAGCCGTCCAAACTGACGGAGGCGTAGCGCTGGGATTCTACGAAGCAGAGTCGCACCGGCTTGCTCCCATCGATGCCTGCCTGATTCTTTCGCCACGCCTCAACGCGATTCTGAGCGATCTTCGCCAGCCGGAATGGTCTGCGCGGCTGGTGGGATGCCGAGAAATCGAGATGCTCGCCGACGACCGCGACGAGCGGGTGATGCTCACTTTCCGCGGGGCAGTCAATCCCCAGGATGCTGAGGCCTTGGCTAATGTTTCTCTAGGCCGATTGCCTGGCGTGGCCAGTGTGGCCCTCGACACCGGCCAGGGTTGGCGGGTTATCGGAGAGCCGGCGGTCCAATACCAGGTGGGCGATTTCAAATATCGAGTGAGCCCCAGCTCTTTTTTTCAGGCCTCGCGATTTCTGCTTCCGGAATTTGTGACGGCGGCGACGGCGGTAGAACGTGGCGCGTTTGCCCTCGACCTTTTTGCAGGCGTGGGCCTTCTCACCCTACCGCTGGCCCGGCAATTCGAGCAGGTGGCGGGCGTAGAAGCTCATGCCCCCGCCGCGCGCGACCTCATCGCAAACGCCGAGGCACACACGCTCCAAAACGTTCGCGCCGTGTCCGAAACGGCGTTTGACTTTCTGCGCCGGTACGCTCGCACCGAACCCGATCTGGTGGTGCTCGATCCACCCCGAGCCGGGGTTGGCTCGCAAACCCTCAAATTCATCGCCACGCTTCGCCCGCGAAGAATCCATTATGTAAGTTGCCACCCGCCCACCATGGCAAGAGATCTGGGCCTGCTCACCACTCACGGCTACGCGGTGAGTTCGATCGAAATGTTTGATTTCTTTCCGCAGACGTTCCACATCGAAAGCATCGCCAAACTCGTCCCCACGCAGAGTTAGATCGGGGCATCAGCCGTCCCACGCGACATGTGAAAAGCCGTCATCAATTGAGTGGAGAGCTATTCTCGTCCGCCGGCCTTTCTCTTTCTTGTCGGATCACTCCAGTTTGATCCGTAAAATAGTGATTTCCGCCCGTGCTCTCGGGTTTCATCGGGTCGGCGCGGACTGTGTATGAATTTATGACGCCATTTTGGTCTGGCGGTCCCGAGGCATAAGTGAACTGATACCCGCTTTTGATCCCAGACGCCAGGAGACTGTCAATCAGGCCCGCCGAATCCGCAGTGCTTGGATTGGACCCTCCGTCAAGCGACTGAAGATCGCGACTGAACCCCGAAGTGAAGGTTGAAGAATATGTAATCTCGGAATAATTGATTGTACGGAGTGAGCCTACAGCCGATGCCTGGTTCGCCGCCATTCTGGCGCGGAGCAAGTTGGGGATAGCAATGGCTGCGACAATCAGGATGATAGGCAGGAAGGCGACACCGATATATCCGAGTATAAGACCCGCGATCGCCATGCCTTCGCCCTTCAGACGCCCAGCGCTCCGGCGAATCTCGCTCAAGGACATATGACCAAAGACGACGGCGAGAATGCTGCCGAGCAGCGGTATGACCGGGCATATCCCAAGGATGAGGCTGGCGATTGCTTTGCCGCTTGTCTGCTGCTCGAGAGGAACTGCGGCAGGCGACGGCACGGTGAGGTCCCTCTGGCACCAGCGGCAAACCTTGGCTTCTTCTTGGATTTCCTCAGCGCAGTAGGGACATTTCTTCATGGCGGGCACCTCAATGTTGAGGCGACGATATCTCAAACCGTGGGCCGGGTCAAGGTGCGGTCCGTTTATCCTCCACAAATCAGACGCCGATCGGCCTCCAAATTCATCTCAATTGTGCATGTGAAAGTGCCGACAGAATCCGTAGGCACTCAAGCCGACAGTTGACGGAGTTTCCTGCCTGTCAGCCGACTGATTGTGAAAGCGGAGTGATTCGCCCGTGAAGAGTCCCCTGCTCCTGCTCGCATGCTCGTTTGCGTTGGGAATATTTCTAGCCCACCCGGAACGCCTGCTCCTCAGCGACCTGATCCGCGACATCACAGTGCTCCTCACCGCAGGAGGATTCTGCCTGCTCATCGGGCTCATCTGTTTGGGAAGGAAGTGGTGGCTGCCTTCGTCCGTGTTGGCGCTGGCCGGATTCGCGATTGCGGGTGCAGCCACGGCATTCCTGTTTGAGGCGCGCTTCCCTCCCAATCACGTCAGAAACCTCAAGTCATCGGGAATCGATCTGTCGGATCCGGTTCGAGTGGAGGGAGTTTTAGTATCATCGCCTCTTCGCACCGCCGACGCCCTTAAATTCGAAATGGACGCGAGGAGCATCGAAGCAGGGAGCTTTGAAACTGGCCCGCACACTCGCCCGTTGAGGGGAAATATTCAAATTCGATTGGAAGCTTCGCGCGATCTTGCGGCGTGGCCGGACATAGAAGCGATGCGCTTGCAGTATGGCGACAGGATACGCGCCATGATCCAGTTACGCCGGCCCCACATCTATCAAAATCCCGGCGGGTTCGACTTTCGTCTATGGATGGAATCGGTGGAGGACTTGTTCTGGGTGGGGACCATCAAGAGCCCTCTGCTGGTGGAGAAGTTGCCGCGGACTGAACGGCCGGGTCTGTCAGATTTCCTGGTGAGGACTCGTCAGCGACTGGTGAATTCCATCGACACGCTCTACCCTCCGTGGTCAGGCGAGATGCGGGATGGAGCGGTGCTGAAGGCCGTGCTGCTCGGTGAGCGCGCCTCACTCGATTCCGACACGATTGAAAATTTCCGCAAGACCGGGCTCTACCACCTGCTGGTGATTGCCGGACTCCACATCGGCTTGCTGGCATTGATTGCGGGATACGCGCTTCGCCTGTTGCCGCTCGGTGAGGCCTGGAGGACCACCCTCTTGGTGATTTTTCTTTTGGCATACGCCGCGGTGGTTGAAGAGCGCGCGCCCACGCTTCGAGCAACTTTGATGATCCTGGTCTATCTCACAGCGCGGCTGTTCTATCGCGAACATGCGGCCCTGAACGCCATCGGGCTCGCGGCGCTTGGTTTGCTGTTGTATCGCCCGGCGTGGCTTTTTGAAACCGGGTTCCAGCTTTCCTTTTCCGCGGCGTTGCTGATTGCCGGCCTGGCGGTCCCCATTCTCGCCCGCACCACCGAGCCTTACCGCCGGGCTCTCTGGAAGATTGATGAAATCGGCCGCGACCAAAGCTTGGAGCCGCGCCAGGCCCAGTTCCGCCTGGATCTCAGAGATTTGATTGAAGGAATGAAATCGCGGCTGTCCATCATGCAGCGACATCCTGCAACTGCATCATTCACTGTCACGGGGCCCATAAGAGCGGTGGTTTGGGCGGCCAACATGCTGCTGTTTTCCGCTGTCCTCCAAGTGGGCTTGTCGTTGCCCATGGCGCAAACGTTTCATCGAGTCACGATTGCAGGCATCGGACTGAACGCGCTGGCGATTCCGGTAATGGTTTGCCTTCTGGCGTCCGCTGTGCCCATGGTAATCCTAGGCGCCATCGCGCCGGCCCTGGCGGTCTGGCCGGCCAAAGCGGTCCATCTCATCTTGAGCCTTCTCTTTGCACTGACGGATTGGCCCGGGTTGTCAGGATGGCTGTCGTTTCGCGTTTCGTCGCCTCCTGTGTGGGTTGCGTGGGGCTTTGTGTTGTCGGCGGTGATAGCGGCGTGGGCGCTGGGGCGGAAGGCGCACGTCTTCCAGATAGCGCTCGCGAGTTTGGCCTTCTTTGCGGCCTTGGTGGCGCTTCACCCCTTTGCGCCGCGGCTTCCCCATGGCGTACTCGAAGTGACTGCGCTCGATTGTGGTGGCGGCGACGCTCTCTTTGTCGTCCTACCGGACCGAACGACTCTCCTAATGGGAGCCGGCGGAATTCGGATGCGCAACAATCGTGAAGGCGCATTGCACGCGCGGCGCTGGGACCCCGGCGAAGATATTGTGTCCCCTTACCTGTGGTCGCGCGGGGTGGAGAGGATTGACATCGTGGTGCTGAGCGACTCGCGCGAGGAGCACTTGGCGGGCATGGCAGCCGTCATTGGAAACTTTAGCGTGGGCGAGTTCTGGCACGGCAAAAATCCGGCGACTCCCGGATATTTGGATTTGCTGGAGAAAGCGAAGCGACTGGGAATTGCGATTCGCGAAGTGGCGGCGGGCGACCGCTTTGTGAGCGGGGAAACTGCCGTGCAGATTCTTTGGCCGCATGCGGGCCGGGAGGGCATCTTCGCCTCGCACACTCCTAACCAGGACGATTCCCTGGTTATGCGCATCTCAGCCGGAGAGGCTGGCATTCTTCTGCCCGGAGACATCACCGCCAAAGTAGAAGAGGAATTGCTGCGCTCGGAATTTCCTCTGGAGAGTCGCACCCTTCGATTGACGCAGCACGACTCGAAAACTTCTTCCGCATCGGACTTTCTGGCCCGGGTATTGCCGAGCGTCGCATTGGTGAGCTCCGAATCAGGCGGTCGAACGGCCATGCCGAGCGCGGAGTTCCTAGAGCGCCTCAGGCTGGCCGGAATTCAGGCCTTCAGACCCGACATCGATGGCGCCGTGACGGTGGAAATGCGCGGTCGCTCAGTTTCCGTCCGTACTTACCGGGCTTCGCCCAGCGACTTTTGATTTACGATTGTCCGTCAGCTGACGGATTGCCGATTCTGGGATTTTTTCCCCGGCAGGGTGGGCTGCGCACGGTCTGAAAATGGCAAACCTATCTGGGAGGCTGTAAGCTAGCTTAGATCAAGAGCCATCTTGAGCGCGCAATTGAGCTCCGCAAGTTTCGGTTTGGAGAGCAAGCCTACATAATTGGTCAGGTCTGACTTGCGCAGGCTCACCAGATTGTCGCACATAATCCAACTGGGATGCTTGAGGCCCTCATCGGGTCCAACGGAGACTTGAGTCGATAATCCCTCCCCATGGCTGAAGACCGGAGCGCAAATCACAGTCGCAAAGCGGGAATCGATGAGCGCCGCCCGGCTGACGACTGCGAAGGTTCGGTATTGTTTCGGATCCCCTCCGGGCTTGAACACGCGATACAAATCCCCACGCCTCACGCCTTCCCTCCGTCCAATCTCCTAGCTTTCAGTTGCCTGATACTCCAAGACCTCCGCAGCCTCCGAATTCAGCCGGTCCGCGGCGGCATTGATGCGCTTGAAATCGCGCGCGTGGATTCTCCTTCGAGCCATTTCCCGAAAGTAGTCGCGCAGCACTTGCTCTATAAAAGCGGAGCGCGAGACTTTAGAACCGGCCAGATGGTCAACCTGGGCTAATACGTCCGATGAGAGTGTGATGGAAGTCTTCTCTTTCATACTACCATTATACTACTTTGAAGACATTTGAGGCGGGAATTTCTGGCGGTGGCGCATTTTGGTCCGGTGTCGCCAAGCGGGCCGCGGAAGTTCCGACTCCTGGTCTCTGAACCGGCGGGCGCATCACGCCTCCCGCACGCGGCGGGGTGAGGTCAGAACATGGCGTAGTGTCCCCAAGCATATAGCACAAGAGCCACAAGGGAAATGAAGCAGGCAATTGCCAAGAGGGCATCAAGCCAAAGGCCTTTGAGTGCAGCCCTGCTTTTGCGCATCCACCAGCCTTCGAATCCTACGTACAGCGGCAGCATGACAGGCACAGCAATCGCCCAGAACCCCAAAATCGTTCCTGTCCGGCTGTTAAGAATCATGCGAGAATATGAGGGATAATACCCGTCAGTAATGGACGCCACTCCATAGTCGGCCAGCGTGATCGCTGCGGCAATCCGAACAGTCTGATGCGAAATGTGAAAGTCTCGCTCCGTCATAAACCATCCCTCCACAAATCTAAATTGGCCCTGTTCGCTGGCAGTTGCAAGCGGCCCTGCCGTTTTGCTCAAATTGATTCCAAAAGTTGCGCTCCAGGTTGCTGCCACCCATGCGGTACCCCAGCCACCCGCCTCACAACCCGCTTCAGAGCCAGCCGAGCTCGGACAACAATAAACCCAATGAAACGATGGCGAGGCTTCCGCCGCCGAAGACATACTTTGCCGCCCGATATCGCAACAACTTCTTGATTCCCGCCTCGCTCCGCCAAGTGATGAAGAAGGTTGTTATGTCCAGGCCCTTCACGATCATATTCCGGTCCTGCAGGTCCTTTGGCTCGGGGTTTTCAATACACGTCCCTGCTACATCATACCAATGCCCGGGGAGGAGGCAGTATTCTGTGAAATAGTACCGCCTTGTAGCCTCTTCAGTTGAGCTCACCCTCCCAGCGTAGTTGATCAGCTCATTGTCGTCCACCAGGAACCTCATGGGTGAGCGAAGGTCCCGGAAGGTCTCGAAAATGCCGCGCAGGCTGATGCCTCCGGTTTCGCGCCAAGCGGTGCGAAGCAGTTCGCATTCAGCGCCATGCGCGTCCACCAGGACTTTACCCGTACCGTCTTCGAGGTAAAACGGCACGCCATCAGCGTCCGTCATGTGATGCGACCAATGCCGGCTGTCTTCGCCTTCGAAGAATCCCTTGATATCCACTTTGTAGAACAGGCACGGCGTTCGGGTCACCGGGCTGTTCACGAGTTGACCTTGGGCGGGCTTGGCCTTGCCGTGGACTTCCACGAAACCCATGGCGATGCCGAGGATCGAAGACCCCGGGGTATCCGCCAGCACGCGGTGTTGCCGGTAGATGCGGAGCCCCTTGAAGAAGCAAATGATTCCCGCGCCGATCCCCACGATGTAGGCAATTCCAGAGAACATTGAATCAGCCTAAGCCGGGATTAGAATTTTGAATCGCCGGCTGACCACCTGCTTAAGCTTCTCCATTCCATCTCTGCGCAAAACCCTGGCCTTTCTGCCTTCTCATCTCCAGATGGAAATGAGGTCGGCCTGTGTCAGTTCATACCTACCGGACATCGCCCATTGACTGAACCGGGGTTGCGGCGGATGGAGCAATTTCGGGCGGCGCAGTGGCGGGCGAGGGATTCTTCAGAGTTTTATACAGGCTGCGCGAGACGTGGGCGCCAAACAGCGTCACGGCCGATGAAATGTAGAGCCACGTCATCAGGGCAACCACCACGCCAATCGATCCGTAGACGTGGCTGTAATTGAAGCGGGGGAGAAAGAGAGTGAACATAGCGCGGGCGCCTTCCCAAAGGAAGGCGGTGAGAAACGCACCGGGAAGGACTTCGCGAATCTTCAGATAACGGTTGGGGAGGCGTTTGAACAGGATAATGAAAACCAGCAGCGCCATGGCGAAAGTGATTGCGGCAAAACCGGCTTGGTAAAGGATTCGAACGACTCCCGAAGTCGAGTTGATCTCCATCCCCAGCAACGACCAATGCTGGACATAGACGTTCACGCTGATCACGACTGCATAGAGAAGGATGAATGCACCAAACAGGAGGGCCATCTCCAGCGCCGCCAGGTAACTGCGCCACCATTTTCGATTCTGTTCCACTTGCCACGCCCGGTCCAGCGCCTTCTCCAAAGGTAGAAAAACTCCAGCGGAACTCCAGAAAAGCAGCCCGATGGAAATCAGGGTGACACGTCCAAAGGCTTTCGAAATTTGCACCAACTCCTTCATGATGAAATCCGGCTTCATGGGCAGAAGGCCTTCCAATACCTGAGTGAGCTCGCCGCTCAATTCAAAGCGGCGAATATAAATTCCGCTCAAGCTCACCAACAGAAGGAGCATCGGGAAAATGGATAGCATGGCGAAATAGGCAATGGAGGCGGAAACCGTGAGGGCGTCCTCTTTGAAGAAGGTGACCAACGACTCATCCAGGACTTGGCGGATGCGGCGCCATTGATGAGCCGCCCGCCCTATTCTTCCGACGACGGTTGGGATTGGCATCGTCATTCAGCGGATGCGGCGCACCGCCCGGGAGAATTGATGACGGGCCTGCTAGCCGCTGGTCCCTAGATTATAATAGGTGGGCGCGCGGAAGGTGAGAAAGTTTCGGCAGTCACTTAGCCTGAGGAGGCGCCGGTGGCCAGCGAGACTGAGATTCTGGAAGAAAATCGCAAGGTGCGACGCCTCCAGATGGTGGTCGATCTGGTCACCAATGTTTTGCGGCAGTCCGATGTTTCAGTGGAGGAAGCCTCGGAGTTGGTTGCCGCCACCCGCCAGTTTGCTCTTCGCCTTTTTCCCGACAAAGCCCTGACCTACGACCTGATTTACAAACCCCGATTCCAACGGCTCCTCACCGAAAAGTACAAAATGGTTTGAGCTTTTATGCGCGGCTCTCTATTAATGCGTAGGAGGCTGATTGCCAGGGGAGGTTGTCACTGACAGCAGATTGCCCGTAAAGCTTCCCACCGAAATGGACATTCTGATTCGCAAGGGCAGGTGTTGAGCGTCGTCGCTCATCCAGACGAGCATTCGCCCCTTTTTACTGTAAAGCGACCCAAAAATTCTGGGTTCCAAGCGGTAAGCGAAACGGTTTCCGACTGGCGTTTGGAGCTGTTCTCGCGCTTGAACTTCAATGGTGACCTCGTGCGTTTCGCCGCCATCATTCAATGCCATATGAATGTCTTGCCCGACGTGGAAATTCTGGTGGCGGAGAAAGTAAAACGCCGTGACGATGTCTTCCACGCAACCTGGAATTTTGTTTTCCACATGCTTGGGCGGTGCGTTGAGGGTGTTCAAATCACGGTCTTCCTGGATAGCCACTCCGCGGGCGTGATTGAAAGTGATGTTGATTTCCCGGTGGCGGCTGTTCTCACTGACCTTCTTTGAAATCCGCTGGGAGCAGAGTGTTTGAGGATCGAAGTATGCCTCGAAGTAATCCTGAAGTTTAAACAAGAGCGCCGCAAAACCTTGCGACCGTGCGCTTGCGGCGATTTTTGTTGGATGCCCATTCTTGCCCGGGTCTTCCAATGTCGCTACAACACGCCCTGCGGTAAAGATGGTCCAGTCCACGTCGTAGGTCAGGGTTTCTCCGGGCGCGAAGGGCGGGGATTCCGGAGATTGAGCCCTGCCGAGATTAATGGGGGTGAGGATGGCCAACGCCAGGCTGGCGCTCAAGATCCGGGAGAGTGGAAGGCCCATAGCTTAAAGTTAGACGCAGCTCAGAATAGAAAGGCAGCTTCTTCAATAATTTACTGTAATTGTAGCTTTACAGCCAGAAAAACCAATCCGGCAATGTAACCCAACGCTGCCTCATATTCGTGGTTTTTTCGGTATCGCTCCCAAAGGAAGGTTCCCGAGGGAACTGGCTTCTGACCGATCTTGGCGCCGACCCTGAACATGGGGAAGAAGAGCGAAGTCGAATTCGCATACTGGTCGTAAGCCTCCCCGAATTTTTCGCGCAGGAATTTCTCTTCACGGCGCATTACCGGCCAATAGACTAGGAGGAAAAAACCCAGGAAGGCAAGTCCCAGAATCCAAGACCCGGCAGCAATCGCAAAGCCCACGCCCATGAAAGAGCTCCCAAGGTAGAGCGGATTTCGGGTGAATCGGTAGGGACCACTCGTCGCGAGCTCGCGCCCTTTTTCAAGATACCCCGCAGCCAATGCCCTCACGACGAGGCCCAACATGGCGGTGCCCCCTCCGATGCAGATAAGACGATAGGTGGGTTGGGCGAGAAAAACGAAGGCAATCCCCATGGCGAATCCGAGGGGAACGCGCCAGCGCGCAGCCCAGGTGGCGTAACGGCTATCCATGCGCCCTCGCTAAACGCTCGCGAATGGCTTTGAGCACGGCGCCGGTGGTGATGCCCTCAATGTAATGGTCGCCGGCGGGCTTGGTGGCCGGCGTTGGAGGCGAGACAATGATGTCATCGGATGAAAAAGGTCCGTTACGTTCTGGTGTGTTAGAAAAGTCGGTGGACCCAAAAAGGGCAACGACGGGTGTCGATAGTGCCGCGGCGAGGTGCATCGGGCCGGTATCGCCTCCCAGAAAAAGCCGCGCCCGCCGCAATAGTGCGATGAGTTGAATGAGGGCCGACTGAAAATAGTGTGCTCTTGCAGATCCCGAGAGTTTAACGATCTCACGTATCATCCCCTCTTCCGCGGGCGATCCAGTGAGCAGAATTTCTCCGCTGAACTCCGGCGCTAGGCAGCGAATGAGCTCGGCGTACTGTGCTGGGGCCCAGCGTTTGCTCTGCCATCCCGCGCCCGGGTTTATCACCATAAAATCCCTCGCCTCGAGAGAGGCGAGCTGCATTTCCACATAAGCATCGTCCGACTCAGTGTGTGGCAAGGGAAATTCCCACTGGTCGGTCTGCAACGTGCGAACGCCCAGGCGCTCTACCACTGCGAAGTTGATTTCAATCACGTGGCGGCGGCCGGTCGGGGTGACGCTCTCGCCATAGAGAATTCCGGCGGCGGGTTCTCGCAGCCACTGTCGCGAGAAACCAAGCCTTTGATGTGAACGGCTCAGCCTGGCAATCATCGCGGATTTGCACAGGCCCTGAAAATCGATTACCGCATCGTATTCCACCTCGCGCACAGCTTTAATTCCTCGTGATATCTCTTTGAGGGTGGCCACCGAAGCAAGGGTCTTTCGCCAACTCAGCGTGTTGAGCGGAATCGTCCGGTGGACCAAGGGGTTTCCCTCGAGCAGGACTGCATAGCGCGACTCGACCACCCAGTGGACTTGAGATTCAGGATAGGTTCTGGCCAGAGCGGAAGCGGCTGGCAGAGCATGAACGATGTCGCCGATGGAGCTGAGACGAATGATTAAGAAACGCATAAGCATTGAGCGATTGAGTGATTTCGTGATTGGGTGAATAAGCGAAAATGAGAGAGAAGAAAAGCGAATCTGGAGATTTGAACTTGAATGTCAAGCATTCGAATTTCGCTTTTCGAATCTCGAAAGCAATCGCTCAATAGTGCAATCACCCAATCACTCAATGCTTTTGAGAGCGCCGGATGATTTCCGACAGCACCTCGCGAGTCGAATGGTCTTTGGCATCGCCCACGATTCGCACGATGCCTCCCAGACCTTTCATAACCTCTCGCTCGGGGACAGTTTCCTCCGTGTAGTCGGTCCCTTTGCAATGTACGTGGGGGCGCAGGTCCCGGAGAACGCCCGCAACGGTTGATTCGTCAAAGACGAGCACATAGTCCACGGACTCGAGCGCCGACACCAACTCGGCGCGCGCCGCCTCGGGCATCAAGGGCCGCCCCTGACCTTTCAGTTCCCGGACCGTCCGGTCGCTGTTCACGCCCACCACGAGCGCGTCGCCCTCGTCTTTCGCCCCCTGGAGATAGCGAACGTGCCCCACGTGAAGCAAATCAAAACACCCGTTGGCGAAAACAATCCGGCGTCCCATGCGGCGCAAACGCTCGCCCAGGGCAGAAGCTTCGGCGCGCGGAATGAGCTTGGAGCTCACGCGTTCCGGATGGCCTCCTCGAGTTCGCGGCGCGCCACGGTGGCTGTGCCTCGCTTCATGACCACCAGGCCACCGGCACAGTTCGCCAGTTGAGCTGCATGGATAAAATTTGCACCCGCCGCCAGGGCGAGGGTGAATGCTGCAATCACGGTGTCTCCCGCGCCGGTGACGTCCGTCACCTGGTCCGACCCAAAAATGGGAATGTGCCGGGGCGGGCAGCGCGGCTCAAACAGAACCATCCCGTCGCGCCCGCGTGTCACCAGCAAGGCTTGGAACCGTTGTCGTCGCAAAGCCTTCTTGCCCAACTCGTGCAAGAGTTCCACATTATTGCCGATACGCTTTTCATAGGCCGCTTCCAACTCCGGCTCGTTCGGAGTGGCCGCCGTCACGTCTGAGTACTTCAGCAGGGCGTAGCGCGAATCGACCGTGAACGGTGTCATACGACGGCTGGCGCGCCCACGCAATATTTCAACCTCGCGCGGGGCTGCCGCGCCATAACCGTAGTCGGAAACGAGTACGGCCGCGGCCTTGGAGAGCAACGGCGCAATACTCGCGGCCATTTTTCGCCGGATGCCAGCGTCGAGCGCCTGCGCGGGCTCGCGATCGACGCGAACGATTTGCTGGCGTTGCCAATGGGTTAGCCCACCGAGGATTCGCGATTTCGTGGGCGTCGAATATCCTCGAGGGCGGGTAATCCGGCTGGTGGAAACACCCTTTTGCTGAAAATAGCGAAGCAGGGCGGCACCGGCATGGTCGTTTCCAACCGCGCCCACCGGAGTTACTTGCGCACCGAGGTCCGCGAGATTATTGGCGGCATTTGCTCCGCCACCGGGAACCACTTGCCGCTCGCGCTCCTTCAGGATCAGCACGGGCGCCTCGCGTGAGACACGCGCAATCTCGCCGTAGACGAACTCGTCCGCGACCAGGTCGCCCCAAACCACCACGTGCTGTTGCGGGAACCGTTCGATGAGTGAAAGTAAGGCGGCGCGATCGGCCGCGTTAATTTTCATGAGGCTCGTGTCGCAGCCACTTGCCGGTGAGGCTTCAGCTTGCGGCGCGCCAGTTCTCCCAGTATTTTTTCCACCGCCTCCAGGAGGTTTTCTGCGATCAGGTCAGGCTTGCGGCGCCAGCGGCCCAGCAGGTTTTCGTAATTGCCCCGCCCGTACCCCGTCATCACCAGCACGGTGCGCGAGCCGGCGTTAAAGCCCATTTCCATGTCGCGCGTGCTGTCGCCCACCACGTAGGAAGATTTCAGGTCGAGGTTGAATCTTTTCGCCGCTTCCTCCAGCATGCCCGCCTGCGGCTTGCGGCATTGGCATTGCTTTCGATAGGTCTCCTGAGCCGACTCCGGGTGGTGCGGACAGTAATAAAACGCGTCCAGCCGGGCCTCACTGGCGGCAAGCTCCAGCGCGATCTTCTGGTGGACCCGGTGTACCAGCTCTTCCGAAAAATAGCCGCGCCCCACGCCTGACTGATTTGTGGTGACAATCACCGGAAGCCCCGCCCGATTCAATTTTCGGATGGCTTCGGCGGCCCAGGGATACAGGCGCAGCCGCTCGATATGATTGATGTAGCCAACTTCTTCATTCAGGGTGCCGTCCCGGTCGAGAAAGACGGCGATGCGTTTGCGCGAGTTTTGTCCGTTTTTTTCGTGGGGCCGCCGTGCACTCAGGGCACGCACCGGCTTGACGGCTTTCTTTTTAACGCGAGCGATCATAGCGAATATCCAGCTCCTTCACGAGTTCCAACGCAGCGCGATGAACGTTTTCCACCGTCACACCTGTCATGCAGCGAAAATCGATGGGACATTCGCGCAGCCCGCAGGGACTGCAGTCCACGGGTTGCTTCACCACGCGAGCCCGCGAGCTGAGCGGCCCGGTCGCGCGCTCGTCGGTGGACCCAAAAATGGCCACCACGGGCAATCCCAGGGCGGCCGCCAGGTGCATCGAGCCTGAATCGTTGGTCACCACCAGGCGGCAGAGCGCAAGCATCGCCATGAATTGGCGAAGCGTGGTTTCTCCCGCCACGATGGTCGGCGTGTGCTGCATGGCCCGGGCAATGGTTTCCGCCAGGGGCCTCTCGGCAGGCGTCCCGAAGATTAACACATCGGCGTGAAGCGCACCAATCAGTCGATCGGCCAGCGCGGCGTAGCGGTCAGGAAGCCAGCGCTTGGCGGAACCATAAAACGCGCCCGGATTCAGGCCCACCAGAAATCGTGGGCCGTCGAGACCCAGCGATCGAACCTGTTGGGCTGCCCTCGTCGTCTCGGAGTCCTGTAGGACCAACTGCGCCTCGCGGGTGGGGCGGGGGATTTCCGGCCGGTCGATCACGTCGGCTCGAAAGAGGAGTTGCAGGTAGTAATAGGCCTCGTGGCCGTAGGAGGCGCGCGGCGGAACATCGATTGCCTCTGTGAGGAGCGCGCTCCGGTTATCCCGGGCGTAACCCAGACGAATTGGAATCCCCGTGCGCCACGCCATCCAGGCTGCCTGGAACGCGTTTTGAAAGAGTATCGCCGCGTCAAATTGCTCGGCCCTCAGCTCATCAATCAATTTCCCCAAACCTCTGAAGCCCCGGTGCTCACCGTCGGCATCGTACACAATCTGGCGGTTCACCGCCGGGTGATGCCAGTAAAGCTCACTCACCCACGGCTTGGCAACTAGAACGATTTCTGTTTTCGGAAAGCGGTCGCGCAGCGCCTGAAGGGCGGGCAGTGAAATCACCGCGTCCCCCACCCAGTTGGTGGCTCGGACCATAATCTTCTTGGGATCTTCCAGCGCACCCAATCGCTGCATCAAGCGCTCACCTTTACTGTGCCCAGGCGCTCCAACAGCGCCTCTTCAAAGGCATCCGCTTCCAATATCTCAGTCTGGATCACGCAAGCCAAGACGGGAATCTCAGTTTCGCCGAGGGAGGGAAAATTCAGCCCGTCTTTTTCAGTGGTCAGCAACACCTTGGCGCCGGCTTTCCGTCCTTGCTCAGACAAGCGAGTCAATTCGTCCTCGCGATAAACGTGATGGTCAGGAAACGAATTGCGGCCCAGGACAGAAAATCCCCACTTCTCGAGATCAGCAAAAAAGGCCGGTGGATTGCCGATTCCACAAAAGGCGTAAGCCGGTTCTGAGCGGACGGCCGCGAGAGGTTCGGTCTTTCCACTGGAAATAATCATTAGGCTCTGAAGCTTGGTGGCGCAATGAAAGATTCTCGCCCTCGGGCTGATCTGCCGGATCTGATCTTCCATGGGTTTGGGGTCGGCAAGCTCCGTCCGAGTCAGCACCACCAAGTGAGCGCGCTCGAGCGCCGCGGGAAGTTCGCGCAACCGGCCTGCGGGCAAGAGTGCGCGGTCCGAGATCTCTTGAGTGGCGTCCAATAGAACAATATCCACGTCGCGCGCCAAAGCGAGGTGCTGAAAGCCGTCGTCCAGAATGTGTACGTCTACGTTGAATTTGTCTTCCGCCAGAAGCCCGGCCCCGTAGCGATCCGCGCCCACCACGATGGGGACTTCCGGGACCTTTCTCACCAGCAGCGCCGGCTCATCTCCAACCTCCTGCGGATCTGGGGCGCGCTCGGCGCCCGGTTCGATGGCCACCAACTTCGCACCCTTGCGGCGGCCGTAACCTCGTGTGAGAATGCCTGGTCTTCGTCCCCGCTTCAGCAAAAGGTCGGCCAGAAATGCCACAAAAGGCGTTTTACCTGTCCCTCCCATGCTAAGGTTTCCCACACTCACCACCGGACGGTTCAAGCGCCGGGTTGTGAGCCAGCCGCGCCGGTAGGCCTCCGTTCGAAGCGCTACGCCCATTTTGAAACCTGCGGCGAGAGGCATAAGAATTCGATTCACCGTGCCTCACTTTTCAAATCTGAGTGTGGGTCGGCACGGGGATGCCCAGCATGATTCTGAGCCGTTCGAGCGTGCGCTCTGTGGCGCCCGACCCTTGTTCCATCAGTTGTCTGGCCCGTCTGCCCATCTCTATTCGTTTGCTATCGTCCCGAAGAAGGTCATGGACGCGGCGCGCCAGGTCAGCGTGATCATGGACGGTTGTGGCCGCTCCTGCCTCTAAAAAGAGTTGCGCGATATCGCGAAAGTTCTCCATGTGACGGCCAAACAGAATGGGCTTGCCCCAGTACGCCGGCTCGAGCGGGTTGTGACCGCCAGTCGGAACCAGACTGCCGCCCACAAAGACAACGTCCGCCACTTCGAAAACCCCCGCCAACTCCCCCACCGTGTCGACAAGGAGGATTTCCGGCGCTTCAAGTTGGGACAGGAAGTTTTGTGTGCCGGTTTCCAGAGTCGTCCGGCGGATGAAACTCCGTCCGGATTCTGATAGAAGTTGCGCCACCGCTTCAAACCGGTTGGGATGGCGTGGGACGAGAATGAATAATGCTTTTGGATGCTGTTTCCGAATCTCGTTCCACGCCTCGAGCAGCATTGTTTCCTCGCCGGGCATGGTGCTGGCGGCGATCAGCACTGGACCTCGCTGCGCGCTCGCCAGGCCGGAGCGCAGTTGGCTCGCAAGCCTTCCGGCCTGGGGAGGCTTGCCGTCAAATTTCAAATTGCCCGTTACCGTCACGCGGTCGGGGCTGGCGCCCAAGGCGATGAATCGCTCGGCGTCCTGAGTGGTCTGAGCCCCAATCCAGTCCACGCAATTAAGAATCCGTTGGATGAACGGCTTCACTCTCCGGTACCCGTTGAACGAACGGCTGGATAGCCGGGCGTTCACCAGGAGCACACGCGCTCCGTTCTCTCTAGCCGTCCGCAAGAGATTGGGCCACAATTCGGTTTCGACAATTATCAACAGGTTAGGCTGCACCCGCGCGAAGGCGCGCCGAACCGCGAATCTGAAATCCAATGGTAAGTAGAAATGGCTTGCCACATCCGGCAAGCGGGTCTCGCCGACCTCCCGGCCTGCCCGGGTGACGCAGCTCAAGAAAATGCGCCGCTCCGGGCACTCCTTTTGCAACGCATGCACCAGGCCCGCGGCTGCCAGCGTCTCTCCCACCGAGACCGCGTGAACCCAAACACATCCGGGTGCGTTGAGTTGGGAGACCTCGATTTTCGCGGGCAAATAACCCAAACGCTCCCGCCAATCGGCCCCGGAAAGGATTCTGCCCCTCATCCGCCAAAGGTAGTAGGGAGCCGTCAAGATTACTCCGAGAGTAAAGAGAAGGCTGTAAACCAGAAACATAAGGGGACAGGCGTGAAGCGGATTCGTGGTTCGTCAACAGCAACATATTTGATTATAAGCCGAAACCTGCAGTCAGGCAACGCGGGCCGGCCATGCCGCGTATTTCCATTTCACCCATTGACCTTGACCGGACACTCGTGATATCCGCAAGGGGTGGAACAACCGGAAGGTGGGATTGGCAAGTCCGTGGCCCTGACCTTCTAAGATTGACGGGGTACCCAACTTATGCGAGTTAGACGAATTGGACGGACCTTAGTTTTGGTGGGGCTGGCCGTCGCGGTAGCCTCCGCGCAGACGAGGATCGAAACAACCGCAAAATTCCAGCAACGCACGCAATGGTGGCGCGAGGCCAAGTTCGGCATGTTCATTCACTGGGGTATTTACTCGGTCCCCGCCGACTCGCTGGATCTGAAAGGGAAGAAGGGCATTGCGGAATGGTATTTCTCCAACAAGCAGATGCAGGTGAAGGACTACGAAAAATTTGCCGCCCGGTTTAATCCCGTCAAATTCGACGCCAGAACCTGGGTGAAGACGGCCAAAGACGCTGGCATGAAGTACATCGTGATCACTAGCAAACACCACGATGGATTCGACATGTTCGACTCCAAGTTGAGCGACTATTGCATCACCAAGGCCACGCCATTCAAACGCGATCCCATGAAAGAATTGGCGGCGGAGTGCCAGCGCCAGGGCATCCGGCTGTGCTTCTACCACTCCATCATGGATTGGCATCACCCTGACTATGTGCCCCGGCGCCCTTGGGAAAAGGAAACTCGCCCTGCGGATGGCGCGAGCCTTGACCGGTATGTCGAGTACATGAAGGGCCAGTTGCGCGAGCTTCTCACCAATTACGGCCCCATCGGAATCCTCTGGTTCGACGGCGGGTGGGAGCACAGCGCGCAGGAGTTGCACTCGGCGGAAGTGAACGCCATGATCCGGTCACTCCAGCCCGGCATTATCATCAACGACCGCAACAATCTGCCGGAAGACTACGCCACGCCCGAGCAGAACATTCCTGCTGACGCGCTCCCCAACGGACGGCTCTGGGAAACGTGCATGACTATGAACGACACGTGGGGCTACGCCAAAAACGATACGAACTGGAAATCGTCCCAGGATTTGATTCGCAAGTTGATCGACATTGCGAGCAAGGGCGGGAATCTTCTCCTGAATGTCGGCCCAACCGCCGAAGGGGCCTTCCCTGACGCCATCAATGAACGCCTGGCGCAGATCGGAGCGTGGATGAAAGTGAATGGCGGAAGCATTTACGGGACCACGCAAAGCCCATTCCACAAGCTTTCATTTGACGGTCGCGTCACGGCGAGAGGTGACACGCTCTACTTGCACGTTTTCCACTGGCCGAAGGACGGTTTGACGTTGAACGATTTAGCAACGCCCGTGGTAAGTGCACGCTCACTTGCAGATGGGAAGGAGATCCAAGTCCTAACGATCCAGCGAGGAGGTATGTCGATCTATTCCATTGGCAGACCTTCGAAGGTTGATCCAATAGCGACCGTAATCGAGCTTCGCCTCGACGGGCCACCCAAAGTCTCAGCAGCAAATCCGACGGCAATGTTGGGGCGAGCTCGCTGAAATTCGCAGGCGCCTGCGCACAGCTTAGCCAAGAATCGGCACGCTCACGGAGCGAACCGCCCGGGTGTCGTCATCGAGAAGCGTCCGGATGGTGCGCGCCACGTCCTCGGTCTTCACCCACTTGGAGAAATCGGCTTTGGGCATGGCCTTTCGGTTGGCCTCGGTGTCCATGGTTCCGGGGAGGATGCAGTGGACATGGATGTCATGGGCGGCAAGTTCGTCGGCCAAAATTTCGCTGAGCTGCCGCACCGCGCCCTTGGTCACGGCGTAGGCCGCGATTCCCGCGCCGCCTCCACGCAATATCGAACCGCTTGAAGTGGTAACGATGCGGCCGAAATTCTGCTGGACCAACACCGGGACCACTTCGCGTAGGGGAACCAGGAGCGTGCGAAGATTGAGGTCAATCATTTTGTCCCACATCCCATCTTCCGTTTCATAGCTTTTGCCCGCCGCGAAAGCGCCGGCTAGGGCGACGAAGAAATCCAGGCGTCCCCAGCGCGTTGTGATTTGGGCGACCATGATCTTGACCTCTTCGGCGCTCGTCAGGTCCGCTTGAATCCCCAAAAGGTTTTGGCCGCGCTCTCCCGCCTTGTTCTTGAGGCTCTCCCATTCTGCGGCCGATCGATAGGAGACCGCCACGCGCACGCCGCTATTCAGCAGTTCCACGCTGACGGCGCCCCCTAACCCTCCCGTGCCGCCGGTAACCAATGCCACGCGATTCTCTATACCCACCAGTGTGCCTCCCTTAAATTCGCGGCGTCTCGATGCCGAGGTATTCCTGAATCCTCATCCCTATTTTTTCCTGAAAGCGGTCGGAAAGTGATGGGATGATGCCGCTGGGTTCGTCGCGCGCCACTCGCTCCACGCGGTGCATGGGATAGAAAACCTGAGCCAACCCCACCGTGGATTCTTCCTGCGCCACAATCTGGCGAAGGAAGTCGTCGAATGAACCCAGGTCCATGCCCCGGATGGTCACGCCAGCGGCATTCAGCGAAATGAGTTGTCCCCAGACCTTTTCCTTGGGAGAGGCCAAGCTGACAATTACGATGGAATTGATTTCCATGCCCGCACCCCCGTCTTGATCCCTGCGCGACTTTTCAAGAGCCGCTCAACCGTTCCCTCATTCTACCCTAGTGCCCGTAACGAAGCTCGCCCGCCTCCACTCGAATGGCCAAAATGTTCTGCTTAGGCGGTAGCGGGCAAGTGGCGTAGGGCGTGAATGCGCACGGCGGGTTGTAGGCTTTGTTGAAGTCGAGCGTGACCTCGGAATTCACCGGCATCGGCGTGTTCAGAAAACGACCGGGTGGATACGTTTCCTTGCCAGAGGTCAAATCCTTGAAGATGAAGAACAGCGTGTCGTCTTCGGTGATGGGGTCCAGCCGGCACTGGTGGCCGTTCAGCGTAAACTCAACGTAGCCCGGGCTTGCTTCCTGCTCCGTCTCACCCAGAATGTTGGGGACGGGAATCATCTTGGGTGGATTGTAAGGTACAAACCTGGCGGTCACCCTATAGCGCTCATCAGGCGGGAAGAATTTCAGGCCGGTGAATTTCCTGCGCATCGGGCTGTTTTTGTCCTTCAATCGTACTGCGAACCGTTGGCCTCGCTTGATGACGAACATCGTAAGGTCGTTCACCTGGAGCACGTCCGGCGCACCTGCGGTATCCGGCTTGAGTGTCGAGAAAGCGACGGGAGCGCCATTCACCGTGACTTTGACGCCTGAGTCCGCGCGGAAGGTTGTTTGCCCGTCATGAAACTCAAACACGCCCACCGACCCTGGCGCGGAGCCCTCGGGCAGCACAATGGTTTTGGATTTGTCCGTCCCCAGCGTGTTTCCGCCTTCCTTCAGCCAAAACAGTCCCGCCACGGCCAGCCACCCGCCGTCGGATTTCAGGCCTGCTTCGCGCTTCTGGCGATATTGTTCGATTTCCGTTTTGTAGGAGGGTGTGTTCACCTGAAGAAAAAGGAACGACAAAACCAAGATTATTATAAGTGGACAGGACATCGGATACTCCGAAGGTCGCCGCCTGCCAGGGGAAGTTAAATCGCCATCGTCTTCAGATTCGGGCTCAAGCGTAACTCAGCGCTAGTAACTTTCTTTACCGCCTCGACGCTGGTGTCCGCGCTGATTTCTGTCAGCACCAAACCTTCTGCCGTCACTTCCATCACCGCAAGCTCGGTGACGATCATATCCACCACGCCCGCCCCAGTGAGGGGCAGGGAGCATCGCGGCAAAATTTTGGGATTGCCCTCGCGCGTGGTGTGCTCCATGGCGACGATCACGCGGTTGGCGCCCGCCACCAAGTCCATGCTGCCGCCCATCCCTTTGACCACTTTTCCGGGAATCATCCAGCTTGCCAGGTTGCCGAGCGCATCCACTTCCATCGCGCCCAGCACGGTCAGGTCCACATGGCCGCCACGAATCATGGCAAAAGAATCCGCGCTGGAAAAGTACGCTGTCCCCGGAACCTCCGTCACCGTTTCTTTTCCCGCATTGATGAGGTCGGGATCCACTTCGCTCTCCAGCGGATAGGGCCCGACGCCCAGCATCCCGTTTTCCGATTGCAGAACGACCTCAATGTTGGGCGGAATATAGTTCGCCACCAGCGTCGGAATGCCGATGCCCAGGTTGACGTAAAATCCGTCCTTCAATTCCAATGCAATGCGCTGCGCGATTTGATTACGTTTGTCCATTTCGGGAGGTAGGTGGCATATGGTAGGTCGCATGTGGGAAACGCGCCAACATGCTACCTACCACCCACTACCTACTGCTTTCTAACCGTTCTCTTCTCAATCCGCTTTTCATGTCCGGTGCCCTGGAAAATACGCTTCACGTAGATACCCGGCGTGACGATTGAATTGGGGTCAAGACTTCCGAGTTCCACCAATTCCTCCACCTCCGCGATGGTTACTTTTGCCGCCGTAGCCATCACTGGATTAAAATTTCTCGCCGTTTTGCGATAAACCAGGTTCCCCCATCGATCGCCCTTCCAAGCCTTGACGAAGGCGTAGTCCGCTTTCAGGCTGCGCTCCAGAAGATATTTGCGGCCGTCGAACTCGCGCACTTCTTTCCCGTCGGCGACCACGGTACCCACTCCGGTCGGAGTAAAGAAGCCGGCGATCCCGGCGCCGCCCGCCCGAATGCGCTCGGAAAAAGTGCCCTGTGGAATCAACTCCAGTTGGACTTCGCCCTTCAAGGCGAGTTCTTCCAGCGTCTTATTCTCGCCCACGTACGTGCCCACCACTTTGCTGATTTGCCGGGATTCGAGGAGCAGGCCCAAACCAAACCCCACCACGCCCGCATTATTGCTCATCACGGTGAGGTTCTTGGTCCCTTTGCGCCGAATGGCATCCACCAGGTTTTCGGGAATGCCGCACAGCCCGAACCCGCCCACCATGATCGTCGCGCCGTCCTGGATGTCGGCGACCGCAGCGTCCGCGTTGGGGAAAACTTTATTCATGAACTGCAGCTCGCGGGCCGCCGCGTGGTTCCCCGAAGCTTCATGCCTTCAAGCTCCCCTCGCAATTTTTCCGGTGTGGAAACAGGAATCATGAGGAATTCGTCGAACATGAGATGGTTGGTGGGAAGGGGGCGGCGGTCTCGCCAGGCGGTACCGCCGCCGGTCAGAGCTTTGCCTAAGACGCCTTGGCTTTCGCCTTCACCACTTGCGTCTGCTTCCCGTAGCGGTCCGGAAGCTTCGGGCGATCCGTGTCCTGCCACTTCTCGCCGGCAATCAGTTTACTGATCCGGTCGTTGCGATCTTTCACAGGCGGATGGGTGCGCGTCCAGAAAGACTGCCCGCCCTGCTGAGTCGCCTGGTCGAGCTTGGTGAGGAATCGCGCGAGGCCGTCGGCTGGATAGCCCGCGGCGTGGGCGTACTTGACGCCGCGCGCGTCGGCATCGAACTCGTCCTGAGGAGCGAGCCCCTGGTCAATAATCTTCACCAGGGCGGCTCCCGCAAGCTTGCTGATGTAACTGCTGAATTGGCCCGAGTTCACGTGCGACGTGGCTTCCTCCGAGCCGGCGCGCAGCATCTTGTCGTGCTCGATCACCTTCACGACGTGCTTTCCGGCCACGTGCCCAACCTCGTGTGCCAGCACACCGGCAAGCTCGGATTCATCCTCGCAAAGTGCGAGCGCGGCGCGCGTCACGAAGATATAGCCGCCTGGCGTAGAAAACGCATTGATGTAGTCCGAATCGAGAACGGCGAAGTGGTACTGAACATCTTGTCGTTCGGATTGCGCGGCCACTGTGGCCCCTACTTCATTGACGTAGCGGTTGACCGCATCGTTTTTATAGAGATGATAGGCCGCAACCATCTTGGTCGCTACATCGCGACCCATGCCCTGCTCCTCCTGGAGGGTCATGGGCTTGGTGGCTTCATGAAGTTTCTGGCCCTTGTCCAGGACCTTGCCAAACCCGCCGAGTTGGGCTGCGGAGCGCTGCGGCCACGAAACGAGCAACAACGCCAGCCCTGCGCCCCACCAAATCGCTTGCACGATCGTCTTTTTCCTTTTCATTGCATTGTCCCCCTTATTGATTGGGCTGCAGGTGCCCGTCCTGTTGGAATTTCTTCAAATCCTTTTCGGGAATCGAGTACTGCTCCATGGCGCTCACAGAGGCGATGTCAGTTGCCGAGGGCGTGAGACCAGAGAGCCTCTTTCCGTCACCTTCGCCGGCGCCCTTGACTCCCCCTGAAGCGGTCGAGGCAGTTTCGTTGCTACTCTGGCCGCTGGTAACTTTCTTTAGCCCTCCAAACATGCCGCCCTTTTTTTTCGGCTGCTGGTCGGTTTGGGTTTGGTCCTGCTTCTGCTGGTCCTGCTGCTTCTGTTGGTCCTGAGTCTGTTGATCCTGCTGGGCCGCGCCCAGCCGAGGCAGAACCAGTGCAAACATCACCGCCACGCCCGTCAAAATCGCCAGCGGAAGAACCGTTCTCTGAACCCTTGTCTTCGTTATCATGACGCAGCCTCCTTCACTCGGGGCGTTTCAGCCATCCCCAATAACTCATACACCACGATCTTTTGCGCTTTGCCTTTCACCGATATTTCACCCAGCGGCCGGACATCGGCCAGATCGCGGATCAATTGATAGGTCGAATCGCTGATGACGATGGAAGCGTGCAATTCCTTGGTTGCGCTTTCCAGTCGCGATCCCAGATTGACACTATCTCCGATCACGGTAAAGTCCATCCGCTGCTCTGACCCGATATTCCCAAATAGCATTTCGCCCGTATTGACCCCAACCCCTATTTGGAGTGTTGGCCTGCCCTCACTCTGCCACTTTTTATTCAAATTTTCCAGTCCTTTTATCATGGCCAGGGCCGAGCGGGCTGCCAGTTCGGCGTGATTGGGTTGAGGGAAGGGGGCCCCCCAAAAAGCCATCACGCAGTCGCCTACGAACTTATCCAGTGTTCCCTGGTGGTCAAAGATCACTGACACCATCATGTTCAGATGTTCGTTGAGGGTTTTAATGACAGTCTCAGCCGGCAGCTTCTCCGAAATGGAAGTGAATCCTCGAATGTCGCTGAACAGGACAGTAAGATTCCGTTTCTCGGCACGCAAGCTCTCCCAATCCATGTTGGCCATAATGGTTTCAACAAGTTGTGGGGATATGTATTTGATGAGCGTTTTTCGATACTTGGCCTTCTCTCGCCCCTCAGTGGCGTACTGGACGAGCGTGGAATCGATGAACGCAAGGCTGCCCGCGAGGAGTGGAGCGCTGAGGGGCGCCCAAATACCATGGCTACGAAAAAGCCAGCAAACTACGCCGATATAGGCCAAGCCCGCTGAAAGACCAAGAAGGGAATAGGTGAGCGCCGATTTAAACCAGTATACCAAGCCTGACATCACCAGGGCCATTCCCAGAATTGCGACGACCCCAATCCCCGGATCGGTTTGTCGCATGAAATCGCTATTCAAAAGGTTGTCAATGGCTGTGGCATGAATTTCCACCCCCGGATAAGTAGGTGAAAAGGGATTTGCGTGGAGGTCGGCGAGGGACGTAGCCGTAGCCCCAATCAACACTATTTTGTTACGAAAAGTCTGAGAGGGTATGTCGGGTTTCTCGCCCTGGTCGAGTTCTATAGCGGCATTCGCGACTTTCCAAGCAGAAAAGAACGGATAAACAACGCGTTCAGGCCCGTGCCACCGGATGAGCATCTTTCCGCTTGAGTCGAGCGGTATGCGGCGTGAAAAAGCCTCCAGCGATGAACCGCTCAGGAAGATGGGATTTGGAGGTTGGCCGATGATTTGGGCGGCAATCGCTATTGAAAATGCCGGGATGAGCCGGTTGTGGAAGCGCTGGAGGGGACTTACCGAACGTGTGGGCCCATCTGGGTCCTGTTGAAGGGCGATCGAACCCGCAGCGGACGATGCCGACAGAAAATTATCCTCCGACAATGAGACACCCGAATAATCCTGAATTGGAACGCCAGCAGTTTGTTTCACTGGCCAAGCAAACCGGTCAAGACGTTTCTCGAATGCCTGCTCGTCGGCTGGTTTGGTAAAGCCGAACACGCCTTGGTTCATTCCCAGAGCTAATACCACGTCCCGTTTTTCCTTCATTACCTGCGCGAGAAGATCATCATCCCCCTCGTGAGGATCTTTCCCCTCGAAAGTCGCGTCGATTCCGATGATCTTGGCACCGCACTGGTGCAAGTAATGAACAATCAGCGCCCAGAATTGCCTGCGCCACGGCCAGCGGCCGAAATTTTCGAGCATTTCCGGCGCAGTAAAGCTGGTGTCATCCAGTTCGATGAGGACGATGTCTTTGCTGGCTCGGCCCGTAAGGGTGAAATTACGAATGCGCCAGTCGAGCGATTTGCGCTCCAGGGTGTCAAGCCATCCCATGCCGTTCGCGCCAAGGACAAATAGGCCGCTCGCCAGTCCAAGCGCGACTGCCTGAAACAATTTCGATTTCACCCATGAAGGGACTTGTTTCATTTTTTCTTACGCCCCGGTCGCAACTAAGTTTGCGGGAATAATACCATTGATCCCAAGGACGAGCCTCGCCGACTCAGCGCAGAATCGGGATTTACAACTTTTCGGCAACTCCCGTTTCTCTACTGCAACTCGCGCAATTTGTCGCGCAGCTTAAGCGCTTGCTTAAACTCGCGTTCCAAATCGCGGTCTGTCAAGTGGAGCTTCATGTGCTCCAGCTTCTCGACAAGGGACTCGAGGGCCGATTGTATATTTTCAATGTTGGTGAGGCAAATGTCACGCCACAGTGCATAAGGACTATCCGCCAGTCGGGTGACATCGCGGAAGCCGGAGGCCGCCAATTCCGCGGGCAGGAAATCTTCCGCGCTCTGCTCGACAATCAGGCTGGCCAAGCCGGTGGAGAGAAGCTGGGGCACGTGACTGAGAAAAGCCATGGCGCGGTCATGGCTTTGCGGGTCAGTGACAAATGGCCGGGCGCCAATCGACTCCAGCAGGGAGCAGAACGCTTTGACGCGGGGGTCTTCAAGGTTATCAGGTGTCAAGGGCGTGAGAACGTATCGCGCATTTTGCAGCAAGGCTGCTTCCGCGTGCTCAAAGCCGGAGCGTTCTTTTCCTGCCAGAGGGTGCCCGCCAATGAAGAGCGGTTGGTCGCCCAGGAATTCCGCAGCCCGGTGGCAAATCAGCCGCTTGGTGCTGCCCACGTCGGTAACCAGCGCGTTAGGCGCTGCGCTTGCTTTCAATTGAGGGAGCAGGTCCAGGATTGCTCCCACCGGGGTCGCGAGAATCACCAGGTCGGCCCCGCGGACCGCCGTGGCTACGTCGAGTGCGCACTCGTCGATGGCGCCCGCGGCTTTGGCGCGGCTCAGGACATCGGGGCGATCAAAGCCCACGCGGACGCCCTTATACCCTTTATTGCGAAGGGCCAGTCCCCAGGACCCGCCAATGAGGCCGAGGCCGATAATCGAGATGCGATGGAAGTGGTCAGTCACTGGATCCACAGATTGCGCAGATTTTAGAGAACAGAAAGCAAAGGAAAATGGAAAATGGAAATTAGAAATTGGCATTGTCCGCGAGTCTCTTGAGCCATTTTCCAATTTCCATCTTCCAGTTTCTGCATTTGTCAATATGTGGATTCTCAGATTGTTCTTTCCACGGCCGGCGCGATCATACGCAGTTCGTTCATCAGTTTCTCAAATTGGTCGGGGTAGAGCGATTGCGCGCCGTCACTCAATGCGTGCTCGGGATCATGATGCACCTCGATCAGCAAGCCATCAGCTCCCGCAGCCACGGCGGCGCGCGCCATGGGAGGCACCTTGTCGCGCCGCCCCGTCCCGTGCGATGGGTCGGCAACAATGGGGAGGTGCGAAAGTTTCTGGATGACCGGAATGGCGGAGACGTCCAGCGTGTTACGCGTATAGCTTTCAAACGTGCGGATGCCGCGCTCGCAGAGGACCACATTGTAGTTGCCGCCTGACATGATGTACTCCGCCGAGAGCAGCAATTCCTCGATGGTGGCGGAAATCCCGCGCTTGAGCAGCACGGGTTTGGAAATCTTTCCCAGTTCCTTGAGCAAATTGTAGTTCTGCATGTTGCGCGCGCCCACCTGCACCACGTCCACGTATTCAAGCACCATGGGGATTTGAGTTTGGTCCATCACCTCGGAGATCACCAGCATTTTGTACTTGTCGGCGGCGCGGCGCATGAATTCCAACCCTTGTTGGCCCAGCCCCTGAAAGCTGTAAGGAGAGGAACGGGGTTTGAAGGCGCCACCGCGCAAGACGCGTATCCCGAGCTTGGAGAGCCCGGCGGCGATGGTCCCGATTTGTTCCGCGCTTTCCACGCTGCAGGGCCCGGCCATCACAACCACTTGCTTGCCGCCCACCGCGACGCCGGGGCCGAACTGAACGATGGTGCCTTCAGGCCGAAAGGCGCGGCTGGCCAGTTTGTAGGGGGCGGAGATTCGAAGAACTTCTTCCACCCCATCCACCAGTTCAATGTCGCGGATATCAAAATCGTGTTTGGCGCCCACTGCACCGAGCACCGTGTGTTGCGCGCCAGTCGAGCGGTGAATGTCAAAACCCATCTCCATCAATTTGGAGATGGCGTGCTGGATTTGTTCTTCGGTCGCGCCTTCCTGCATCACCACTACCATGCTCAATCACTCCTTGTCTTGCGGGCCCTCTTCCTTCATCGAGTGGCGCTCGAGCGCCCTCGCTTCATCAATGATGCGTTCAAAGAGCCGGCGGATGGCTGCGTCGTCCAGGGGACCGCGATTCGATTTCACGATGTTGCGCAGAATTTCCGCCTCGCGCTCCGGCTGCCACGTTTCCATGTGCAACCTCTTCTTGACGTGACCTATTTCCACGGCGCATTGCGAGCGGTCATTGAGCAGCTTCACCAGTTGCTGGTCAATCTCGTCAATACGCTTTCGCCAGCCCTCGAGATCGCTCATTGTTTCCTCAGCCTCAATCCACAGATTACGCAGATTTCACCGACTTTTAAGAATGAAGAAAACACTATTAATCGTTTGCTTGGATTTGCGGGAACTTTTTCTTGCTTCTCTTGGACATCCCACTGTGTCCACCATGTATTAGCCAAGGTTTTTCTCTTCCCTTTCATTTTCTTAATCTGCTAAATCTGCGAAATCTGTGGATCAACCTCGTTTAAGCCAGCGGACAAATTGCTCAATCGCCTCCGTGCCCCCCGAGGGATATCGCTCCTCGATCGCGTGCACCAGGGCGCTGCCCACCACTGCGGCGTCCGCCACCGCCTGAACTTCGCGGACTTGCGCCGGGTTGGAAATTCCGAACCCCACAGCGAGAGGGAGCGCGGTGAACCGGCGCGCGCGCTCCACCAGCGGCCGCAAGCTGGAGGAAATGTCGCTTCGCTCTCCCGTGGTGCCGGTGCGCGAAATCAGGTAAAGAAATCCGGTGGACGCCTGGGCCACCAGCTTTAAGCGGTGATCTGGCGAGGTGGGCGAGGCCAGAAAGACCGTGTCCAGGTTTTGACCGCGCATCGCCCTAACATAAGGTTCGGATTCCTCGGGAGTCAGGTCCACCACCAACGCGCCATCGGCGCCCGCCCGAGCCGCGTCACGGGCAAACGCCTCCAACCCGTAACTCAGAACCGGATTGTAATAGCTGAACAGAATCATAGGGACGCGCACGGATTCGCGCCATCGAGGCAGCGCCTCCAATATCTTCCTGAGCGTCGCTCCGGCCTTGAGCGCGCGTTCCGACGCTCGCTGGATCACCGGCCCGTCGGCCAGCGGGTCGGAAAACGGCACGCCCAACTCAATCAGGTCGGCACCGCCGCGGTCCAGGGCAGACAAGATTTTTCCGGTGTCTTCGAGCGAAGGGTCGCCCGCCGTGAGGTATGCGACCAAGCCCTTCGCGCCTCGCTCGCGGAGGTCGCGAAACATAATTTCGATTCGAGATGCGGAGACGGTCGGCATGATCAAAAAAAGGTTAAAGGTTAAAGGATGAAGGATAAATAATGCTCAATCTTGGCAACCCTCTTATCGGATTTAATCCTTTAACCTTTGTCCTTCAACTTTTTAAATTATTCCTGCGCTCTGAAAAATTCCCAAGTCTTTGTCCCCGCGGCCGGAAAGATTAACCAGCACAATCGAATCCCGCTTCATATTCGGGGCACGCTTAATGACTTCCGCGATCGCATGGGCGGATTCGAGAGCTGGAATAATACCTTCCTGGAGTGCGAGGGTTCGCGTGGCCTCCAGCGCCTCTGTATCGCTCACGTGCGTATACTCCACACGACCCTGACGGTGGAGTTCAGCGTGCTCGGGTCCCACTGCGGGATAATCCAGGCCCGCCGAAACCGAATGCGTAGTGGAGATTAGTCCGTCTTCGGTTTGCAAAACATAAGTGTAAGTTCCGTGCAAAACGCCGGGTCTGCCTCCCGCCCCGTCTGCAAATCGTGCCGCGTGCTCGCCCAACCGCATCGCACGGCCGCCGGCTTCCACGCCGACCATCTTCACTTGAGTATCCGGAATGAAATCGTAGAAAAGGCCAATGGAATTGCTTCCCCCGCCCACGCAAGCGATGAGGCAATCGGGGAGGCGTCCTGCTTGTTCGAGAACTTGCGCGCGGGCTTCCCGGCCAATCACCCTGTGAAAATCGCGAACCATCATCGGATATGGATGCGGCCCGAGCACGGAGCCGAGGAGGTAGTGTGTGTTTCTGACGTTGGTCACCCAATCGCGCATGGCCTCATTGATGGCGTCCTTCAGCGTGCGTGAGCCCGAAGCGACGCCTACTACTTCCGTGCCCAGCAAGCGCATGCGAAAAACGTTGGGAGCCTGGCGGGCCATGTCTTCTTCGCCCATATAAACGCGGCACTCGAGCCCCAGGAGCGCCGCTACAGTGGCCGTAGCCACGCCGTGCTGTCCCGCGCCGGTTTCCGCAATCAGCCGAGTCTTGCCCATGCGCTTGGCGAGCAGTCCCTGTCCTATGCAATTGTTGATTTTGTGCGCGCCCGTGTGCAGCAGATCCTCACGCTTCAGGTAAATCTGTGCGCCCCCCAATAGCTCAGTGAGGCGGCGGGCGTGGAAGAGAGGAGTGGGGCGTCCGGCAAAATTCTTTAGGAGTGTTTGGAACTCACGCTGGAAAGTCTCATCCTGTCGCGCCGTCTCGTAGGCGCGCTCGAGTTCCTCCACCGCAAACATCAGGGTCTCAGGCACAAAGCGTCCGCCAAATTCCCCGAAGCGTCCCTTGGAGTCTGGCCATTGAGTGATTGGGTGATTGAGTGATTGAGTCATTTTTTCGACTTGAGGTCGGAGGCCAAGTTACTTTTGCTTGCCGTTGCCCCGAAGATGCTAGTGCACAACGTCGATGAGGGCATTCAATTTGGAATCTGTCTCAGATAAGCTCTCAGTGACCCGGGCCAGTGCCTCGTCAATTCTGCGCACGTCACTTCGCAACGAGATGCCGTGGTGGGCGAGTTGGCTAACGATGCGGTCGTTTTGCGCCACTACCCGCTCCAGGCGGTCCATTCGCGCATCGGCCTTGGCGAACTTCGCATCCATTCGCTCGTCCATCCGCGCTTGGTTCTTCAATAAAAACTCAATTGTCCGCTCGACATCCATGTTGATTCTCCTATCTTACACTCAATCGGACAGCTCAACGCGTATCATCCGCCTCTGCCACCGCGGCAAAAAAAGCCCGCAACTTATCCGGGTCTTTCTTTCCCGGCGCCGACTCGACGCCACTCGCCACATCCACGGCGAAGGGCCGCACTTTGCGAATCGCCTGCCCGACGATTTCCGCGGTCAACCCTCCGGCCAGGATGAGGGGACCGTATTTCTTCGCCTCGCGCGCCACGCTCCACTCAAAGGTCTTTCCCGTCCCACCCTGGAGTACCGGGTCGAACGCGTCGAGCATGAAAGCGTTAGCCTTCAAATGCTGCAGGACTTCGGGCTTGAATCCCTCCCAGACAGCAATGGCTTGAATAACCGTGTAATTGTCCAGCGCCTCAGCCCTCGGACCCGCCATGGGAGACGCCGGCCCGTGCAGTTGGATCGCCGTGACACCTGCTTCGCGCGCTACCGCAGCGACATGCGCGCCGTCAGTCTCGTTGGCGAATATGCCTACCGCCGTGACAAACGGCGGGATTTTCCGAATGATCACTCTCGCCGTTTGAGGCGCAATGTAGCGCGGCGAGGGCGGATAGAAATTGAATCCCAGCGCTGCAGCTCCCAACGCAGCTGCCAGCTCCGCATCCTCCCACAGCGTGATGCCGCAGATCTTGACCAGAGTCCGCATGGCTACCTGTGTGCGGCGCCGTGCGGCCTGGCGCTCTCCAGTAGATTTGCCAGCGCGTGACCGGGATCGTCCGCCAGCATCAAGGTCTCGCCAATGAGCGCGGCGTTAAAGCCCGCCGCAGCCAGACGGCGCAGATCATCCCCGGTCTTAACTCCGCTCTCGCTAACCGCCAGGTTCGATGTCGGAATCCTGGCCCGCAGCCGGAAGGAAGTCTCCAGGCTAACTTCCAGGGTCTTCAAGTTTCGATTGTTCACCCCGATAATCTGTGCGCCTGCATCGAGGGCATGCTTGAGTTCCTCACTGGTGTGAACCTCCACCAAAGCTGCGATCCCCAGCCGTGCACAGAGTTCGATGAGTGTCCGCAACTCCTTGTCGCCCAGTGCCGCGACAATTAAAAGAAGTGCATCCGCGCCGGCGGCTACCGACTCGTACACCTGATAGGCATCTACGATGAAATCTTTTCGCAACACGGGCAATCCCGTGGCGTCTCGGGCATCAATCAAATCGGTGAGCGACCCCTGAAAGTGTCGCTCCTCGGTCAAAACCGAGAGGGCCGCCGCTCCGCCCGCTTCGTAACCTTGAGCAATCTCCCGGCAACGGTAGTTTTGCCGGAGCACTCCGCGCGAGGGCGACGCCTGCTTCAACTCGGCGATAATCTGCAAGCCCCCGGCCATGAGGGCGGTGGAAAAGTTGCGCCACTCGTGGCGTGCCTCCGCGGCGCGCTCCAATGCTTCCAAGGGCTTCTGCGCCCGCACGGCCGCCACTTCGGCCTTTCGCCCCGCCACGATCTCTCCCAAAATTGTTCCGGCAAGCTCGGCCATTTTCAGCACTGCCACCCTTCGTTGAAATTTCACTGGAAAAGGATGAATGCTCACTGTAATCTTCACTTGAAACCAAAGTCAAGGATTCAAGCCACCGTAAGGAGAAATTGCCGTCGCGGGCGGCTCTATAAACTCTGTTGCATCTCGGCTCCGATTAGGGAAGAATAGGGCGCACAGGAACTTCTCATGCTGGCATTTCTTTGCGGAGGAATGGAGTTTTCGCCCGACGGCGGGCGGCAGTGGCGGGAGCGAATCCGCCTCTGGATTCAGGAAACCCTCAACCACCGCGTCTACGACCCCACTGTGGAAACCCGGCGGCTGCTGAATGAAGATGAGCTGCACAATTTCCGCGGTTGGAAGCTCACCGATCTCGATCGCTTCCGCAAAATAATGCGGATCATCATTAACCATGACTTGGACGTGATGGCCAACCAAACCGACTACGTGATTTGTTACTGGGACGAGTCCGCCGCCTCGGGCGGAGGGACTCACGCCGAATTGACGGCCGCGTATCGCAAGGGGATTCCGGTTTATCTGGTGACCGACATGCCGGTGGAGGAAGTCAACGGCTGGGTTGTTGCGTGTTCCACCAAAATCTTTCCGGGCTTCAATGATCTGAAGACTCACATGACGGCGACCTACGGGAAAGAGGCGCAACAACGCGCGCTCTGGGGAACGCGCTAAAATACCGCCGGTTATGCGGGACCAAAAGGAGTTCGCATGAGAGTGGTGGGAGGAATCCTCGGGCTCGTCCTGGTGCTCGCCATCATTCTGTTTATCTACAAGGCGCAGCTCACGCAGGGGCCGGCTGGCGGTGCACCGCCCATGCAGACCATCGACGTGACCGGAGTGAAGAATGAATTGGTCGCCCTGGGCCAGGCCGAACGACTCTATCTCGCCAACCACGGATCCTATGCCAGCATCGACCAGCTCCAGCAAGATGGGTCCACCACCATTTCCAACGGCTCCAGCCGCGGCTACAGTTATGCCGCCAATGTTGACGACGGCCAACATTTCAAAATCACGGCCACGCCTTCAGACCCGGCAAAAAAAAGCTGGCCCACCTTGGCTATCGACGACACGATGCAGGTTTCCCAACAATAGGAGAAGGAAAAAGAAACTGGAATTTAGAAAATGGAAATAAGAAATTGGATCATCCCTCTAAAGGTTTAGCTTCTTGTTTCCAGTTTCCATTTTCCAATTTTCATTTTCAGCCCACGGCAGATAACCGTCAGGAGAACCTATGAGAGTTGAGTCGCGAGCACCGGCACGGGTGGATCTCGCCGGAGGGACGGTCGACATCTGGCCGCTCTACTTGTTCCATCCCGGCGCGCAAACCGTGAACATTGCCATCCGCAATTACGCTTCTTCTGTGGTGGAGACGCGCGCCGATCGCCGCATTGTTTTCATTTCGCGCGATCAGAAAATTCACGAGACGTTTGAATCCTTCTCCGATTTGGCGCGCGGACGTTCTGCGCTCCCTCTGCTCCGGGAACTCGTCCTTTTCTTTGAACCCCGGCGCGGGATAACGGTGGAGACGGCATCCGACGTGCCTGCGGGCGCGGGCCTGGGAGGATCCTCAGCTCTCAACATCGCGCTCTGCGGCGCCCTGGCGCGTGTGACGGGAAAACATTACGCGCGCACCCAACTGCTGGAAATCGCCAAAAATGTGGAGGCGATTGTGATCCAGGTGCCGACCGGGTGGCAGGACTATTTTCCCGCATTGTACGGTGGTGCCAGCGCCGTCCATCTGGGCTGTGACGGCGTGCGGCGGGAAAAGCTGCCGATTTCTTTCTCGGCGTTGGAGGAGCGTTTCGTTCTCTGCTACACAGGCCTTCCGCGCAATTCGGCCATTAACAATTGGGAAGTCATGAAAGCGCACATCGATCGCGACCCGAAAGTCCGCAACAACTTCAATCAGATAACCGCCATCGCAATTCGAATGCGGGAGGCGATCCTGGCCGAAGATTGGGACGACGTGGCCAAGCTGCTCGCTCTCGAGTGGAAGAACCGCAAGCGCAACTTCAAGGGCATTTCCACGCCCAAAATCGACCGCATGATCGAGCAAACACGAAAGCAAGGGACGCTGGCAGCCAAAGTGTGCGGGGCGGGCGGGGGCGGCTGCGTAGTTTTCCTGGTGGAAGCGGGGACAAAAGCCCAGGTGAAGTCCGAACTGGTCAGCCTGGGTGGACAAATTATCGACTTTGGCGTTTCACGCACTGGGTTGGAAGTCCGCTCGGACGATTCCCCAGCTTTGTGGGAGAGTGGGAGGAGCGAAACTCGGTGAAACCCGAGCGGCTTTTTCTAGGTGGCGGTCGAGTGCGGCCCATCTGGCGCTTTGTGATGGCGGTCATTTTGATCGTCCTGGCGAACCTCGCGGTGGGCATCATTCTGGGGCTGGCGTTCGGCATTTTAGGCAGGCAACCTCAGCACATCCTGCTTTGGGCAAACACGGTGCTACTCCTGGCGCTGTTGTCGATATTTAAAATGCTGACCGGGCTCCTGGAAAATAGACCTTTAGGGTCGATGGGACTTGCCTTTTGCGGGCGATGGAAAACGGAACTGACTCTCGGGACGGGTCTGGGCGCGGCCATGATTCTGGTTATCGCCGCCATGGAATGGGGTTTGGGGCTGGCCCGCTTCTCGCGCAATCCGATTGGGACTCAATTGTTGCTGGAGGGGGGCGCTTACTATTGCGTGCTCTTCATGATCGCAGCGGCGGTCGAGGAGATCACATTCCGAGGTTACGCTTTTCAACGTCTGGTCGACGCTATCGGGCCGGGTGGCGCGGTGGCGATTTTGAGCGTGGCTTTTTCGCTGGTCCATCTCTGGAATCCTTCCCACTCCTGGCTTTCCACGCTGAACACCATCCTGGTGGGAATCGCTTTCGCGATTGCTTACCTTCGCACGCGGTCCCTCTGGCTTCCGTTCAGCATGCACTTTGCCTGGAATTTCGTCCTAGGGTATTTATTGGGACTTCCCGTCAGCGGCATCCCGTTTTCGAAAGCCTTGTTGAGGGCGGACGTCCTTGGCTCGGTGCAACTGACGGGCGGGAACTACGGCCCGGAGGGTGGCTGGTTGGCCACCGGCGTAATTCTAGTGGCCACGATTTACCTCTTGTTCTCCCGCAGCATCTATATAAGCGAGGGGATGCGGGCCTTGGTTTTCAGCCCGGCAAAATCGTCGCAGGAAAGCCTGGCGCGGGGCGCGAGTGCGCTTGTGGCCTCTTCCGAAGCGGCAAAGATCAGCCTGTCAGGTGTCAACTAGGTGCCATTAAGAATCCCCGGCAACGGAGCAAATCCGATCACACGAATTCGCCCCGCCGATTGGCTGGCAGCGGCCCTTGCTCTCATTGTTATTCCGCAACTGGTGCAGGCGAAAAAAAACTCCAAAGAAGATATGCACATCGCCGTCATCCGCGCGCTAGGCAGCGAGATTGCCGTGGCCAAGGTACCGTTGCCGCGCGGCAAGAAGGGGATTTTCATCAAACCCAATGGTGAAGTGAACCAGGCGGAGGCTGAAAGCGAATTGAAGACCAATGGCCCCGCGATTCGTCCCGGCATGCCCGTGGAAATCACAAAAATTACTTTCAAGGGCGACAAGATCGTTTTTGAGATTAATGGAGGAGGGAAAAGCTCGAAGAAATGGTACCAGCACATCGAAATTGGGGTTGGGGGCACCACCCAACCGATTTCACAGCAGCCTCCGGTGTTGACCTACGGCTCCTGGATCACGGTGACCGTCAAGGGAAAAGCGTCGGAAGTCACGGCCGACGAGGTGAAAAAACTGTTGGGCTCAGTCCTCGATTTCGAGCGGCGCTCGCCCACCGTACTTTATTCCCCCACTGTCCCACCTCAGTTTAAAGAAGCGATCAAGAAACATGAGGTGATGGTGGGCATGGACCGTGATACCGTGCTCTCATCTAAAGGCGCTCCAGACCGCAAAGTCCGCGAAGTCCGTGAAGGCGTCGAGCAGGAAGATTGGATCTACGGGCTCCCGCCACACTCCCTCTTTGTTACCTTCGACGGCGATGCGGTGGTCGCCGTCAAGCAATATTGAAGCTCAAAAGCGCGTTCGGTCCGGGAGCGGTTCAGGCGCCACGCATGAATTTGCGTGTCGCGATCGGCCTGCCCCTGCAGAGGCTCACCACGCCCACTGATCTGGAGTAGGATTTTGGAAGGGTTTGTAGAAAAACGTTCGACCCTCTCGCGCGAACCAATCTTTCCATTGCTTGATGATTTCCTTTTGCGCATCCACGGGAGCGATGTAGTCGCTACCACGCGATGGCCAAGTGGCAAAAAATGGCACGCACGTATTGTCTTTGTGGTAGAGCCAATACTTCCGGTTCTGTTCCAGTTCGGATTTCCCGAAATGATGATTGGTTTTCCCGCAGAAGTCTTTCCCGCCGGTCACAAAACGCAGGGCCCTTATGCAGTCCAGAAGATGTTCAGTGGCCGGGCGGCTTATGTAGGGAAACACACGCGCGTCTTCGACGGGATGCAGTTCCTGGATCAATAGCTCCGCAGAGAGCTGGGGAGTTTTGGCCAGGTCCTTCACGATCACATCGACATCTTCGCCCGAACCCGAACCGAGCTTTTTTATCTGCGCCGAAACGCCCGACGCATCCTGGCCTGAGGCGGGGGAGATGACGGTCATCATCGCCACAATGAGTACCACGGCAAAACGAGAAGCGCTGTGAGTTGTCATAGAAGTTTGTGAATGGGGCCCGATCAAAACTCACTCAGGTTCCACGTTGGACAAGTCAGTCGGCCCCATGCAGCCCTGACTGAATCATTGTAATCCAAACCCAACTTCCAGCGAACACGGCCTACAACCGTTTCACGGTCCCATCCCGTTACAGGTGAATCAGCAACGCTGCTTTACCAGTTAATACGCAATCCCAATTGCAGGCTGCGAGGAGTTTGAAATCTGAGTGGGATGCGCCAAAGGTGGGTGGGCGAGGTCACATCGGCTTCTTGCAGAGCATAGGCCGAATTGAGAAGGTTGAAAGCGTCGAGCGATGCGGCAAGGCGTCCACGGCACAATCGGAAGCCTCGGGAGAGACGCAAATCCGTGGTGAGGTTGTGGGCGGTCCTCTTCCCTTCGTTGGGACTGCCATCGCCCGGACCGCGCCGCGTGGCCAGGATGCCGAAGAGCCCTTGGTTTAGTCCGGTGACGGGCAAGATGCGCCCGTATGGAGCTCCGTCGAGAAAGCTGGTAATCCAACTGAGCTGTGTAGACCAGGGCAATTGGCAGGCCCCCCAGAATCGCGCTCCCAGCCCGCGATCAAAGTATGTGCTGCCGTAGGCATTGATGGATTGATTCGGATCGTTAAATACGGCGAAGGCGCTCCAGTCATTCTGCAGCGGGCCATTTCCGGGCGCCGTGAGCGCCACCGCGCGATAGCGGGTGAAGGCAAACTCCCACTCGAGCCGCGTGCCCTTCTGGCTGAGACGAGTTTCATACCCTTCGGCAAACCCGCTGGCTTCAGAAGGGTTCGTGAGGAGATAAGAATCCTTGCCTAATGTAGCAGAGTCTTGGTTGTACGCCACGCGCTGCGCTTCATCTCCCGTCTGGCTGGCTCCATCGTCGCCCGGGTCGAACACTGTCACCGCTGCGTAGTCGCTCGAAGGGACTCCGGTGTTCATGAACCCCAAGAGGCGGTGTTCCACGCGCCGATAAGCGTGCAGGCTGACGGCAAACCCCCAGGGCAACTCCTGTTCCGCCTCCAAATGGACTTCCCGGGTATAGGGTTGCTTCAACTGAGGGTCTAACCGGCTGAAGGGAGCGCCTTCCACCTTGACCAGCGGGCCAAGTTCCCCTGCTTGAAAGCTCCCGTCATGATTTGCGTCATTCCATAAGTAAGTGGATGTGCCGAGCCCGGAAGGATCGACCGCTTCCAGGGCATGTATGAGAGACTCGTGGTAGCGCTGTGCCCCGGCAGCGCGAAGTACTGTAGGATAGCGATGGCCGATCCGATACCCCACTCCTGCAAACCCACCAGCGCTGGCCCAACCAAGGCGGTTCTTTTGCAGCCCACCGATTCGTGCATTGCTTCCCCGATCCCAGCTTCCCTGAGTCGAAAGGTTGAAAGTGAAGGCGCCCATCCTGATGTTATCTGCCGCAAACCCGCGGAAGTGTGTGCCGCTGTTTTGAGTGTCGCTTCCGGTGAAAGCCTGGACGCTGTCCGGCAATCCCCGAAAAAAGCGCAGATTGATGTTTTCGAAAGCGTGAGCCTGTTCTTGAGTGATGAGCCACACCGCTTCAGCTCCCAACGAAATTCCATGGGTCGATCGCATTGGCCCGTTACGAAAGGTTTGGAAGTCCAGCAACGCTTCGAAGCGTCTGTCGCCGCTCGCTACGGCAAGGGGCGCTGCGCCGGTGAAGACGTTGTTCAATAGTGCCACGATGGGCCGGCCAGCCTCCGCTGAGGGCACAAAGGGTATATCAACAGAACTTGGAAAGAGTTCCACCCGGCTGGGCTGGTTCGTTCCTGGTTGCAGGGCAGCGTCGATTTTTCCGCTGGAGAACGCCGCCCTGGCATCGAGAAGGCTTCGTGACGAAAAGATATGCGTCCAGGAACCTTGAATTCCCTGAAATGTCCGGGTGGTGTTTCGCGTGGCCTCGCGTGCAACCTGAGGACTTGCCCCGCCTTGTGGCTGACGCGAATCCTGTCCCACCCAAGCCAGACTGAGCCGGTCCCGAGGGGAAACATCGCCCATCAAGTTGGCGGTCCCGGTCGTCAGGGAATTCGCGACAGTGAGAGGATCATTACGAATCCACTTCTCGGCCTGCTGCCGGCTGGCCGCGACGTAGTAGGTCCAGCCTGATGAGAGTGGGCCGCCCACCTGAGCGTTGCCTTGGGCGAAGTGGTGAAAGCGTTCGTCCGATTCAGTGATACCGAAGCTGCGAAGTCGCGGAGTGACGTTGACGTTTTGCAATGCGCCACTTTGAAAGAAGAAGTGAGCCTCGCCGTGTTGAGTGGGACCCCCCGAGCGGGGCTGGAGCACCAACTCCGCGCCTGGAAGAGAAAATCCCGTCGGAAGGGCTTCGTAAACCACGTTTTCGGCGGTGGAAAGATCAGGAAGAAGGAGCGTCCGGGCACCGTCGGCACTGGTAAAATTAAATCCGTTCCAAATGACTCTGTTTTGTGACCAGGAACCGCCGCGCGATCCAAAGAGCATGGTCTCATCGCTGTGCATCCCAGAAACGTCGAAGCGTTCTGCCGTGGCTGAAATTTCAGTGTGCCCGAGAAGGCTCCAGAGATTCAAGGTCGAAGGCAGCCAATCAACGTCATGCCGGGTGTAGGTACGAGTCGAGGTTTCCGGACAAACCTCGTGCAAGGGAACTTCCCGCAATGTCCACGGTCCCGAGCTGGCTAGTGGCAGCTCCGCAATCACCCAGTACCGTCCAGGCGGGGACAACGTGAGTTCCAACTCTCCCCACCGGGATGCCCGCTTGTGCCCGAAGGCAACCTTGAACTCTCCCGCCGGCAGACAACAAAAATGGAATCTTCCATCCGGGCCCGTAGTCTGGGTGAGGCGCAGTTTCCCGGTGGTTAGTTCGACCGTGACATCAGCAAGCGGGGCGAGGCCAGCGTCATGGACAACGCCGAACAAGTCCGCGGTGGCAGGCTGGGCCTGAAGGGGCGATGACAGGGAAAACAGCAGAAGGCCCAGGATTAAAGCGACCCTGCAACAGAATGCAAATAGATCCGAATCACCGCAGCGCGCTGGTGACAGCGGGGATTTGATTGAACGGGCGGCACTCACAAATCACGTCGGAAAACCGGGGCCTGCAACAGTCCCATGACCACGCATCCGTTTCAATTACATGCTGAGTAAGAGGAAATCGCTCTCCGAGCGACCGAAGACTATCATAGGTCGGCCATAAAGTCTGCTCAAGCATACCCGAGTGCCGATTCGTGGTTTGAGGTGGCTGCAAGTGATGGGAGTAGTGTCTCCGAAGTCTGGTGGTAGGTTTTGTAACCAGCCCAAATCTTTGCATCGCGGCGAATGTGAATCTCCATCACAGTTTGAAGCCGCAAGAATTTTCTGTGCTGAAAAAGGGGCTGGAAGTCGCCCGTCGATTACTCATCCCGTCTTTCTTGCTGATCTGGACCAGCGCACGGACGGTCGCCCCCTCGGAGAGCGCCGGGATAAACCGGCATGTTGTAGGGGATGAAAGAGCCCTACAGGAAAGGAGAGCAGCGAATCCATCCTGGCCTCGAGTCTTGCAGGTGATGTCGCGAGATAT